>JBBRPD010000046.1:0-39346 GCA_038228575.1 Chitinophagales bacterium | reverse complement strand
TACATCAAAATACGGCGCTAAAATCATGTCATTGCGCTGGTAAGTGCAAAAGGTTTGTAGTTGCTAACCAATTAAATAAACCGTGTGCCGGTAGGTACACAACAATCGCAACCCTGCCGGTTTATTATGTATAAATGGTATTATTTCTTTTCCATGCAATTGAACATCCAGCGGATGCCAAAACGATCGAGGCAAACACCCCAGTAAGCACCCCAGAACATATCTTGCAATGGCATACATTCTGTAGCACCTTCTGCTAGCGCATTGTAAATGCGTTCCGTTTCTTCCCTTGTGTCCGGCTCCAGGTTAATGGTTACATTGTTACCTATTTTCAGTTTATGGCCCATCGATTCCAGCATATCGGTGCCCATAATAACAGTGCCACCCAAAATAGGCAATGCAATGTTCATTATTTTGCCTTGCTCGTTTTCGGGCAGCGGTGGCATACCGGGCATTGGCGGCGCGTCTTTATTATAAAAAACAGGCCCGGCAAATTCAGTCTGGAAAACCGTTTTGTAAAAATTGAAAGCCTCTTCAGTATTGCCTTGGAAATTGAGGTAGATGGAAACTTTTGACATGATGAAAGTTTTATGTTGTTATTAATGATACAAAGGTGCAACATAATTACCAATGCCTGCAATGGGCATTGCGACAAATGCACAGGGGGAAAGTGACACAAAAAAGTGTACCCAATTTTTAAAATAATTTTTTATAAAATGTATAGTTTTTTATAAAATGCAACCAACGAATTATATATTTGAGCCCAAAAGTTTACAAGCATGTATTCAACCAGGTTTCAAGGTATTGGTAATAAGGGCACATCAGTGCTCAGCTTCATGGTCATTTTTCTATTGCCGGTATTGGCGTTTGCACAAGCAAAACGTACCGCCAGTTACCACGAATTATCGGCCGATTCGCTCGTTTATTATTATAACCAATCAATTTATAATTCGGCCTACGTTTCCGCCTCAAAAATATCGAACAACCTTATACCGATTGCCGATGACAACCGCAACCTCATTAGTACAAATATTAACGGAGAAAAATATATACAGGTGGTTACCTGGAAGGGATCAGGCAATGCATTTCCCGCAAATGCGGATAGCTTACAAATATGGACCGGCGATTCGGTAGATATTTGGGTAACAACAGCACCAGAATTAAAGAATAAAGTACGCAAGGTGGACAGCAACCAGGTAAGCACCCGTATAAAGCAACTGCTGGGCGTGCCGCCCTATGCCGGCTATACAACGTTCGTTACTATGTGGGTGCGGCCGCAGGATATTTACCGCCCATGCCCCGATAGCGAAACAAATGACAAAAGCTGTGTAGTGGGTTTCCCAAAAGGCACAAGCCCCGAATATGTGGCATGGATAGATAGCCAGCGGATAAGCCGCTTTTTTGGTGCCGACACCGCATGGCGTTTCCCATGGACAGAACTTGGCTACACCTACGACTGGTACCCGAAAAACCGCACCCACCAAGGCTGCAGCGAATTTGTAATAAGGCGTTTCTCCAAAGTGTATTTTATACACAAATACACTACCAACCAATATATTTATGGTAAGGAAGTGAGGATAAACGGGCAGTAAGGGTGCGGTGTTGCGCTTTAATAGTTGATAGTAGGTGTATGATGCACTTAGCTGGGTTGGGCTGGACAAGTGTCAAACCTTTTCATAAAAGACCTCTGCGCAATCCAGCATGTTATTACCTCGCTTGACCTGAACTTGCATGAACCTACATAAGACGGCCTAAATCAGCATAATTTGGAATGAGGTTGACTGGACAACTTTTGAACTTCTAACTAAGCCCTTTAAAAACGGGGCTTTCTCTCTTTCCGTCGTTACTTTTTGTTCTTTATCACACTTTGAGTATTAATCAAAAGAACATAGCAGATCATATCTGGAATAGATCGCAAAAAAGTTGAGCAACTCTTCCAGCGGTCGATTAAGGGTGGGCAATTTCATCTTATACTTCATAAAACCCTCGTATACCTTTTGCTTATCATCTGCACCATAAGTTACCTTTATTACCGGAAAGTTGACGTAGAACCAGAGCTTTTCAATTAGATTTGTATTCAAAGACACTAACCGACGATTTTTTAGGACTATACTGATATTGAAGTAATCAAGCCCTTTCAAACTTCGGCCATCGAATGTACTCCACTCCTTGTTATGTAATTTTACTGCTGGGGTAGGGCTTACAAAATCTACATTGCTCCATGGAATCATAAGGCTATGGCGAGAAAGGACAGGGTAAAAAGTGATACCTGTTTCAGTATATACAACCTTTCCTGCTTCGTACTTATGTTCAAAAATTGTCTCCATTGACGTTAGTATGATTTGAAAAAAAATGTATTTCTATTGTGTAAATTTAACTAAAATGTCTGATTACCTTTTTATCTGTTCGGCGTCAACAGATCAGACGTAAAATCGTAAACAAAAAAAGTGAACAACTTACAGAGTCGTAAAAGTTTGTTCACTTTCGTAAAATAGTCGGGGAGGCTAGACAAGTGTGGAACCTTTATGTAAGCGACCTTTGCGCACTTCAGCATGTTATTGCATTACTCGGCATAAACCTACATGAACCAATCTAAGTCGGCATAATTCAGCGCAATTTGGGAATGTGGTCCACTGGACAGGTTTAGAACTATACTCTTATAACTACACTTGAGCGAGTTGGAATTCATTGCCAAATTTAACTATCATACGAGCCAGGAAAATTGAATAGAGGTTATTATCTTTATTTAATACTTCTATAAAGTGCAACTAAGGGAAAAGTGCTTTTGAAGTTGAAGACGGATAAATGTTTGAAGATTCCCTTGAAATTCATATAACAATTTTCGCCTTTCTAGTTCATCTATTAATCTGGCTATCGTGCTTACACTCAGAGTTGAAGCGGAATCAACCTTTTGTTGGCAAGTCGTTCAGTTTTACTTGCCAGTACTCCCGACAAGATCTAAAGCGAGTCTAAATATTTGTCTTTCATAAAGTTAAATATTATTAAACAAATAAGTTTTATAAACAATGAAATGCCCTGTCGTAAAAATAAAATGCTAAGTTCTTTCAGTTAACTCTTTAAGTCGCTTCTTCATAACATCCGTTGTAAACGCGTCCCTCTTTTCTTTATCTATTTTAGCAAGCCCTATTTGTTCTGGCATTACTTCGCAGTATTTGCTACCCCATAACATAATCTCCATTATAATTGGATATAAGTCAATCCCCTTTTCGGTTAGTCTATATTTAAATTTTGACTTACTCCCCACAAAAATCTCCTTAGTAATTATCCCTGCTTTTTCTAAAGCTACTAACCTATCCGCTAATACATTGGTAGCAATGCCTTCTTCCATCTTTAATAAATCTCCGTAGGTATCCTTGCCAAAATAAACTAAATCTCTAACAATTAATAGAGACCATTTATCCCCAATAATATCCAAGGATAGGGATACTCCACAGCTCGATCTTGCCTTTTTTTTGTCCTCCATAAAAAATATTTTTTATTTACTTGCAATTTACAAGTAAACATCTTTATATTTGCACTTGTAATTTGCAAGCACAAAAGTAAACAATTAAAAACAATTAATAAAAATGGAAAAAATTTATGAAGCAGAAGTGACAACCTTAGCAGGTCGTAACGGTCACGCAAAATCATCTGACGGTTTATTGGATGTTGATGTCAGATTTCCCAAAGAAATGGGAGGTGCTGGTGGCGCAACCAATCCAGAACAACTTTTCGCAGCAGCTTGGTCGGCTTGTTTTGGCACCAGTGTAACAATTGCGGCAGGAATTGAAAAAGTTAAAATTGGAGAGGTTATTGTAATAGCTAAAATTGGTGTTTTACATGATAACGGCAATTATGATATTGGTGCGCATCTTCTCGTAAAAATAAACGACGTGGATTTTGATACCGCAAAAAAATTGTTAGAAGCGTCTAAATCAATTTGTTCGTATTCAAAAGCAACAAAGGGAAATATTAACGTGATTTATGAAGTTGAAGCAAATTAATTAAAAACATAATTTAAGTATTGATTTAGCAATAGTTCAACCAGAAACTTTCGCCGAAGCACATAGACAAAAAAGAAAACAGGTAAGCAACAGGAAAAACTATGCTATACCTTAACAACTAAAAAAAATAAAACAAATCAACTTTAATAAACTGATATAAAATTTAAAAAAACATGGTAAACACTCTAAATTGGTTTGAAATCCCAGCAAAAGATTTCGATAGAGCAAAAGCATTTTATGCTACAGTTTTAGATGCTCAAATTCATAACGACCCTAATCCTAATATGCAATATGCATATTTACCGTCTGATCCACAAAAAGGCGCATTTGGCGGAGCAATTGCTAGCGGTGAAAACTTTGTTCCTGCAATGACCGGCACAACTGTTTACTTAGATGGCGGAACTGACCTTTCAGTTCCATTAGGCAGAGTAGAAAGTGCCGGTGGAAAAGTTATTCTGCCGAAAACTGCTATTGGTGCCAACAGAGGCTTTATTGCACTTTTTATCGACACAGAAGGAAACAAGGTAGGGTTCCATTCAATGGGTTAATATAGAGGCGTCCGGTATCTTTTTAAAATAGCTGATAGAACTGTCATCATTGATATTTCTATCAGCTTTTTGCTATATCCATCTTGCTTAGGCCATTATAAAGGTTTACGTGCCATTCCCTGATATATCATTGCCTTATCCCCTTGTGCAATTTATGGACTATATCATCGTTGTTAACGAAAGCATGCTAGTCCTTTTGGATTTAGTTAACCGATTCTATCCCGAATTTGAACAAGCCTTCATTTATACTCCTGTTAAATCAGTAAGAGATTTGCTTTTACCAGAAGAATTAGGAAGAAATATGTACAAAATTCCATCTTTCCCAATGGAATTATCTACGATACGAAAACGAGACTGTTCTAACCCCCAAAACAAATGCCTTCTTCTAGCAAATTGCTAGCCGGCAAAGGTTTTAAAGGACATAACAGTACAAGTGTCGAACCTTTTTGTAGGGGACCCTGCGCAATTCAGCATATTCTTACATTAATCGGCTCAAAATTCACAATCTGCAATAAATCAGCATAAACCGATACATGCAAATAGGGCTGGAAAGAAAGAACTGGATTTGAACTAATATAATACGCTCTTTTTATATTATTTTTGAATGAGGTAGCAAACAAAAGCGAAACCTGCTTAAGATATATCCATGAATAATTTCTTCTCTATACCAGACAAAGAAAAGCACTACCAGAGCTATATGGTGTTTACACTCACCATTATCTGGTCGGTGGTAACGGGGGGAATTGTTTCGGTCGGCTTTTATTTTTTTCCACAGATATGGCTAAGATGGCTTACATTTTTGAGTGTTTCGCTATTTATTGCAGCCGTTAATCTTGCATTGAACCGACTGGGCTACACCCGTGTAGCAAGTTGGTCTCTTACAATTATGCTGTGGTTATATGTAACCATACCCTGTTATTCGGCCGGGGGGATACTCGCCCCTGGCATACTATCGCAAATAAGCGTAATACTAACGGCTGGTATTTTACTCAGCTGGAGGGGCGGCATTGTATTTGGGTTATTATCCGTGGGTACGGACTTTGTCTTTGCTTATCTGGAAATGACCGGTCACTTACCAATACCGTCAGTAATACACAACCCGATAACACGTTGGATAGGCGCAATTATTCCCTTCGGTACCATTCTTGCCTTACAATATTACGCCACCAATCACCTGCGCACAGGTTTGATCGCGTTAAAGAACGAAATAAGTAAACGGGAGGAAGCCGAGAAAGTAAAAAACGATACCCTTCATAACTTGGAAGAACGGGTAAAAGAATTGAAAACCCTCTACACAGTAAGCCGTATTTTGCAGGACGAAACAGCCCCGCTTGGCAGCTTGCTTAGAAAAATAGCTGACGTGCTTCCATCTGGTTGGCAGTACCCCGAAATAACGGCTGCACGCATGTGTGTTGCCGGAATTGAATATGCGACAAACAACTACAGTCCATCAGAATATTTCTTGCTTGGCGAAACAACGACGGCTAAGGGTACGCAATTGAGTATTGAAGTTTTTTATTTACAGCCAATGCCCAAATTAGATGAGGGGCCTTTTTTGAAAGAAGAACGCAGCCTTATCAATATGCTGCTCGAAATGCTCAGAATTGATATGGAGCGAAGGGAGCATACTACCGAACTGCGCGACTATAAGGTTGCTTTGGACATGGCTTCAATTATATCCATTTCGGGAGTAGATGGGTGTTTTACTTTTGTGAATGAAAATTTTACAAATGTCAGCAAGTATAATGCGGCTGAACTGCTTGGCAAAAATCATAATCTTATATGGTCAGGTTATCATGCTCCGGCATATTTCGATGAACTGACAATTGCCATGCAGAATGGTAAGCCCTTCAGGGGAGAATTTCGCAACAGTGCAAAGGATGGGACGATATATTGGGTAGATACCACCATTGTTCCGTTTTTGGATGAACATAGAAAAGTATATCAATACCTCTCTATTAATCAGGATATTACTGAGCGAAAGGAAGCGGAAGAAAAGATTAGGCAAAGTGAACAATTATTGAGAAAGATAACCAGCCAGGTTCCCGGCAATACCTATATGTTTGAAATAGAGGAAAGTGGCAAATCGAATGTACTTTTCATGAATCGGGGAACAGACGTTTTTAACCATGGCTATAGTGCGGAATACATTGCTGATAACCCTGAAAAATTAAGGGAAACATTGCACGATGATGATAAAGTGAAATTTAATGATGCAATGAAGAAAGCTTATAAAACACTATCAATGCTCAGCTTTCAGTACAGGATGGTTGTTGACGGGCAAACCAGGTGGCGATGGATGCAGGCAGCACCGGAATTAAAGACAGATGGAAAAGTTATTTGGTATGGAGCGACAAGTGACATTACCCCGCTTGTTGATTACATTACTTCCATTGAGCAGATAATTTTTGATATCAGCCACGTGATCCGAAGGCCCATCTCAAGCATGCTGGGGATGACAAAACTGATCATTGACTTTGACCTTACTGCCGACGAGATCAAAAAATACTCCCAGCAGCTACATGCCATTTCAAAAGAAATGGATGATTTCATTCTTGAGTTAAACCGTGTTTATAGCCAAAAGAAAGAAGACAATAAGATAAATATTAACGTCTCCCCGTCTATTGATAAACGCAGCTCGTTATTCAGCTGATACTTATTCTAAATTTTTCCCGAAACGGCTATGCTAAGCAATTCAGCCTGTTTTTTTAACAAGCGGCGGCTTGCTGAAAAAACAGAAGAGCGAAAGCAACATTGGTGTTTCTTTCGCTCTTATTAGTCGGGATGGCTGGACAAGTGTCGAACCTTTTTATAAAGGATCTGCGCAATCCAGCATGGTATTACCTCGCTTGACCTGAACTTGCATGAACCTACATAAGACGGCCTAAATCAGCGCAATTTGGAATGAAGTTGACTGGACAAGTGTCGAACCATACCCGTATATTTGTGACAATCATTACAAAAACTTCAATATCTTACATAAACTTAATGACCATGGATGGCAAAGTAATAGTAGCAGATGGTTTCTCGTACAAAATAAGTGATAGCCGTGCTATGGAAGAGGCTGGAGAAGGTGAATATGTTCTTTGTTTAGAGGAAGTTAGAGATAATGCGTTACCGGAAAATAAAAATAGGCAGGTGTCAGTTTATTATCAGTGGGCTGTTGGTAATAATTGCAATGGATGCAGAAAAATACTTGAAACAACTAATCCCAAACTTATAAAAAAAGGCGTTAGAAAATTAGCGATGCCAGAATAGAAATCCAGACATTGCTTTTTAAGAGTTCGAATTAGAACACCCGAAATTTCGGCGAGTAACAAACGAAAACGGGAACAAACTAGCACATACTGGCAAGTTTATTCCCGTTTAAGTTAAAGTCGGGGTGGCTGGACAAGTGTCGAACCGTTTTATTAAAGACCTCTGCGCAATTCATCACATCATTACATTATTCGGCATAAACCTGCTTGAGTCGACATAAGTCGGCACAATTTGGACTGTGGTTGGCTGGACGGGTTTTGAACTTTAAATGGAGTAAAATTCCTACCCTAATCAGTGCATTGAAACAGTCCATGTAAATATTGGTTTCCGAAATTCAAATTTTCCATGGACGCTATTATCGCACTCGGTAATGGTTTACAAGACAATAGGGAATCAATAATATCAATTTCATGCTTTTTAAGAATTTCAACAATATTGGCTCGAACTGGAATAAGCATGTGTTGCGTAACCACTCCCACCGATTCAGGCTCAATAAAACCACTTAGTCCAGAATAATTATGAGCTTTCGTAAATTCAACCTCTCCATAGGATGCTACAGGAGCACATAAACTAATACATAGCATGATCGCAGGTCCACTATAGAAGCCAGACCCTTTCGGATAGCAAATGAATTCAAGATAATTAGACATTCCGCCGTCTTGTGTCTGTTCTGCTGTAAAGACTGAGCTACCGACTATATCCGATCTCAAAGAACCGTAATAAGTACTAATATTATCATTAACTCTGTTTCTATCGATAGGCCAAGTATCTCGGTAGGGCAACCAGTTGAAGATATTGTCGTATTCGATTTCAGAAAGCATATTTAAAGATACGTTAGTTAAACTATTCAGCATTCGAACCAAAAGCTGGAATCTCTTGGCATATACAAGGGAAAACGAGAATAATCTAGCACTTACTGGCAAATATAGAGGGGAAACAGAGCGGAGGGAAAAGAAAAAACCAAGGCGAAAAGCCTTGGTTTTTCTTTTTGTCGGCTTGACTGGACACAGTTCGAACCTTTTTATCCAAGATTTGAACTTAGTCACACATACTTTGACACAGTTGAACCTGGATTGGACAGAGCCATGACTGATACAATTACATGGTGCTACATTATGACCGGTAATTCAATCATCATTTCATCTGATTTCCGTTAAACATTTGAGTACTAAAAATCGACCAAACTGTCTTTCAACCACTTTGTACATCAGATTGCAGCAATTGACTTGATTGATTCGAGTACCATAGCCCACATTGCAGCTATTAGCTGCTTAAGTTAATTTTTTCGGAGTAATTTTTCGGAAAGTGCAGAATTTCCGCCACTACTGTTCGTAGGGGGGGGTACGGGACTGTAAAATGCGTGCTAGTCACGGGTGCTAAAATTGGTTTGTAGTACACATATAATGATATGATTTATATATTAAGCGTATGAAAATATACGTTGCTTTGCAAAATGATGCAAAATGCATGCAATGAACAGGCTTTCAAGGAAATAGAAAATCTGTAGTACACAAACTGGAACTTTTTAAAAATGAACTGCTTCGTTATCAATAGTTTATCGAGATTATGCTGCAATGTGGGATAGGGTTCCTTGATATTAATCATTTAAGTTCCTGTTATTGTTACTAGGTTGCTGTCTTCCCCACGCTTTTTCCTGCGGTGTGGCATTGTCAAAACTCTGTACAACTGGAATGTCTGAAAGTGTCCATAGTAATACTTCTTTAGTTGCTTTTCTTCCCGTTGCGGACCGTTGCCTGTTCATCAATGCATAAGCCTGCTTTACGTCGGTGTTGGTCGGATTCCTTTTCAGCCCTTCACTATTGCCCTTAGTGCCAATTAGCTGTTTCAAGTACCGGTAGGAATCAGGGAAGACAATATAGATGTACTGATTGTTGTCCGCATTCCCCTTCAATTTATTACAGGTGGCAGCACTGGATTCTCCAGGTTGGTTGTGTGGGCCGAAATCGAACACCACACCAACCACAGAATCCACAACCTTCCCAATGCTATCTACTCAAAAAGTAATTGTCAGGTCTCCGACCCTGACGCCAAGCCCACGCAACCCATCAAAATGAAGCATACCCGGTTTACTGCCAGGTAGCACCGTACCATACAATTCGTTAGGATTAAACACACACCTATATCTCATTTCAAAGCTGTTTGTATAGTGGCGAGGCCCGTCTGGAATTTATATGTAGGAGTTTTCCCAAATCCACTAAAACCCCATTTGAATGTAGCAAGAGGAATATCTTTACCACTCTCCATATAATTTTGTGCAACCACAGTAGTCGCAAAACTGGCTTCTTTGTGAGCAGCGACAGCTGCTGCATTATCAGTAGTCCTAATAGATAGCCACGATGATCTGCGGTTATTTGCCTTGGTTATGGTAAATCCTAAAGAAGCAGACAAGGTATTCCCCTGGATTCACACCGCTATCAGCAATGCCAAAAGATTACTATTAGACGTCTTTCACCGGATAAATGACAAGTATTTACAGGATTATTTAAACGAGTACTGCTACCGTTTCAATAGGAGGTATATGAAAGAGGCCATTTTCGAACGCCTACTTATAGCAGCTGTTTCGTACACAAGTTATGGGTATGCAAAGGGATAATCATTAAAAATTAAACCTTTGGTAGTAACCACCTTCTTTTGTTCTTGTTGTATTGCGAAATAACCATCCACGCGAAGACGACTTGTAAAATTGTATGCCCCCAGATACCGGATAGGCATAAAGGAAGGCGTAGCCGTCGTGCTTATCTTGGTACAATTCTACTTTCAACTTGCCATTTTCAATGATATATCGGCCAAACTTTCCATAAGTGGTGTCCTGCAGTTCTTTCTTATTCGGTTGGCTTAGATATTGAAAACTACAGAACATTCTTCCATCTGGGTAGAAACGCATATAACTGTATGAATAAACCGTCTTTATCATTTTATAATTTTTCCACTCCTGCTCTTCATTTATCCTAATGTAATAGGCATTAACTGATACTAGCGAAGTGTCTTCTAATTTAAAAGGGTGTTTAGATAAATTAAATTTTTGATTTTTGGAAGGGCTGTATTTTCTCATATCTTCTAAGTCATAGGCTCTTTGACATAAACAACAATTCACTTCCAAAAAACAAATACTAAGTAGTGTGAAAAAAAATTTCATATATTAATGAGTTAGTTGTACTGAATTTGTAGCTGTTGATCTGAAATGATCAATTCCTATTAAGCTGTGAATACCATTTTGAGAAAACATGTTGTTGTTTCCCGAATAGTCCAATCGCCAATCGCCTCCTTGTACTCCCTGTAGCATTAAAAAGGTGCGTCCAACGTTCAACAATTGTTGACGTGGACTTTGTTCAACAAAGCCGGGGTGCTGAGCACTAGGCGTCTTAGGATAATGTAGAGGTGTACCCGTAAAAATTTCTGTACCTGCAAATAAAGACGTACCATTTTTGAAGGTGTAGCCAGCAAAACCTCCGCCTGTTTCCCCATCATCCTTGCCGCTAGCTAAAAGACCCCCACCCAAAAAACGTCCACCTCTTGATCCCCATGGTAATGCAGAATAATCTTCATTAATTGTGGCTGTAAATCCACCTTTCTTGAATGCATATCCTGCTGCACGGTTAAAACCAGTAGCGTTGTTCCAAGTAATGTTTGTACCTACAGTATATGATTCATTGAAATTATTTTTTATGCCTGACAAAGTGCTACTATTGAACATATTTAAATCTGTAGGTGTACCTTTACCACCTCCCCATGTGCCAGAAAGTCCAAGAGTAGCTGCAATGCCAAACGATTGTTTACCAGTGTTAGCTTGATTAGTTCCAGGACCGCCGGTATATAAGTTAAGCGAAAAATTTGCCCCATCCATAAATTTGCTACTGGATTTTGATGCCCCAATACCAAGGGCAAAATTTGCTCTTGATTGTCCCTTTGTCCCAAAGGTTAAACTTAATCTAGCTTTAAAGCCAAAATCAATTCCAGGTCCCATCCCCGTCTTGTCAGTCCATTTTATTGGGTTATTATGGCAATAACAATAGCAACTTTCCGGTGTATATTTACTTTCCAACGGATCCACTGCCACCCACCTACACAACCACGGCACATAATATCTCGCCCCCATGTAATAAAACCCTGTTTCCTCATCACGCTCTTTACCGATATACCGATATCGTTTTAAACTTACCCCAGGTGTGTTGTTCGGGCCGCTTTGGTAAGAAGTACCCCCATATGGATAATATTCTTCGTATGAAATTACATTTGCTGATATGTCCAGCTCTAATGTTGCCGTACCCAAATGGTTGCTGAATTGATAACGGTTATTCTGAGAAATCAGTGAACCTGTTGACGGGTTTACCTCACTATCTATGAGGGCTACACGCGTTGTATCATCCATGACGTTCAGGGTTTCCCGTGCCAGGGATATTGTGCCAGTTGTAGTGTTGTATTCGGTATATAGTTCCCACTGTCCTACATATTTCCTGCTCTTGCCTATTGTTCCATTGATGACCACTTTGCGTACCCTCTGCCCTCCGCCATCATACTGGTAGTATGTCGTAGTGCCACCACCAGCGCCTACCACTGTTTCCAGGCGGTTTTCTGTATTATAGCCCATGGAGCTTAAATGGCTCATGCCGCCTGTCATATTGCCCCTTAGGTCATGGACATATGTTTCTGTTGAACTGCCAACAGTGCTGCTCGCAAGTTGGTTTGTTGACGCGCTTGTGGTATTTGTCCTTGTCCAGCCTGTACCTGCTGCCGAACAGTGTTGCTGCACCAGCATATTCCCTACGGCATCATACAGGAAGTATTCTGTATAAACCTGCATCGCGCTTGTGTCGGTAGCATTACGCCACGGCCTGCCTACCCTGTCTGCATCAGAATCGGATGCGGGAGGGTTGGGAGTTGCCGAAAGTTCCCGACCTGAGGCTATTATTAACCGGTACAAGGCATCGTAGGTGTAGTCGTTTTCAGGGGCAGCGATTGCGTTATTGAAATAAATAATTTGCTGTGCGACATCGGTTTGGTAGGTGATGTTGCCAATGGGGTCATACCAGTACTGCAAGTCCTGTAGGGTATCAAAAGAGCCAGAAGGACCGCCCGGGGTCGGACGGGTGCTCTTTATTTTCGTGACCCTGAATGTATTGCGGTCGTAGGTATAGGTAGTGATAACATTACCACCAGTGACACTACTGTAGTAGATAACTTTTGTACGCTGGCCTTTGGCATCGTAATAAATAGCATCAACTACTGATGTATTAAGGCTATGTACACCATTTACCTGTACTGACCGCAGCAAGCCGTTACGGTCATAGGTATGGGTAGTGCCGGCGCTGTCAGGCGATGTTACCTGTACAGGCCTATTCAGCGCATCATACGAAATGGAAGTATTGTATGGTACACTCTCCAGCGCAATTCCGGCACCGGTTGTTACACTTGCCTCTACCGACCAATCGGGGTGAGTAAAAACGGTCGCAGTAAAAAAACGGTCGGTACTAAGCGGGTTGCCCTTAAAATCGTAACTGTTCGCTACTACCTTGCCTGCTCCGTCATAGCTATATTGCAACTTGCCGTTAAGATTATTAGTTTTAGCTGAAGGGGTATTATCCACATAGTGCATGAACTCCTGCACATTAGTGGCCGGAATAGATGGTATGTACACTTCTTTACGCACCGGCCGCCTTAGTGCATCATAATAATGTGTAATGCGGTTATCGGCAGCATCCCAGGCATATAGTGGCTGCCCAGCGGCATCTGTAAGAAGGTAATGGGCACCGCTATCCACGCTTACTTGTTTCGCTGGGGCTTTCAGCATGTTATAGCTGTATGTGAGTGTTGGCACGGTCCAGGCATTGGGGGTCACTGATAACCTATCACCTTCTATATCAAGTTCCGCAAAAGTGGTGTATGGTGCGGTGACGGCTGTCCATGCTGCTGTTGGGCATGAGCTTGTGTTGTCAAATACCCTGTCATTAGCCTGCAAAGTATAAAATGGCCTCGCCAATGTGTCCAGGAACATAGTGGTGGGGGTATCGGCATGGGAGAGCGCTTTTGCTGCTGCTTTGTAACGTTGATCGGTTGGAGGAAAGGAACTATTAAAACCATACCAGGCAGACTGCACAGAGCCTATTTCGACCGTATCGTTATTGTCATACATTACCTCTTTCCAGCCATCCCATTTGGTCATGGTATAGCTGCCATCGGGCAGGTCGGTACGTATCACCCTGCCGAGGGGGTCATAGTGTATTAATGGGGTAACGCCATGCGCTGCCGCTGCTTCAGCGGCATCGTAAGTGGCATACTCACTAAAGTAAGGCTCATACTGCATCACCGCCTTTCCTTTGTTATTATAAACGGTCTTGCCGCCCCCTATCCATGAGTAAGTGATGTGGGTACTGGAGTCTGTGAATACCTCTGTCTGTACTTTATGCATTGCCAAACGCCCCAGCCCATCAGTATAGGACAGCCGGATGAGTGTTTTTACCGGGGTAGAACCGCCCCCCATGTTATAATGCTGCTCGCGGCCTATCATGGCCACAGCGACCGGCGCGCCGGTTGTTGCGTAGCTGTGCAAGTCATATACGCAACGCCAGGTTGCATGGCCCAGGAGGGTTTCCGCGAATGCAATACCTGTGCCGGAATCAACGCCCTCGGGCGCTGCCCAGAAACTTACCTGGGCGGAGATATCGGCAGTAGTGAGCGGATCAAGCGAACCTAGTTCATCTGCTTCGGGTACGCCGCTTGTTACCTTGCCCTTTATTGCAGCCGCTACAGCCATACCAAGCGCATCGTGCAGCACTTCACTGTAGTTATCATTAGGGTCCTTTATCCCGGTTGGTTGCAGGTTGTAAAAGTTATATGCTGTTACTGTGGTGGTATTGCCTTTGGCATCTTTAACACTTTCCGGGAGCAGGTAATAGTTGGTACCAGAACCCGACCAGTAACCGATAGTAGTTTCATTCCCCCATGGGTCTATAAATTTGTGCGGGGTAAAGAAAGGCATCAACCCGCCGCCTGTGTCATGAAAGTTTATTGTTCCTCCCGGTAGCCACCAGTTATTCGCTACAGGCGTAGGTGTGGAGCCTGTAAACTCGGAAATTGCAGTTTCTTCAAGGTACCCGCTTCCTGTACCTATCATAGAAATGATACCGGTATAAGAATCTTTATACCAGTCAGGATGGGTAAGCATATCATGCGTTATGGCGAGATGATATTGCCTGTATGGTAGCCCGAGGGAGCGTATCTGTCCAAGGCTTAAAATGGTCGCGGCATCATCAGCAAGGAATGTAGTCCTTGCATGGCTCACTTTTCTTTTCTCTCTACCTGAACCCAGAGGTGCCGTATAGTCAATTAATGTTGCAGCAGATATAGAGAGTGTTGTACTGCCATTTATATGTGCATCCAATGTTGCAATGCCCCATATGGCACCCCTTGTCAGTACTGAGCTAAGCCCCGTTATTTCATAGGTGCAAGTATTGCATAACTGACGTAAACGATAGGGTATACTACCTGTATTAATATCGTTTGTGTAATCATTTTCGGTGTATGTGCATAGCATACGGCCCTGCACCGTATCCACATCGCTATAACCAGTGGTGCCGGGGCTACCGGCTGAGCACCAGTAACGCGGATAGGCTACTTTCGCCGATTTTGTGATATTGCCATACAGGTCAGTGCCCAAAGTGAGCTCATGGAGAATCCTCGCATCGCCAGGTGTGCGCTCGCATGAATACGTCAATGTCTCTGCATTATAGCTAAAGAAAGAAGCATGCCTGTTATTGAAAGTTGCCTGTATCCGCTTAACTGCATATGCGTGTGTGGTTACTACGTATGGCTTAGCCTGATCGGCAGACTGATCTAATGCATAAACTTCCTGCCGCAGCAACTGGCCTTTAAGGGCCCTGTGCGCCTCGCGTTGTTCCTTAGCAGTCATGCCTGTTGGCATGTCTGGTGTAGTTGGTAATTCAGCCCATATGGCGGATGTTGCGCTGGGGTGGTAATATTCATTGTCGTTGAAAGACTGCAGCAGGCTTTTTTCTTTCATCCATGCCCCTGTATGGTACCACGATATGGTTTTCACGGGAGCCTGGTTTAGGTCAGCAGCATCCAAGTGCCCTGTGGACAGGGCATCGTCTAATGCATATGCAATGTCTGTGTCTATAGTTTCTACACGCCCAAAGCCACGGAATTCACGCTCATCATGGTCATAATAGCCATGGTGGTAGCTATAAGACTGCGAATAGCTGGTGTTGCCAATCCTGTCAATAGTAGTTACTTTAGCCACGCAATGCACAGGGAAGGGCAACCTCGTTACCCAAGGCTTCATCGCCAGCTTATCTTCCAGGTAGTATTTTGTGGATTGTTTATAGGTTAGCGCTACTTCCTTACCCATGCCATTGCTATAGCCATTCATCAGGTATGGCTTGTTGCCTCCCATAAGGTCAATATACCTCATGGGCGAACTGGCATTACCGGGTAGTTGCGAACTCCATACTACGCATCCCGTGCCATTCCCCAGCAGATCCATAACTGCTATATTGCTGTACTGGTCCACAACGGGTAGGGGGCAAATAAATTGCGCATCGCTAAACCCGTTGCCTGCCAAATTGATCCATG
This sequence comes from Chitinophagales bacterium, assembly GCA_038228575.1. Classification (GTDB taxonomy): domain Bacteria; phylum Bacteroidota; class Bacteroidia; order Chitinophagales; family Chitinophagaceae; genus Flavipsychrobacter. Next base: position 22,926 of record JBBRPD010000046.1, on the reverse strand, counting down.
CGGTACACCGGCTTTTGCCTACATAAATAAGGTCGGCGGCGCCGGTGCCGCTTATATCGGAAAGAGTTAAGTATTTAGGATTGAAAATATCTGGCTGGTCAAAAATAGGGGCATTACTCATAGTGACTTTTGCCCCGAACCTGCCGTAGCCTTTGTTGGGCCAGTAGCACACTTCGCCATTCTGTATGCGCACGATATCTGTCATGCCATCGCCGCCCATATCTGCCAGGAATATTGCCTGTAGCATATCATTATGCAGCATACGAGGACCTTTTTCCTCATCGTGTGTAACGGGTGCATAGCCACCCTCAGCATAGCCATCGGTACCTTCATTTTCAAACCATTTCCACGCCCTGTCTTCCGTCAGCAATACATCGGGTTTGCCGTCTCCGTTAAGGTCCAGCATTTTAGTAAAGGGGCTGTCCCAGTCAATATGCGCCCACTGTTTAAATGCCCGGAACGACTGCCATTTCTGATCGTCATCCAGTTCAAAATAGCCTGGCATCTGGTTGTTATGGCTTACTAGCTGCCTCTTGCCATCGGCATCAAGGTCTTGCCACTGCATGCTACTGCCAAGGCCTGCAAATGACGGCTTCGCAGCAACCATAGTTGCCGCATTAAAATGGCCGTCACCGAGGTTCGATTTATAAAACCACCCCTGCCCTTGCTCCGTAAGGATGCCGGGTATGCCTTCGCCCCAAAGGTCAATCCATTGGTAGCTACCGGAAAGCCCTTGAGGTGCATTTTCTAGGTCGCCGGGGGATACGCGGTGCACTGTTTTATCCCATACCCTGGCATTGTAAGAAAGTTGCATGGCAGGAAGCTGCTGCGATTGGTAGGTACCGGAAGTTGTTATCAGGTAACCTTTTTGTATCACTTTAGTGATAAAATCGGCTTCTTCCAGCGCTGTGCTGCCATCGTGGAAATAGGTAAAGTCCAGTGACCGTACTAAGCAAGAGTTAACTGGTATTGTGGGGATATTGATGAGTTCGTCAAAAAGGTGGAACATCAATACCCGCCTGCATTTGCGGTAAGTGCGTATTTCAAACCCTGCATGAAAGTCTGAAAAAGGGTCAATCCTTACAGGTATTGCATTGTTGTCTGTGATAGACGGTGCGCCGGCATCGTAGTTGCCATAATCAAGCACACCTACCATCTTATAATCAGGATCGGCACCAGAGATCAAAAACGATGGCTCATAATCGTGCGATGGGAAGTACTGTACAACGTTACACCACTCAACATTTTTCAGGTACGTGTTGGTAAAAGGCGAAAGTCCGTTTATGCGGTTCCTTTCGTGCAGCAACCCGGGCACTATCGCGGATGAGGAGTCGGTTACATAGTTATAGCGTTGCACGTTGCCCTTGTTGTCAAAACTAAGTTCCGGCAGCCATTTAAAAACACGGTTGCTATCTTCAGGGTCAGCTACCCTTGCCGCAGGTGTTAAGCCGTAATAGCTTACTGTATTTTCTTTTGATGTTACTTTCCACCAGCTACCGGGCACGCCATTTTTGGTGATATGCTCTATACGTGCAAAAAGCCCTTCTATACGGGGGATATACCTTTTAACTATATACCCGGTTGGCGTTGATATTAATGGAAGCCCCGATGAATTTAGCTCTGGTATAAGGTCTTCGGCCCCGGCCAGTAAAAAAACGTCGCTGTCATTGGCATCATCGTAAAGGGGTAATTTCTTATCCGTCTTACGTTGTATGGATGGCAGCCCAAGGTTCCACCCAAGCCCGAATTCGCTGTTGCCGCCACCTGAATTGTAGGAGAGGGAAAGACTAGGCGTGAAGCCCGCCCGTCCGGGCGTAAATGGCAGTGGTACCTGCAATGACGATGTGCCGTTTACTGCATTAACCGAGAATTTCTCATCAATGCCTTTCAGTGCGCCACCGCCCTTGGGTAAGGATATGGAGGGCGCTGCGGATTTGTAATATGGGCTTTTCTCATCGCCACTACCTTCCGATTTTGGAGCAACGGTATAACGCTCAAGAGGATAGGCACCCTGCTGCTGGGTGCCTCCTCCGGCACTTGACTGGTCTTTCTTAGGATCGTTTGCGAGCATATGGTATAATTTCAGGGTGAAACCCGTTTTGTATTTAGCTTACTTGATAAACAGCAATCATATATATATCATCGTAGTTCACATCAAGGTCAAAATATGCGGTGCCATGCTTAAATGCAAGGCTTACCGGCAGGTTACCACCAGTTACTGTATCATTTATAGTATGAGGCGTACCCGACATTGTAGCTGCCCCTGAGGATACAGAGGTGGCGGGGAGAGTAGCCAATGTAACGGTATTGCTTGTGCTGCCGCTATGATAACCCTCAACTTTGGTAGCTACCACGGCTATGCCCTTTTTAAGCCTGGCAACGAAATAGAACCCAGTCAGAACAGTATTATGACCCTTACTGAAGTACGGGAAGTGATCGGTAGTTAGTACTACGTCCATCGTAGGGGAACCAGTTACAACTGTCGCCGATGCGGCTTTAACATATGCAAACCATTCGTTAGGGAATTCATGCTTGAGGCTGAAAAGGCGTGTAAGCTCCAGACCAGTTCCTGAGCCAGGATAAGTACCATATATATGTGCTGCAATCTTATCCCGCAGGTTGTCGGCCTGAGATTGTTTGAAGCTTGATACACCCTCAATTGCCGTATATTTTACATGCAAGATAACATCCGAGATCGAATTATAGTCAAACGGTAAAATATCCATGCTGCTGCTGCCGCTTACATGAAGCGACGGCAATGCGCCCCCCAGGTCAAAACTCCATTGACTGATGGCCCCATGCCCCTCAAATGGCAGGTAACGCTCATCTTTGAAGTTAAAGTCGAACATGCCATTATCGTTCTGCGCAGTGCTTGTAGCAATAGACTTGCAGGGTGATACAGACAGAGTGCGGAAAGCTGATGTGGATGCTGATGAATCAACTACCCTTACCTGGCTGTTAGATAAAGTTAGTTTACAAGGCACAGTAGCATATGGTCCCGCAACGCAAGGAATGGTAAGGCTTACGGTTTTGATGATCCTGTAGTAGTGGCCTGGATAATCAAGATCATACAATTCTTCGGGAATGCTGATGGAGCACGAACCCGTTGCCTTGAGCGTCAATAACTTTTCAGTAAAATAAGTGCCTAGGGAAATATGCTTCGTAAGCTCAAGAGTGCGGTTGTTTTCCTGCATATACGCATTTTCCATTGTGCGGATATCGAACTGGAGCTTCTCCCCTGCAAGCAAACCGCTTCTGAGGCTGTCCCATGCACCTGCTTTTATAAAGCCGACAGCACCGAGCGCCCCTTTCGGCAACTCATTCTGATAACATTTTTCGGCAGTTTTGGCAAGGGTAAGCGCCATTTTGTATGCCTGGAAGTATATACCCGTTATCTGGCCCTTCATCCAGGTATACAATTCGGCGTTGGTATATTTTGTACGCATGAACTGGTCAACCTCGCTGGAATTATTGAACTGCAACTGCTGGTTCTCTATTTCTTTCTGCGCAATCTCCACCCTTATCTGTGCTGCGTCAATCTGCTTTTCCAACTGGCGTATCTCAAAATCGGAACTGTCTTTCTGGAAAGCCCATTCACGCATCCTGCGCTCATAGCCGCCTATTGTTTGTGAAATGGCTCCAATGGCGCTTGAAACAGCCGCAGCTGTATTGATGGTAGATGCAACCGAGGACAGACCACCCGCCATAGAACCTGTATGCGCTTCCACACCCACTCCCATCGGGGCTACTTTAGGCGATGGTATAAAGCCTACTACCGCTGCGACACCTTCTACAATAGTTGCAGCCGTCTGTAAGCCAATCGCAATCTTTGCCGCGATAATATGCTTGTTCTCGGTCTTGCTCATTATCCCGCCATCAACCAGTTCCTTATAGTACTTCTGTTTATTGACGGCAGTTTCTTTTGATGCAAAGGCAGCAACCAGGTTGGCACTGGCTTCCTCAAGCTGTATCTGCTTCAATAAAAGCATGGCTTTCTGTACTGCAATTTCCTGACCTGACCTGATACATGCAAGGTCTTCGGCATCTTTCTTCTCAATAGCTGAAAGCAGAGCGCTGCCCAATGCCTTTACATCTCCGCAGAATTCGTTTGCCTTTTGCAATAAATATGTAAACCTGTAATTGGAGGCATTCACGCTGCCAGAGATGAGGTCACCTGCACTTAAGCCCGCTGCCGCAGCCCTTACGAGCATGCCTGGATCAATCGGCGGATCGAACAAAGGTAACTTCTGAACCGCACCTTCTATATTCTGGCAATGCCTAATCTTGAACAGGCGGTCTGCCACAACATCCCAGTACGACAGTAGTTTATCATTGGGCTGCATGCAGAAATATGATACGTTCGTGGCCCCTGCCGACGCGAAGCCGGTACTGCCGCCTACATGCGATGGCCCTGGGTCTATATAGCTTTCCAGCGGAACTGAAGCCTCGCCGAGTGAATCATAGCCAAATCCTGATGTTGTAACCAACTCCCTGTAAGAGTACTTTCTTGTAGTGACACGCTGTGGAACACTGGTTGGCTTTTTACCCAGGATGTTGGCAGCAGTTATATACAGGTTGGTTGCCTCGTTAATGCTTTCTATGGTATCCTGCATAAAAAGATCGTCAGCCCATGCTATGAGGTTATCAAGGTACTTCATGAGCACATTTTTCATAAACGCCTCTATCCTCATCCTGGCTATGGCATAGGGCTGGAAAGGATTGTTTTTAGATGCCGTAACCTGGTCGCAAGCAGCTAGAGAGCCTGAATGCACAAGCGCAAGGAAGCTATCCAGCGTATCTATCGTTCCCGAAGCCTTCTGGAAGAATTTAAAGAATTTCCAGTATTTTCTTGAATCGGGCGAGACTCCTGTAAAATCCATGTTCACCTGGCTGGTTGGGTCGAAGATATAGTGATACCATCTGCGTGCGTCGAAATACTGCTTATTGGCACTTAATTTTTGCGCCATCATCATAGGCAAATGGAAGAACAGTTCCCAATTATATATGGAATAGGCACCTGAATATTCAAAGTTTATAGTGCTTTGAGGGTAATTGAAGTCGACCCACGTCCAGCTTGGGGTATAGTTGCCGGCAAAATTCATGGTATCAGGATAATACTGTATTTTTTCCCATGGACCTGAGCCCGCCACAAAATCTGGCCGCATAAGCCCTTCTATACCGTGGCTGTTCAGCATCTTAATATAGTCGGTAACATGCGGGTGGTAAAAGGTCTCAAAAAGATATGGCCCACCCTTAAGTAATATTGGCGGCCCTATCAATACGGTTCCACCCGGGTCAATGAATATGCCACCGCTGCCGCCACCGAGGGTACCGCCCCAGCTTACTGTACCTGACCCTACAACGCCACCGGTATACGGAGATGTAGTTGGATATCCTATACCCGGATCCCAGAAGACACCGCCGCCTGTTGATGACCCGGGCCCCCAGGTTGTACCACCCGGAAGCGAACCGCCAGGGGATGGGTACCCGCCCAAGGTGCCGCCTGTGATGGGCGGTCCGGGAGGATCGAGTATGACGGTACCACCCGAGCCAATTGATACTGCATGGGCTGACATGGCAACGGCTGACGAAACACCATAGAAGGCACCTGCATCCTCTGAGGCCAGTGTAAGGCCAATAAGATGGTAAGGAGATGCCTTGGGAGTGGCTGGTGTCTGGTAGGTAACGAAGTAGGTATTTACGCCGTCCTCAAACATAAATTTATCCTGGAAAGGCGCAGTATTATAGTCGCCTGCTTTAGGAACAACCCTGAATTTAGGAGCAATTATGGAATCAAGCATGATCTGATTGGCACCCCTGTCATACACATTTACAGATGCTCCTCTTTCCAGGTCATAGATGTAAAAGCCCTTGCTAATATTGGTGGTATCCCTATAGAACGGGAATTTTGTTTTTGAGAGCGAACTGGAGTCGCTTGCCATCCCCGGAGCACCTGAATAGCCTGGGTATGACACCATGGCATTATTCTTAAAGTACATATTTACGGGTGGCGTGTAGTTGTGCATGAAGTATACATTCCTTGCCACCTCCGCATCATTCATCTGGCTGGAGAAATGGAAACTCTTAAGGTGGGTAGAATCGTCCTGTCCCCATAATACGTCGGGATTCCAAACACTGCCATACAGCGGGTAGGAAAGCAGGATATACAGGTCGCCATTGATTGGCGCTTCTGAATTAGGACCCAACGGAATGTTGGGGGATGTGCCTTGTATATGCGGGAACAGGGTAAAGCGTGTTTTCATAAATTCTATCACGCTTTGCTGCCTGTTATCCATCAGATAATCGAACGCAAAACCTTCCTTCCCCTTCACTCCCATTGCAGTTGGGTTGGCCGGGTCAAACCCCGGATTGAAAATGTGCATATACAACTGATCCATCAGCCATGGACTTACCTTGAGTACTGCGGGTCTTTTACTTGCTTTCTGCTGCTGCCACTTGCCTTTTTTATATTCGCTCCAGTGCAGCGTTACTTCAAGCTGCTTGTAGGTGGGTGTGTTAACATCGCTTTTTGTAAGAGGTTGAGGCTGCGGATCGGCATGCCCCCTTACCCCTCCTGGTGGAGGCGTCACCAGATCTGTGCCGCCGCTGCCGGTATTTTCACCTATTATGCCTTCCTGGCTGTTGTAAAACCAGCGGCCGTTGATGTAATCTTGCGCGCTTCCAGGTGCCATCAGGTTCTTATTTGCCTTTACCTGGGCAAGTGATGCAGGTACAGGTACGGACCTGTCTATAATGGTGATCCAGAAAAGGAAAAGCCTGTTATTCCATACATAGGGCAGTATGTGGTTGCTTGGGATATCTATATCCACTTTTTCCCACGGAAGCCACACACCGGACTCCCGGACCCTGTGGAAATATTTATGTGGTGAACTATATGTTCTTGAAAAAGCATGGGTAATATTATTGCCTATATCGCAAGTGCCCACAGGCTCTAGCCTGGCTACTTCGTCCAGCTTTTTAAGGTAATTCAATGTCGCGTCCTGCACTACATCTGCTGTAATATCATCGTTACTGAGGTCGGCTTCCAGTTCTTTGAAGAACGATGACTTGTCATCCCTGAGTTCTGGTTCCAGCCAGTCTTCAGGATAGAACAATATCTTCCTGTTGGCTTGCCATACACCATACCATTTTCTCCAGGTATTCCATTCGTTCATGCTCGATTGTGGTATTGACAGGGTTATAAGACCTGAACCTGGGTCATAGGTCTCTTGCCCCAGCAATATCCTGTCTATGAATAGCTGCACGCTGCTTATTGCCTGTTTTATTCTGCTGGTTATCATACAGGCATCGGTCTGCGTATCAATCAGCAGGTCTGCGAAAAGCGTATTGGCGGGAACCTGAGTATAGGCTACTAGAGCATCCCGCTGCTTAGTCCTTATAGGGTCGCGTAGCGGTTTGGCAATCTTTGCCCATTGCTCGTCGGTGTACTTCCCCTTGGCAGCTACTATCAGCTTGCGGGAATCGGTGAGCGACACATCTTCAACAAGCGCCTTTTTCACCGTGGTAGGCGTAACGCCCATTGTCTTGCACCAGTACATTATATCCAGCAGGTTAAGATACATGCTCAGATTGTCATACGATCTTGCCGTATAATTGGAGTTGGTAGTGGTGCTGGTGCCTACCACTGAGAAGTTGGTTTTCAGGAGGCTCACGGGGCCGCCCGTTCCAAGTGTGGTTAAAAAAGTAGAAGGTACAATGCTGCCGAATACCTCATCGCCCATGGTGCCCCAGTCGTCCTTAAAGAGCAATGCCCTTAAATTATCAAAGCATGCCTGAAGATCCGTGCCGAATGACGAAACAACAGTAGCATACGTAGTGGCCGATGTGGGTAATTTTACAGTACTTATAGCAGCAATGTATTGATTTAGCGTGTCGCTGTCAAATGCGTATTTTGTGGCCACCTCCGTCAGCTTGGCGGCTCTCAGCAAACCACTGAGCAACGAGGCCGAAGTAGCAGCTGTAACCGTTATTCCTACGAAGTCTGTAGCCACGCCGGAGCTATTGGTGAATACAGGTAACTTAGAGAAATCAAAACCCGTAACATCGATATTAACGGTAGTAGATACACCCGTCTTTACGTTGAGCATCAGGAATACAGACCTGAAACTGTCGTCATTCAGCTTTAATTTATTGATCAGCAGGGCCATTTTCCTAACAAGGCAGTAGCAGTCGATAAGCCTTTGCAGCGGGAAAGATGGTGCCTTGTCGTTGGGATACCCTATAGGTGTCAAAACAGTGCCAGATGCCAATGGGCTGATATAGTCAATATTCAGTCTTGTGTAGGGGTATTTTGCCTCTACAACGATTTTCTCCAGGAAGTGCGACAATAATGTATTGAACGGGTCGGTAGTGATATTAGCCTTGCTGAATATAGCCTCAACATTATCGACCGATATTTTGAACTCCTTGCTGAAACTGGTATAAACGACACCGCTGAGCAAGTCAAGCAAGTTTGCATCGGCTATGGTGGTTGTGCCACTCGGTGTATACCTGCTGTTTTTTGCGAGTTCTGTTCTCAGCGACTCCATGAAGCCCTGAACGGATGTTTCCGTTGGCCTGAAAGAACCATTCGGGTCAGCATCTGCGGCGAGGTATGCAAACTCCTTGATTGTGAAAGGTGTTTGCTGTATGGCAATGATGGTCTTGTGCAGGTTATCCAGCTTGTCAATAAAACCTGTCAGAGAACTGAGAATGACGGTCGATGAGCCTGAACCTGAAAGGTTCGTAGCTGAAACAAAGGATGAGCCACCAGCTACCAGGTTAATTGCGGCAACAAGGTCTTCTATGGTTATTTTCCATGACTTTGCCAACAGCGATAATATATATAGCCTGCTTAGCACGGGCAGGGCCATATTGGTTGCCATTGTTACAGATGTACCAAACAAGCTGATGAGACTTACAACTTCGCTTTCCTTAATGCCGCAAATGTTGGCTATGAGCGCCGAATTTTGCGCATATGTCGATGAATATGTTGTTGATGGGTGGAGGAATGGATTGGTAGTCGCATGGTTAACAACTGCTGCGTTGCTGAATACCCTCTCATAGACTGATGGTAACTGTCGCGTTGATCCTTCGACATAATCCCGGTAGTTCACCGTATCAACGCTATTGAACCACATCGGTATCAATTCATAGCGAATCCTGAGATCATCGGCCAGCATGAGCAACCTGCCCATCTGCTGGAAGAAATCTATATCAATGGCGGAAACCGTAGTGCTGCCTATTATATACATCGACCGCAGGACAATATCCCATTGGCTTATGGACAGCGTACCTGTTTTGTATAAACGTATGAACCTGTGCAGCTTCCTGTAAAATTCCTGCGCATCGGCATTGCCTGAAAGTGACGTTGTACTGGCAGGGTTGCCGAAAACGAGCCTCAGCAAGTTCAAGTGGCAGGTTCCAGTTGTTGCACCCGTCACTTCATAAATAACCGCCCTTCTGTTGCCTGTAGATGCGTTAACCGGATTCAGGTAATCGGTTGTAAGCAGTTGCAGCAATTCATTGTATTCAATGCCAGTTTGCTGCAACAAAACGTCGATCCTTGCAGACAATGCATCATAGTAGTGCAAAGCGGTTGCGGGGTATAATATAGTTGCCGACATTGGGTCAGGCCACTTTGGATTGCCGGTTCCACCAACAGTTCCTGTGGTTGAAGGGCTTATGCCATAATAGACCCAGTTGCCATAAGTGGAGGAACTCATCGTAAAGTCCTCAGCTATGATCATTGCGGAAAACTGTGACAATCCCAACCATTCGCAAAAGATACTGAAATTGGTGACTTCGCTGCTGGTTGGCAATGCTGCGGTAGAAACGGTGGATTGATTCCTGGGCAGGAATAATTTCATCAATTCCAACCTCGAGGTGCCAAAATGCTGCAAATAGGTTCTGGTTTCTTCAATAGACAGGTTAAAAGGAAGTGACGAGGGGTATAAAGAACCTGCAAGGTTGCTGTTGTCGTATATATGGTTGTAATAAGCACCGTAAACATCAGTATAATCCTTATAGCTGGGTGGAGTAGTTGATGAGTCCTTATAGGTATGCTCGGGATATGCCGCTATCTGCGCAGCAGTTCCAGTTGTCTGGAATGAAAAATTGCTGAACCCGCCCGACGGGAATGCGGCAGTAGTGCCCCTAAGCACCTGGAGTTCCAATATCTCATTAACGATATCTATATACGGCATCTCCGTATCTGAATTATTGCAGGAAAGATCTATGTTCTGAAGATCTGCCCTTTTCTTTATGAGTGCGTTAAAGTTGTTATGGCTGCTGCTGTCTGAGTCATAAACAAACTTCAGGAGGTCTGAAAGGTAGGCTGCCGGGCTGTATAATGACATGCAATCACAGCATGCACAGTAGTCGAGGTTGCCGAACAGGGAAGCCAGGGTGGGATTATCACCCGCTGCTGCTAGGTACCCCCCCGGAAACACTGCGGGTATGGCGGGGTAAGTGGACCCGCTGGGTATGGTAGGAACTCTGGGGTGTAAGTTAAAATCCCCGCTCCTGTTATGGGATATTATCTCCCCGGTTGTATCATCTACATAGGTTTGTGAAGATGAGCCCAAGGCGCCTAGTACCGCATTGGTAATGCCATGCCCCGTAACTTCAGCAATATTTTTAGCTGTTTTGTAAACGATTTCCGTGCCAGGTGCTATACCAAGCAAATACCCTGCCGGGTGGGTTAGCACTGGATTTTCGGAAGGTACGGGTTGCTGTTGCTGGTCGCTTGTTTGGTCAGTGATAACAGGCTGGGGTGGGAATAAATCGTCATATATAGCGCTAAAGTATTCCACCGGCATATTCACTATAGCGCGGGCTGAGCTAACACCATCGGCAATAAGCTGGCATACCGCCTTGGGGTTGCCACCCACTACCCTGAACAATCGCTGGAAAGGTTCAAGCGCGTCCTTTATATTCTTGATATCCTCTTCTGAGAAAGACGGGTCTATAACAAGGTCGCTACCCTGCTCCTTGCCAATATCATGCACAGCCCTTACTCTTAGGTCAAAAATAGGGTTTGCGCTCAAAAAAGTCATTACATTGTTTCTGATGTTCGTATCACCTATCAGCGTCCCGTCGTCATTACCCAATTCACCGTTGACACAGGACATGGGGTACATATACTGAAGAATACCCATCATTTTTAAGGCATACAAGGTGATGACTTCAGCATTGTCAACAGCTGGCACTTCTGTTTCATCTTTCCTTATAGATGAAGGTATGTATAAACCAGCCGGTGCTGTTGTACATACCGTATATATCAGGTTAGTCCATTGGTCTAATGTATAGCTTGCAAGAGTATGAATCAGGTCAAACCCTATATTCGCCAATATGTACCTCATTGTCTGCGGCTGGAAGCACGTAATAGATGCCAGTTTCAGACCTGCCTGGCCAAGCGGGCTCAGATCTACCCCGCCATTGGCGATGGTATAGTCGGAAAATACGTCCCATACATTTTTTATAGACACAATTTCGGTATCAGTATATCTGCCGTCGTGAACGGAAAGAAAAACATCTACAACGTCCTGATCATCGAATATCGCCATCAGCACATCATTCAGTGTATAATTTTCCCCAAGGATCACTGATGATTTTGCCAGTTCTACCTTATGTTCAGTCAGTTGGTTCAAAAAATCAAGTATAGGGTGCTCATAGTCATTTTCATTTAATGACATGTTGACGTTGGAAATAGACCCGTTGGCCACTGCATTTTCTATAGCTGTGATTACTTCGGCGCGGGTTGTGGTTAATATGCTGTCAGTATTTTTTCCGCCTTCCTTGAACAAAGCATACAGTAATTTGGGGGTAAAGTTAGCCTCTTTCCCAAACCTGTGGGCTGTGACTATGGCTACAATTTTTTCGTATGGCTCACCTAGTACCTGAGCCACATACCTGATCTCATTTTCCTTGGATTCATCATCAACAACTAGGTCGGCTATTTCATCCGGATCGATAATGCCAACTATATCCGCAGCTATCCGTTCAAACTCAGTATCGCCAATAGGGTTTTCAGTTTTAAGGGATACGGACACGCGGCGGCTATCGAAATAATAAAATACATCGCCCGAAACAGCCACAAGTTGCCCATTGGCAACTGCTTCCACAATCATGCATCTTACGGATTTGTTCCTTCCGTCATCAATATTTTTGAAATAAACTTTAGTCCTGAATTCACCATGGTTGTCTGTCTTGCAACTTGCTATTAGTAGCCGGTGACGGTAACTCTTTTCACTTATATTAATTACCGCGTTTCTTACAGGGTAGCCTTTGTAATCAAGCAACTTGCCATCTACAGCCACAAATGATCTCCCTACCATATCGGTAGTATCAGGCAGTACCAGATCTGCGGCTCCTTCATCAACGTTGATTGTTATTGGTACTGTATAATTGCCAATCGCTTCCTGTAAAATAAGGATATTGTTCTTATAAATTTTATAACCGATATGTACAGCGCCGTTCCCGATCAAGGGAGAAACAGGCTTAACAATGGTCAGCTCAAAATTTCCTTCAAGATCAGAATAAGCTGATGCAATGACCCCATAACCATTTGACTGTTGTGTTATGTCCCAAATTTCAATTCTGGCATTTGCAAAGGGATTCTTACCTCTTGAATACGTTATATTCCCTGTGATTATGATGTTTGCGTTTGGCATAGATATACTTTTAAGAAGATGGTTAACTGTATTCTAAATTATAGTAAAAAGTATTAAAAACAATAGAATTAAAAATATTTTTTATTTTTTAATAAATAACTGCCCGCTATAAAAATAATATTCATAGAAAATTAACGGTTTAAAAACAGAAAAATTATAGTCGTCAAAAAATAATTAGCTTGCAACATCAGTCACTCATACCTCTAGTTATAATGGATCAAACAATACCCCAAGCTACCGATGGCCCATTTGAGGCTTTTTCCCCTCTGCCTGACTCCCTAATGCAGGTACCAAAAGCCTTCTGTATGGGGGATATAGACCCCCATACAGAAATTGAATTATCCTTGAAGCTGAAAAATGAAAAATCGCTTGATGAAGCTGTTGTATCTGGCTTAAGGCTGTCTATTGAAGAGTTTGAGTTAGAATATGGGCTGCCGGAGAGTCAGATTGCCAAATTCACACTTTTCGCACAACTGTTTGGCTTTACCATCCTTGATATTGATAAGGTTTCCAGAATAGCCAAATTAAAAGGCAGTCTGTGTTTGTGCAAGGTGGCATTTGGGGTTACCCTGCATCTTTACAGGGATCACTGGGGAAGAACTTTTAGGGCAAGGACAGGTCGGCTATATATACCCGCTATAATGGCCGACAGCATAGAAGGGATCTACGGACTTGACGAAAGGGATCAGATAAGTTCCCGTTCTAAGACCATACACTCTAACTACTGGCACAACCGCTTTTCATCACGAAGCAAGGGCTATACAGGCAGAATGGTGGCTGAACTATATAGGTTTCCACTAAACTATACTGGCGCTAAGCAGACGATAGGTTTTATACAACTGGGTGGTGGTTACAGGCAAACTGATATTGACCAGTATTTTGCTGATAACTGCATGAAAGCACCACAGGTATTCGCCAAGTACACGAGCAATGTCGCAAATACCCCCTCACTTTGCTCAGTAGCCGACAATGAAATTGCAATGGACCTGCAAATTGCCGGCTCCGTTGCTCCTGATGCAAAGCATGTAGTGTATTTTGCTCCGAATAGCAGCAAGGGCTTCATGGACGTTATCGCCGCTGCTATCTTTGACAAGGAGCACAGGCCTTCTGTACTGTGCATATGCTGGGGAGCAACTGAAATGAGGTGGAATTCCCAACTTATGAATGCTATAAATGACTATTTCAAAATTGCGTGTATTCTGGGCATAACCGTATGCGTGGCTTCCGGTGATGCAGGCTCGTCAAATGGAGTCAGGGATGGCAAGGTACATGTAGATTTTCCCGCATCCAGCCCCTACGTGCTTTCATGTGGGGGAACAAAGTTAATAACCCTCGAAAAAAGAATACTTTCAGAGGTGGTATGGAACGAATCTGAATATGCAGCAACTGGGGGTGGGATAAGTGAACATTTCCCAGTTCCATTTTACCAGCAGGGAGCCAACGTACCCGCATCAAAAAACAGGAACCAATTCAACGGACGGGGAGTACCTGATATTGCAGGCCATGCAAGCATGCAGTCGGGGTACAGGATACTGGTCAACGGCAGGTATGTTTTGCTCGGTGGCACCAGTGCTGCTTCGGCATTGTATGCGGGACTTATCGCCATCCTGAACGAACAGCGGGGAATACCTCACGGATTTATCAATCCCACACTTTATGCCAACCCGCAAATATTCCGCAAAATCACTTATGGCAATAACATTACAACGAGTACTAGATTGGGCTACAGCGCGGCCTCTGGATGGAATGCCTGCACAGGGCTTGGGATTCTTTCAAATTTACCCTCAGCAGAATGAACAGATAAAGAAATAGACTGGCAAATTTAGCAAGTGGTTAATTTAAGCATCATAATTTATTGACGAGACAGAGTCAAAAAAATCACAACTAAAAAATAATCGGATTTTAGTCGGAAATAATCGGAAAAAGTCAAAAAACATTAAAAACATATCGGAAAAAACCGGATTCACATTGAATTTTCATTGCCGGTGGCATTGGAATGAGGGATTTAATGCAGAATATGTGCTTTTTTTCTGATTGGATTGCTCACATAGCGACAAAAATAAGGCTTCAGCCTGGGAAAGCTGAAGCCTTATTTGCTTTATGAAAAATTTACCACTGCAATGTACCAAAAAATGCAAATGCTATGGCAGTAAACTGCGAATATAAATGACTGGAAAAAGATGGAATCAATTCATTCTGATATTTTATCACCAAATTCTTTTCCGGTCTTGAATTTGACACTTTGATGAGCCATGATAATTATAACTTCTCCCGTTTGCGGGTTGTGCCCCTTTCGTTCAGCAAGATTTATTGTACTGAATGTTCCAAAACCTTTTATCGTTGCAGTTGCTGCGCTTTTCAGGGTTTGGATGATGCTATCGCAGAAAATTTCAGTGACTTTTTTTGCTTCGTTTTTGTGAATATTGGCCTCCTGTGAGATTTGTTCAATTAATTCCGCTTTATTCATAAATCAAATTCAGATTGTGAAAAAAAACTGCCAATGGAGTTTTCCATTGGCAGCATAACCAAAACCTCACCACAGGTCTGAGATAAATTTAATATTCGTTGGTTAGTTTTAGTAGTGGCTTGTCGCCAATGGTAAGTTTGTTGGGGTTAATGATGCCTGCTATTCTTTAAACACTTGCTTATTCAACACCTCACCATTTAATCCAGTGACTTGCACAATATACATACCTCGTGGAAGCTGCGAAATGTCAATGTTCTGTTTGTCGGATATAATCGCCGCATACAAAATTGTTCTCCCAACAACATCATAAAAAACAACCTCACTACTTGCAGCATGTTCAATGGTTAATTTAGCCGTAGCGGGATTAGGATAAAGTTGCACATTCTTCACCCCTAACTGTTCAATACCCACCCGGCTTGGTGTATCAGGGTAAACCCAGACCTTAACCGTATCATAGGTGATATGCCCGCACAAATCCATCATGACAACATAACTGGTAGAGCTATCAGGATGCACATAAATAGTACCGCCGCTATCAATAGGTGCAGTTACGCCCAGCTTATACCACCAGCACGGCATACCATCGCCATTTATTTCAGGGCCGAGTGTTGCGGTATCGCCGTGCATAATTGTAGTGTCGTTACCTGCAAACGCTACCGCATTACTTGCGATGACACTTACGTCATCGGTGAGGTAATAACCGATATTGCTTGCAACTGTCATATTGTTTATGTGAGTAACGTGCGCAGTATCAAAGAAAACACCAATGGTAATAAACTTCTCGGTGCCATTTGCAATAAAACTACCTTGTATTTTGGTCCAATTAGTGGTATCGCTGATAACGGATGTTTCCAATATCTGTGGTGTATATTGCGTTTGCTCAACTGCCGGAGTACTGGTCGTATCAATAGTGCCATCGTCCAGGTAAGCCCCTATTTTGTTGATGGAATATTGTGAGGCCGCTTCCTGAACTACAAAAAAAGTAACACAATACGATTGCCCGGCAACAAGGTGGTTAATCATTCTTCCCTGAAAATAATTGACGAAACCAAATCCAGGCACCGTATAGCCATGATCAAAAAACATGGCTGACTGCACCATTCCATTGCCTGTTCTGGGGTAACGATGAAATCCTATGTTTATTGGGACAGCACCGAAACCTGTTCCACAAACATTTACATACTCCGAGTATTGATCTGCAAGCGAAAGGCATGCGGAATCGCCCCAGACATAATTGGTATCAATGGCGTCCCAGTATTTTGCCCATCTTATCTGGTCAAAATTGTTGGGGCAGCTATCATGCTGCTCAAAACTGCCATTGCGCAATAAGTTGATTTGTGCATGCGCAATTGCGCATGCACAAATCAACAAAACAATACAGATGATTTTTTTCATCTTTTTTAATTTATTGTAAATTTAAGGATAAAACGCTTACCGGCACCATCCGTCAGTTGCAGCAGGTACAGCCCCGGCGTATTTTGGTTCAGTTGCAGCTTTGCAAACCCACCATCAAATACCAGCCTACCTCTATACACACATTTACCTACAATGTCTGATACAGTTACGGTAACAACAGTATTATCTGCTATTTTCTGCGATAAGGTTATCTGGCCATTATTAGGATTGGGATAGAGTGAATAGCCCTGACCGTATGTATCATAGGCATTGTGGGCATCCTTACCTGAACTTAACATGATGGAATCACAATCCCCTTCACCGAATACCTGTGCATCCCGGAACACCAGACTATACAACGCCCTTGCCCCGTAAATGACAGAACCGTCTACAACAGGGCATTTGTGGCTCAGTGCTACTAATATTGCGCTATCACTTGCGGTTAGCGTACCCGTGGCATAGGTACTCAGTAATTGATAATACTGCCTGTAGTTGGCCACTACATTGTCAGCCTCTGCACCATCTGCCATTACCACTCCGGTTATACTGTCTGCTCCTGTATTTACAAGGCTGTCTATATCCGATGCAAGTAAGGCACTGGCTGTAGAGAAATCGGCCGTGTTAATGCTGTTATCTATTTGTTCCAGCAGTTTATACCGGCTATTGACCGCCATCAGCATAAACTGGTGCAGTATCCCGCTCGTGTCTAAAAGCGCTGTGTCCGCTCTTATCGCATCGTAAACAGCTTTTCTGGCCATCCATTCTTTTGCCTTTTTGTAGGGGCCATCAGGATAACTGATTTGTCCTGTTACCAGGTTTTCGAGCATACTATTGTTATGCACCTCTTCACTGCTGCTGGTTGTCCTGTAAAAACCAGCTGGAGAGCTTGGTGGTAAGAAACCAATTCCTGTGCAGGAAAGATTGGGTTGTATGGTGGTATAAACAGAGCCGCCAGTCCATGAGCCACTAGGTACATACAGCCATGGTATAACGAATGGTGAACTACCATTTGCAATTGGTACCTGATTGGCAGTCGTGCTCAATGCAGCAAGTTTATTATTGCTAGGCAGAATACCACCAAATTCAAAAGTCTGCCACGGAGGGCTAGTGGCTGTTCCCCAACCAGGAAATCCAGAGCCACCAACTACATCCCAGATATTGCCTGTTACATTTTTAGGTGCCGGACTGTAGGTGGTATGCATAGGCTGATTGCCGATGTTGCCATTGAGGACAAATCCAAACTGGTTATTGAGCATCATATTGTTGATCCATTCCTGGTTAGGGCAGTTGCCATAAAATACAAAACCGGAATTGACATCCTGCACCGTATTACATTCGGTATACTCTCCCGAAGTGGCAGCATTGACTATACCTTCTATTATTCGTATACCAGATAATGGATAACCGGCAGTAGACACTGCGGGTGTATTGTAACCCGGACCGTAAACTGCATTATTATAGATATACCCGGCGGTGGTAGCAGCATGTTGTATACCGTACTGATGGTAACCGCCTACAGTTGCGGAATCCACATTCAGCCTAACGTAGTTACTACTTGTGGTAACTTTCTGCCCGTACTGATTGCGTCCTGATACGAAGATGCCGTTGTAAACGTATTTGAGCGTGTTGTTATCCACATTAATATAACTTCCCCCGGCAAATGATGATCCCGTGCCTGCAAGCAGGTTCTGTATTACGATTCCCCTGTGAACGTACTCCTTGTATATGATTGATGGAACACCTCCGGTATCTGTCGCCTGTATGGTGTTTTGTGAAACATTCACTTCACCCGAGGCCGCACAGGGTGCAGTAGTCATGTAGTTGATGCCCGTTGTGATATTGGTTATGGTATTGCCCACCAATTGTACATCATAGTAGTTGCTCGAGTTCATATCGTACCCGGATTTGGCCTGAACACCGAATGGTGAACTGTAGCTGTGTTTGCAGGGGCCGGTAGGGCTACCAACCATTTTCGCATACCTGCCCTTCATGTAATACATGTTTTCACCGTATACAGCTGTTGCACAATCATAGAAACTGTTAAAGCTTAATCTTGCTCCCGTATCGCCATAAATATGCAACTTGAACAAGGTAGGCGATGTGCCTTTTGAAGAATAAACACCGAAGCCACCGCCATAAGTCAATGTTGCTGCAATATGCTCAAAAGAACTGTTGCGCACCATAACGTTTGATGCAACCGCATTGATACCAAAGCAAAGATTATCGAACAATACCAGTTCATAATTGCCACTTGTTGCTGTGCCTACTACAAAGCTTTTGTATTTTGCAGCCGCTAATGAACCTGTAGTGCCGCCAACTCCGGTAAGGTTGATACCTGTGGATGCAGGATTGCCGTTATTGCACGGCACTACCGAAAGCCATAGTGGCGGAGCGATCTTTAAGTCAATATAGTATGGAGGGTCATAAGGGGTAACCGGAGTGATACCTGCCTTTAATGCTACTGCCGAACCATTGTTCTGCGGCCATACATAGGGCCATGCGGAAAAACCAGTTGAAAACAACTCAAATTGCCTGCTGGTAAACACAGCGTCTTTTACCACAAACGGATATGATGGGGTTTCCGCCAATGTATCAGGATTGTTGACGATGGCAGTGGTTACCACATAATTGTTAACATCAATCCCAATAGTGTTTTTATTAAAAGTGACACCATCGCATCTGAGTATCAGCGGCGTACCCAGTATAGGTGTGTAACCTGCCGGAGTAGTAGGATTACTGATAGAGACTGCAATTTTTGCATCTTCAATTAAAGTTGATGTTTTATTAGCTGTACCCGAATTTTCAAGTATTATCCTGTTTCCGGGCGAAACGATGATACCATCCCACATACTGTCGCAGGTAAACAGGTGTGAACCCTGTATATCCAGCACTGCCGCTCCTGAACTTCCCGCAACTGTTATACTGGTGTTCTTTGACATCGCAATTATACAATTGGTCATTGTTACGCTGGTAGTACAGGTAACATTATTGGCGATATAGAAATTGCCGCCTGCTGCCATCCATCCGATTTCAGTTGAGGTAAAAATGCCTGTTGCACCCAGTCTGCGCAATCCGGTCACAACGCACAGGCAAACAGGTTTCACGATGATTGTTTTTATTGCCATTCCGCACCCGTTATCATACGTTATGACCGCTGTTCCTGCACCTACACCTGTTACAAGTCCCGTAACTGAATCAACGGTGGCTACAGATGTAGCGCTACTGTGCCATGTACCGCCCGTTGCCGTGTCTGAGAAAGTTACTGTGTCAGTTGCACAAATGGAGTCCCTACCGATAATCGCTGTCGGGGGAATTTTGACTGTCACTGTATCTGCGGCAAAACAACCACCCGCCAATGCATAACGGATAACGGCTGTTCCTCCGCTGATGCAGGTGACTTTTCCTGTGGAACTTCCTACACTGGCTATAGCAGCTGCCGTAGTCGTCCATGTACCGCCTGTAGGGGTTCTTGCCAATGTAAAAGTATCTCCCCTGCATATTGATGATGGTGCCGCTGCTATTATCGGGTTGGCATTCACCGTAACTGATTTGGTAACCGTAGTTGTGCCACACCTGTTGGTCACAGCATAGGTAATCGTTGCTGTACCTGCCGCCATACCTTTAATTTTGCCAGTACTGTCTATTGTCGCAATTGTTGTATTGCTGCTGCTCCATGTACCGCCAATGATTGTGTCGGAATACCTTATCGTATCGCCGACGCATATTGAAACTGAAGTCAGCGGGGTAATTGCAGATACTGCCGGAACTCCAAGTACGGTAAGGACTTTGCTGACCATGCATCCACCTGCACCTGCGGGCATCCATGAAAAATAACTATGGAAATCGGTAGCATAATTTATGAGCGTTGTACCCGGAGTAAGTGCAGTAACAAGCCCGCCCGGATTAATGCTGGCTATTGACGGACTGGTACTGGACCACCGCCCACCGGGTGTGATATCATACATCGTTGTTGTGTCGCCAACGCATAAAGTATCCAGTCCCGTGATATTAGCGGGATTGGGAGCTACGCAAAGGTAAAAAAAGAGGTGTGTTACAAGGCCTCCGAATGTACGCTTGATAATAGCAAAGCCCGGTGAATAGGCAGTCAGTGAAGTCGGTGAGGTAGAATCCACAATCAGTGGCATTACGCTGGAGTAAGTGCCCCCTGAAGGCCAGCCTAACGCAGCGACAAACCATGAAACAGGGATAACATCTCCCACGCAGTATGCCGGCGTTATCGTGCTGCTGGTCCAGTACCGTGCAGCTACGTGGGTTTCGCTGCCATGTATGCCTGTTGCACTGTTGACTGGGACATATCCGATTACTATCATCCCGGTATCATTCGCTCCCGGCGTATATGTGACGATTGTCGTATCGGCACCTGAAGTAACATTAACAGATCCTGTCCCACTGATAACATGCAGGCTGTCGAAAGCGTTAGTGTTACTATCATTAAAAAGTATACCAGGGACTCCCATGCCATTTAACGGCAGGGTTGGTGTTAGAAAAGTATACAGCCCATCGTCAGCACCGACAGGTGTTTGTGCGCTCACTCCTGAATACAGGCAGCAGCACACAATAAAAGCGATTATAGCTTTTAAATAAAAATTAGATGATTTTTTTGTCATGCTAAACTATTTTATTAATTATTAAAATTTACATTAAAATACACCCAAAAATTCCGAAGTTGGTAATAAAACATAGAAATTGGGTGTTTACCATTATTAAATACAGGCCAAAAGACCTATACGGTAAACAAGGAATGCCTCTTCGTTTTAAAACTCAGGGCAACAGCGATGATGTAAGCAGACTGGTAGAACAATATGCGGGTAGTGTCGATATTTCCTGGTAATAGTAACTTGTATTGCAAGTATTCAGAGCAATGAGCAAGGACAGTCAGGCAGGTCAACCAGAGGATGTTTTGTGAAAAGCTATGTTTGGGGAACAAATACTTGTAGAGGCAGAGCAGTGTAAAAAACAGGATTCCGGGTGGCATACTATGCCTTACCCATTCGGGCAGAAATAGTTGTTTTGCTGTAGCAGGCTCGGAATCACTTTTTCCGAATAAGCCATAAAAGCTGGCAAAGACACTCAATGTTAACGGCGGGGAATTAATCCGGTGGAGTAACAATCTTCTCATCTGTGTTGATGGTAAATATTGCCATGAGGTTCCGGTGGCTTGTATAAAATAAGAGGGGCGTGAACCTCAGAGCTATTTCATTAAGAACAGAAGGAACGGCGAAGCCCCGACAACGTAATGAAAAGATGAGGCCACACCCTTTTGGGTGCGTCCTGCATCTTTCACCGTTGATTAAAATTCGCCGTTTTTCTGTTCAGTGAAAGAATTAGCTAACGCTACTCTTTAATATTTTATGTTGTTGTATTTTCTTATAGGCTTGATTTGATTAGGGCAAATGTATAAAATGGTTTTGGTTAAATGCATACATTGCCTGTTTTTAAATTTAAACTTCTGGTTAATGTAAATGTGAAGTATTAATTAATTGCCTAATCATGAAATATTGATAGCAGTACCTGATAATTCATTATTTCCTATCATTGTGCCGCAATGGAGAACAGCTTTACTTTATCTTTTGAATACAAAGACAAGCCATACAACCTGGATTCAGTCTTTATGAGGACGGGATTTACTCATCAATTCCATATACTGCTTGACGGCAATACACTCATTATTGAATTTGACGAGGAACGCAACTACAGGGTAATTGATGCCAATACTACCAAAACCAGCAATATTGAAACTGATCTGCTTCAGGCAATGGTGAATAAAATAATTTCCCTGCAATAATGCTTCATTTTTATTGTGATATCAAGTAAAAACGAGATAAATTTCAATTATCGGCTATAATCCTCAATCAATACAGAATAGGTACACAGACCATACACAATTGAAACAGGAACTGTACACTGCGAAAAATAACTTAAATTAGCACAACGGCTTGCTGTACAAGCTATTTTACTTATTTTAAAAAGTGTAGTATGGAAAATACACCCCAAGAACACCCAAAACGTATAGAACTAATCGACAAACTCTATGCAAAATTCAGCAATGATTTTACGGAAATGCTACGTCAATATGACCATGCACAAAAAATCCAGTTAACGGAACATCTTATGGCACTCCTTACCATAAGCGAGGATTATGAAGGAACAGAAGACAGGCAATACCTTGACAATTATCAGGCGTTGGAGTCTGCCCTGCTAAAGAAGTACAGGAGCAAGTTACAACCCTATGTAAAGGCGGGATTTGAATTCTATTTTTTTGAATTCGGTAATATACTGGCAGCTACGGGTATTATTACTGATGATGAAGCAAAGAAGCACTATTCAGGTTTTATGGGTTTATTCCCCAAAGAGGTTTTTGTTTATTTC
>JBBRPD010000045.1:0-40394 GCA_038228575.1 Chitinophagales bacterium | reverse complement strand
AGGGAGGTTAGGTGGTCATTTAGGTAGAAAATCAGATGGACCACCCGGACTTAAAGCAATATGGATTGGCTACCGGAGATTACACGATGCAACCGAAACCTATCTCATTATGAATACAAAATTTGGGTAAGGGGTAGCTCTATGAGAGAGGATTGAGGAGAGGCATCTACTTTCCCAACATTGACATCAGCTTATCATCCCTGTGGTAAACATCCGTTACAAAATGTATATGCTGGCCTGTAGTATCTTCAAATGCGGTGAGATAGGTAATGTGCACAGGTATTTTGTTAGCCAGTACATTCCATTGGGTTTTATGTGTTTCAATGATGGAGTCCAGTTTTTCCTGGTCTATTTTCTTTTTCTCCAGTTGACCCAGAATGTACAATGCCATTTCCTGTGGGTATTGCAGCCTTATGCAGCCCGAACTTAATGCACGGTAACGCTTCACGAAGTCGCCACGGTGCGGCGTATCATGCAGGTAAATATCCCAGGGGTTTGGCAGGTTAAACTTAACATAGCCCAGCGCATTATCGTCGCCCGGTGCCTGCTTGTAGTTGTAGCGTTTGTAGTTCTTGGCAGTTATGGTAGCCACGTTGATAGGCTTGCCTTTATTATCGTAGATCTTCAGGCCTTTTTTAGCCAGATAAGCGCCTCCGCTTTTCTGAATGCCGGGTAGTACTTCTTTTTTAAGAATAGTAGGCGGTACCCCCCACGGCGGGTTAATAACCACATTCGCCATACGTGCGTATAACGATGGGGTCTGCCTTTCCATTTTGCCTACCACAACACGCATGTGCATGGAATTCTTGCCATTTTCCCTCAGGAACAACTGCATCAGCGGTATATCTACTAATACATAGAGATCGCCAAAATCATGCTGCATCCAGCGTATGCGCTCCAGGTTCGCACCTATTTTGGGCAGTATAGAATCGGGCAGGGTAGTGAGCGTATTCATGGTTGTGCTATCTAACTTGCCGGTTGGTTTTATACCGGTATAGTCCTGATAGGTGGTAATCAGCTGCGTCCATTCATTAATCGTATCATTAGGTGCTGTAGTTATCCATGGCGCCTCTTTGTTAATAATGGTGGTAATGTAATCGGTTTTAACATCCGCGGTCAATTCCGAATCGCGCAATGCGGTAATGGTATTTATAAATTCGGGGTCGGCAGCCAACTGCGCATAATGTTTGTATTCATCGCGCAACAGGTTGTAGGTAGGCACTTTACTATGAAACGAACTGAGCGACACAAACTTAGTTTGCATATCAGGCAATAAACCGGCGGCATTCCATGATGAATCATTGGCATGAAACCAAAGGGAGTCTGCTTTCTTAGGCGTTATTCTGCCAAACATAAGGTCGCTTGCCGCTTGCAGATAGCTGTACGTAAGTGCAGTATCGAAGGCCATTGCCTCTGCAATTGTTGTTTCTTTTCTGCCAAGTTTTGCCTGTAGTTTTTTCAGTTCTGCAAGGTGATAATTTTCGGGGTTGAGTCCGTCCCATTTCATGTCCTCCAGTTCCTGCATTATTCTTATCGCAGTAGTATCGGCTTTATAACCATGCGATAGCCAAATGGGGTCATGGTCGTTATGCTCGTAGGCAAAACGCACATTATGCGGTATGGATTTGTAGGTAGTTTTATCGAGTGAGTCGAGCGGCTGTATTTTTGTTTTGAGTTGCTCGGCAAAATCGTCATAAGAAAAATCGGTATGTACCGGTTCTTTTTTGTGTTTTCGGTTGCGCTTACAGGAAAAGGTAAGGCTGAGTGCAATAAATACAAGAAAAAAAGCAAGGTATTTTTTTCGCGAAAAATGTGAATGGTGCATAGTATACGGGTAGTACCCGTTCGTTGTTTTATTAAATATCATAGCAAAAATTGTTCCAAAAAAATATTATTCGTGCCGCATTCCGTTAGCGACTCAGTATATTATATGTAAATTACGTACCTAAGTTGCAAAATAAACTTTAAAGTTCTTTTAAAGGATCCCAAAACTTAACGGCGAAGTCCTGCACCTTGTCTTCAACTACTTTCACCCCTTCCTTTTCCAGCAACTCCTGCATTTTTTCGGGTGGTGAAAAATGAAATTTGCCTGTTAGTAGCCCCTTACTGTTTACCACGCGGTGTGCGGGCACTTTGGGTTTCACTCCATGGCATAGGTTCATGGCATACCCAACAACCCTTGCGCCCGATTTGGCCCCTATTGCGGCAGCCACAGCGCTATAACTGCTCACCCTGCCTTTAGGTATTTCGCGAACAACGGCATAAATGGCGTCGTAAATACTCTCTTTATCGGTCTTTACTACCTTCATGTATGGTTCGGTTTTTTAATAGCAGGGTGCGTTTGGGTTCTGGTACTTTAGCAAAGTCGTAAGGGCAGTTGAGGCAGCCATTGCCGCAGCAGTAGCCTCTTTCAGCAAGGTATAATGCTGTAAAAACCAGCCTGCCATCAGGCAGTATATAGTAATCCTTACCCTCTCTCACTAACAATATCTTTATCCTGAAAGCGGTCCGGCATGGTTATAGGCCCATCGGGTAGCGAAAAGGAAACATAATAAATGGTTCTGCCATCGGCAAGGTGCTGCGTCTCATAATAGGTTTGTATGGCTAGCTTGCCGGTAGCCATTCCTTTACCGTATATATCGGCTATGTTTTCGTGTATGGTGCAACCTTGCTCAGCTATGGTTTCCAAAGTGAAATCATACAGCACTTTGGAATCCGTCTTCAGGTTAATAATGCCGCCGGGCTTCATAATTTGCTGGTAAGCATTCAGGAAGCGCGAATGTGTGAGGCGGTTCTTTTCTTTACCCTTTTTCAGAAATGGGTCTGCAAATACTATCCATATCTCCTCTACTTCATTTGCGGCGAAAAAGTTGGTTATCTGCCCTATATGTATCCGCAGGAAGGCAACATTATCCAAACCTTCGGCCAGTGCTTTTTTAGCACCATTGTAAATGCGGTTGCCTTTAATGTCAATCCCAATGTAGTTTTTGTCCTTGTTTTCCCTGCCCAGGTTAACGCTATATTCACCCTTACCACAAGCCAGCTCCAATGTTATCGGGTTATCATTTTTGAAATGGTCCTTCCAGTTACCCTTTATATTTTCGGGGTACTGTAATACATTTTTGTACGTGTCAATTGCAGCGAATTTAATTAATTTCTTATGGCCCATAATATTACTGCAAAAGTAAGCACCCAATTTGCTATTGGCAACTTTATATTCACGCTGTAATTCGCAATTTTGGGGTAATACGTCATTTTGAAGGGGTATATGCTATCGTCATGTTTTTGTCAAAATAGTTAATGTACGTACATTCGCCACTTCAAATAATTGTAAAACAATAACTAAAATGAGAAAGTTTTCTTTACTACTTCCAATTATAGGTGCCTTCGCCTATATAACCCTAAGCAGCGATTCTACTGGTAAAAGCGGTAACCTTACAACTACAGGTTGTGGTTCTTGCCATGGCAACTCAGCTACCAGTGGCATAAGCCTGGCCTTTACGCTCGATTCGGCTGGTACTGCTGTCACCAAGTACAAAGGTGGAAAAACATACACCCTTAATATGACAGGTACAAATACTACTGCCAATACCCTGCCTTGCTTCGGTTACCAGATGGTTGCTGTAATGGGTTCGGGCACACAAGCAGGTACTTATGGTACTTTGCCTTCAGGCACTAATACACACGCATCAGGTGGCCTTACCGTATTGGGCCACACCCGCAGAATTTCTCATGCCACAGGTACAGGCGGCACTGGTTCTACCTATATGATTTCTGTTCCTTGGACGGCTCCTGCGGCAGGTTCGGGTACAGTAACCGTTAAGGCAGTTATGAACTGTGTAGACAGTAACTTCAGCCTCGGCTCAAGCGACCATTGGAATACTGGTTCAGGTACTTTCCCAGAATTGCCAACAACTACGGGCGTTGAAACAGTGGTTGCAGCAGCGATAAGTGTATATCCGAACCCGGTTAGTACCAATTTAACCATCGATTTAGGCGCAAATGAAAGCGCAGTAGCGGTGTATGACCTGAGCGGCAAACTAATAGCCAGCGAAACCGGTTCAGGAAAACTGACGGTGAGCACAGGCAGTTGGGCTGCAGGCATCTATCAGGTAGTAATTATTGCAAATGGCGTTTCAAAAACTGTTAGCATAGCTAAACAATAATAATTTAATGAATTGCGGGCCGCTTCCAATTTGGTTTGGGAGCGGCTTTTTTTATGCAAGCATAATCTGAAATATGTTTTGTAGCATTTACTTCAAGTCTGCATTGTTTACCTGAATGATGTTTTGCATTATAAACATTGCCGGTAAATTGGTAAAATTGCACATGGCTTATAATGAAAAACTTGCCGACCGCATTCGGGAAAAGATGGAGATGCTGGATAATGTGGAGGAAAAAAGGATGATGGGTGGGCTGGTTTTTATGTACAACGATAAAATGTGCGTCGGGGTTATGAAAGACGAATTGATGTGCCGTATTGACCCTGCATTGCATGACGATTGCGTGGAAAGGCGCGGTTGCCGTACACTCGATTTCGTTACCCGGCCCAATAGTGGTTACATATTGATTGATGAAACCGGCATGCGCCTCAATAGAGACCTTGATTACTGGCTTGGGTTGGCACTTGATTTTAACAGCCGTGCAAAAGCATCAAAGAAGAAGAAATAGAGAATAACTAAGGGCAGACAGGAACAGTTTTCACACTGTCCACTTTGCCGTTATGTTCATACTGAAACACAATTTTAGTGCACTTGGGCTTTGCCGCAGGCATGGTCAATGCCAGATACATATCAGGCTGTGGCAGCCTGTCAATTTTTTTATTCAGCCAGTATGCGTTCTTTTCATACTTATTGTCAGGCGAATAAATGAACATACAAGTACCATCTTTAATGGTATTGATAATAGGCATTTTCAGTTCGTCGGCTACTGCCGGGCAACCCCAACTGCGGCCAAGGCGCTCATTACCATTAATAAAAGCCTGGCTTACATAGCTTGCACCATGCACTACAATACCCCGGTCGAAAGCGGCATCGTTAAAGCCATGGTCCATACCGTTGAGTTTTAAAGAAATGCCGTGCTCACCATCGTAAGTAGAGGAGGTTACATAAAAACCAAGGCTGCTCTGGTGCGAATCTGATTTGTTTGAAAAAGTCTGTGCACACTCTTCGCCCGAACCTTGCCCGTGCGCTACATAGGTATTGAACAAGACTTTGCCGGTGGCAAGATCAATTATCCACAACCTGTTTTCGGTAGAAGGCAGATTGAAGTCGCAAATGGAAATGATCTTTTTTTCTGGGTTTATCTTGCCCGCATTCAGCAGGTTAAGATAGCCCCTGTATGCCTTTTCAAACACATAGTAAGAAAGGCGGTCGTTGCCGCTAAAGTCAATATGCTGGTATTCATTGCTGATAAATACCTCTATTTTATGTTCATCAATCGTTGGCCTCAGCTCATCGGCCGAAACTGCCTTAAACGAAAATGCGATTAACACATAGATACTTAAGCAAACGAGTATTTTCTTCATGTTTGTTGGTCGCACTTATTAAATTAATTGAAGCAAATATAAGGTCAATTGTTATGCAAAGTTGTTAAAACAGACTTTACTTACTCTTAATAAATATCTGCGTGTAGTACAGCGAACCGTCGGCAGCTTTCGCCATGCCTATACCGCTTATCGTATAATCGCCTTCAATATTCTTACGGTGGCCCTTGCTTTTTAACCACATATCAACGACCGATTGAGCGTCTCCGCTGCTGTAAGCTACATTTTCAGCCGAATTGGTCGTATTGTGTATCTGTCGGCCTATTTTTGCGATCCGCTCCTCAAAACCATCGTGGCTGAATGGTACACTGCCTTTGGCCATATTGCGGCTATGCCCTTCAGCAATTTTGGCTATTATGTCATTCTGCACGAGAGCTTTAAGCCCTGCTTTCTGGCGATGTTTATTTACCAGCTGGAAAATTTCTTCCGTTATCTGTTTGTTCGACTGTTCTTTACTATGCCTTACTTTTTGTGCAGTTACGGCTATGGTAGTACATGATAGCACAGCGAATAGCAGTAAGCCAGATATCCTTTTTATAAGCATAAAATGTAAAAAGCTAATTGTATGCCACAATGTACCCGCTAATTGTTAAAATACGATAAAGAGAAGGCAGTATATTGAACATTGGGGGTGATTATTTAGGATTAACGCAGAAAAAAGGGACTAAACGGGGTGATTCAAATAAAAATAATATTTGGGCGTGTCCAAATTCCATAATTTCAATCGTCAATACTCCACAAACACAAACAATATTTATTCACCAATAAAAAACAATCGAAAATGAACGCAAATGTAAACGCACTCAACTGGTTCGAAATATCAGTTAGCGACACCCCAAGGGCAAAGAAATTTTATGAGACAGTTTTTGACATCAAAATGGAATCATCGGATATGATGGGGATGACCATGACGATGTTCCCTTCAGAAAGTATGAATGGTAAAGTGTCAGGCGCTTTAGTACAGGGCCCTATGCACAAACCAAGCATGGATGGTGCAAAAATTTACCTTAATGGCAACCCCGACCTGGGCGTGGCATTAGGAAAGGTAGAAGCTGCAGGTGGCAAAGTATTGATGCCCAAAACAAAAATTGGCGACGATATTGGATACATGGCCTTCTTCGCCGATAGCGAAGGAAATGCGGTTGCCATGCATTCGCAGGGGTAATTATTTCATTAAATGAAACGGGCGGCTGAGCGATCAGCCGCTTTTTTTATGCCCTTAAAGGCATTTTAACTTTTTTGATTTTTTACTTTTAATTTTTGAATTACCTTTGCACATGGCAATAAAATCTAAGTTTTATGGCGAAGGACTTACATTCGATGATGTTCTCCTCATGCCGGCTTACTCTGAAGTTCTTCCGCGCGAAGTAAGCATCAGCACCAATCTTACCAAAGACATTCGTATTAACATACCAATGGTATCGGCCGCAATGGATACGGTTACTGAATATCCGTTGGCTATCGCATTGGCCCGGGAGGGTGGTTTGGGCATTTTGCACAAGAACATGAGCATAGAGCGCCAGGCCGACCAGGTGAAAAAAGTAAAGCGTTCGGAAAACGGACTGATACTGGACCCTATAACATTAACGCCAGAAGCCAGTGTAGGCGATGCACTGAAAATAATGAAGGAAAACAGGATTGGCGGTATACCTATAGTTGATGCCAATAACCTGCTGGTGGGCATGCTCACCAACCGCGACCTTCGATTTGAAAAGAACCCTAAACGCAAAGTAAAAGAGGTGATGACCAAAGATCGCCTGGTAACTGCACCAGCTGGTACCGATATGCACAAGGCCGAAGGTATACTGGAGCAATATAAAATTGAGAAACTACCGATAGTTGATAAGAAGGGCAAATTAATTGGCCTCATCACCTTCCGCGATACATTGCAATTAAAAAGCCACCCCAATGCCGCCAAAGACAATATGGGCAGGTTACTTGCAGGTGCTGCGATAGGTATTACCGAAGATATTTTAGAAAGGGTGGAAGCCCTGCGCCACGCGGGCGTTGATGTTATAACACTGGATAGCGCCCACGGCCATTCAAAAGGTGTTATAGATGCCGTTAAGCGTGTTAAGAAGGAATTTAAAACCATGCAGCTGATAGCAGGTAACGTGGCCACGGCTGCAGGTGCCAAAGCGCTTGCAGCAGCAGGGGCTGATGGTGTTAAGGTGGGTGTTGGTCCGGGTTCTATTTGTACTACCCGTGTTGTTACGGGTGCAGGCGCTCCGCAACTTACCGCGATTGTTGAAGCTGCACAGGCCTTGAAGAAAACAGGGATACCTGTAATTGCCGATGGCGGTATACGGTATACCGGAGATATGGTTAAGGCCATTGCAGCCGGCGCATCGTGCATTATGGCTGGTTCTATATTCGCAGGCACTGAGGAAAGTCCCGGCGAAACCATTATCTACGAAGGCCGTAAATTCAAATCATATCGCGGCATGGGGTCAGTAGAAGCTATGCAGGAAGGTTCGAAAGACCGTTATTTCCAGGATATGGAAGCCGATATTAAAAAGCTGGTTCCGGAAGGTATTGTAGGCCGTGTGCCCTACAAAGGCTATCTGAGCGAAGTAGTACAGCAGTTTGTTGGCGGTTTACGTGCGGGCATGGGCTATTGCGGCGCAAAAGATATCATGACCCTGCAAAACGAATCACAATTTGTACGCATCACCCCGGCAAGCATGGCCGAAAGCCATCCGCACGACGTGGTAATTACGAAAGAGGCCCCTAACTATAGCAGGTAGGCTGAATAATTACAATCAGCAGAACCAAATAGCCACGAATTTTAAGTCGTGGTAATAAATGCAAAATGCGCGGCTTTAGCCAAAATGTTCAGTTGCTCATTTTTGGCTAAAGCCGTCGATATTATTTGCATTCCACGGTCTAAAGACCGTGGCTATTAAAAAAAGCACATAATACACGATGGAGTACAGCATACAGTTAATAGATGAGAAGGTAAAACGGCACCAGGTAACTGCTTTGCACCTTACCAGTGCATTGGCGTTTATTGGTGCTGGTGCCATCATCTATGTTTATAATTTCCAGATAAAACCCTGGGGGCTGGCCATACTTTTTGCGGGTTTGGCATTAGGTATCGCCACCATAGTAAAGAATAAATGGGTCACTACGCCTGCTTCAAACCTGATGTTCAGGATAGTTGAATTATTGCTTGCTTTGGCGCTTTGCGGCTATTCTGCCATGCAGCACTGGAACCTGCCAATCGGTATTTTCGGCGTGCTGGCTGCGGGCATAGCATTTGCTATTTTCTGGGAACGCTCGTCTGATGGTAAACAGTACATATATGTAAGCGAAGATGGCATCAGGCTTCCTGTTGATTCGCGCAAACGTTTCCTGGAGTGGGTTGAAGTGAATGATGTAATTGTAAAGTTCGGTACGCTCTCAATCGATTGCGCCGACAACCGCCTTTTTCAATGGAATGTGCATAACATCACTTTCGATAAAGCGGCATTCGATTCCTTTTGTTTTAACCAGATAGAAACAGGAAAAACCAAAAGAATAACGGAAGAATGGTAATGTCCCCGCGTAATTGGTAATTACACCAACTGCCATAGCTCGTGGATAATGCGCAATAAAATGCGCACATTTAGGTTTCTAATACAAATCTTGTCATTTTGAACAACATTATTCGTTTTGCAATTGTAGGTTTCGGGAATATAGGCAGGCGGCATGCCGAGCATATATTGCATAATGCAACCACGGCTTTATGTGCCGTTTGCGATGTTAAGCCTCATGTGCAATCGGAGATGCCTGCTGGTGTGGCATTTTACACCGGGCTAGAGCAAATGCTTGCGAATGAAAAGGTGGATGTATTGTGTGTCTGCACTCCCAACTATCTGCACGAACTGCATACCATTGCTGGCTTAAAAGCGGGCATGCATACTGTGGTGGAAAAGCCAATGGCCCTCAGCGAAGCCGAGTGCGACAGGATGATTGCAGCGGCCAATGAAACAGGCAAAACTATTTTTGCGGTTAAGCAAAACCGGTACAACCCGCCGGTGCAGGAAGTGAAGAAATTGATGGCAGCCAACAGGCTCGGTAAAATTTACATGATACAGGTAAACTGTTTCTGGAACCGTGGCGATGCCTATTATGGCGAAAGCGATTGGAGAGGGAAGAAACTAAAAGATGGTGGGTGCTTGTTTACGCAGTTCAGCCATTTTGTTGATATTTTGTACTACCTGAACGGACCCGTAACAGGGGCCACCGGGTGGATGCACAACTATGCGCACCAGCACAATACCGAGCTGGAAGATACGGGCAGTTTTACCCTCAAAGCTGCAAACGATGCCATTATCAATTTCAATTTTACCACCTGTGCCTACCAGAAAAATATGGAGGGTTCAATAACCATCTTTGCCGAAAAGGGTACAGTCAAAATTGGCGGACAGTATCTCAACACCATCGAGTACCAACAACTGGAAGGCGCATCGCTACCCGAGATAAATATTACGGCAAAATCAAACGACTACGGCCTGTATCAAGGTTCTATGAGCAATCATGATAAAATGATACAAAACGTAGTAGACGTGCTCAACCACAACCAAGACATTATGACCACTGCCGAAGAAGGCCGTGAGGTAGTAAAGATCATTGAGCAAATGTACGCGGGAGCTAATGGAAGATAATTAGCCAATTCGGCAATTCGACGATTAGCCAGTTGTCTAATTTAGAAAGTTCAATTGCTACGCGAAATAGCCAATTATGTCGTTATTACCCCATTGGCTAATTGCCGAATTTTGTAATTGTCAAATTGAAGACCATGTTTAGTTACTGGGAGCAGGAAAGTTTTACGCATTATCAGCATATTGTAATTGGTGCAGGCATTGTAGGCCTTAGTGCTGCAATCGAGATCAGGGAGCGGTTTCCGCATGACCGGGTTTTGGTGCTGGAGCGCGGCTTGCTGCCTACAGGTGCCAGTACACGCAATGCTGGCTTTGCCTGTATGGGTAGTGTTACCGAATTGCTCGATGATCTGGAACATATAACAGAAGAGGAAGCAGTGACACTCTTCCTGCTGCGTAAAAATGGCCTTGCCCGGTTAAGGCAGCGACTCGGCGATAAGAACATTGGATATGCCCAAAATGGCAGCTACGAGCTTATCAGCGAAAAAGAAATAGACGCACTTAGTAAGCTAGATTATCTGAACAATTTGCTGTTGCCGTATACCGGCACACCAGCCTTCAGTATGGCAAATGCTAAAATTGCTGATTTCGGCTTTGCGCCCAAATACACACGGGCACTCATCAAGAACAACTGCGAAGGAGAAATACATACTGGCGAAATGATTCGGGCACTGACGGATATGGCTATCAGCAAGGGTATTGAAATTAAAACGGGGGCTGTTGTAGAAAGCTTTAATGAAACCGGTCGCTATGTAGATATTACAGTTGCAGATGCATTTCGTAAAGATACCCTGTTGCTGAAATGTGACACCCTGAGTATATGCACCAATGCCTTTACAAAGCAATTATTATCCGATGTTGATGTCCTGCCCGGTCGTGGGCAGGTGTTAATAACGCACCCTATAAAAGGGTTGAAATTCAAAGGCATATTTCATTTTGATAAAGGATACTATTATTTCAGGGAGATAAACGGCAGAATATTGATTGGTGGTGGCCGCAACCTTGATTTTGAAACAGAGCGGACCACAGATTTTGAGCTGAATGCTATGATTCAAATATCGCTGGAACAAAAACTGGCGGAGATTATTATACCCGGCACCAACTTCGAAGTCGCTAACCGCTGGGCAGGCATCATGGCATTCGGCGCAAACAAACAACCCATAGTGAAAGCCTTCTCCAACAAAGTTTTCGGTTGCTTCCGCATGGGCGGCATGGGTGTTGCTATTGGCAGCGAGGTGGCTGCGCAGTTAGGGGAGATGGTGAAGGGGAGGTGAGGGAATAGAAGGAGTCTATTTTCGTCTTCGTGGTATATGAGTTTTACATTTAACAAGTCTAAAGCCAAGTTTTGAAAAATGGGACTTGTGTGGCTTTATTGCGTCTTCAATTTCTGATATGCCTTTTGAATCAAGTGATTTAGCAGTTTGAATATGATATAATGTAAGTAACTCGACTGACGAAGCCACCATCCAATCAACCTCCTCTGTATAACCTATCGCAGCCAGCGCACCCGTATTTTCCAAAAAACGAGTTATGTGTCGTCGATCTTTTTTCATGGTAAAACAACTGCCGAAAAATATGATACAGTTGTGTGCATTTTGGGGAAGGTGATCCTTCAATTCCTCAAGTTTCAATATTGCATTTGGCCCAAAATCAAGCTCTCCCTCATTTCCGTGTGTGGCAAAGTAAAGTATAGGGTACTTCTTTTGTACTCTTCCTTTCCACCTGCTTAGCATGTATAGAATCTCCTCTTTGGTGCCGCATCTGTGATGTATATAAGGAATTTCCTCTCGGTGACGCAGTAATTCAAGTAGTGGCAAAACAGATGCCTTGTTCACTACATCTCCCTGTTCCCAGAATCCTTCAATACAATAAATGCCCCTTTTCTTAATTTTCTTTGGCATACACTAATTTTATATAATCTGTTTATTTTTTGCCAAGAAAGAACCCCATCAACATTAAAGTTCATTCAACAATTGTTGAGCGGATTTTAACTTCAATTTCCCTTTCTGATGTAACTTTATTTGGTGCAATCCGTTCTTAATGCTAACAAGTACTTCTCTTTTCGTCGGAGGCTTAATCGCTATTGATCTATTTCTTTTCATAGTATTTACATTTTCTTAAAACTCCCTCTCCAGCACCTCAATAACATCGCCAATTGGCAACCCCATTACACTATAATAATCACCATTTATCTTTTCTATTCCGGTTACGCCTATCCATTCCTGTATGGCATAGGCTCCAGCCTTGTCAAAGGGTTTGTAGTGGGTAACATAATACGCTATTTGCGCGGTGGTTAATTTGCGAAAATAAACCTCGGTGGTTACCGAAAAGCTTACTTCTTTTTCGTCCTTGCTTATACACACACCCGTAACAACAGTATGCATACGGCCCGATAGCCTGCTCAGTATTTCATTAGCATTAGCGGCATCGGTTGGTTTTCCTAGTATATCGTTGTCCAGCAGCACAACAGTATCAGCGGCTATAACAATGGCATCGGGCGCCAGGTGAGCGATAGCACTGGCTTTCTTTTTTGCAAGAAATTCGGGTACTAATTCGCCGGCCATGCCGGGCGGGTTGGTCTCATCAACATCAGCAATTATAATGTCGAACTGTAGTTCAGCCATTTCCATGAGCTGCTTTCTACGGGGCGACTGGGAAGCCAGTACTATTCGTTTCAAGTGTATAGTTATTTGAAAAGTGATAAACAATAAGGGAGCAGATGCCTGCTATCATAATTATTTTGAGCCAGCGGCTCGCAATTGCAAAGTAAGCCGTAGTATTAACCTTGCCCAGGGTAAATGTAAGCCAAAGTAATGGCAATAATACCGCAAGTGTGGTATAGATGCCGAGGTATACATACCCCATTTTAAAAACGAAAATGCTCGCAGCACCAAGAATAAGCAAGGTAAATGCCCCCAGCACCCGCACAAATTGTGCAGTGAATTCCAGCCCCGTTTTAATAGGCAGGGTATTGCACCCCTGTTCCGCATCGCCTTTTACATCTTCCATATCCTTTACAATCTCGCGCATCCAGGTGAGCATAAAGGCAAAGAATGCGTAGCCATACAGTATCCATACCGGGTCGATGGCCGCTGCTGGCCCCCCCGCTCCAACAACTCTCTTTTCTACGCCTCGAATGGCCGGGCTGTATACATCAAG
This sequence comes from Chitinophagales bacterium, assembly GCA_038228575.1. Lineage (GTDB taxonomy): Bacteria > Bacteroidota > Bacteroidia > Chitinophagales > Chitinophagaceae > Flavipsychrobacter. The sequence goes on along the minus strand of JBBRPD010000045.1, from coordinate 27,044 downwards.
AACGATGACAGTAGATGCAGCGAGTAACGATACCACAATATTTCCGCTGAGCAGTTGCCGTTTAAAGTGTGTGGAATAGAACCAGAGTAATGCGATGCACAACACCTGCACGCCCATCCATTCAGGGTGTCCGTGCCTTATTGCCAAAGGGAAAACGAGTGCGAGTGAAAATGCATTAAGCAATACATGTGCTATGATGGCGGCCCTGAGAGGTATACGTTTTTCAATAACCACCTTGTCCGGACGGTTGATAATATCTATTTTAATATCGAAGTAGTCGTTGATGATGTATCCTGCTGCGGCAATGAGCACGGTTGAAACGCCAAGGGGCAGAAAATCGAGCGTTGTAAAAAACAGGCCCATGAAACTTTCCTTGCGGTAAATAAGGCAATACCACACCAGCAGTTGTGTAAAGAACACAATCAGCAGGTTTTTCCAACGTATAAGCCTCAGCCAGTCCATTTTTAGGGCATTTTACAAATTGTTCAAACCCCAACCCTATATACAGGATTTAAGTCTTTGTGTTCTGATATATTATGTCATCCCTTCGGGATTCTGCCCATTTTGCGGTTCTATTTCTATAATCATATCACCCCTTCAGGGTTCCCATTTTCATTAACAAAATGACATTGCCCTGAAGGGGCGTTCTACAAATAGCGATGGGCATCGCCCATCGTAACAAAACGAACATACACAAAGCACTACATGCGTAATATTGAATTATCAACCTCAGATCTATCTAACCTCTATTGAACAAAGTCGTAGACATGTACGGACCTGTGTTATCCCTGCGCCACGGCGCAGACATCAACGCTCCCTTCTCTATGGGAGAAGGGTTGGGGATGAGGCGGTTAGCCCTTCCACTCTGCAGGGTTAATACGCCATTGTTCCAGGGTTGCCATTTGTTCGGGCTGAATAAGTTTCTTTTCTTCTGCTACTTCCATAAGTGCCTTATAATTGCTTATGGTGTGCAAAGGAACGCCCGCTTTTGCAAATGCTTCGTCGGCAGCAGTGAAACCATAGGTGAATAGGCCACACATGCCCATAACTTCGGCACCATTGGCCCGCAATACATCAACAACCTGCAGGCTGCTTTTGCCGGTGGAAATAAGGTCTTCTATTACAACTACTTTCTGGCCAGCTTCCAGTACACCTTCAATCTGGTTGCCCATGCCATGTTCTTTTGGTTTGGAGCGCACATATATGAATGGTAATTTCAACAGATCGGCAGCCATTACGCCTATTGCAATGCCTGCGGTAGCCACACCTGCAATCACTTCTGCATCAGGAAAGTGTTCTAAAACCATATTGGCCAGTTCACTTTTTACAAAATCCCTTACGTAGGGGAAAGACAGTACTTTACGGTTATCGCAATACACCGGCGATTTCCAGCCAGATGCCCATGTATATGGGTTTTGCGGGTTAATTTGTAAAGCCTTAATTTGCATCAGTTTTTCAGCGAAGTGTTTCGAAGTGCTCATAATGCCCAAACCTACGCTATTAATAGAAAATCTGCAAAAGCAACACATGAATTTTACGCAAATTATATATAACGGAGCCAAGGTAATTGTAGTAACCAATAATGCAGCGGCATACGCATCAGCCCACGAAGGTGCCAGCGAATACAAGGTATACGCAGGCTTAAACAGCGCTAACTTAACTTCAGCTATCGAAACCCTGAACAATAGCATAACGCTCGGCGCTTTAATTGAAGAAGCGGCTGAAGGCGCCATTGCCACAAAGCTGGCAGATGGTTTCAAGACTATTCATGCAGGCGGTGGACTTGTTTATAACGAGGAGGGTAGTGTGCTTTTGATTTCCCGCAGAGGCAAATGGGATCTGCCAAAAGGAAAGCTTGATGATGGGGAAACCATTGAAGCATGCGCTGTAAGGGAGCTGGAAGAGGAAACCGGTATTGAGTTCCTTACAATTGTAAATAAAATTGGGGAGACGTGGCACATCTACAATCTTAAGGGTAAGACGGTATTAAAATGCACCACATGGTTTAAAATGACCTCGCCCGATAAAAAAACGCTGATACCCCAGGTAATAGAAGATATACATGAAGTGCGTTGGGTTGCACCTAAAGATCTCGCACCTTATCTGGCAAACACCTATCAAGCCATTAAAGATGTATTTTCTAAAGCGGGTCTGGCATAAATAGCCAGCCGGAAAAAGATTTACGAAAGTAGCTTCTGCCTCAGCAAAAACTCCAGTTGCTCGTTCGATATGCTGAGATCGTCTTTAAGTTGGCGCTCGTCAAGGTTGCGCTTGTAAAGCTCATAAGCCTTGGTTATGGTCATTTCCAGTTCCTCTTCATTCCATGGTTTGGTGAGGTAGTGGAATATCTTGCCTTTGTTTACGGCATCAACTACCGCATTCATATCGGCATAACCTGTAAGTAGTATTCTTACGGGGTCGGGGAATTCACCCAATATTGTTTCCAGGAATTCAACGCCGGTCATTTGCGGCATACGCTGGTCTGTAATAATTACTGCTATTGGTGTTTCCCGAAGCACTTTAATAGCTTCTTCGCCGCTTATGGCAGTATAAACATTATATTTAATCCTGAACACGGCTTTAAACGAGATCAGATTGTTTAATTCGTCGTCAACATATAGTATGTTAATTCCATCTGGTTTCATTGTCTCGATTTTATAAATATAACATTAAAAATAATTAATTGCAAGTTACGCAATTATACTGAATATTGGCAGCCAAGTTGTATATTTACCCATAAATATACCTATCAAATAGATAACAATTAAATACTAATTATTAGGTAATATGACAAGTCTGGAGAAAAAATTACTTGAAACTTCAAACCTTAATTCGCTTTATCAACCCACCTTTTTCCGGCTTTCCGGTAACGAAGATAAAAAAAATTTTGAGCAAATAATTTCCCGCCCAGAAGTTAGTGTTTACGATCAGATTCAAAATCAGTTACGGGAGCTTATTAAGAGCCAAAATCCCGGTAAACAGCTTAATGATGCTGATTACGAAAGGTTAATTAATGATAAATTAAATAATAAGCCTGCTAATGATTATGGCGTTTGGGTCTACTATCCTTGGTCGGGCAAGGTGATCCACATGCTTGATCGAGAGGAATTTATTGACCTCCGCACCTCCGCAAACAGGCAAAAAATAACTACTGCTGAAAGAGACCTGCTGGCAACAAAAAAGGTAGGTGTTATTGGCCTTTCTGTGGGTCAATCCGTCTCCATGACGCTCGCTATGGAGCGTGGTTGTGGCGAATTGAGACTTGCAGATTTTGATATACTGGAACTTAACAACCTTAACCGTATAAGAACCGGCTTGCACAACCTGGGGCTTTTAAAAGCGTACTCGGTTGCGCGGGAGATAGCAGAGCTGGATCCGTTTTTTAAAGTTGTTTGCTACACGCAGGGGGTTACTGATGAAACGATAGATGATTTTTTTACGAAAGATGGCAAACTAGATCTTGTAATTGACGAATGCGATAGTGTTGATGTAAAGATTTTGTGCCGTATAAAGGCAAAGGAGTTACAGATACCGGTGCTGATGGAAGCCAGCGACCGGGGAACGCTGGATGTAGAGCGGTTTGATCTGGACCCCAAACGGCCCATAATACATGGCGCACTGAAAAATATGCCTATCGATTTTCAGACCTTGAAAAATTTGAAAGGTCCGCAGGAAAAACTGGCCTATATGTTGCCAATTGCAGGACTGGAAACACTTTCTTCCAGAATGCGGGCTTCTGTTATGGAACTGAACACCAGCATAACCACATGGCCACAACTGGCAACCGCAGTAACGCTGGGTGGTGCCATTACTGCTGATACCGCACGGCGTATATTTTTAGACCAGTTCACCGATTCGGGCCGGTACTTCATTGACATGGAAAACCTGGTTCGCGATATAAGGCCTAAAAAAGAGTATGCCGCACCCGATGAACATAACTTGCTGGATATACAGGAAATGAAAAACATGGCTTTTATGGCCATGGATAAAATAAAGCCTACAAATTTTGAGCCCGAGATCAGCGACATCAATCAGTTGGTGGCGGCTGCTACAAAGGCACCGTCTTACCTGAATAGCCAACCCTGGAAATGGTATTACATGAAGGGGTATCTGTTTTTGTTCGCTGAAAACGAAGAACATTTGCCACATGGCGACTACAACAGAACCGCTACCTATATAGCAAACGGTTCAGCCCTCGAAAACCTGGACCTGATGGCCCAGAGCATGGCCATAGGTACTAAAATTACAGGCTTCCCGCTCCCTAAAAATAAGGTGCTGGTAGCTGTGGTTCAGTTCACCAAGGCACCGCGTATAGCTTCGTCTAATGATGAATTGGTGAAATATATTGATTACAGGCTTACCAATAGAAATGCAGGGGATGGCAAACCCTTCCCGCACGAACAAACGGATAACCTGACGGCAGCCATAAGGGAAATGCCGGGCATAAAGCTATTTGTGAAAGACGGGAAAGAAGAGATGCAGGAACTTGGCGGTATTATTGGGGCGGCAGACCGGATCAAGTTTTTAAGCCCTTCAACGCATTTTGAGTTTTTTAATCATTTGCGCTGGAGCAATGATGAATGTATGCGCACCGGCAATGGCGTTCATGTTGACGCGCTCGGGCTTTCTATGCCAGAGGTTATTGCCATGAGAATGATAAAGAAACCTGAAGTAATAAGGTTGTTGGCCGAATGGAAAGGCGGGCAGGCACTGGAGTATACTGCACGGAAAAATATAGCGTCATCGTCGGCTGTAGGGTTAATTACTATGCCCGATTCAACGCCGGCAAGTTACATTGCAGCGGGCAGGGCTATTCAAAAAATCTGGCTTACAGCAACAAAGCATGAAATAAGTATACAGCCCATGCAGGCGGCTCTTTCGGAGTTTTCGAACCTGGCCGCTGGTAACGTAAAGGATATCCCAGTATATTTACGGGAGGAAATAGCAGTGCTGAACGAAAGGTTCAGGCAGGTGTTTGGCGAAATGAATAAAGACATCCCGGTTTTTTTATTCCGGCTTTCAACTTCAGCCCAGCCCGGTATGCGTACTTTCAGGAAGCAATTGGAAAAAGTACTTTTTTTACCTAATAATAGATTATGATTCTCATTCGGGCTTTTAAAGCAATGTCAGATCCTGACGCTTGCATGAAATTTGCTGAAGGCCATTTACAGGTGCTGCAGGAGTTCGATATTCAAAAAATAAGCCCGCTGAACCTGGATTGGATCAAAGACCCTTTTTCCTACATCATTACTGCCGAAGCTACCGCCACCGGCAAAATGGTTGCGGGTGCGCAGTTGCAATTGGGCGGTGGCAAAAGGCCATTACCCATTGAAAATGCTATAAAGGAGATTGATGAAAGGGTGCACGAAGTGGTGAGGAGCTACGGAATTGGCACTACCGGGGAGCTTTATGGGCAATGGAATGCCCGCGAAATTACGGGTATGGGTATTGGTAATTATTATTTAACGTTGGCCGCATTAGCCATTACACCTCAAATAAACCTTAAAACACTCTTTGCACTATGTTCGCCCTACACTACAGAACACTATGCGAAATTCGGGTTCCGTACCACCGATTTTTTAGGCAATAATGGCACCTTCTTCTATCCTAAAAAGGACCTTACGGCAATCGGGATGCTTTTAACCGAGTGTGATGCGCTGCCTGAAGCGGAACCGCAAGAACTTGAAATAATTGAGTCGTTACGGAATGATCCTATTCAAACAAAAATCATTGAAGGTCGTAAAACCCCATTCGAGATTCAATTTAACCTTGAAATTAAAACAAATTTGCAGAGAATGATTTTTTAATAGACGTGGTTCAATTTATCTTTGAATATCCTGCGTTATTGATGCCTGACTTATTTTTTGAAAATTTTATTTTTAATTATTTGTTAATCGACATGCTGTATTTTATTTTGTTAGATTTTAATGAAAAATCTCGCAAGCGTATTGTATTGTAGCCATTTTCCAGTATATTTACTCTTCAATTTTACCAAAAACGGGCTTCGATTATTTCGATTTTTGCTATAATATGTTAATGATTATCTTTTGCTTTGTTAATCTTGATTAACATTATTTCAAAATTTAGAATACTTTTGGTGAAATTAACACTACCAGCTGGCTGAAGAACGTACCCTTGCAGTGCTGCTGATTTTTAGCGGTGAGCATACACGGTAGGTGTTATACATTTTCTTTTAAATTTTCATGTGAAAGCGGACGCAACTGCTGGGTGATTGATGTTAGCCAGCTTTTGAAAGGGAATAGTGGTTGAAATTTATAGAATTAGAATAACTATTTTTTTTTGAAAGGCGTAAAACAAACAGTCTATTTTAGAGCGTTCGATCATGGATAACCCGAAACTAAAGATTACTGTTTTTAGGGCTATTGACAACCACGAGTTATGTCAGAAATATGTTGATGGCCACGTAAGAGTGCTGGCCATCTATGGCATTACCATGATCACTTCTGCAAAAATAGAATGGTTCAGTGATCCTGATACTTACGTTATTCTTGTAGAATCGCACAACCGCGACAAAATTTATGGCGGAGCAAGGGTTCAGGTTGCGAAAGGCAATTTTGAGCTACCTATTGAAAATGCTATAAAGAAATTTGACCCATCGGTGGTAACGCTGGTTAAAGATAATATTGCCGCAGGCACCGGTGAGCTTTGCGGTCTTTGGAATTCCCGCGAGGTTGCTGGCTTAGGTATTGGCAGCATTTATTTGGGCCGCGTTGGTGTAGCACTGGCTAAGCGGCTTAATTTAAGCACTTTGTTTGCGCTTTGCGCACCCGCAACGGTTAAGAATTGCATGCGTGTTGGTTTTTCTATTGAAGACAGGTTAGGCGATAGCGGTGGTTTCTTTTACCCTAAAGAAGGGTTGGTCGCAACCGCTGTAACGCTGCACGACGTGCAACAACTTTCAAAGGCGGAAGAAAATGAGCGTGAACGGATAATGGACCTTTGGAGCAATCCTATACAAGATAAGCCCGACCTGAGCCCAAGGGGTAAAAAATTGGAAATTGATTATAATCTGGTTATAGAAGGTAGGTACACCCACTATTGATTCACCAGTTTCTTAATATTGGTCGGGTCAGTAATGCTGGGGGCTAAGATCGAACCTTGTCTATTTTTGTTGAATGCGGTAGCGAAATTATTGGCAGCACCATGGTATTTTAAAACAATATGTTAACTTGTTACAAGAATTTTTAGCTATCTTTCAACATCAAAAAAAAAAGTAAATGCAGTTCAAGTTATCCGCTTTTGTTTTTCTGATTGTTTGTGCTTTTCTTGGGCATTGTGCTGCGCAGGATTCTATCAGCTATTCAAACTCTGGAGATAGGCTGTCAATAGGTAACAGGAGTGAATATTTTAATGATGCAACCGGACTGCTGACAGCGGATCAGGTTATTAACTCAAAGCAATTTAAACCCGCACTGCAAGACGTTCAGAATTACCCGGTGAGCGGTGCGGCATATTGGGTGAAGTTTGTTGTAGCTAATGGCACCAACGACAATAACCTGGTCGTGGAACTGGAATACCCAACACTAGATAGTGTGGAGTTTATTTCCGTTGATGCGCAAGGGCACAAGGAAGTGCAATTAACAGGCGAGTATATAGCCATAAGCAAACGTAACTACCAGCATCAGAACTATATTTTTGATTTAAACCTGAAGGCGGGCGAAACGCGAACATATTATATCCGCACCAAGGCATCGGAGCAGGTCTCACTACCTTTAACGGTAAGCACCGCAAAACGGATTGAAGAAAGCATTTTTGACCGCGACCTTATTTTCGGGTTGTATGCTGGTATTATACTGGTAATGATGTTGTATAACCTCTTTCTGTATTTCACGGTAAGGGATAGGTCATACTTATATTATGTGCTTTACATTTTGTTTGTAGGCATGTCGCAGGCCTGCCTGCAAGGCTACGCCCCCCGGTTTTTGTACCCTAATTCTTACTTCCTCACAAATGCCATGATGGTTTGGGTGCCGGCATTATCGGGCATTTTCTCCGTTCTTTTTATATGGGATTTCATGAACATCAAGCATTATACACCGGTACTTTACAAGGTGCTGTATGGTATTTTGCTGGTGTATTGTGCCATTATTGTGGTAAGCTTCACTGGTAACTACCGGTTATGTACTGCCGTAATGCAGTTATTGGTAATGATACTGGCAATTGTGGGTTATACTGTTGCCATTAAAATATCGCGTAAAGGCTACAGGCCGGCAAAGTTCTTCCTTATTGCGTTCTCTATATTTATCGCAGGTGTTTTTGTATTCGTACTCAGGAATGTGAATGTGTTGCCGTATAACACGTTCACCTACTACGCTATGCCTATTGGGTCGGTGCTGGAGGTGGTGTTACTTTCCATAGCACTTGCCGATAAAATAAACCTTTTCCGCAAGGAAAAGGAAGAATCACAGGCTCAGGCTTTACTTGCGTTGCAGGAAAACGAACGTATAGTAAGGGAGCAAAACGTTATATTGGAAAAGAAGGTAGACGAGCGCACGCAGGAGTTGCAGGTTGCCAATAGCGAAGTGCACAAGGCGATGAAAGAGCTGAAAGAAGCGGAATCACAGTTGGTAGAGTCGGAAAAAATGGCATCTCTCGGTCAGCTAACAGCCGGTATTGCCCACGAAATAAATAACCCCATCAATTTTGTTACGTCCAATGTAAAGCCACTCAGCCGAGATGTTCGCATTCTGCTGGAAACAGTCGATGTGATGGAGAAGATGATACTGGAACAATCTCCTGAACAACATAAACTGGTAAAGCGTTACAAAAACGAGATAGATTATGATTATCTGAAAGTGGAAATTGATCAATTGCTCACCGGCATAAGCGATGGCGCATCCCGCACGGCGGAAATAGTTAAGGGCCTTCGGATATTCTCGCGCCTGGATGAAGATGACCTTAAAAAGGCTGATATTAACGAAGGCATGGATTCAACATTGATCATCACCAACAATATGCTCAATAACCATATCAAAATTCAAAAAAACTATGGCAACCTGCCACTTATCGAGTGCTATCCGGGTAAACTGAATCAGGTGTTCCTGAATATTATTTCGAATGGCATTTATGCAGTACAAAAGCGTTTTGGCGATAAAGATGGCGGTGTTTTGACCATAAGTACCTATCACGACGCTACGTACGTTTATATAAAAATTGCCGACAATGGCACAGGTATGGATGAACAAACAAAAAAGCGCTTATTTGAACCCTTCTTTACTACTAAAGACGTAGGTGAAGGCACAGGTTTGGGACTTTCCATCGCTTACAACACGATAAATAAGCATAACGGGCAGATATTGATAGAGTCGCAGCTGGGAGCGGGTACAGAATTTATAATTAAACTGCCTTTAGTACAGCAGTAATAAGAATTTAGAGGTATGGAAAAAATTAAGATTCTATATATTGATGATGAACAGAATAACCTGAATAGCTTTAAAGCCACCTTCAGGTTCGACTATTCCGTACTTATTGCTGCCACAACAGAACAGGCGTTCCAGTTTCTGCAAGAAAATGATGATATAAGGATAATACTTTGCGACCAGCGGATGCCCGATAAGACCGGCGTGCAGTTTTTTGAAGAGATACGCAGCCAATACCCTGACCCTATAAGAATGCTGATAACCGGTTATACTGATATTGAGTCGGTTATTGAAGGGATTAACAGGGGGCACATTTTCAGGTATATTAAAAAGCCATGGACGGATACCGACATTAAGTCGGCCATTGAAGAAGGGAATAAATTCTTCCTTACCAACTCCATGCTGAAGGTTAAGAATAACGAATTGCAATCGGCTTATGACGAGCTGGGTAAGTTTGCCTATAGTGTTACACACGACCTTCGCGGGCCGCTGTTGAGTGTGTTGGGCGCGTTGCAAATTGCTGATACCGCAGATGACCCGGAAGAAGTAAGAGAGATACTGGGTATGATGGGCGTTGCGCTGAATAAACTGGATGAATACATTACCAGCCTGCACGAATACTACAGCCTGAAGCGCGGTAAATTGGTGTATGAAGATATTGACTTCGAAAACCTGGTGGGCGATGTTGCAGGGCTGTTTAAAATAGCGGGCAGTATGGAGCAGATCAAATTTAATGTTACCATCAATCAGGCCGGAGCGTTCTCGTCGGATGTTGTTTCGCTGAAGATCATTTTAAATAACCTGCTTTCCAACGCATTTAAATACCAGCGAAAAGAAGCAGCTGATAAGTTTGTTGAAGTAAAAATTGACGCAGATAATACTAATGCGGTTATTTTTGTAAAAGATAATGGCATAGGGATACAGGAAGAGCATATTGATAACATATTTACGATGTTTTTCAGGGCTACTTCGCAGGACATTGGTTCGGGGTTTGGGCTATATAACGTGAAGGATGCATTGAATAAACTGAATGGCACGATTGAAGTACAATCGATTTTTAAAGAAGGAACAACATTTAAGGTCACTATTCCAGGCAGGGCACATGGTACAAAATAAGAAGCAACACTTCATTGTGATTGACGATAGCAAACTCGATTGTTTTATCGCGGAAAAAATTATTAAGAACACCGGTAAATGCGAGTCCGTGACTTCGTTTCAAATGGCGGAAGTCGCGCTGGAGTTTATCAGTACACAAACTGTGCCTTCGCATAATCCTACCATAATATTGGTTGATATACAAATGCCTGTTATGAATGGTTTTCAGTTTGTGGAGGCATTTGAAAAATTGCCCCTCAACATTACCAACAACTACAGCGTGTTTATCATTTCATCGTCAATAAATGACGATGATCTTAACCGGGTACATAACTACCGGTCCATCAAGCAATTTTTAAATAAGCCGCTCACCAGCAATAACCTCTCGCTGCTGCTTTCCAAAGACTAACATAAAAGTATCCCACTCTTAATAGGGCGATTGTTAATTTCAATCGCTTTCACCGCTTTAATACTTGCCGCGAGGGGAGAAAAGCGTAATTTTGTCACTTATTAATGACTTTTTGACCTTCAATAGTTCGAAATTAGCATTTGTGCTCCAGAAAGAGCAGTTGTTTTGCATTTTTTCTAGTTGTTGTAACCAGTTCGCCAATGGATATTCAGAGTATTAAAAACAGATTTGGAATAATAGGTAACTCTCCTGCGCTTAATTACGCACTGAATACCGCGGTACAGGTAGCCAATACCGATCTTTCTGTGCTTATTTCGGGCGAAAGTGGGGTAGGTAAAGAGGTCTTTTCCAACATTATACATTCGCTGTCACCGCGCAAACATAATCCGTTCATTGCCGTAAACTGCGGTGCCATACCTGAAGGTACCATTGATAGTGAATTGTTCGGCCACGAAAAGGGTTCGTTCACAGGTGCGGTAGATAGCCGTAAGGGTTATTTCGAAACCGTAAACGGAGGCACTATTTTTTTAGATGAAATAGGTGAAATGCCGCTGGGCACACAAGCAAGGCTGCTGCGTGTGCTCGAAACCGGGGAATTTATAAGGGTGGGTTCTTCCAAAGTGCAGAAAACCGATGTGAGGGTAATTGCCGCAACGAACCGCGACCTGCTGGAATCGACCAGCATGAACAAGTTTCGCGAAGACCTTTATTATCGTTTAAGCACAGTGCCTATACGGGTGCCGTCTTTGCGCGACAGAAAAGAAGATATCCCTTTGCTGTTCAGGAAGTTTGCAGCTGACTTTTCCGAGCGGTACAAAACAACCTCTATTCAGCTTGACCCGATTGCGCTGCAATTGCTGGTCAATTATGCATGGCGCGGAAATGTGCGGGAATTGAAAAATGCCGCCGAACAAATATCAGTATTATCAACCGATAAATATATAACCGCAGATGTGTTGCAGAAGTTTTTGCCCCAGCGGGATAACAACCGCAGTCTAGCCCTTATACCGGGCGGCCACGGTGGCGGTGGCATATCAAGCGGCGGTGACTTTAGTTCAGAGCGCGATATACTGTATAAGCTGTTCTTTGATATGAAAAAGGACATGAACGACCTGAAGCAGATGATATTTGACGTAGCCAATCACCAGGGTTATACACCTGTTGACCCCACAACTACCACCAATAAGAACATTGTACAGGTATATGCTGAACCGGAACCAATAACCAACGGTACGTACAGCAACACCCCTATATTGCTCGAAAATAATGCGCCGCATGAAGATGTGGAAGAAACACTTTCGCTGGCAGACCGCGAAAAAGAGTTTATAACCAAGGCATTGAAAAAGCACAAGAGCAGGCGCAGGGATGCCGCTACCGAACTGGGTATTTCAGAGCGCACACTGTACCGCAAAATAAAGGAATACGGAATTAAAGAATAAGCACCCGTTTTTCAATTGATATTATGCAGCAATTATTTGTAGCCGGAATTGATACTAACGCAGGCAAGACCATTGTTTCCGCCATATTGGTGGAGGCGTTGAAGGCAGACTACTGGAAGCCCATACAAGCAGGCGACCTGGATAGTACGGATACCATGAAGGTAGCTTCGCTGATCAGCAACCCCAAAACGGTTGTGCATCGGGAAGGGTACAGGCTGGCTATTGCAGCATCGCCGCACATTGCCGCTGAAAAAGAAGGCGTAACTATTCATGTAAATACATTGAAAATGCCGGTTACCGAAAATCACCTCATTGTTGAAGGTTCGGGGGGATTGCTGGTGCCCGTGAACAATGATTTCCTCATCATTGATCTTATAAAGCAATTGGGCGCAGAAGTTGTACTCGTGAGCCGTAATTACCTGGGCAGTATAAACCACACACTGCTATCATCTTTAGCGCTGCAACAATATGGCATAAAAGTAAAAGGGATCATTTTTAACGGAATGGCAAGGGAAGGCACCGAGTCTATTATACTGGAGCGGACCGGCTATAAATTGCTAGGCCGTATAGATGAAGAGCCGGCTTTTGATAAAGCCACCATTCTGCGGTACGCAGCACAATTTTCAAGCGCATTAAATGATGAATAACCAAGCGGCTGATTGGCGGGAACTGGATAAAAAGCATGTGTGGCATCCGTTTACGCAGGTAAGCTATGCGCCCGAAAACATTATTATAGAAAAGGGCGAGGGTGCTTGTTTTATTGATGTGGAAGGCAACCGATATATTGACGGTATAGCATCTTGGTGGGTGAACCTGCACGGGCATTGTAACCCCTACATTGCTGCGGCTGTAACAAAGCAGTTGCAACAACTGGAACATTCCATTTTTGCGGGTTTTACCCATAAGCCGGGTATTGAACTGGCGCAACGTTTACTGCAACATTTGCCCGACTTTGGTAAGATATTCTTTTCTGACAATGGCTCTACCGCCGTGGAGGTTGCCTTGAAAATGGCGTTCCAGTATTGGCACAACCGCGGCCAGGCCAAACATAAAGTAATTGCCTTTAAAGAGGCCTACCATGGCGATACTTTTGGCGGCATGTCAGTAGCTGCACGCAATGCTTTCAATGCGCCCTTTAGTCCGTTGCTGTTTGACGTGATATCGGTTGACCTGCCCACGGCAGACAACATAGAACACCTGCTTGCCGCGCTGGAACTGACGTTAAAAAATGAAGATGTGGCATGCTTTATTTTCGAGCCCTTGGTATTGGGTGCGGGCGGTATGTTAATGTATAGTGCCGCACATTTACAACAGCTGATTGATCTTTGCCGCAAGTACAATTGCCTTACAATAGCCGATGAAGTAATGACCGGTTTTGGAAGAACCGGTAAATTTTTCGCCATTGACCACCTGGAACGAACGCCCGACATTGTTTGCATGTCCAAAGGAATAACCGGGGGCTTTTTCCCGTTAGGCGCAACCGCTTGCCGGCAGTTTATATTTGATGCGTTTATCAGTAGCGACAAAATGAAAACATTTTTTCACGGCCATTCCTATACCGGCAATCCGGTAACCTGTGCGGCTGCCTTTGCAAGTCTTGATCTTACCGAAAGTGAGCAAGTGCAGGTGCGTATCAGCAGCATAGCCAATAGCCATGGGCAGTTTGCAAATGAAATGCGGCAGTACCCATCAATAGAAAACATAAGGCATACCGGAACAATTTTGGCTTTTGACATTAAAACAAACGAGAACACCGGCTACCTGAACAGCTCCGCCGAGCCATTAGCCGAATTTTTTATAAAGCGAAACATTATACTGCGCCCGCTAGGCAATGTATTATATGTGCTGCCGCCTTACTGCATTACTGATGCGGAGCTGCACGAGATATACGCTGCGATAAGGGAGTTATTAAGTCTTTAGCCAATGCCTATACGGCCTCTAGTTGGTTAAGGTCTGCCATCATTTTAGCCTTAACGCCAGCGAAATAGGTTTGCCAGTTATCAATGTTCAAAATGGATTGGTAGTTGTCGCTGAGTTGTAGTGCAGATAGCTTTTGTGCATTTACATCGAGCAGGCGCCTGAGGTATTTTACTTCATTGCGCAATCCGTCTATTTCCGATACTGTTATATGCTCGTGTACAAACGGTGTACCGCTTGTAAGGTATTCGTATATTTTTTTTATAGTGGCAATATCGTTAGTGTCTTTAGCTTCTTTCGCTTGTCGGAAGAGCGCGACTGCCTCCATTTCGTAGCGTTTGTCAACAAGATCGGGATGGGTAAGTTTCGCTATCTTTTTGAACATCATATTTTGTTCCTTTACCTCATCATCAGTAAGCGGGTTGAGGAGTCGGGCCAGTTTTTGTTCGTAGGCACCCCTGTAGCTCTTCTCTTCGCTTTCGGCATCTTCCATTTCTTTTTGTGCTGCCGGGTCGTCGCTTAATTGTGCCGCTTTTGACGTTGCTTTCCTGCGTTTGAACGTGAGCACTTTAAGCGCAATTTCGCCTATCTCCTGTGTTTGCTGTATCTCAAACTGGCAAATAGTGTGTTCTACTGCCGTAAGTTGGGTTTCCACGCCGTTTATCTGCGCTGTTAAGGCGGCTACTTCTGTTCTAAGCCCTTCTACCTCAGGTGCAGTTTCCATGGTCAGCGCTTTAAACCGAAGGAGTAGTTTGTGTATTTGCTGCATGGCATCGCCATACGATGCTTTGTTCAGCAGGTCGGTTATCCATGCCGTTTCCATTACCAGTTCCAAGTCCTCTAATTCTGCGGTAACTTCCTCAAATTTCTTTGTCTGAATGGCAATATCCTCCATATCCTGTAAGGCTATTACAGTTTTAAGTATTTCCAGTCGTTTTTGCAACACATAGATATCGGTAATAGAATCGGCCATCGGTGTAAAAATAATCTAAAAGCCTGAAAGTAAATCGTTCTATCGGCAGCGTTGCATTTCAGCACCCCGTAAAATGGTGCCAAACTTGTGCTTTTTATTACCTTTACGGCACCTGAATATCATCTTCATTATATTTTTTATTTTATATTGAAATTTGCAAATCGTAAGCAAGTATGAAAGAGATCGTTAAGAACTATTATGCAATAGTTTTTGGAATTACCGGTGGCAGAACCACGGCCTACAGAATAACAATTTTTATCCTGGCGGTGTTTTGTGTGTTATCTCTTTCGGGTATTTCATTGCTCCTGCGCGATATGTTGCCTGTAAAGCAGATCAGTATCGCATTTAAATTTCCGTACTACATAGTTACGGGAATTGCGATGTACATACTGTTGTATGCCCTGTATCCGGCGTCCAAAATCGCAAGTAAAAACCAGCAAAAGCAAACCAATTATCTGTTGGTGCTGGTTACAATGCTCATTGCCATTTTGCTGTATGGTTATTCATTGTTTACAAGTTTGGCATAACCAACACACTTCGAAAGCGGGTTAGAGGTTTACATTATGTATCTTTGCACCATGAAGAATTTGCGGGAATGTACGTTGCCTCAGCTTGAAGAAGTAGTGGCAGGGCTGGGAGAGCCTAAATATCGTGCAAAACAAATTTATGAATGGATATGGCAAAAGTTTGCTGCCGATATCAATGATATGAGCAACATCCCGAAAGACCTGAGGGACAAGCTGGCAGCAACGTATAACATACCCAAGGTTAAAACTCATCACAGCCAGTACAGCAGCGACGGTACTATTAAAAACCGGTTGCAACTGCACGACAAGCACTTTGTAGAAAGTGTGTTGATACCTGGCGATAAGCGCCTCACCGCCTGTGTTTCTTCGCAGGTGGGTTGTTCCCTGTCGTGCAAATTTTGCGCTACCGGTTATATGGAGCGCAAAAGAAACCTCGATTTTGATGAAATAGTTGATGAGGTTACCCTGCTCAATGAGCAAGCCGTAAAGCACCATGGCAAACCGCTATCTAACATAGTATTTATGGGTATGGGCGAGCCTTTGCTGAATTATAAAAATGTACTGAAAGCTATTGAGCGCATTACGTCACCCGACGGATTGGGCATGAGCCCGAGGCGCATAACGGTGTCAACAGCGGGTGTTGCCAAAATGATTCGCCAGTTGGGCGATGATAAGGTGCGCTTCAAGCTGGCCTTATCGTTGCACGCGGGTAATGATATTAAGCGCAACGAGATAATGCCTATCAACGAGACCAATAACCTTAAAACCCTTATGGAGGCGCTCAACCATTTTTATAAGGAAACCGGCAACGAAATTACATTCGAATATATTTTGTTCCGCGACTTTAATGATTCCATTAAAGATGCCGAAGAACTGGTAAAGATATACAGGCAAGTGCCCGCCGATCTGGTGAATATTATTGAGTATAACCCTATTGAGGCGGCCGATTTTGAAAAGCCGGATGACGACAAGACCGCTGCTTTTATGAACTACCTGCAAGCTAAAAAGGTAAATGTGCATTTGCGCCGCAGCCGTGGTAAAGATATTGATGCAGCTTGCGGTCAATTAGCCAATGTTAACGTTCCTGAAAATTTAGGGCAGTCGGCTGAATAGGCTTTCCTACATGAAAAGTATAATTAAAACCAATACCATTGCCGGTGAAGTGCATTTCGTCAAGTAACTGCGCCCACCGGCTATTGTATTTTAGGTGGGCCCTGTACATAATATTGTCAAATATGAGCAGGCTAACACCCTGCAGGACAATTGACCTGCCGAAACCCGTAAAAAGCGCGGGGTTGCTTTTGTCGGTTTTTGCGTATTGTGCCAGCCCTGCACCTACAGCAACGTAGGCGGCATCAAGCCCTATATTGATAATAAAAATCCGCTTATCTCTTCTGTAATTATCATAGGCTACTGTATAGTCCAGCTTCGCCTTCGCCTGCTTTCTGGCGCGGGAAAGGCGGTAAGTAGCAAGACCTGCGTTTACAATGCCCCATGCAGCGTTCATTTCATGGAAATATTTCCACTCGTCTTGTTTTGCAGTAAAGTAGCCTACGCCGCCCGCTACAGCATTCGCCACCCCAAAACAGCCCAGCACTTGCATGCCACGGGTATTGGTAATAATACGTGCACGGTTATAAGCTTTAATGGTGTCGCCAAAGTGTATTTCCTGCGCCTGTACGCCGCAAGTGGCGCCACAAAAGACCAGGAAAAATAGGATGATCGCTTGTTTCAAAATTGTTGAGTTAGACCAGCAAAGCTAGCTGAAATTACGCACAGGGATATTGGCGTAAGAAAGGGCAATATTTTAAGTGCATTTATCCGGTTTTTGCATACCGACGCTGTAGCATGAAAACTAATGGTCGATGACATAACCCCAGCGTGTATTAATTAGCGGTTAAAATATACTGACCAAAAAGCTGGGTACTTCGTTTTTATTTATGAATATTTTTTTATTATTGGTTAAATCCTAACTTTAGGTTGCTTACGAAAAGCTAAACACACCTAATACCTCCTCATGAAAAAGATAATTTTTTTGCTGCTGCTCATATTTTCAATTCTGATAGACAGCAGCTATGCGCAATATTATACCGTACAAAATAAAAAGTGGGTGTTTGGTTATAATGCCGGTATCGATTTTACCACTGGTTCGCCCGTGCCTTTTACATCAAGCGTTCATGCCAATGAAGGCACTGCTAGTGTAAGCGATCCGTCCGGTACTTTATTATTTTATACGGATGGCACCAAGGTTTGGAACAGAACCGGGGCGGTAATGCCATCGGGCAGTGCTATTGTTTCCTACTTAACCTCAAGTGCCACGCAAGGCTCGCTCATTACACCCGTTGTGGGCTCTACAACCCAGTACTATATTTTTTCGCTGGAACAGATTGAAGCGGGCTCCGGTACTGGCCATTGCCGCCTTTCGTATACACTTGTTGATATGACGCTGGCTGGCGGGCTGGGCGATGTTGTGGCCTCTTCCATGGGCATCTACCTTACCAATAACCTTGGCGAGAAGATGACCGCAGTTGCAGGTACAGGTTGTAACGTTTGGGTTTTGGTACACCGCAAAGATTCTACGAAATTTCTGTCATATAATGTTAACGTAGCCGGTGTAACCGGGCCCGTAGTATCCACCGTAGGTACGTTTGGGGGCAGTAGCTCTTATGGTCCCTATTGCATTGGCGACTTAAAATCTAGTCCGGATGGGAATAGATTGGTTGCGGCATGCCACGGTTACGGCTCTGCAAGTACGCTGGGTGCTGAACTTTATGACTTTGACCGGACTACAGGCATCGTGTCTAACTGTATAGTTATCGATTCAACCAATGGTATGTACAGCGCTGAATTTTCGCCGGATAACACCAAGCTATACACAACACCAAATAATAGTTCCATTTACCAGTACGATCTCACGGCAGGGTCTGCCGCAGCAATAAGAGCCACGAGAGCGTACATCGGGTCACTCGGTTTTTCTGCTTTGAAATTAGCTCCCGATGGCAAGATCTATTTTTCTCAATCGGTGTCCGGTACAACCATTGGTGCCATACCTTCGCCCAACACTGCTGGCACAGGCTGCGGCTATGTTAGCAGTGCAGTCACGCTGGCATCAGGTTCCTCCATCTGGATACAGTTTTCTAATATTTATATAGCGGTTGCCGGTGGCGATACATCAACCACCCGTAAAGATACGGTTGCCTGTATACCTTCGGGCAGCAGCATAAACCTTACAGCGCATGCCACAGGTGCTACTACTACCAGTTACTACTGGGATGATGCCACTACCGCTTCCACCAGGGCCATTACCGCGGCAGGCACCTATTGGGTAGTTATTGATACCGGTGGCTGCCACAAGGAAATTGATACGATCGTAGTTACAAGCCCAGCGCCGGTCAATACGTCCAACATACGCGATACATCGGCTTGCGCTTACTTTTTTCCTATAACGCTAACGGCAAGCCCGGGGTTTTCAACCTACCACTGGACCGGCGGGGCCACAGGCACTACGCACAGTATTCCCACACCAGGTACCTATTGGGTTTGGGCGAGCGATAGCTGTAATAATACAGTAACGGATACTTTTCATGTTAGTGTTATTGCTCCTGATACTACAATAGGCACATCAACAACCTATGCACCGTGTATAGTTACAGCACCACTGGCGCTTACCGCATCGGCTGGTTTTACCAGTTATAAATGGAACACAGGCAGCACATCGGCCACTATCAATGCTTTCGCTTCCGGCACTTATTGGGTATATAAAATTTCTGGCTGCACTGCGATTGTCGATACCTTTCATGTCAACTTTATTACGATTCCGGTACTCAACCTGGGCGCCGATGTTGCCGTATGCATTGGCGATTCCATAGTGCTGAGTTCTGCACAACCTGCAGGAACCGTTTATACCTGGAGTACTGGCAGTACGGCAGATAGCATACATGTTAAAACCTCGGGCACTTACTGGCTCAGGCTGTTCAATGGTTGTACTATTACCGATAGCATACACATCCTTGTTTCGCCATTCCCGGTAGTAAATCTTGGCCCCGATACAGCTAATTGCTCGGGTACACCTGTTACTTTGCAATCGGCTGGCAGCTACACCTTCCCTACTTATTTATGGAGCGATGGTACGGGCGCAGCTACTGATGTTGTTTCGGTAACCGGAGATTACTGGCTGAAGGTAACCGTAGCGGGTTGCGCCGCAGCCGATACCATTCACGTCACTATTCAGTATGATACGTTCCATTTGTTTAACGGCGATACTGCTATTTGCAAGGGCAAGGTAGTGCAGGCGGTTTTGAATGCAAATCCGTCGGCTACTTTCCAGTGGCTACCTACTGCGGGTATTGCAACATCTACCGTTCGCAGCCCGTTAATAACGCCTGATACGAGTGCTACTTACGTTGTAACCATTTCGCTGCCAGGTTGCCCTGATGTGAAAGATTCATTTCACGTAGATGTGCAGCCGGTGCCTGATGTGTACATTGGTGGCAACAGGTTTATTTGTTTATACGATACTATACATATTAACGCTAATGTAAAACCTACGTGGTATACGGGTTATATGTATAGCTGGTCGCCGGCTACTTCACTAGACTTTACCAATACGCCAACCGTAGTGTTTACTGCAGGCGTTTCGCAGAAATACTACCTTACCGTAACTACCACGGCTGGTTGCACTGGTAAAGATTCTGCGCAACTTATTGTACAGGCGGGTGATTTTGGGGGTATAAATCAGGATTTTGCCGTATGTCCGCACGATTCGGTTTTACTCACGGGTACAGGTGGCGTTAGCTACCAGTGGCATCCCGGCCTTTACCTGAGCGATAGTAATGCGGCAACCCCATGGGTTAAGCCAATTGCCGATATTACCTACCACTTGGTGGTAACCAGCAATGTTGGTTGTCATGATACGGTGAGTTTGCATGTTACCGTGCATCCCGCAGCGCTGATTACTATGGAGGACTCCATTACCCTTTATCCCGGTGAAACCGCGCAACTGAGCCCTTTAACGAATTGTAATACCTTCCTTTGGTTTCCTCCGGCTGGTTTAAGCAGTGCCACCATATCAAACCCCGTAGCCTCGCCTGATATCAGCACCCGCTACATTGTGCGTGGAACTACAACCGATGGTTGCGTAGCTTACGATTCTATTGATGTGAATCTTGATCCGGCCTCATTGCTTACGCTGCCCAATGCATTTACACCAGGAACGGGCGTGAATAATAAATTTTCAATAATAAAACGCGGGCAGGCCAACCTTAATTATTTCAGGATATTCAACCGTTGGGGTCAGGTTGTGTTTGAAACTACCAATATTGATGCAGGTTGGGATGGCACTTTTAACGGAGCCCAGCAACCATTAGGGGTATATGTTTACGATGTACAGGCAGTAACCCATAGTGGGCTGTTGTTTAACAAGCATGGCAATGTTACACTATTGAGGTAGACTAGTTTTATATATTTTAAAAAGGTTTCTCTATCTTAAATGGAGCAACCTTTTTTATTTTGCGTGTGTAACATTGACGATACGTTTACTAACTGCAAAATGCATTTAGCATTTCCCAAGCCAACCATTTGCAGTAAAATGCTGTCTTAATTGAAAAGACCGCTATTAATTTGCATTGGTTATAAATAAATGACATGTAAAAAATACAAAATATTTGTATTTTCTAAAACCATTTACTATATTTACCATTGCTTTTTGTTTTTATTTTTTTGATACCATTCAGTATGAAAAGACTTTATTTCGTCACCTTGCTTGTTTTGCTTTCCGTGGCTCGTGTTTTTGGTCAGTATGGAGCTTCTTATGCCAATAAATGGGCATTCGGTAGCGGTGCAGGGCTCGATTTTACATCGGGTACTCCGGTTGGTATGACCACCAGCATGTCTTCAGGTGAAGGTTGTGCTTCGGTATGCGATGGCGCAGGTAATATGTTATTCTATACGGAAGGTACCAAAGTATGGAACAGAACAGGGGCAGTAATGCCATCGGGTAGTTCCATAGTTTCTTTTGGTACTTCCAGTAGCACACAGGGCGCGCTGATTTGCCCGGTAGTGGGCACCACATCGCAGTACTATGTTTTTTCTCTGGAGAACTATTCCGGTAGTACTGGTTACTGCCATCTTGCTTATTGCATAGTTGATATGACGCTGGCCGGTGGTCTTGGCGATGTAGTAGCTTCATCAATGGGTACGGCGGTTACTAATAAACTTGCTGAAAAGATAATTGCGATAGGAGGCACCAGTTGCAATGTATGGATGGTTACCCACCGTGCAGATTCTACAAAGTTTTTAGCCTATAATATTACAAGTGCCGGTATTGCCGCGCCGGTAGTTTCCAGCGTGGGTTCATTTACAGGGGCTAATGCTTATACAATTGGTGTATTGAAAGTAAGCCCGGACAGGACCCATATTGGTTCTGTCGTTTATTCTGTGGGAGGGGCTTCTGGTACTGAAATGTATGACTTTAATGCTTCCACAGGTGTTGTTTCCAACTGTCAGGTTTTCCGTTCTGGTTCATCAGATTATGGTGCCGAGTTTTCTCCTGATGGTACTAAATTTTACTCACAAGTTTGGGGTGGGGCAGTTAGCCAGTATGATCTTTCAGCCGGTAGTACTGCGGCCATCATCGCTTCAAGAACAACGGTTATCAGTGGTTCCACCACCTCAGACCTCAGGCTGGGGCCTAATGGTAAAATTTACATTAAGTCTGTATCAAGTTCTGCTGCTCTCGATTGTATAGCAAATCCTAACGTTGCAGGCACGGGTTGCGGCTACACTACTTCTGCAGTTACTTTGTCTTCCGGCTCCATTACACTGGGGCTGCCTAACTTGTACTTTGGTACTTCCGGCACCGGAGACACTACGATCAGAACTTATGATACTACACTTTGTATACCTATTGCCGGGCTTACGTTAACAACCGATACTGCCGGCTCTGCTTATTTATGGAGCACCGGTGCCAGTACCAATTCGATTGTTGTAACAACAGCGGGAACATTCTGGGCTGATATCGTTAACTCGTGCAGTCTTCGTGTTGATACCTTCCATGTGCGTACCCCAACGCCAATTACATATACCCGCGTGCATGACACGGCTGTATGCAGCTACTTCTTCCCTATTACTTTAACAGTACCTACCGGCTTCCCCCCTTACCATTGGATTGGTGGCGGAACCGGAACAACACACACGGCTACAACCGCGGGTACTTATTGGGTTTGGTGTGCAGATAGCTGCAACAACATTTATGCCGATACTTTTCATGTTACCTTTATTACACCCGATACTACAGCAGGTAGTTCTGCTACTTACACACCGTGCATAGCGTCAGCGCCCTTGGCATTAACAGCTACGGCAGGTTTTACCAGCTACCGCTGGAACACGGGCAGCACTGCTTCAACTATTAATGCATTTACATCAGGCACTTATTGGGTATTTAAAACTATTGGTTGCTCAGTTACTGTCGATACATTTCATGTCGCATTCATACCGGTCCCTACACTTAGTCTTGGGGCAGATGTGGCTATATGTATAGGCGATTCTGTTGTGTTGAGTTCTAGTCAACCAGCAGGTACAACGTATACCTGGAGCACGGGTAACACAGGCGATAGTATTCACGTTAAAACGAGCGGTACTTATTGGCTCAGGCTTTATAATGGCTGTACTATTACTGACAGCATACACATATTGGTTTCCCCATTCCCTGTGGTAGATCTAGGTCCTGATACATTTAATTGCGAGGGCTCGGCAATAACACTGCAATCGTCAGTAGCTTATACCTTCCCTACTTATTTATGGAGCGATGGTTCTACAGGTGCTAGTGATGTGGTTACAGTAACCAACGACTACTGGCTTAAAGTGACCGTTGCAGGTTGTGCGGCTTACGATACCGTTCATGTAACCATCATCTACGACACCTTCAGGTTGTTTAATGGTGATACCATGATATGCAAGGGTAAGGTGGTACAGGCAGTATTAAATGCCAATCCCGCAGCAACCTTCCAATGGCTGCCAACAGCAGGTATAGCGACCTCTACCGTACGTAGCCCGCTGATAACACCAGATACTAGTGCAACTTATGTAGTAGCGATATCTATTGCCGGATGCCCTGATAAATACGATTCCTTCCATATAGATGTACAACCTATTCCTGATGTGTATATTGGAGGCAACAGATTCATTTGTTTGTATGATACCATACACATCAATTCCAATGTAAAGCCGAACTGGTATACGGGTTATATTTATAGCTGGTCACCAGCAACATCGCTTGACTTTACCAACACACCGACCGTAGTATTTACGGCAGGTGTAACGCAGAAATACTTCCTTACAGTAACCACACCGGCAGGCTGTATTGGTAAAGACTCAGCCCAGCTTATAGTTCAGGCAGGTGATTTCGGTGGTGTAAACCAGGATTTTTCAGTTTGCCCTCACGATTCAGTTTTGCTGAATGCTACTGGTGGCAGCAGTTACCAATGGCATCCGGGCCTTTATTTAAGTGATAGTAATTCAGCTACCCCTTGGGTGAAGCCGATCAGTAATATCACTTACCGTATAGTAGTAACCAGTGCTGTAGGTTGCCACGATACCGTTAGTGTGCATGTAACGGTGCATCCCGCAGCATTAATAACGCTCGATGACTCAGTAACTCTTTACCCTGGCGAAACAACACAACTTAGCCCGGTTACGAATTGCAATACCTTCCTGTGGTTTCCTCCGGCAGGCCTCAGCAGCGCAACAGTATCAGACCCTGTGGCGAACCCTGAAATAACAACCCGTTACATGGTTCATGGTGTTACTACAGATGGTTGCGTAGCGGTAGATTCTATCGATATTATCATTAACCCGGAATCATTGCTTATTTTGCCAAATGCGTTTACTCCAGGTACTGGAAGTAACAATAAATTCTACGTTATTAAACGCGGAGAAGCGACATTGAACCACTTCCGCATCTTTAACCGTTGGGGTCAGGTAGTTTTTGAAACTAACAGTGTTTCAGAAGGATGGGATGGTACTTTTAAGGGTGCACAACAACCGCTTGGTGTTTATGTTTATGATGTAGAAGCGGTTACCAAAACCGGTAAACTCTTCAACAAAAAAGGCAATGTTACCCTGCTGAGATAAAATAATATTTAACCTATTGAAAGGTTGTTTGCGCAAGCAGGCAACCTTTTTTAATTGGTAGAAATGCCAGCCGTACCCGGGAGATTTGTACTCTTTTTATGAACAGGTAGCGGCGATTGTGTTTGGCAGGTGCGAGTTTAGGATATTATTTCTAATAATTTATCCAACCAAACAGCAAATACAACTGTCTGTATTGATACCGGTTGACATATAGAAACAGTAGGTGATTTTTGGAGATTAAAATATGCCGATTTAGTTTGGGGTTTCTCGGTTTAAATCTTATTTATTACATTTACCTATATTTTTGAACGCACACCCTTCAAGCTTTGAATATGAGAAATTTTTTGCTCGCCGTTATCTTTTGCTGCCTGTCTTATTTCCAGGTTGCTGCACAATACAATATTGCGCAGAATAACATCTGGGCTTTCGGCTACGGAGCAGGAGTTACTTTCGCTTCCGGCTCTCCCGTTGCTGTTGGTACCAGTATGTCGGCGGGCGAAGGTTCTTCCAGTGTGTGCGATGCCTCAGGTAATCTGCTGTTTTATTCCGAAGGTAAAAAAGTATGGAACAGGACCGGTGCTGTTATGCCATCGGGAGGATCGATCGTGTCATACGGAACTTCCAGTAGCACACAATCGTCTTTGATTGTTCCTGTGCTGGGCACAACAACACAGTATTATCTTTTTTCCATGGAGGAAGCACCGGGCTCCACAGGCTATTGCAGGTTGCAATATTGCATTGTTGATATGTCGCTTGCGGGCGGTTTAGGCGATGTGGTTGCTTCATCAATGGGTACGCCTGTTATGAACTGGCTTGGAGAAAAGCTGGCATCCATACCGGGTAATAACTGCAATATTTGGGTGGTTACGCATAGTAAAGATTCTGCGGTTTTCCGAGCATATAGTGTTACCGCGGCAGGTATAGGTACTCCGGTGGTTTCCACCTGTGGCACATTTACAACCAGGGGTAGTTATGGCGGTTACGTAGTAGGGGAGCTGAAGGGCAGCCCCGACAGACATAGATTGCTTACATCAGACTATAACATAGGTGGTTCAAATGGCGCGGAGGTGTATGATTTTGATCCTTCAACCGGCATTGTTTCTAACTGTATAGTACTGGATTCTATTAATGCTATGTATGGTGCTGAATTTTCACCCGATAATTCCAAGGTTTACATACAATACCCCAGTGGTATGTTCCAGTATGATCTTTCGGCAGGTTCGGCGGCGGCAATCAGGGCCTCGCGTTATTCAGTGGGCAGCACTTATTCCTACACGGGTATTCGGCTGGGGCCAGATAGTAAAATTTATTTCGGATCCACTAGTGGTTCCTCATTGGGCGTTATCAATAACCCCAATATAGGTGGGTCTGGTTGCGGATATGTGTCCAGCGCAGTCACGTTGTCGTCTGGTGCGCGCTTGTCGCTCGGGATGCCTAATATGTTTGTTACGGTTGGCGGTGGCGACACCACATTTACCCGTAAAGACACAGTAGCCTGCATACCTGCCGGTGGCAGCATTATACTTCCGGGCCGTACAACCGGTGCCACAACTACCAGTTATTTATGGAACGATGGCACTACAGCTGCAGGCCATGTAACCACAGCACCGGGCACTTATTGGGTGCTTGTTGATACCGGCGGCTGCCATAAAGAAATTGACACCATAGTGCTTACGAGCCCTATACCCGTTAGCACCACCCATGTACACGATACTGATGTGTGTACTTACTTTTTCCCGGTAACGCTTAGGGCTACACCTGGCTTTACCACCTACCACTGGTCAAGTGGTGCGACAACGGCAACATACAGCGCTACCACCGCTGGCACTTACTGGGTGTGGGCTGCAGATAGCTGCAACAATGTAACCACCGATAGTTTTCATGTTCGTTTTATTATACCGGATACCACTGCGGGCACATCTAATACCTACACACCTTGTATAGTTACGGCGCCACTGGCATTAACGGCTACTGCGGGTTTTACCAGCTACCGCTGGAACACCGGCAGCACTGCCACCACAATTAACGCATTTACTTCAGGCACTTACTGGGTATTTAAAACCATTGGCTGTTCGGTAACGGTTGACACCTTCAACGTGGCATTTATACCGGTTCCCACGCTTAATTTAGGTGCTGATGTCGCGTTCTGTATTGGTGATTCTATTGTGCTAAGTT
>JBBRPD010000044.1:0-41370 GCA_038228575.1 Chitinophagales bacterium | reverse complement strand
TTTTTCTGATAAACTCTTGTAGTACGTTGTCATCAGCGCCTCTACTTCTTCCGAATAGAAATCTCTCATCGTAAAACCCATTAGTTCTACAATACTACAAATTATTTTGGTGTACTTTATTTATTCGAATTCCCTAACAGAGATACCAGGGTATTGATCTCCCAGACTGGAGGTCGATATTATGGAAAAATAGTATGGGGAACCGCAAGCAATTCAAAAGACGTTAAAAACCCCAAAAAAGAACTACGAGACAGGGAAGTAATAGGATTAACTATCCTGACAGATTTTATATATGATGGGGAGAATGAGTGGGCGGAGGGTTCCATATACGACCCTCGGGAGGGAAAAACATACTCTTGTAAAATGACCCTAAAAGACGCAGAACATCTTAATATCAGGGGATATGTGGGCATCTCATTGTTTGGAAGAAGCGAATTATGGACAAAATATAAAAGTAATTAACGTTAAAAACATAGCACAATGGTTGAGTACGTATTAGTAACCGGAGCCTCTTCAGGAATAGGCCTAGAGATGGCAAAAATATTAGCCAGCAAAAAAATGAATCTGGTATTGGTAGCTCGCAATCTTGAAAAATTAGAATTATTGCGAAAGGAGTTGACTGAAACTCATGCTATTGATGTCATTACTATTGCCAAAGATCTGTCTGTAGCAAATAATGCGCGAGATCTGCACCGCGAAATAACAGAAAAAGGCCTTATAGTAACAAAAGTTATCAATAATGCAGGTTCTGGCATCTACGGCTCTTTTTTGGAAACATCACTAGAGGAGGAACTTAGCATGATAGAGCTGAATGTTTTGTCGCTGGTAGTACTTACCAAATTATTTGCACAAGATATGGTGAAACGTGGATCGGGTAATATTATGAATGTCGCTTCATTGTTATCCTTCATTCCCCTGCCCTACTACGCGGTTTATTCCGCTACCAAAACGTTTGTACTAGCATTTACCGAGACCATTGCCGCGGAAATGGAGGGCACCAATGTAGTTATAACAGCACTCTGCCCCGGGCCAATTGATACCCCATTTACCACTACTGAAATGCTGGGCACAAAAGCCTATAAGGCCAACCCGCCAGCCGACCCTAAAATAGTGGCTAAAGCTGGTGTAGATCTTCTGTTGCACGGAAGACATAAAAAAATTGTTGGTTTTAATAATTGGTTCATCTCCAATTTGCCCCGTATTACTCCAGACAGAATTATGATGAAGATAAAAAAATCGCTTGCGAGTAAACGAAAATAACACACTAATATATTTTTTTGCCGATCAACTAAACAACGTTCAGCATGTCAACACCATTTAATAAAGTATTTACGTTCATAGTGCTCCTATTGGGTACCGGTGCTACTTATGCACAAACTGCCCTCGATAAATATGTTACAGAGGCTCTCCAAAATAACAATGGCGTAAAAGAACAACAGTTTCAGCTCGAAAAATCGCTTCAGGCACTTAATGAAGCCAAAACATTGTTCCTACCATCTGTTACTATGCTGGGTAGCTATACCAAGGCGGCCGGCGGCCGTACGATAGACATCCCCATTGGCGATCTGCTGAACCCGGCCTACCAAACCCTTAATCAACTTACCAATACCCACAACTTCCCTACGCTTGAAAATGCGTCAGTATTGTTGAACCCCGATAACTTTTACGATGTAAAGTTCCGCACCAGCATGCCACTTATCAACGCGGAAGTATATTACAACAAAAATGTAAAAAAATTAGCTATAACCTTGCAACAGGCTGCTGTTAATGTGTATAAAAGGGCTTTGGTGAAAGATGTTAAGGTTGCCTACTACCATTACTATCAGGCTCGACAGGCAGTAGCTATTTACAAAGAAGCACTTCAACTCATTGAAAAAAATATAACGGTTAATGAGAGCTTGCTGCGCAATGGCGTGAGAACCAGCACCTCGCTCACCAGAGCCCAAACTGAAAAACAGAAGGTAAACGCCCAGATTAGCCAGGCCGAAAACGCTGTAAAAAATGCGCAAGCCTACTTCAACTTTCTGCTGAACAAACCACTTACCAGCGAATAGTATATGATGCTACCTATAGCCTGCCCGATGAGTTAACAATGGATCTTAGTGCTGGCGACAACAGCGTTGCCGGACGGGAGGAATTACAGCAGCTTCATTTAAAGGAAAGCATGTACGATATTAATAAAAAAATGCAATAGTCTTTCATAGTACCCAAGCTCAATACGTTCGTCGATCTTGGTTCGCAAGGTTTTAATTGGAAGGTGAACGACAAATCGGCCTATTACCTGTTTGGCATCAACCTGGAATGGAATTTATTCGCATGGGGCCAGCACAATTACAAAATTAAACAGGCGCAACTGGATATTAACACTACAAAAGTACAATACGACGCTACCGAAAAAGCTTTCCAGTTGCAACTCACCCAGTCAACCAACGACTATAACAGTGCTGTAAGCAATTACACCAGCGCCCGTGCGCAAAAACAATTGGCGGCGAAATATTATACCGACTAGGTAAAAGCGTACAAAGAAGGGCAGCTACTATACATAGAACTGATAGACGCGCAAAACCAGCTAACCATAGCCGACCTGCAACTATCCCTTGCCTATGCCAACGTGCAGATAGCTAAAGCTGAAACAGAAAGAAACTTAACAACATATCCACTTAACTAATAAACTGCCAACGCATGAAACATATTTCAACACTGCTGCTGCCCGCAATACTGTTTTTAGGAGCCTGCAAGCAAGAACAACCTGTTGCCAAAAAGAACGTTGATGACGTGATACCCGTAAAAGTTATGGCGCTTCAAGCGCATAACGGGCAAGCTAATATTGCTGTATCGGGGCAGTTTACTACAGATGATGAAGTGAACCTGTCCTTCAAAACCGGGGGCGTAATTGACCGAATTCTGGTTAAAGAAGGCGATGCAGTGCGCAAAGGTCAACTACTTGCCGTACTGAAACTTGCGGAAATTGATGCTCAGGTGCAACAAGCTACCATTGCATTTGAAAAAGCAAAACGAGATAATGCTCGTGCTACCAGCCTATATCACGATAGTGTTGCCACCCTGGAACAACTGCAAAACAGCAAAACGGGTCTTGATATGGCGACCCAACAACCGGAAGCAGCAAAATTTAATCGCAGCTATTCTGAGATACGGGCGGCAAAAGACGGCTACATATTGCGGAAAATAGCTAGTGAAGGGCAGGTGGTGAGTTCGGGTGCGGCAGTCTTCCAGACCAATGGAGCTAACAGCAGCACATGGGTTCTACGGGTTGCGGTGAGCGACCGGCAGTGGGCAGCAATAAGCCAAGGCAATAAAGCTACTATCCATACCGATGCCGGAGGAGACTATTCCGCTGCAGTTAGCCGAAAATCTCAGGGTGCCGACCCGGCAACCGGTTTGTTGTCTGTGGACATTAGCATTACCGGTAAAGCACCTTCGAGCATTGCGACCGGCATGTTTGGCAAGGCGGTAATTGAAACCGGCTATAGCAAAAACCAAACTGCCAATATCATTTACTCCATCCCTTATGATGCGCTGCTTGATGCTGACGGCAGTACAGGCTACGTATTCATTGTCAATACAAATAATACAGTATCGAAAGTAAAAGTAGAAATACAGGGTATAGAAAAAGACAGTGTACTTATAGCGAATGGTTTGCAAGATGCCAGTTCAATAGTTATATCCGGCAGTGCCTACCTTACCGATAACAGTACCATACGCATTATTCAATAACCCATTATAAACAATTGCGATCATGAAAATATCTGATTACGCCGTAAAGAATTACCAGTTTACACTGGTGATATTTATTATGATAATTGTAGTGGGTATATCTACATTATTAAATATGCCGAGGTCTGAAGACCCGGAAATGCATGCACCTGTATTCCCCATAGTAGTGGTTTACCCCGGCGCAAGCCCGAAAGACATGGAAGAACTGGTGGTTAAGCCTATTGAAAAAGAGGTGTATGCGCTGGAAAACATGAAACGGATACGCACTACTATAAGCGATGGTGTAGCCGTAATACGTGCTGAATATAAATATAACAGCAATGTAGATTCCAAATACCAGGAAATAGTACGCGTGGTTAACGGGATGCGCGGGCAGTTACCGGCCAACATACAGCGGTTGGATGTACAGAAATTCCAACCATCGGATGTGAATATTATGCAGATAGGGCTCGTATCGGAGAATGCCCCACGCGATAAAATGAACTTCTATGCTAAAAAACTACAGGAAGAACTGGAAAAACTCACCTCCCTTAAAAACGTAAAGCTATCTGGCCTGCCGGAAAGAGAAGTAAGGATTGAAGCCGATATAGAAAAGCTGGCGCAGCTACACATACCGGTTATGGCCATAATCGCCAATCTGCAAAGCGAAAACACGAATATACCCGGTGGCAGTATAGATGCAGGAAATAAAACCTATAACATTAAAACAAGCGGCAACTTTAAAACAATAGACGAGATTAGTAATGCCGTGGTATATACCGCAAATGGCAAAAACATAAAGTTGAAAGATGTGGCCAAAGTGTTTTATGGCTATGACGATGAAAAATACATGACCCGCCTGAACGGCCACCGGTGCGTATTTGTGGTAGCCGCCCAAAAAGATGGCGAAAACATTACTGCATCGCAAAAGGAATACAAACCCATAATAGAAAAATTTAAAAAGACCCTACCCGCCAACATTGAACTGATACAAAACCATGACCAGGCCGATAATGTAAATATGCGCCTGTCCGGCCTTGGCAAAGACTTCCTGATTGCTATACTACTGGTTGCCATTACCCTGCTTCCACTCGGCAGCAGGCCGGCCATTATAGTCATGATATCTATTCCCCTATCTCTTTCCATTGGTATAGTGTTACTTCAATTATTTGGCTATAACTTAAACCAGCTGAGCATAGTAGGGCTAGTTGTAGCGTTGGGTCTGTTAGTAGATGACAGTATTGTGGTTGTTGAAAATATAGAACGTTGGATGCTGGAAGGGCATAGCCGGATGGAAGCTACCCTTAAAGCAACCAGCCAGATAGGCCGAGCTGTACTTACCTGTACCATTACGCTCATCATAGCCTTTATGCCGCTGGTATTTATGCCGGAGGGTGCCGGCGACTTCATTCGCTGCCTGCCACTTGCGGTAATATTCTGTGTGCTGGCTTCTATGTTCGTATCGCTGACCATCATACCCTTCCTATCCAGCAAATTGCTGAAAGAAAATACCGGGAACCCGGAAGGCAATATATTCATGCGTGGATTAAAGCGCATTATACATGGTAGCTATTCCCGCCTGCTCGATGCTGCTATTGCCCGCCCGGTCATTACCATTGTTATAGCAGTAGTTGTTTTTGCCGGGGCTGTTTTTTTATTCAAGGTGATTGGGTTCGGTTTGTTCCCCGCTTCTGAAAAGCCCCAGTTCTTTGTTAATGTAA
Source organism: Chitinophagales bacterium (assembly GCA_038228575.1). Taxonomy (GTDB): domain Bacteria; phylum Bacteroidota; class Bacteroidia; order Chitinophagales; family Chitinophagaceae; genus Flavipsychrobacter. Next base: position 35,935 of record JBBRPD010000044.1, on the reverse strand, counting down.
CCACCCCACCGCAATCAAACGTCGCTTATACCGATAGTGTAGTGCGCAAAATAGAACAAGAGCTGAAAAAAGAACCATTGATCAAGTATTACGCCACCCATAGTGGCAAGGGAAACCCCGTTATTTACTATAACGAGGTGCAGGAGAACGAAAGAAGCAATTTCGGGCAGGTTTTCGTGCAACTGGAGCCACATACCAGCCCAGATGTAAAACTGGAGATAATAGAGCGTTTGCGTGCCAAATGGACACCATTTCCCGGTGCCAAGGTGGAAGTGAAGAACTTTCAGCAGGGGCCGCTAGAGATAGCGCCGGTAGAGGTACGCCTGTTTGGCGAAGATCTGGATACCCTACGCGCTATGGCCGCACAGGTGGAGGCGATGCTGAGGAAAACATCTGGCACGATTTATGTGGATAATCCTGTATCTATATTGAACTCCGATATAAGGGTAAACATCAACCGGGAAAAGGCCCAGGCAATGGGCGTAAATACCGCAAATATTGACCGTACTGTTAGGTTGGCCATAGCTGGGCTTAACATTGGGCACTATAACGATGATAATGGAAACGAATATGATATGCTGTTTACCCGGTCAAAACAAGGCAAGCCTACAATGGATGTATTCAATAATTTAATGATCAATAATAACCAGGGGGCTGCTATTCCGCTCGCCCAACTGGCCGATCTTAAACTGGAATCATCGCCGCTGAGCATCAATCATCAGGAAAAGAAAAGGGTTGTTTCAATTAAATCATTTGTACAGAAAGGCGTTCTTAACGATAAGGTTATCAATGATGTTATAGCACAAATGGACAAATTCAATTTTAAACCGGGCTATAGTTATGAAATGGGTGGCGAAGTAGAATCGCGCAACAACTCATTTGGCGGTTTCGGTACCATTATCATAGTTACCGTATTTATGTTCATTGCCATATTGGTATTAGAATTCCAAACATTCAAGAGCACACTTATTGTACTTTCTGTAATACCATTAGGTATTGTAGGCGCAGCGGTAGCACTATGGCTGTCAGGCAACTCCCTATCTTTCGTGGCTATTATAGGCCTTATAGCAGTCGCTGGTATTGAAGTTAAGAACACCATTCTGCTGGTGGAGTTTACCAACCAATTGCGCAGCCGCGGTAAAAATCTGGAAGAAGCAATTAAAGAAGCCGGCGAAGTACGCTTTTTACCTATAGTGCTTACTTCGCTAACGGCAATTGGCGGACTAGTGCCCATAGCGATATCAACAAACCCGCTTATTGCGCCGCTGGCAATTGTATTAATTGGCGGACTTATCAGTTCCACTTTGCTTTCAAGAATAGTAACACCCGTAATATATAAACTGATGCCACCTAAAGTAGAATTGGTGGCCGCAGTAAACTAATTGAAAATTAAATAGTCACAGTAGTTATTGCTTTTCAGTAACCTGAGGTCAATATTATTAAACCGGTACAAATTGCACAATATGGCAAAAACGCAGGAGATGATCTATGAGAAAGCCGCGGTTACTTTCGCGCAGCGTGGCGTTAAAAACGTTACCATGAGCGACATTGCAGCGGAATGCAATATATCGACCAGAACGCTTTACCAGCAATTTAGAAGTAAGGAAGAGTTGGTTTTCACCATGGTAGAAAGCCAACTCTCTAAAAACCAAAAGCTGATTGATGCTGCAAGCAAGGTTTTGCCCGATGCTGTAACAGAAATAAGCAACTTCTTTAAATATATTTACCGTTCCCTTGAATTAATGACACCAGTTTTTCTCGATGGTATAAAACGCTATTACCCGGAAACGTTTAAACTATTAGCCGATTTCCGCACCAATAGCCTGTTACCTTACCTTGAAAGAAATATGAGCCGGGGCATTAACGAACACCTGTACCGCAATGACATTAATGGCGACGTTGCCTGCAATTGGTACTGCTGGCAGTTGCAGAACCTTTTCCTGGATAGTTCTATTACCCGTGTTGAAAGGCACGAACTGCTGAGCAATACCAATAAATTTTTCGCTAACTGTATAGTTAATGGCGAAGGGTTGCAATTATTACAGTTGCAGCAGGCTGTAGCCTAAGTTGCGCTATGCCTAAATTGGACCGTTCCTTATTTCTGAGACATTGCATTTCCGCTGGCAGATTCGGCTTACGTCTTTGTGCGCAATTCCCAAACAATATAATACATGAGCTATTTTATACAAGAACTCCGCCTACGGAATGAACCGCTTTTTCTTTTCGGGCTGGCCTGTACTGTGCTGGCAGCTATATTTATAGTGCTTAGCCGGTTTTCAACCATTGAGGTTTCCGGCTCAAATGCATGGCTAAAACCGTTCAAGTTTGCTATTTCCATTGCTATATACTGCTGGACAATGGGTTGGTTTTGCGCTTACCTGAAAGATTTTAACCTCCCCTTGTTCAATTGGACCATTATTGGCTTATTAGGGTTTGAGATCATTTACATAGGGTTGCAGGCTGGCCGAGGGCAACTATCGCATTTCAATAACAGTTCGCCATTGTACGCTGGTTTATACGCGGCCATGGGCATTGCAGCCTCACTTGTTGCCTTGTATACTGCTTATGTGGGTTTTCGCTTTTTTGCCGGCGATTTTCCGGAACTGCCTATATACTACGTTTGGGGCATAAGGCTAGGCATTGCCCTATTTGTAATATTTTCTTTTGAAGGAGCAGTTATGGGCGGCAGAATGTCGCACACCATTGGCGGGGCTGATGCAGGTGACGGCATACCCATACTGAACTGGAGTAAGAAATTCGGAGACCCCAGAATAGCGCATTTTGTGGGCATGCATGCCTTGCAGATACTGCCGCTACTGGCTTACTACCTGCTGAAGAACACTCGCCTAACCATCGCTACGGCACTATTGTATGGCGCGTTAGCCGTGTTTACACTCGTACAGGCATTGCAGGGCAAGCCGTTTCATAAAATATAAAATGAATTGAAATACTACAATTCCCTCTTTACCCTTTCTTTAGTGAAGCGCATATAAGCAAACATCAACACACCATCGCGCTTAAATTCCAGCGTTATACGTTGGTTAGGCCACGTATCATTCAGTATATCCTGAATATCGTCAACCGACATAGTGCGTTGATGGTCAATTCGTAAGATAACGTCACCTTCATGAAGACCTGCAATGTCAGCCGGAGAATTGCGTTTAACATCTAACACTACTACCCCACGACCATTTTTTGAATCCTGTGCGCGGACACCCATTTGCGGGGCGTATTCGAAAGTATTATCGTTATTATTAAACATATAAGAATGCAGGAACGGCGTAGGGAACCTGCGGTTACCATGCAGGTCAGGCACGGTATAGCGGTATGTTTCATGCCTGCGGAAAACGGTTGTTTCGGTAAGGTCAGCACGGGTATGGTATTCCCTGCCCTGCCTTTCATAGGTAATGCTTATCGCTTCGCCGCCGTTATGGTCGTTAATAATGTCAACCAGGTCTTGAGCGTCCTTTACCGTCTTCCCGTTTATTTTTGTAATGATATCACCCACTATCAGGCCGGCTTCATCGGCGGGGCTGTTGCGGATAACAGAGTTAACATGCGCACCTTCATAGTCGCCATTGTGGTCGGAATAGACACCCAACATTGGCCTGCGTAAGTGGTCTTCCTTGGTTTCAGTAAGCTCCACCGGCTTGCGCTTGCTAAGTACTTCTTCTTCCTTTGCCTTAACTATTATACGGTGGTGCTCCGTTTTAGGATTGTCAATGGTTGAAACCAGGTCGCCGTTTACATACACTGCGCCTTTGTTTATTTCAACAACGGTATTACCATTGCTGTTTTCTATTTCAATAGTTTCCTGTTCTTGCGTGGCGCCATGCGGCTTTACGTGCTTACGCTTTACAATTTTCTTTTTTATAACAGTATCCTTAGCAACCGCGGTACCAGGTGTTGTTGCTTGTTTTCCCGGTGCTGTTTGGGTAACCGTTTTCTTAATTTCCTTCTTTACAACTGTTTTTGTTGTTTTTGAAGGTGTTTTGGTAACGGTTTTGGTAGTTTGGGTGGTAGTAGTGGTTTTGCTCTGCCCCATCGCTATGCCAGAAGCTGCACTTAACGATAATACAAAAATTGAAGTAACCAGTTTATTCATTACAATATTATTTTTTGCAGTATTAAGCTTTACAAAATAGAACACCCACCCTTGGTGAGTGCCACCGGGTAACTACCCAAACAGGTAAAAGAAATTATCTCATCTTCAATACCAGCATAACAGAGCCCACTATAATAAGCGAGAATGTAATACATAAGCCAACGATAACCTTTTTATACATGGCGTTCGCCGCCCTGATATTGGTCATCTCATTCACATAATTGATGATGTTTTCCATGCGCGAGAACGCTGTTTCGCCCTTTATCACATAATCGAACGCACCATACTTCATGCTGTCAATAGCAACTTCAATCTTATCCTGACCAGAAAGCATGATAACCTTGGTAGCAGGCAACGCTTCCTTGAACATTTTAAGCACCTCAATACCATCTTTGGCATCAGGCAAGTGCGAATTGAGGTGATAGTCCAATACAATTACCTGCGGGTTCAGATGTGCATCTTTAATTGCAGTTTCACCGCTTTCGTAGGTCTTAAATTCATAACGGAATCTTTCCGAAAGAAAATCCTTTAGCATCTCGTTCTGAATGGGCTCGTCGTCTACGAGAAAGATGTACTGTTTTTTGTTGTCTGCCATAAAATAAACGTTTCACGCGGTTTAATATGTAAAGGTAATCATCAAACTTTTAAAGTGTTAGTCACTAACCAAAATCACACAACTGAAATGTCTTTCAACTCTTCAAATGCTTTGTTGCATATCAGGTTCAGCGATTTAATTCTGTCAGGTAAGGTATCGTAATGGGCGGGTGCACCTGCAGCTTGCTCAATTAAGAAAATGTGACTCACTTCTTCTTTTACGCCCATATAAGATAGTTGGGGTTTAAGGGAATGGGCCGCAATTTTAACTGCAAGATAATCTTTCGCCTCCAATGCCTCATCCATGGTCTTCAATAATTTTGAAGCATTTTCAAGGAACATGGAAATGTATTTTTGCATTTTTTCAGGATTGCCACCCGTAAACTGCTTCAGAAAGTTGCGGTCGGTAACAAATTCAGGCATTACGAAAGGTGTGCCATTGCTGTTGGTACGCTTGTATTCGGGAATCGGTGTTTCTTCTACTACTATCGGCTTGCTAGGTGCAGAGGCAACAGACACCTGATCTGGCGTTTTAACAGGGCGGCGCACAGGAGCATTGCCCAGCACTGCGTCCATTTTTAACAACAGCTCATCTACCTGGAATGGCTTGCTCACATAAGCATCCATACCTATATCAAAGTACTGCGCTACATCTTCCTGCAGCACATTGGCCGTCATGGCAATTATTTTTACACTTCTGGCAGGTTCAGGTAACGTACTGCGAATCAGCTTTGTAGCTGTAACACCATCCATTACTGGCATCTGAATATCCATCAGCACAATATCATACATTTCGTTCTGCAAACGGCTTACTGCTTCTTGTCCGTTCACTGCCTTATCTAACCTTAGCGCCGGTATCAGGTCTTTTAATGTTTCTTCCGCAACAAGGCGGTTGAACTCATTATCTTCCACCAGTAGCACCTTCAGGTTGTTCAGCCTTTTCATTGCTGCCGCATCTAGCAGGCTCTCTTGCAATTCATAGTCCTGCACTTCTGCTTCCTCAAATGGTATTACAACCGTGAAGACTGTTCCCTTACCCAATTCGCTCTTCAGCGAAATATCGCCATTCATCAGCGTAGCTAACTGCCGCGATATGGTTAAGCCGAGCCCAGTGCCCCCAAACTTACGGGTAACATCGGCACCTGCCTGGGTAAAGCTGTCAAATATATTATCTACGAATTCTGATGATATACCGATGCCGGTATCTATCACATCAAACTGGATCCAGAGCTTATTAGATTTATTTCTAAGTGTAGTTTTAATTTCAACATACCCTTTATCGGTAAACTTAACTGCGTTACCTGCCAGGTTTATCAATATCTGGTTCAGCCTGGTAGGGTCGCCGGTAAGGCGTTTAGGTATGGCATCGTCGGTAGTTATTTTTATCTGAATGCCTTTTTCATCGGCTTTCAGTAACAACATATCCTGCACACTTTGTAATACTTCCCTAACGGAGAAGTCAGTATGTTCAATTACTATTTTACCTGCCTCAATTTTTGAAAGGTCAAGTATGTCATTAATAATAATAAGCAGATTGTCCGCAGAGAGCTGAATCGCGTTCAGATAGCGTAACTGATCAGGCTTTGGTTCTTTGGAAAGCAACAATCTCGTCATGCCCACAATGGCATTCATAGGGGTGCGTATCTCATGGCTCATATTGGCCATGAACTGGTGCTTGAGGTAGGCAGTGCGCTCGGCAACTTCCTTTTCCTTCTGTGCCAGTTCTATTTGCTGCCTTACCTGTAGGTTACGCAACTCATTAATTATCTTCTGTTTAAATATCTCCTCCTTAAGTTGTTCATAAGACTTGAGGTGGTGAAATGCCTTGGGGATATCGCCCATTTTATCGTACAATGCCGACATCATTTCATGAATACTCATAAGGTCATGACGGCGGTTGTATTCATTGGCAAGTGTATAGGCATGGTTCAGGTACTGCAAACTCTGGCGGTAACTGGCCTTATCCATATACATGCGGCCGAGGTAATACTGGCAAATGATCTGCACCTCTACATTACCCAAATGCTCCGATTGGCGGAGCGCATTGGAAAGGAGTTTACGTGCATTATCAAAATTCTGCATTTTGTAATACACCTTACCTAAACCACTTTCCGCCATTACATAGGCAATGGTCTCAAATTCCGAATGACCCAAATTTTCCTGAAAATAATGTAAAGCCTCGGGAAACTGTTCCTTCTTAAAGTAAATATTACCCAGGGTATTATACACATTAATAAGGCTGCTTACGTTATGGGCCCGCTCAAATATGGGCAGGCACTTCAGTGCATACTCCAGCGCGCTGTCGTAGTCATTAAGGTCATAAAGCAGGTTTGAGATACTGGTAAGTATGATAGACTGGGCAAACTCATCGCCCAGCTCCTCGTTTATGGTAAGTGCCTTTTTAAAATGGGTAAGTACATTGGCCAGATCACCCTGATCGCGGTAGATATTGCCAAAGTAATACAATACCCTTGCTTCCAGCCTCTTGTCCTTGGTCTTTACTGCAATGGCAAGTGCCTCTTTCAAGACCGATAGCCCCAGGTCATATTCACCCTTCATCCAATGGCATGAGCCCTTCAACTTAAGCCCCCTGCCTATACCAAATGTGTACGCAACCGCCCTTGAGCGCACGATGATATCCTCAGCCATTTTCGCAGCCTCTTCTACATCGTAGTTACGTACCTCTATGGCGATCTCGATCAATACATCGATCCTGCCCTTTTCGTCCGTTTGCTCTGTGTATAGCTGTTGTAATTCTTTATAGCGTGGAGTGTCCATCATTAACTAACCGTTCGGGAATATAAATGTAAAACAAGTAGCGGGTTTAAGCAAGGGAAATTTACTAAACAGGTATATTTCGCTCTATCGCAATGAATTATTTCTACAAAATTACGATAAATAAGTGCTTTCGGATGCTGTCTTCGGCTAGTCCCTACTCTTCGCATGACCTGGCGTAATCGGGACAGCAGCTCTACTTAGAACGCTGTAATCGTCTCCTTTTTGAAAATTTGCGCAGCTGGTTAACGAGATGTTAATGAGTGTCTGCCGAATTAAAATAAAAATGGGGGATTAGGCTGACGGATTTTTGTTGGAGAATAGCGAAGGGGAAATATTTTATACCCTTTATTGTAAAGTTACGTATTTCTGGTAAAATGGGCAAATTTAGGGGTATTTTTTTACCAACCGCCTTAGACTTTGGTATTGAAAATAACATTATAGCTCATTATAAAGATCTTCTGCGTTTCGTCCTTTCATTTTGCCAGTGCTTATTTTCATATAAAGAATCTACAAAGTTATAAATTACTTACTTACCTTTTTCAGTCCCGCGATGACGTAGTCGGAGACAACCGCCATCACAGGACTTCTGATATTGCCTGTATAGCTGTTTATGTCTTCACCTACCTTGCAAATAGGTTGGCTTAAATTAAACAATTTTTTTATTGACTGAACTCATTACAATCAACTGGCGTTTCATATTCTAGTTCGTGACAACTTGGGTCAGGCGGGTAGTATTTCAAGTCATAACAATTACCAACTTTCATATCATACCTGGAATCTTCGGTAATTTGATCGGTGTATTCTATCTTTTCTACATAAAACACATACGTGTACATGGCCCCCCCCTCCACTACCGATTCTTTTTTAATAAATTTTGCAATTGTATATGAACTCGATCGTTTCAATTTCCGCTCTCTCTCCCATGGCCTCACGATCAAAAAATAAAAAAAGAAAAAGAAAATCAATACCCATAAATAGACCATGCCAGAATCAACCTGTTTAATTGCCATAACTTGATTTTGCTTTGTTACCTAAAACTTTTCCAGTAAGATTTAGAGGCATATTTGTCATCGTATTGAATGAAAGTTCCAGCTCTTTAGAGAATCCAGCAACACTTGGCTTAAACTGATCTCTCAAAGTTCTTCCCAATCCAGCACCGCCAAATGATGCTTTAAACACGAAGTCGATTGCCACTATCCCGGCATCTTTGTTAATACCAGCCAATGCAATTGGAGTTTGTGCTAATGGCCTCACATCAGCTAACGATGCCAAAAACGCCGATCCCGCTGGTGTCATTGCTCCAGAAAAAAGCGCATCTGCAGCATCAATTTTTCAGCCCCAGCAAAGTCTCGACCCTTCGCAGGACTTGGCGTAATCGGGACCTATTCGTTTTTAAATGAATGATTAAAAAGAAAACTTACTACGATACAAGAAGCTCAGTTATAACTCGCTAGCCCCGCATTTCTGATACGCAAAGCTATCAAAAAACTGGGAGACTTACCGCGTACAGAGAAGCCAGGCTTAGTTTAAAACTTTGCTTTCTCAAGCCATGCAACTTTTTTAAGCTCATTTACCAGCGGTTCGTAGTCGCCAGGCATCAATTCTCTCATTTTCTTTAAGCATAGCATATCATCGAGCACAAGGTTCCCCTTTCGTTGCTCTATACAACACGCTATGTAATACTGCAACTGCTGCTTATTGAAATAGCGGCTTGCACACTTCCCCTTCCATACGTAGTTTTCGATTACCTTTTTGCGTTCGTTTACGGATTCCTTTTCTTCAACCGGTGGTACTGGTACAGGGGTAGCACGTTTCGCCTCATGTTCAAAATAATTGAACAACTTAAAAAAGAGGGAAATAAGGTGAAGCAAACCCATCGGTGGAGTATAATTTTAAGTAAAGATATTGAACGCCAGAATGACTTGAAAAGAAAACTCGCTATGACATAACAAGCCCAAACCTGAAGCTCGCAAGTCCCGCATTTCTGATACGCAAAGCTATCAAAAACCGGGAGACTTGCCTTGGACAGGGAGCCACCTCGTTTGGCGAGGTTTCCCGACTTGCTTATAAATCTCTTTTATCTGTTTCAATAGCTTTTCAATCAGGTTCGCAGAACGGCTATCTACATTCTTTTACAGTAAAATCCTTAAAATCCTTTCGCGTAAAATACCCAGGTTTGCCACCATGATCGCCTTCTGGAAATTTAAAAAAAACTCCTTTAATGCTATCATTTTCAGTTAATGAATATACAACGACAGCCTTAAAATTCAGAGCCCCAGTTGTTCCCATTCTTTGAGTAAACATTTCGCTGCTATCAATTCTGACAAATAATGTATCTCCTTCTTTTTTCTCAACCGATATGGACGGATTGACATATTTTCTGTTTATTGCCGAAACAATATTTTGATAACTATTCTTTATCGGACCTATCTTCTCACCTCTAATTAAAAAGCTACCGCTTGTATCATCCACAATAACCCAGATGTCAGCTTGTTTTGCAATAGTACAATAGCCATATTCTTGATTGGACGTTTTATAATTACATGAGGTAAGCAATAGTACCCAAAATGATAACACAATCCTCATGAGTTTATTGCCTTTTAAGAAAATTTAAAATATTCAACATGTGACCGGATAGCTACTGGTTTAAATGCCCTAGGGTTGGTGCTGTTCACCAATAACCATTAGCCGGATTCTATTCATTTTAACCAGTTCATAAATCCCAGTTTGACCGGTGGCATCCAGATTACTCTATAATAATGTTCATTCCGGAATCAATGTCAATAGCTCAGATAGTTCGTGGTCTGTAATGTTTTCCTTCACGTTTTTATCAAAAATTGTAAGTAAATAGACACTTTCCTGAGTTACTTTCACGCAAGTAAGTACCCTTGCGCCACCTGATTTCCCTTTTCCTTTGGATGAAATAGCCAACCTGATCTTAAAGCAATTATTTCCTAAACTAGTACCTAATAATGGATTGACTTTCAGGCTTTGAACCAGTTCAAAGTATTCTTCCTTTAAAGAGGGGTATTTTTTTACCAACCGCTTTAGTTCTTTTTCAAACTTTGGTATTGAAATAACATTATAGTTCATTATAAATGTCTTCAGCGTTTCGTCCTTTCATTTTGCCAGTGCTTATTAATTTCATTTCCTCTACAGCTTCTTTCACATCTTCTAATACTTTAGCTTTATAGGGTGTTAATGGTTTGGCTTTTACAAACGAAAAACTCGTAAGCAGTTCCAAAAAAAATGCAGCCTTATTATCTCTTACATCAAGTAGTATTTTCATATAAATAATGATATTTACAATACCCAAATTAATAAACGCCTTAATTAGAAGACGCCATAACTCTACAAAGTTATAAATTTCTAACTTAGGAATGAGATGAAATAAAGTATCCTAAAGTGGATTGTTTTTATCTTATACAAGGCGTAAAATACACCCACTGGTTGGGGCGTTGCGCTACGAAGCGCTTACAAAGTCTCCAAACACATCCTTTCGGCTTAAAGCCTTGCGACATGCAGACAATTTACAATTAACAATTATGAATGAAAGCCCCGCATTTTCCAAACGCCATACATGGCTTCTTTTACAATGCCGCTGCTCATTTTTGAGGCACCTTCAATACGGTCAATAAAGGTTATAGGTACTTCCTTTATCTTGAAGCCGAGCTTCCAGGCCCGGTACTTCATTTCTATCTGAAAGGCATAACCTATAAAGTGTACTTTATCTAACGGTATAGTGCGCAGTACCTTGTGGTTGTAGCACACAAAACCTGCTGTAGGGTCATTAACCGGCATCCAGGTTATCATTTTGGTATAGAATGCCCCACCTTTCGATATGAATATGCGGTTCCAAGGCCAGTTCACTACTTTGCCACCTTTTACGTAACGGGAGCCTACTACTACGTCGGCACCCTCCTTACCCGCGGCAAAAAGGCGCTCCAGGTCTTCAGGGTTGTGAGAGAAATCGGCATCCATCTCAAAAATGAAATCGTAGTTCCGCTCCAGGGCCCATTTGAACCCTGCTATATAGGCTGTGCCTAAACCAAGTTTACCCTTACGTTCCAATAGGAAAAGGGAATCAGGAAACTGCTGCTGCAGTTGCTTTATGATGTTACCGGTACCATCAGGAGAGCCATCATCAACTATCAGCAGATGAAAACCACTAGGCAAAGAAAAAACTTTTCGTATTATTTTTTCAATGTTCTCTTTCTCGTTGTAGGTCGGTATTATGACAAGTTTTTTCAAGAAGGATTTTGTAATTGGAAACGGCAAAATAATAATATTGTTTCTAAATAAATCAAAATTATTTGCTAAACTTTTAACCCAGCCTTTCTGAGTTTCATTTTATTTAATATTTCTGATATTTTTTGTTTGGTGTGCAGCGAAAAATCGGCCTGCATCATCCAGTCATAATATTGTGGTTCGGCGGTAAATATATCTTCTACCTTACGGCCTTTATGTTTACCAAAATTGAAAACGGGCACACCATCTTTCATCACCATACGGCGGCTGTAGTCCACATATTCATCGGTATTCGAAAAGGTATGGAGTCCGGGCACATCTGTTGCTATACTTTCGTACCGGTCCAATTGGGCCTCCAGCACCTCTATGGTCGCTTCAATATCCGCTTCAGCACTATGCGCGTTCGCAAGTTCTTTATTACAATAAAACGCATATGCCGCACTCAACGTACGGGCTTCCATTTTAAAGAATATTTGCTGTGCATCAATCATATGCCTTTCAGTAAAATCAACGTTTACCCCGGCACGCAAAAACTCTTCCGCAAGCATGGGTAAATCAAATTTACTGGAATTGTAGCCCCCCATATCGCAACCTTTCATCCAGTCATAGAGCTCATGGGCTATCTGTTTGAAAAGCGGGCAATCCTTCACATCTTCGTCCACTATACCATGAAATTTTGTCGATTCCGGCGGTATAGGCATTCCGGGATTTATTTTTTTAACGTATCTGTCGCGTTTACCATCGGGCATTATTTTAATAAATGCCAGTTCTACAATGCGGTCTTTTACATTGTCAGTTCCGGTAGTTTCCAGGTCAAAAAATACGATCGGCCTCTTTAATTGAAGGTTTGCCATAAAGGATTTAAGGTTTCGGATGCGAACTTACATTATTCCAGTCAATTCCGTCAAAAGTTCCTGAACTCATTAATAATAAAAACACAGGTTTATCTTTTCCGCTTATCCGTGAGGTAACAGTTTGCTCTAATTCCTGCTTGTTATCAATCACTGTCAGGTCCGCCCTTTCAAAATATTGCTTTACGGTGCTGCGCTCCAGTTCAGGTAATCCCTTTAGTTGCAGTGCATGGTGGCTGAAAAATACAATGCTATCATCTGCCCCATCCATACTATGCCCGTACTCGCTCAAAAACTGTGCATTCAGGCTGCTGAAGGTGTGTAATTCAAAACATGCTACCAGGTGGTGGTCGGGGTATGCTTCCCTTACTGCATTAAGCGTTGCTTTCAATTTACTCGGTGCATGGGCAAAATCGCGATATACGAGAAGGTCCTTTTCCTCTTTAACTTTTTCCAGCCTGCGGGCGGCACCAGTAAAGCTGGCTATTGCGTGGTAGCAATCGGTCTCGCTCACGCCCAGTTCCATACAAACATCGATAGCGGCCTGCATGTTCTGCACATTGTGCCTGCCAAAAACCGAGACCGAAACCGGCCCTGACGTTGTTGCAATTACCGGTATGCCTGATTCATAGTGGAATTGTGGTGTTTCATACGGCACCGCCTGCACATGCGCGGCTGCGGCAGCTACCGCGCGCCTTACTTCAGCATCTTCATTATTATAGAACAGTTTTACATCATTGCCCATACCTTGCAGGTATTGTTCAAATTGATTGAAGTAAATTTCGTAGGTAGGAAAAACATTGATATGATCCCACGCAATACCGCTGAGCACACTAATGTGCGGATGGTAAAAGAATATCTTCGGCCTTTTTTCCTCAGGCGATGCCGGGTATTCGTCACCTTCCAACACTATGATAGGCGCATCGGTTAATTTAACCGACTGCTCGAAACCCGCTACTTTAGCTCCCACCAGGTAATCGAAATCAATACCCTGGTGTTTCAGTATGTGCATGATCATGGAGGTGATTGTTGTTTTGCCATGACTGCCAGCAACCACTACCCTCTTTTTATTTTTACTCACCTCATAAACATATTGCGGAAAGGAGTAAATGGGGATGCCCGCTTGCTTAGCGGCAAGTAATTCCGGGTTATCGGCACGGGCGTGCATACCGAGCACAACCGCTTCCACCTTACCATCAATTTTTTCAGGATGCCAGCCAAATTTTCCAGGCAACAAGCCGGCCGCGGCAAGGTTACTTTTAGCGGGATCGTTAATATCATCATCACTGCCGGTTATTATATACCCCTTCTTATGTAACGCCAGGGCTAACTGGTGCATGATAGCACCGCCAATTGCTATAAAATGAATGTGTTTCATATTTTTTACGTAACTTCGTACAAAGTTAAACGAGCTTTTTACTATTCATAATTATTAGTGTATGCAGACCATTATTAAATTTCGCGGAGCAATAACCGCAGTGGCTATTGTCCTCACGCTTATTGCCGCTTCTTCTTGCACCCAAACAAAGCGTTATGGGTGCCCGAACCACCTTTCGACCCCGAAAATAGGGTTTTAATTACAACCGTTATTACCAAAAACATATTTGTGCAGCCGCCCGTATTACGGACGGCTGTTTGTGTGTACGGAGGTCTGAACCGCTGATTAAGTTGATTTTTCTGATGGAATGTGAATTTCGGAAAATGAACCGTTTTATGTAGAGACAGAATGCATTCCTTCTCTACAGCGGATTTACAGTTATCCCGGGGAAACCCAACATTAATAGAGACGCTAATGAACAGTATAATTATTTTCACTGGTCGAAGTTTGTAACTTCGCCCCCCCATTCTGGAAGCATTTGCTTCTGAAAATTATACCATCCCTTATTTTTCTTTGTAGCGGGTCGGAGACCCGTTCAACTGGCAGGCACGAGTGCGCTGCGCTGAACACTCGCGCCAGTGTGATGTTACTGTTGAGCTTTGTAAAATTGGAAGTACTGTAAAGAAATAAGGCGAGGACATGGGTATTTCCCCTTTTATGTTAGCCGATCGGAGACCCGTTCAACTGGCAGGCACGAGTGCGCTGCGCTGAACACTCGCACCAGAGGTGCAATACTATTCTACAATATTTGCAGCAGCCGTGTGGTACATACCGCACGGCTGTTTGTGTGTGCAGGTGTAAAGTTATACAGCTAAAATTACTTATCTTTGGTTGGTAAGATTTATACAGCATATATGAAGTTGACCGCAATAATTGAAAGAGGAGAAAATGGCTGGTTCGTAGGCCAAATAGAAGAGTTACCTGCAGTACTCAGCCAAGGGAAGTCAATAGACGAATTAAAAACTAACCTGCTTGATGCGATGTACCTCTATTTTGAAAGTCAGAAAGAGATTACAGACCAAGAATATATTGGTAAAGACATTATCCGCGAAGACTTAATATTGGCTTAATGAAGCGAGTTGATTTAATTAAACACCTCAAAACTAATGGGTGTGATATGCTTCGCGAAGGAGCGAATCATACAATGAAAAAACGGAAAACAATCAACTGTTGGTCGACATTAGGAACCAGATAATTTATTATGTAAAAATATGTAAACAGTTGAAAATCTCAATAATTTGACGAACCCAATTATGACTTGCCTTCGAAAGTCGCCTTTTCCCTTATCGGTACTCAATAACAATTAATGATCATCATCAATGAGGCTATCGAATTAGCCCAAGAATTTGTAGCATCTCATGGGGAGTTACAGCCAAGTATAACCTATGGCCTGGGAGCTATGCAAATTTGCCAGAACGAATATTATTTTGACGTCACAATCATTTTTGCTGAGGGAATCCCATATCAGCAATTTGGTGGCGCACCAGGAATAAGTGTAGATAAACAAACAGGTTTTGTAAAAACAATAAACTGGGTTGAAATGAGCGCCCTAAAGCGCTATAAAGAATTGCCCAAAATATAATGCTGCATACGCTTGCCCTAGTTTAGCAACAAAACACTAACCAAGCGCAAGAAAAAAGCCATCCGAACAGGATGGCTTTATATAAAAAATTAATTCAACCTATATAAACCTGAAACCTAGATACAATTGGTAAGACCTATTGTTCCAGGTGTTGGTGGCAATATGAATGGCATTACTGGCCGATGAGTTATTCATGTTGGTAAGCCCCAGTAAGTAACGCGCACCTAAAGAAAATTTCAAGTATCGCACTTCTGCACCCGCAACCAATGAAACTGTGCTTGATTTAAAGGTTTCCTTAGCATCACCCGCAAGGGCATTCATATTCTTAACCGAAATCAGGTTACTGAACTGCGGCCCGGCCATTATCCATATTTTGGGCGCAAGCTTCGCCCCAACCAGTTTGTACTGCAAGAGTACAGGGATATCAAAGTATATAGCCCTGAACTCCCCTTTATGAATGGAATCAACCACTGCACTGGTTTTGTAGTGGCTGGAATTTACCAAAGCTTCCACCTGCACGCCCAGTTTATGCTTGTGCAAGCCTACAAAAGCGCCGCCAACAATACCAGGCTGATACGTTTGCTCCCAATTGTCGCCGCCTATTTTGGCAAAATTGGCACCTATTTTTACACCCAGATCTAATTTCGGCAGCTTGTTGACTACCGGTACCGACTGCGCAAATAAACTGCCGCCGCCAAACAGCAACGCTGCTAAAACACTTAAAAGTTTAGTTGATCTCATGAATGGTTAGTTTTCAAAAATAACCCACAAAAATTATGCCGCAGTACTACTTCCCGCATCTCCCCAAACACACGACCGACTGTATATTTATTCCGGCACACCATAACGGGAAGAACGCTAATAAGCGACTGCTATAAAACATAATAATACGCAAGTAATCCCGCTAAAGTTTCATAAACAATGAAGCGCAACTTATAATTTTTGATAGCCTAGTACCACCTCTTGATTTTGTAAGTAAGGTATGCCTGCGCACTACCTGTAACCCATTGTCCGTTTACACCTTTAAATTTGCCATTGTTGATGTCAGTAAAACCTTGCGCATACGTTGCACCTATCCTTAACCTTTTCACCATTTCAAACTCCAAACCGAAGATACCAGACACATAATCATCTTTCAATACATTTTCAGTGCCCCACATAGCCTTAAACGCGCCATTGTTGTCTTTACTGGTTATAAGGCGGCTGTATTGCGCACCCATCATGAAGTTACCATGCCTGCCCAATTTGAAAACACACATTAAAGGTACATTCACATACATTACGTCAAAAATGCCCTTGGTAACAGTATCTTTTACCACATCCTGCGACAATTGGTATTTGCGCGACGCGGCCCTGTCGGTAGTAAATTGTGCAGTACTTGCGTTGATTTCAGCGCGAAAAGCAATATGGTTCATTCTCTTTTCATAGTACAGACCTGCTGTGTAGCCTTGGCTATACTTTGTTTCGAACGGATATGCTACTATTTGCTGCATATTCACACCTGCCTTTACCCCAAGGTCGGCAAATTTGTAAATTCTGGCAGCACCTTCGCCCGGCATTGTTTGTGAATTTCCCTTTGAAGGAAGTAATGAAGCTAAACCTAAAACAGAAAGTAAAACTAAACGGTTCATACGTGTAAATTTTTTGGTTAGTTGTAAATAAAAATTAACTATTAACTATAAAACTATTCGCAAGATAATAAGCACATTCGAAATATCCTTAATTTTTTAAGCAAATTAACAAAAAAGAGAAATTTTGTTATCTCTTTTTAATGTGTTTAAGCGGCGGGTACCATTTTTTCAATCTCCAAATCATCGTAACGCTACCTGTATTGGTATACCATTTATCTGCAAGCCCTTGAAAATTATGGTTGTTTACATCCATAAAACCCACTGCATAAGTGCCTTCTATCTTCAGCCGGGGAGATAGATCTACCTCAAAGCCAGCTATGCCTGATACATTGTTCTTACCAAATAACTTTTTAGCGTCTGCAATTTTCGTGTAAGCACCGTTCACATCTTGTGTATATGCAAGGTAGCTATATGCCAAACCCATCTGAAGACTGAACCATGTAACGGGCCGCACTTCTACTACAACTGGCAGGTTAGCATAAATTGCATTGAATACACCCTTACTTATAGTATCAGCACATACGGAAGATGATAATTTGTATTTATGCGCTAAACGCTCGGCAGTTTCATAATGAGCTGTGCTTGCAGACAACGAAGCCTGAATGCCAAACATTTTCTTCCGCCGCTTAATATAAGCACCGGTCGCATTGCCATTGGAAAAAGTATTACGGAAAGGAAAGGCTGAAAGCTGCTGGAAATTACCCCCTGTAAAAACACCCCATTCATAAAAATTGGAACTGTTCCTTTGAATATCGCTGATGCGTACCTGCCCGTAGGCGGTAACCGAAAATTGTAAGCCAATAAAAAGAGAAAAAATAAACAGTATTCTATTAGAGATCATCACCAGTCTGTAAGTTAAATATAAAACCAAACACCACACAAACGTTAACAGGTGGCCGCATTAAAATGCGCCCAATGCTAACGAACACTACAAAGTTAATGAAAACAGCTTAACCTTCACCAGCCAAATGTACAAAAGGTGTTAAAAATAGCGTGCCACATAGTAGAGGTACATATTCCTTTCCTGTAGCGCACTATAACGCATACAACTGATAATCAGTAGTTGATTTGGCTGTTTAGAAAGTGACGACTCACTGTTATACCACGAAAAAAATGGGATAGAACTTTGGCTGAAGTGCCCTATTGGGAACCAGTAGAAATGGCTAACCTGCATTATTCACAAATTCTCTGCCGCTGGGTCACCCCGTCCCTAAACGGTGACATGCTATGTTGTGTAATGCATTCATTACCAATCAATAAAATGATGACGAAACATGTCACCCTTTAGGGCTGGGGTCTTAACAGGCGGACGACATTTTTTAAGGTATTAAACACAATGACATTAACTTAGCGCAAATATCCTCACCCCCGGCCCCTCTCCATAAATGGTAGAGGGGAGATTAATGTCTACGGCGTGCCGCAGGGATGACGCAAAATCCATTAAGTTAATGACATTGGTATTAAACATTCAAAAGCGCATTTATAAATAATGCAGGCTGATAAAATACTCCATTGCTCATCTTCCGCTACACATACAAATCCTTCTGAAGCGGCCCGCCTGGTGTTACTGCGTATTGTTCAAGATCGGTAATACCTGCCATTTTAAGTACTGCTTCGTCCAGGAAGAGGTTGCCCGTGCATTCCCGCGATGGTTGCTTTAGTATGTATGCGGCGCAATCGGCCAGTATTTCTGGTTTGCGGCTCATGTTCATTAAGGTATCGCCGCCCAGCAGATTTTTAACCGCTGATGTGGCAATTGTAGTTACCGGCCAAAGCGAATTGGCCGCTATACCCTCCGTCTTAAATTCAGCAGCCCAGCCCAGCGACATCATGCTCATGTTAAACTTGCTGATGGTATACGCTACGTATGGCGCGAGCCACTTAGGCTGTAAGTCTATAGGGGGCGACAGGGTAAGTATATGCGGATTGGTCGATTTTTTAAGGAACGGGATGCAATGCTTGGTTACAAAAAAAGTGCCCCTTACGTTTATGTCATGCACCAGGTCAAAGCGTTTGGCCTCTGTTGCCAGCGTGCCCGATAGCATAATAGCAGATGCGTTATTCACCAAAATATCGATGCCACCGAATATTGTATTCACCTGCTGGACGGCGGCAATAACCTGTTCTTCATCCCGTATATCGCATTTTACCGCCAGGGCCTTGCCCCCGGCAGCGGTTATTTTATCAGCCACGCTATAAATAGTGCCGCCGAGGCGTGGATCTTCGGTGGTCGATTTGGCCACTATGGCTACAAAGGCGCCTTCTTTGGCAAGTCGTAATGCAATGGCTTCGCCAATTCCCCTGCTGGCACCTGTTATAAACGCAACTTTTCCTTGTAGCATGATGTTTAATGTATGATGGTAAAAATAAAGGCTAACAACGAAATAAACTAATAAAGGTTTTATAACTATTCTATCGGCAACATGTATTTTATGCTTGCTTCACAGTAAAGCATTGTACAATACACTACATCTTTATCAGCACCGCTATACTTTTTCTAAAAATAATAACAGCTAATATCAATCACCAAAAAATACCGTCATTTATAACTTTGTAGTACTGAACTTTGCAGTGCTAACGCAAAAATGAAAACGATAAAGAAAACATTCCCGGTTACTGGCATGACGTGCGCTTCATGTGCCCAAACCGTTGAAAATACCATAAACGGAATAAGGGGTATTACGAAAGCCGCTGTAAACTACGCCAACGCATCGGCCCTTATTGAATACGACCCTGAAACACTCAACCCATCGCAACTTAAAAATTCCGTTACCGCAGTTGGCTATGGCATAATAACCGACGATGATGTTACTGTTGAAGATATTGAAGCCATTAAACTGAAAGAATACCGTAGACTCAGCGCCAATACCACGCTGGCTATCGGGCTTTCGGTTCCGCTGGTTATTATTGCCATGTTCTTCATGCATATGCCCTACGCCAACTATATTATGTGGGGACTTGCAACGCCTGTTATAGTTATTTTCGGCAGGCAGTTTTTTATTGGTGCCTGGAAACAGCTTACGCACTACAGCGTTAACATGGATACACTGGTAGCGCTCAGCACCGGAATAGCCTACCTATTCAGCGTTTTTAATACCGTTTACCCCAAATACTGGACCGATAAAGGCATTGACCCGCCCGTTTACTTTGAAGCATCGGCAGTGGTAATCGCTTTTATATTGGCAGGCAAGCTTCTGGAAGACCGCGCCAAATCGAGCACCTCATCGGCCATAAAAAAACTTATGGGCTTGCAGCCCGCTTTTGTTGTGCGCATAGGTAAGGATGGAGAGGAGGATATTTTACTGAGCGATGTACAGGTAAATGACATACTCGTAGTAAAACCCGGAGATAAAATACCTGTGGATGGTGTGGTGACTGAAGGCGCATCATACATAAATGAAAGCATGATAACCGGCGAGCCGCTCGCGGTGGAAAAAACCAGTGGCAGCCATGTATTTGGCGGCACTATTAACCAGAAAGGCAGTTTCCGCTTTCGGGCCGAAAAAGTTGGTGGCAATACGCTGCTGGCTCAAATTATAAAGAAAGTTCAGGAAGCACAAGGCAGCAAAGCCCCTATTCAAAAGTTGGCCGATAAAATAGCCTCTGTTTTTGTACCTACTGTTTTGGCTATTGCGGTACTAACACTCATAGTATGGATAGTAGCCGGGGGGGAAGCCGGGTTTACACATGGCTTGCTGGCCATGATAACCGTTTTGGTTATAGCATGCCCTTGCGCCCTTGGCCTGGCCACACCCACCGCCATTATTGCTGGTGTGGGCAAAGGTGCCGAACTAGGTATACTGGTTAAAGATGCGGAGAGCCTGGAGACCATTCATAAAATGAATGCCATTGTATTTGATAAGACCGGCACCATTACCGAAGGACTGCCTAAAGTGGTGGATATAGCCTGGAAAAACCCTGAAAATGCCGAAATG
Organism: Chitinophagales bacterium; assembly: GCA_038228575.1. Classification (GTDB taxonomy): domain Bacteria; phylum Bacteroidota; class Bacteroidia; order Chitinophagales; family Chitinophagaceae; genus Flavipsychrobacter. The sequence goes on along the minus strand of JBBRPD010000044.1, from coordinate 14,833 downwards.
CTTTCGGCGATAATGTACAGCATTGAAGCGCAGTCTGAACACCCGTTGGCGGCGGCGATCACTACGTTTTTCAAAGACCTGGAAATGAAAACTGTGGAAATAGCGCATTTCAGCAGTATTACGGGCAGCGGTGTTACCGCGCTTTATGGAAAAGGCATTTATTTCGTAGGTAGCCATAAATTGATGGAATCGATGAGTATCGCCTTCAGCCCGGAACTGGAAGAAAAATCGAAAGATTGGGCAGCACAGGCTTACTCTGTTATATGGCTGGCTAACCACATAGAAGCGTTGGCGGCTATAGCCATTACCGATAAAATAAAATTGTCATCGCCAACTGCAGTTAAATTGCTGCAAAGCATGGGTTTGGAGGTTTTTATGCTTACCGGCGACAACCAACAAACGGCCTATGCCATAGCCGAGGAAGCCGGTATTACCCAATTCAGAGCGGAAGCTTCGCCCACTGATAAAGCCGATTTTATAAAACAGTTACAATCGGAAGGGAAGATAGTGGGCATGGTGGGCGACGGTATTAACGACAGCCAGGCTCTTGCCCTGGCCGATGTGAGCATAGCCATGGGCACGGGTACGGACATTGCCATGGATGTGGCGAAAATGACCCTTATTTCGTCAGACCTCCGGCAAATACCTAAAGCCATTACGCTATCCCGCAAAACCGTAGCTACCATACGCCAGAATCTCTTCTGGGCGTTTGTTTACAATATAATAGCTATCCCTTTAGCTGCAGGTGCCCTATACCCCATAAACGGCTTTTTGCTTAACCCAATGATAGCGGGAGCAGCCATGGCACTGAGTTCTGTATCGGTAGTGAGCAACAGTTTGCGCCTTAAATTTGCTAAGACCGATGATTTTTAAAGGGCACATTTCACCGCTGTAATTGGGTGTAGCTTAATTTTATAGGTATTTATACCTATAAAAATGGGGCTTTTACGCCTATAGTATTGTTCAGAAAGTAAAACTAATTTTGTAGCACTATATTTAAACAAGTATAGATACCTGAACCCTATTAACAAATAACTAGCCAACCGTTTTCACCATCTCCACTTGAATTGCATGTTAGTACAGTAATTAATTAATAAAAAAAATATTAATTAGTCTCATTTATAATTGTCAAATTTACATTACAAACACTTAAAAAAACAAAACAAAACTTATGGCAAATCCAGTACCAGTTACAACGGCATCAGCAGAAACAGCAAATTGGAGAACGTATATTGATGCATTAACAACCACACCTATTCATGCGATGCTGATACCACGAGCAGACGTACAGTGCGCAATGACGGTAGCTGCAACAGGCGGAATTAGAGTTTATGGCGCGCTTAAGGTGGCTAACGACCCAACATCTTTTCATTTGTACGTTGTAGGCGTTGATAGCAGTGGCAATGATATCGTAACAGTCGGTGGGAATAGTGCAGTTTATGATAATACATCTCCATGCCCACCAATTTGTAGCAACACAAATGCGCTGAATAGCTAGTGTCAAATTCAATAAAATGTCAATACCGTTAGAGGCATCGAAAATTTATTTAGGGATATTGGTACCAATAAGTATTATTGTGCCGATATCCCTTGTGATTATAAATTATAAATATTTCCCCTCAAGTATAAACCCACTGATAATTTATCTTTTTAGCAGTGGTATTTCAAATCTTTTTACGAAAATTCTAGGTAGTAATGGGATAAATACAATGTATCTTAACCACATATATACTGTTTGGGAATTTTTCATAATATGCTACTTTTATAGGGAACTATTATCAAGTCAGAAAATAAAAAAATACATCCCATATCTATCTGTCGCATTTTTTATTGTTTGCATAATAAATGCCCTTTATTACCAACCTCTTATCAAATATAACTCTTACACTAAACCGATAGAAGCAGTTCTTGTTATTTGGTTCGCAATTACTTATCTGATGGAGCTCATTGAAAATTTAGATGAAATCATCGATAAAAATTCCGGCTTCATCTATATCAATTCTGGTTTTTTACTTTATTTTTCTGGCTCATTTGTTTTATTTACTATTTTTAATATTTTTGTCAACAATACAGCTGTTGCCATCGCGATACTCGATGTACACGCAACCCTGCTGTTATTAATGTATGCTCTATTTACAATTGGCTTATGGAAATTTAAGAAATGAACGATAATATTTATGTACTTACTTTAATTGGAACTTTAGGGCCGCTGCTACTTGCGGCGACCATTATATATTTAGTAATAAAATACCAAAGGAAACTGCTGGCACAAAAACTAGCCGCACAGAAAGCAGAATTGCAGCACAGCGAAAGCCTGTTGCATGCTACCATACAGTCGCAGGAAAATGAACGTATACGCATAAGCCGGGATTTACATGACCATGTAGGCAGTACTCTGAGCAGCCTAAGGCAGATGTTTAACCAAATGAATAAAGTAGCACCTGACCAACCACAAATAAAAACACTATCTGATACTTATAAAGAAAATATTGACAACATAATGAACGATGTGCGGGATATCTCTCATAGCCTCTCCCCTCCCGGATTGGCACTGTGGGGTCTGCAATTTACATTAGAAGACTTTTGTGATAAGATAAGCCGCTCGTCCGATCTGCAAATACGGGTTACTGATGACGGCGACAGTATTTTAAAGCAAATGACGTTCGAATCGTCTTTATCTTTGTTCCGCGTTATGCAGGAGTTACTGGCCAATACCATTAAACACGCTCATGCCAAAAACGTAACTATTTCCATAAAAAAAGAGCACGAAGATATTGCCATACAATATAAAGACGATGGCAGGGGCTCTGAGATCAGTTCTAAAACAGGTGCGGGAATGGGCATGCACAATGTGGAAAGCAGGTTAAACATGATAGGTGCCCAATATGAAATTATTACTGCCCCGGGAAAAGGTTTTGTAGTTAATATAACTTTGCCCCAGAGTAGCCTGAGTAAAACAACTTTGTATGAATAAAATTAAAATTGCACTTGTAGAAGACCAGCGGCTTTTTCGGGACGGATTACATGCTTTGCTTAAAGATGTAGAAGACTTCGAGATAATGGGTGTGATGGAAAATGGAAAAATATTTCTTGATAAACTGGCTACCTACCCCGTTAAGCCCGATGTAGTGCTGCTAGACCTTAACATGCCGGAGATGAATGGCGTGGAGGTGAGTAAGGTAATGCAGAAAAAGTACCCGGATATTAAAATAATTATACTCACGGTATACGACCAGGAGCGCTTCATCAATAAAATGATAGAAGCCGGGGCGGCAGGTTACCTGATAAAAAATTGCGACCTGGAAGAAGTAATACATTCTATACGGACAGTTTACAAAAGCGAATTCTATTTTAATGAAACGGCTATAAAGGCCATGCGCAATGCATCGAAGCATAAAGGCGCGCTCATGCAGGCCAATGGCAGTATACAAGTAGAACTTACGGACCGCGAGAAGATGATCCTCCAGATGATTTGCAAGGAGTTCACCAATAGCGAAATTGCGGAAAAGCTGCAGTTGAGCACCCGTACTGTTGACGGACACCGGAATAATATACTGGCTAAAACAGGCTGCCGGAATACTGCCGGGCTGGTGCTCTATGCCGTTAATACAGGTATTTTTGAAAGCAAGTTATTTTAGTGCTATTTCTTACCCGCTCAATTACGCATTATTAAACTGTTAACACTAAATTTGCCGGACAAAACAAAATAGCCGATACATTGTCCCGCAAAAAAAAGAAACACGCTCCCCTGCTTAATATTACTATTGATGCGTATGCCGCTGAAGGCAAAAGCATAGCCCATCTTGATGACGGCAAAGTGCTGTTTGTAGAAAATGTGGTGCCAGGCGATGTAATTAATGCGGTGGTGACCAAGGACAAAAAAAGCTGGGCCAATGGCAGGATGACAGAACTGGTTTCCCCCTCAACCTTGCGGGTCGATCCTTTTTGCCAGCATTTTGGTGTGTGTGGTGGCTGTAAATGGCAAATGCTCCCCTACAGCCAGCAACTCGTTTACAAACAGCAACAGGTTGAAGACCAATTAAAGAGAATCGGGCACGTTGAATTGCCTGAAATACAGCCCATTATAGGTAGTCCGCACGAGCGTTATTACCGTAACAAGCTGGAGTTTACCTTTTCATCGCAACGTTACCGCACATTTGAGGAAATAGCCGACAGAAGCGAAAAATTAGCTGCCGAGCCAGCATTGGGTTTTCATGCGCCCGGCTTGTTTGATAAAGTGGTAGAGATACATACCTGCTACCTGCAGCATGAACCTACCAACACTTTACTTTCCGTACTCAGGGCGTATGCTGAACACCATAAGCTGCCCTATTATGATATTCGCCAGCATACAGGGTGGTTGCGTAATGTCGTTATTCGGGTAGCCACGACCGGCGAGGTGCTGGTCAATCTTATTATCAATAGCGAAGATGAGGAACAACGCATAGCCTTATTAGACCATATACTGGCCCATGTGCCCGGTATCACTTCGCTGCATTATACCATAAATGGTAAGATGAATGATACTATCCATGACCAGGACGTGATTTGCTACCATGGCAAGCCTTACATTGAAGAGCACCTGGAACAATATAAATTTAAAATATCGCCTAAATCATTCTTCCAGACCAATACTTACCAGGCGGAAGCACTCTATCGCGTTACCCGCGAATTTGCTGGCCTTACCGGTAACGAGGTGTTGTATGACCTGTATTGCGGAACGGGCAGCATAGGCATATTCTGTTCTGCCAATGCAAAAAAGGTAATAGGTATTGAGGTAGTGGAAGATGCCATTAAGGATGCCCATGAAAATGCGGCTATCAACGGGCTGAACCATTGCAAGTTCTTCGCAGGCGATGTATCGGATATTTGCACTGACGATTTCTTCGCAGAACACGGTAAGCCAGATGTTATTATTACTGACCCGCCACGCGTAGGCATGCACGAAAAACTTGTACAACAATTGCTGAAAATGCGTGCACCGAAAGTGGTGTATGTGAGTTGCAACCCTGCCACGCAGGCGCGCGATTTGCAGTTGCTGGATTCGGCATACCGAATTACGAGGTTGCAACCCGTCGATATGTTCCCACACACACATCACATTGAAAACGTAGCATTGCTGGAATTACGGTGATGAATGGTGAATTATGAATTGACAATTTCGATGTTGTGTTGTGAGTTGAATTGGATAAATATAAAAGACTTTGTGTTTTCCTCGCGAATTGTTTTTGCTTTTTTTGTTGAAGGGACTATATATAAATTGGCAGATTGTTTACAATGTTTGGTAATACAGCATTGCCGAATTAGCAAATTGTCGAATTGAAAACGAGCTACCATTTTTTGAAAATCACGAACACGGCTGCTACGATGAGGGCAAATCCCAATAAGTGATTCCAGGCTAGTTTTGTATCTTTAAAGAAGATGAGGGTAAAGGCTGTAAAAATGGTGAGGGTAATGGCCTCTTGTATCGTTTTGAGTTGGACGATATTGAAGGGCCCGCCATTTTCGTCAAAGCCAATTTTGTTTGCCGGCACCTGAAATAAATATTCAAAGAACGCCAAACCCCAGCTGATAAATATAACGGATATCAACCCCAAATTCTTACCCCATTCATACTCCTTGAATTTAAGGTGGCCATACCATGCCAAAGTCATAAATGCATTAGAAACTACGAGTAAAAGTATTGTTTTGAGACCGCGCATATTGCCGTAAATTTAGTAATGAATTAGTAAAAAAAGGTCTTGTTGCGTAAAACAGATTTACAAGATTTCCACAAATATGCTAACCCATTAATAGCAGGCAGGTCTGCTTTAACGCTCAGCGCACCGCACCGCTACACTACACATAGCTTGACGCAATTTATTTACCTTTATTCGGAATAATTACAATGACAACCAAAGCAAGAAGGGAGGAGTTGAAGGTCTATTTCACTGGTGCAAATGACAAAAAAGTAAATGCCCTATACGACCTGTTAGAAGGCGAATTTAAAGAACGTCCTTTTACATTGTCAGAAGATCAGCTCAATATCTTAGAAGAACGAAGAGGCGATTACCAATCCGGTGAAGCGACACCCAAACCATGGCAAGAAGCTCACGATAAAATTACCAACGAGAAAAATAATATTTGATGCGCTATCAAATACTGATACTACCCTGCGTGGAAGATGATATTGAAGATGCGTACAACTGGTATGAAGAAAAGCAAAATGGCTTGGGCGAATTATTTTTGAAAGACCTGATCATTTATTATGTAAGGATTCAAAAAGACCCTGAAATTTTCAATAAAGTAACAGCACACTTCTGTCAAGCCAGGTCACGCCGATTCCCCTACGTAATCATCTATGAAATTCTGACCACAGAAATATACATAAATTCAGAAAGCGCAAGTAGCAGCACCTGTCTGAAAGATAAGTGCGCGCATCTACCAGCAAAACATACGCTACAAACAAACAGGCAGGCATCATAAGAGGCCTGCCTGTTTGTTTAATATTGATTGGGAGCGTTAACTACTCATTCTTGACAAACCTGTCCGCCTTGAGTAATACACCTTGTTGGTCGTAGATCATGATCATATACATGGCGCTTGCTAAGTCGCTCACGTCAACTGCCGTAGCTCTTTCTTGCCTTATCACCACTTTACCGTCCATTGACAGGATGGATACATTTACGTGAACGCCAGCCGCTGTTTCAATGTTAATTACTGAAGTAGCAGGGTTAGGATAGATCCTTACCGTTGTAGCAGGGTCAGGTAATGCAACGAAGCTTAAACCATAGTTGGTATCAACGAACGATGCTGAAGTATCGGTACAACCGTTGGCATCACTTACAATTACATTGTAGAAGCCTGAAGCTGTTTCAGTATGCACGCTTGATGTTGCACCTGGTATAATAACACCATTCAACATCCACTGGTAAGTAACGAATGAACCAGTAAACAGAATGTTGCCACCTGTGATGTTGATAATTGGATTTGGCGGAGGCACTATGTTAATACCCGTAAGCATTGCCGTACCAGCCGCATTGGTGATAGCACATGCAAAATAGCCTGTTGTGGTAGCTATATATGTAGAATCAGTTGCACCAGCAATTGCAATACTATTGCGGTACCATTGGTACGTAAGGTGATTGCTTGTATCAGCCGTATAAACCAATAGTGGTATTGGGTTGCCGTGACATAATGTAGCATTACCACCAGGGAAGATAAAGCTGTGAGTAAGTGAACCCGCAACACCTATTGTAGTAGTTACGCTAGCCGAACAACCAAACGCATTGGTTTTGGTGTAGGTAATAGTAACCGTACCATGCGTAATACCGTAAACACGACCTGTTGAACTATTTACAGAAGCTATTGAAGCATCGCTGGTAGTCCATGTGCCACCCGCAGCCGTATCGGTAACGGTTATTGAATCACCCAATGCAACCCCGGTAGGGCCGCCAATAGGAGACAATACAGGAAGTGGATTAACAGTAACCGAAGTAATTACATAAGCAGTGCAACCAAATGTACTTGTAACTGTGTACGTAATGGTAGCCGCACCTGTCGCAACTCCTGTAACAACACCGGTTGTATTTATTGACGCAACTGTCGCATCGCTGGTCGTCCATACGCCACTTGCAGTAGCATCGGCCAACGTAGTTGTTGAGCCTACGCAAACTGTACTTGTGCCTGTTATAGCTGCAATAACTGGTAAAGGATTAACCGTTACTGCATAGGTAACATAAGTTGTACCACAGCTGTTGGCAACGGCATAAGAAATATTGACTGCACCACCAGCAACACCTGTAACAACGCCTGATGCATCGATAGTAGCAATTGAAGTGTCAGATGAACTCCATGTGCCACCCGCAGTAGTGTCAGCCAAAGAAGATGTTGTACCTACGCAGAACGAAGCAGTTCCACTGATTGCACCCACCGTTGGTGTTCCGTTTACGGTAAACACGATAGTATCGGTAGCTGTGCCGCATGCATTTGTTACGTCATAAGTAATGATTGCAGTACCACCTGATATACCGGTAACAACACCAGTAGCAGGGTTAACTGAAGCAATGCCTGTTGCACTTGATGACCATGTACCACCAGAAGCAGTATCAGACAATGTAGTAGTAGCTGCTGCACAAATAACAGTACCGCCAGAAATAGCACTTACGGCAGGCAACGGAATAACTGTTAATGCAGTTGCAATAGTAGTTACACCGCAAATATTGGTAACGGCATAAGAGATGGAAACTGTACCACCTGCCACACCATAAGCCAGACCAGTGGAAGCATCGATAGAAGCAATTGTAATGTCGCTGCTTGTCCATGTACCACCAGTAGTTGCATCAGCAAGGGTTCCGGTTGCACCAGGGCAAAGCGTTGCAACACCTGTAATAGATGCCACGATCGGAACGTCATTAGCCGTAAATGCGAAGAATGAATCTATGCTTCCGCAACTGTTAGTAATGGTATAAGTAATAGTAACCGCACCTTCTGATACTCCGGTAACATCACCTGTTGTACCATCAATACTTGCTATTGTAGCATCGCTGCTCGTCCATGTACCACCAGCGGTAGCATCGCTCAGAGTAACTGTTGAACCAACGCAAACAGAAGATGTACCAGTAATTGTTGAAGTAGTAGGTAACGGATTAACGGTTACAGTTGTAGTAACGTCGGTAGTTCCGCACACATTAGTAACAGAATAAGATATGGTAGCTGTTCCCGCAAGCACACCATACACCACACCCGCAATGTCAACCGAAGCAACGGTAGCACTGCTGGTTGACCAGGTGCCACCTGCTATTGCATTACCAAGGGAAGTAGTAGATGCTTCACAAACAGTGGTGATACCGGTAATACCCGGAACTGAAGGAACATCATTAACCGTAAATGTATAAGTAGCTGCATCACTTCCACATGAATTTGAAACAGTGTATGAAATAGTAACAGTACCTGCACCTACACCAGTAAGATCTCCTGTAGCCGGATCGATAGAAGCGATAGTCAGATCTGTTGAACTCCATGTACCGCTACCAGCTGCATCAGCCAGGGTTGTTGTGCTACCCACGCAAACAGAAGTTGCGCCAGTAATAGTACCCACAACCGGAGCAGGAGCAACCGTAACCACCAGACTGTCATAAGTTGAACCGCAGAAGTTAGTAACTGTATATGATATTGTTGCTGAGCCTAAACCAACACCGGTAACATTACCTGAAGCATCAACCGAAGCGATAGACGCATCGCTGCTGCTCCAAACGCCACCCGCGGTAGGGTCAGTATAAATTGTGCTGAAGCCAACACACACAGTAGCCACACCAACAACCGGCGTAATTACCGGCACATCAGTCACTGTAATATCCAGTGTAGCGAACGTAGTGCCACAAACTGTAGTTAAAGTATACGTCATTGTAGCACTTCCGGCAGCAACACCTGTTACTATGCCAGCGGCATCGATGGTCGCAACCGTATTATCGCTGCTGGACCATACACCACCAGTAGTGTCATTATGTACCAGGAAGGTACCGCCTGCACAAACTGTTGAAGTTCCGGTAACGGCACTCACAACTGGTAAAGGAGTAACATCGAATGCGTAGGTTACACTTGTTGTTCCGCAGCTGTTTGTAACAGCATAGGTAATAGTAACGCTACCGCCGGCAACGCCCGTCGCAACACCGCTGGCAGGGTCTATTGAGGCAATTGTTGCATCGCTTGAACTCCATGTACCACCGCCAGTTGCATCGCTAAGCGGAGTAGAACCTCCGAAGCAAACAAAAGTTGCACCCGTGATAGGTGCTACAGGCGGAACATCATTAACGGTGAATGGCACCGTTACCGATGTTGAACCGCAAGTATTGGTAAGAGTGTATGAAATAGTTAAAGTAGCTGCACTAAGACCGGTAACCAGACCTGAAGCATCAACAGTAGCCTGAGGAATTGAACTGCTGCTCCAGGTACCACCCGGCGTAGCATCACTTAACAACGTTGTAGAACCCACACATACCACCGGAGTACCGGTGATTGCAGCAGGGGTAGATGGCACTGTAATAACATTGATAATTGTAGTGTTGTCAGTAGTACCACAACCATTCGTTACCGAATAGGAAATGGTAGCAGAACCGATACTCACACCGTTAACATCGCCTGTTCCGGCATTAACAGAAGCAAAAGAAGCATCACTTGTTGCCCATGTGCCACCAGCCATTGCATCAGCCAATGTAGTAGTAGAACCTGCACATACTGAAGAAGCACCGGTAATTGGTGTTGCCACTGGCAAATCATCAATAAATATTGCAGTTAATGCAGAGTTAGGTCCGCAGCCATTGGTTACCGTATAAGAGATAAAGACGGTACCGGTTGACAAACCAGTTACGTCTCCTGAAGCGGGGTCGATAGTAGCAATCGTAGGGTCACTGCTCTCCCATACACCAGAAGCCGTAGCATCGGTCATAATTGAAGTTGTGCCCACGCACATAAATGATGTACCTGAAATAGCAGCTACTACAGGGATATCATCTACAGTAAAGGTAAGTGTAGCGTAAGCTGTAGCACAGCTGTTAGTTACTGCATAAGATATTGTTGCAGTTCCAGCAGCAATGCCGGTTACATCGCCGGTAGCGGCATCAACAGAAGCAATTGTAGCATCACTGGTTGACCAGATGCCACCCGCAACGCCGTCAGTCAATGTAACTGTTGTACCCGCGCAGGTAGATGGAGAACCCAATATAGCACCTGCTGAAGCAGCAGGGTCAACTGTTAATGCAAAAGTTACATCAGTAGTACCGCAGGTATTGGTTACAGAATAAGATAATGTAGCAGTACCGATAGCAACACCCGTAGCATCACCAGTTCCTGCATTTATAGAAGCAATACTTGCATCGCTGGTGCTCCATAAGCCACCTGTTGTTGCGTCAGTAAATGTAAATGAACCTGCAAGGCAAATTGTAGATGTACCAGTAATACCTGCAACGGCAGGAACATCGTCGGTAGTAATTGCGTACGTAGCAACGTCTGAACCACAACCATTGGTAACGGTGTAGAATATAGTAGCAGAACCAATTGAAGCGACTGTAACAACGCCTGTCGAAGGATCAATTGAAGCGACTGAAGCATCTGAAGTAGCCCATGTACCGCCTGATACCGCATCAGTAAGCGTAGCACCCGCACTCAAACAGATAGTTGACGGACCAGATATGGAACCTGCAGTTGGCAATGCATCGACAGTAATAGCTAAGGTAGAATCGACCGTACCACAAGTACCGGTAACGGAATAAGATATAGTAACTGAACCTGTAGCAAGACCTGTAGCAAAACCAGTTGCAGGGTCAATGGTAGCTATACTGGCATCGCTGGTTGCCCATGTACCGCCGGAAGTGGAGTTACTGTAAGTTGTAGAAGTACCGTTACAGAATGACGTAACACCGGTTACTGCACCAACTACAGGGAGAGAAGTAACAGAGATCACTACCCCATTGTCTCCTGTTCCGCAGGCATTGGTAACTGAATAAGAAATTATTGCTACCCCACCGGTTGTACCCATTGCAACACCGGATGCAGGATCAATTGTTGCAACTGTAGCATCAGTGCTGCTCCATGTTCCACCTGCTGTAGTGCTGGTGAACGTATTGGTAGCTCCTGCGCAGAACGTAGTAGCCCCTGAAATAGATGGAGCAGCAGGTAGATCATTTACGTAGAAAGGCAGAATAACAGTAGTAGAACCGCAACTTGCAGTTACCGTATACTGTATAGTATCAATACCCTGGAAGAAACCAGTAACGTTGCCGCTTGCGTCAACCGTTGCTACAGTTAAGTCAGTAAGGCTCCATGTACCACCTGTAGTGGCATCAGCAAGGGTAACGGTGTTACCTGCACAAACTGTATCAAGACCGGTAATAGGCGAAACAACCGGAGAGCCATTAACTGTAACTCCGAAAGTTGCAACATCTGTTCCACAGCCATTAGTGAATGAATAAGAAATTGTAGCAGTTCCTGCACTTGCACCAAATACGTCACCGGTTGTATTAATAGTAGCAACCGAAGCATTATCGCTGCTCCATACGCCACCGCTAACGGTAGAGGTTAACGTAGTTGCAGTACCTGTGCAAATTGTATTTAAGCCCGATATAGTACCTGCGGCAGGTGCAGCATCAACTGTAATTGCCAACAGGCTATCAACTGAACCGCAAGAATTGGTAACATTATAAGTAATGGTTGCACTACCCGCTGTAACGCCGGTAACAATACCGGTAGCAGGATCTACTGTAGCAACACCTGTTGCGCTGCTGCTCCACGTTCCGCCCGTTGTTGTATTACTCAAAGTAATTGTTGTAGCAGGGCAAAGCGCTACCGGTCCAGTTACAGAACCTACAACAGGTATATCATTTACAGTAAAGCTAACAGATGCTACATCAGTTCCGCAACCATTGGTGAATGAATAAGAAATAGTAGCAGTGCCTTGCGAGATTCCTGAAACTGCACCAGTAGCAGCATCAACCGATGCTATGCCTACTGCATCGCTGCTCCATGAACCACCAGATACTGTTGATGATAAAGTAGTAGCGCTACCCGCACAAACCGCAGAAGCGCCAGATAGCGTTCCCGCATGAGGAGCAGGATTAACTGTTACTGAAGCAACATCGGTAGTACTGCCGCAGGTATTGGTAACTGTATAAGTAATGTTAGTTGAGCCAGCGGAAATACCTGTAACGATACCAGTAGCAGCATCAACCGAAGCGATGCCTGCTGCGGCGGAACTCCATGAACCACCTGTAGTAGCGTTTGTCAAAGTAATTGTTGCTGTCTCACACACCGCAGAAGGACCTGCAGTTGTAGCAACAACAGGAACGTCATTAACTGTCATAGCGGTGGAAACGTCAGTAGTTCCGCAAGCATTGGTTACTGAATAGGTGATATTCGCAGTACCTGTTGAAACACCCGTTACAACACCTGTGCCAGCATCAACAGAAGCAACGCCTGCCGCATCTGTGCTCCAGCTGCCACCAGCCAACGCATCGGCCAGGGTTGTTGTTGCACCTACACAAACTGTGCTGCTTCCTGTTATTGCAGGTACAGCAGGAACGTCATTAATGTTTACTGAAATACTTACTGTATTGCTGCCACAACCATTCGATATGGTATAAGAGATATTCGCAGTACCTGCCGAGATGCCAGACACATTACCTGTAGACGCATCAACAGAGGCAACACCTGCTGCATCGGTACTCCAGCTGCCACCCGCAACTGCATCGGTAAATGTAGCAGATGAACCCACGCATATTGGTGATGTACCAGAAATTGCAACCGGTGTAGCCGGTGCCGGATCAACAGTGATAGCCGTTGAACTGGAACCCGTGCCACAGCTATTAGTAACTGAATAAGTAATATTAGCAGTACCAGCAGAAACACCATTCACAACACCAGAACCCGCATCTATCGATGCAACACCTGCTGCGTCAGTACTCCATGTACCTCCTGAAGTAGCATCGGTAAGGGTTGTGGTAGCAGCAACACAAAGCGAAGAAGCACCTGTGATAGCCGCAACAAAAGGAATATCGATAATTGAAACGCTTGTTGATACCGCATTGGTACCGCAACTATTAGTAATTGAATAAGTAATGTTAGCAGTACCGGCTGAAACACCCGTCATATCGCCGGTAGAAGCATCAACTGATGCAATACCTGCTGCATCTGTGCTCCATGAACCACCGCTAACCGTGTTAGCTAAGGTAGTAGTAAAGCCTACACATAATGTAGTAGTACCGGTAATTGCAGCAGGAGTAGCCGGAGCCGGATTAACTGTAATTGAAGTAGCATTAGTACCAGTGCCACAAGCATTGGTAACGGAATAAGTAATGTTTGCAGTGCCCGATGCTACACCGGTAACAACGCCGGTTGAAGCATCAACTGTAGCCACACCTGAAGCATCGCTGCTCCACGTGCCACCAGTTGTTGCATTCGTTAAAGTGATGGTCGCTGTTTCGCAAACTGATGATGCACCTGATATTGCAGGAACAACGGGAACATCTATAACTGTGATGCCCTGAGCTACAACAGCCGTGCCGCAACCATTGGTTACTGAATAAGATATAGTAGCACTGCCTGTTGAAACGCCTGTTACAACGCCTGTGCCCGCATCAATAGAAGCAACACCAGCAGCATCGCTGCTCCAGGTGCCACCTGCTGCGGCATCGGTCAAGGTAGTGTTTGCACCAACACAAACTGATGATGAACCAGCGATAGAACCGGCATTGGGTGCAGGGTTAACTGTAATTGCAACACCATCTGATGAGCTGCCGCAAGCATTGGTTACTGTATAAGATATATTGGCAGTACCTGCTGTAACACCTGTAACAATACCGGTTGAAGCTTCAACAGAAGCAATACCTGCAGCATCTGTTGTCCATGTACCACCTGTGGTAGCATCGGTTAAAGTAATAGTAGCCGTTTCACAAACTGAAGATGAACCTGATATTGTAGCAACCGTTGGCACATCATTCACGGTGATCGCTGAAGTAACATTTGTTGTTCCGCATGTATTGGTTACTGAATAAGTAATATTTGCTGTACCTACGGCAACACCAGTTAAATCTCCGGTCGTTGCGTCTATCGATGCAACTCCTGCTGCATCTGTACTCCAAGTTCCACCTGCAGTAGCATCAGTTAACGTAGCCGTTGCGCCAACACAAATAGTAGTAGTACCGCCAATTGCAGCAACTGAAGGAACGTCATTCACTGTTACAGCCGCTGTTTGTACTGTTGTACCGCAACTGTTGCTAACGGAATATGAAATGGTAGCAAGACCAGTACCAACACCGGTAACGTCGCCTGTTGCATTTACGCTTGCTATTGAAGCTGCATC
>JBBRPD010000043.1:0-41510 GCA_038228575.1 Chitinophagales bacterium | reverse complement strand
TTTTTCTGATAAACTCTTGTAGTACGTTGTCATCAGCGCCTCTACTTCTTCCGAATAGAAATCTCTCATCGTAAAACCCATTAGTTCTACAATACTACAAATTATTTTGGTGTACTTTATTTATTCGAATTCCCTAACAGATTTAGCAAGCTAATAAAAGGCAGGGCGGAAAAAATGTGTGCGGCAATGATATCCCGAAATTATACTGAGTTTATTAAGTTCATGCCCCTTACCCTCATCAAGTCAATGGGTGATAAACAGGCCATAATTGATAATATGAAAAAGGGTGACCAGAAAATGATTAGCGATGGTTTCATGTGGGACAAAGTAATTGTTGGTGAACCCGGTGAGATTGTAGATACCGCTAATACATTGCAATGCCTTGTGCCGCAAACTTTATTAATAAATACACCCCAAAAGAGCCAGATAATTAACCATTCATACACCCTTGCCGTTTCATGGGACAAGGGTGTAACCTGGCTATTTGCCGGGATAAATTCCAGGGATGTAAGTGTGTTGAAACGGGTCTATCCGGTATTGAGCGACAAGATGACTCCGCCGGAAAGCAAAACTGAAGTTATAGATTGATGATGATGCAGGCCTATTTAAACTATCTTAGATGTAGCATGTGCACATTTTGGTTATTCGTCAATCAAGGAGATTGACTTCCAGCTTGGCGTAGCCAAGTAGACTACGTTAAGCTTGTTTGATGTGGGGTTGCTTCGTGCCTGCCAATGACCGTGTTTTGTTGTTAGGGACTGGCGTTTCAAACGCCGGAACGTTGCATCTTCGAAGCATTCGAGGACGAGGGGTAATGCGCATTACTACGATACACAAAGCCATCTGTCAACAAATAACACAAACTCACTCCGCTACCTTACCCCCAAACTATTCCGTAATTAACCTATGCCCCAGCACATAGTAGTTGAAGTTGGTGTATGCTTCAGCACCATAGGTTTTTACAATTTTAAGAAGTGCGTACTGGTCGGTATTCCTTAATTTGCAAATGACAACATCTCCGGCGGCAACCTGCGATACAGAGTCGGTAGGATTAGTGAAGAGCGTTGCCAGGTAAGCCTTTTTAATACCTAGGTCGCTAAACGATAAGCCGGTTACCTTCATCAATTTTGTGCCCGATTCCGGGCTGGCGTGCAGGGTGTGGCTCAGGTATTCCAAAAATATACCGTTGTAGCCACTGGTTGCGCTTGTCTTATCTTCAATATCCACGCTGCTTTTCTGGGCATTATTGTAAGGGTTTACGTAAGCCGAATTTAAAATATCGAACCCCATATGGTCGCCATTGGGATAGGCCGGAAAGATTTTAAACGTATCAACATACACCACATGCACATTTTTTTCGGTTGTTTTGCCCCTTCTGTCGGTAGCCTTGAAAGCCCATACGGCATCAAGTGTCCTGGCCGGGCAGCGCCTAGATATCATTATCTGGAAATTGAAATAGGTATCTTCATTAAACTGCTGCTTGATGGTGCCTGAAGTATCGGGTCCCGAAAAAACTACTTCGCTTATGGCATTAGGAGCGGCAATATTTACGGTGTACTCCTGTTTGGGGTAGCCAATAACCACGGTATCGTTTTGTATCCATGGCCAGTTGGGGTTGGTATTGCCGTAACCTTTGTAGTTTGAAAATGTAATGACCGGTGCATAGCCTTCAGGCTGCTCTACTTTGGTACACTGCGTAAGCAGCAGGCCAAGCGTAACTATTATGAGTATGTTGCTGAATTTCATGGGGGAATTTTAAATGTCTAATTGTGATGTTTTGCTGTTCCAAATGAAAAACCAGCTTTGCCGCAAAAGTATAAATTGTCCATAGGCAGGCCGTGGCCGTAATCGGAAGAATATTGAAAGATGCCCGGTATAACACCCGTTTCGGCGCCAATATTGAAGGCAAAGAGGCCTATCATTGATATTTCATACCCCAACCTGAAACCGACGTGGTTTTTGTAGATGGTTTCCATTATGGGTGCAAGGCTGCCGGGTTTTAAGGCATATAGGTTAGTGGCCAGACGCGGGTTGTAGGTTACGCCACCTGGTGGCAGCAGCAACAGATCGAAATACCAGGAACTGGTATAAAACTCAGTGCCTGGCTCAGATACATGCCTGAACCAGTAAACGCCATTAAACATGTTAGTTACTACACCGCCACCGCTCTTAGCGTATAGCTTTTTAAGCCTTTCGTAGCCTATACTAATAAAGCTGGTATTGAACTTTACATTGGTGCCATATACATCAAGATAGCGCCTGCTTTCAAGCGAATCGTTTGTGGGTACTTTCAGGGTAGGGTCAACAGCTTCAAAAACCAGGTGTTTGTATGCAGTAATACGGTTGTAGCCAATGTTAAGCAAACGAGCCCGCTCATCATCATCATCGTCTTTATGCCATAAGCGCCATGAAAAAGTGGCCTTCTGCATATTAAAGTATTCATAGTATTTTTTGGGGTCGGTTTCTTTGGTGTAGGCATTGGCGTAGCCCAGCTTAAGGCCGATTCTTTCGTAGTGCCCCCGCAGTTCAATATCGTAACCCCCGGAGCCCATTGAAGCATTGCCCCAGCCAATGATGGGTTCGGCTTCCAGCAGTATCATTTTCTGGGCCCAAGCATTGCCTGCAAATGCCGTTAATACAAGCCAAACTGCGGCAATTCTTATCGTTCTCATTGTTTAAACCAATTTGGCCAGGGCAAAGGTGCGTTGAATAACAGGTCTGCGCAATACTACTTTAGTAGTATTTTTTTATATTACTTATTGAAGATGAGATGGAGTGGCGATATCCGGTTTGTCATTTCTTTACCTGATGTAGCGTCAATTTGAATTTGTCAGTCAAGTCAATTCATTTTGCGTTTTTCAGCAGTTGTTGGTGTGCTCGCCAACAACCATCGGGATGTATTCGTTTTGGGAACGTAGACTAAATAATTTCAGATCTCAGTTTGTAGTGGCACAAAACAATGGGTCACTGCATCAGCTTTGACAACTTTTTAGAAAGTTGTCAAAGCGGTTGGGGTAGACCTACAATAATACATTCTGCGTTTTTCCGCCTTTGTTGGTGTTGTCACGAACAACCATCGAAAGATATTTTACCTCGCAACCGACACCTTGCTTGGCGTA
Organism: Chitinophagales bacterium; assembly: GCA_038228575.1. Lineage (GTDB taxonomy): Bacteria > Bacteroidota > Bacteroidia > Chitinophagales > Chitinophagaceae > Flavipsychrobacter. Next base: position 38,391 of record JBBRPD010000043.1, on the reverse strand, counting down.
AATAAGCTATCTTAGATGTATTATTAGCACACAATGTGGTTATTCGTCAATCAGGAGATTGACTGCCAATATGATGTATTTAAATAGATTGTATAACGCCGGGAAGGAGATAAAGGAAGATTTAATTAAAGTAAAAACTGTGAAATGCATAATTTCTTTTGTCAATCGTATTCTGATTTAGACGAGGCCTATTCTTTGATAATTGACGATGATGGTCGGGTGGCTTATGCTTATTTGTTAGAAAATAAAGAAATAGTTGGAGACGTGTGGCTCTATAATCGAGAGCTAGCTCCTGATGCAGTCGACTGGGAGGAAGGCTATCTGCCCTATATAAATCCATCTGCTTTTATTAAAACTGATATTGTTGATGCTGTTCAAAATGAAACTGAAGTAAATCTTATCTGGGCTGTGAAAAATGATATGATGGAAGTGAAAATCTTCATTAGAGAGGTTTTATTTGCTTGTGTTAAACCAGGTGATTTTCCCGGTTTTTCAACCATGGTTATCAAAGATGGGCCACTTGCCAAAGTTTATGAATGGCCTTAATTTAGACTTCGTTAAGTTGGGGAACAATTAAGGATGTTTTACGCGAAGATAAAATTCTGAAATAGTATGAAAAAAATATTGTTGTATTTTTATTATAGTATATATTTATTTGTTTTATAATTATTTTCGCCGTTGTTGGTGTGCTCGCCAATAAGCATCGGAATGTATTCGTTTTGGGAAGGTAGACTCAATAATTTCAGATCTCAGTTTGTAGTGGCACAAAATAATGGGTCACTGCATCAGCTTTGACAACTTTTTAGAAAGTTGTCAAAGCGGTTGGGGTAGACCTACAATAATACATTCTGCGTTTTTCCGCCTTTGTTGGTGTTGTCACGAACAACCATCGAAAGATATTTTACCTCACCACCGACACCTTGCTTGGCGTAAATAAACTATCTTAGCTGTATCAAGTGCACATTCGTTATTCGTCAATCAGGATATTGACCCCACTATGATGTAGTCGGTTGTTTAAATGTACCAACACTTCGGAGGTGTGGCACAACTGTATGCTGAATTTAGCATCGGCATACAGCTTAGCAAATACATAAGTTGCAAAAGTAGTTTTATGTATATTTGTATTGTAGCTATATTCTATGAAAAGAGCGAAAGGAAAGAATAGGGAAAAGCAAAGGATTTTGATTTTTCTGTTGGTGTTTTTTGTGGTAGTGTATATCGTTAGTGCAATAGAGAGGCGTATAGAAGAAGCTACGATCAATTCGATACTTGACAATCCAGCTTATGCAGTTTGTAAAATTAACCGGGTTCAATATTCCGGGCATCGGAATAAATACGACACCCATCGGCATGTGGAATTAGGGTATAGTTATGAGATAAATGGAATTTGGTATAATGCTGCTACCGTCTATAATTATGTATCGGGAGGAAATCTGGAAGGGGCATTTTTGGGTAAGCAGATAATGATCATTTACTGCCGTACAGAAGTAGAAAAAAGGCGTGCGCTAATTAGCATGGAAGATTACAATGAAGTAGGCTTGCCGTTGCCTGCGGGTCGCGAATGGGTAAGTAATTATATTGAGGGGGTAGGAAGCGTTAGATAAATCAGCAAATAAAATGCCAGAAGGTAAACAATCGGAAGAAGAACAAAGTAAGCGCAATCTCTACTCGGGTGTTTTCTTGGGGCTGATTGCTTTATGTTTGCTTATCGGCTATATGTATCAAGAATATGGATATAGCCAATTGGCTAAAGATCCTGTTTTAACACTTGGTTATATTACAGGGGTTGAGTATAGAGGTCATAAATCAGGTTATTACCAGTTAAATTATAGCTGTTCTATCATGGGTAAAATAGAAGAGCACGTCGGTAAATATCATTTCTTTGTGCCAAAGGCCAATATTGATACCTTTTTGGGGCGTCATTTCTATGTGGCATTTTCCCGTAGCGACAATGAAAACATACAACTATTAGTAACCAGAGATGGCTTTAGTAAAGTCCGGTTGAAATTCCCCGATTCTTTAAAGTGGGTTGACCGTTATTTAAAGTAATGGAAATTAGTTGGTGGATGGAGATATTCGTTTGTATGGAATGTGTTTTCGCTGGGCAAAGCCGGTAATTTTGACCAGTCAGTTGCATATTTATTTTTCGAATTTTTATTTTGGGTCGAAAATACTTGGTAACTTCAAGTATGCCCCATAGCATCAATGAGCTGATTGAGTTGATTATACCTCCAGCGGATTATCAGCATAGAAATGGTTTTAATAACATTCCGATACTTCAAAATTTATCGCTAGAAGAGAAACATTTAGTTGAAGATAGGCTTATTGAGGTGGTTAAAGAAATGTGTCAGAGGCAGATTGAAAATGCCGATAACGTTGACTTATTAATAATTGAAACATTAGTTGTTTTAAAATCCAAAAAAGTTTTGCCAGATTTTTACCAGTTATTAGAACAGTGTATGGATACTCGGGTGAAAAATCGGAATGTAACCGTTATCGTTCTTGCTACGGCAATTTTTCAATTAAATAACGACGGAAATATGGAAACAATTGTAGAAAAGGATTTTTCAGGAGTAGCAAGTAAATTTCAAAAATTTGCTTTGTTTTACGACCTAATTAAATTTAAAAGCGAAAAATTAAATGCAATCATATCTGCATATATAAATCATCCTGATTTTCTACTTTCTTATCACGCAAAACGTTGTCTTGAAAAGGAATTTAATGAAAAGACCTTATAAAAAGATAGTTGTGAATATTTGATATTCGGTTACATTGCTATGTTTTATTAAAACAGGGTATCGCACCGTCTCAACAAAAAAAGGTTGGCAGCAATTGCTACCAACCTCGTATATATTATTTATTTGGCTCTCATTTTATTGCCCTTGGCCTCATGAGTTACTTCGGCAAGGCCGAGGGCTTCCATTAGTGGGGGTAAATACATGCCGAAACGGCCGCGAAGGCCTTTTTTCATGCCGTACCACCCGCCAACGGGGTTGGTTTCTGAGCGGCCCCAGGCTTCCACGGTTCCTTCTTTTGCGGGTTTTTGTTCGTCGGCACTGCCTAATTCCATCCAGTCGCCGTGGGCTTTCAGCATGGTGTGCAGATCGTTGAGGCATTGTATATTGTAGTGCAATACAGTTTTGCCGACTGTGCAAACCAGTATTTCCTTGCCATCTTTTTCATCGACGTGCATGGTATACTCGGAGCTTAATGGTGGTGTTTTAAGCTGCATCGGATTCTCTTTCGTGCCTATTTTGTTTTTCATAATTATCGTTTAATCAAGTTAAAAAATGGTGTATGATGAGCCTACCAAAGTCAGTAATTCGTTTTTAGGTGGCACTTCAGGCGCACTCGCTTTAAGTTGTTCCTGAAAATGCTGAAATGAAGGTAACGCAAAAAGTATTTTCTGATCGTCTTCGTTTTTAAAAAATGCCGTATGGGTAAAGGTTTTATCGTCTGCACCCAGGCAGGCATTGTAATGAATATCGGTATTATTGAGTGCTTGCAGGTCGGCCATTACTTGTTCAATATTGGCTTTGTTCTGGCTGGCATAGTGCGGCTGCGTAGTATAAGTTACTTTAACTATTTTCATTTTTTTCATTTTTTGGTTGCTGTGAAGTTATTTTTTGATGGTTTGAATGGTTTCGGCTTCTTTTTTCAGGTCGGCTGCGAATTGCTCAAACGATTGGTCGAAAGACGGAATGTGCTTGGCGTACAATGGAAACATAAGGCCACCTATTTTTTCGTGCATTGAAAAAGTAACCGTTCCGTTGTTATTGTTCACAAGGGTATAAACTCGTTGGCCTTGTCCATCCCCCCAAACCAATCTCTTATTTTCATCCAGTTCTTTTATTTTAAGTTTAAAGGTTCGCTTCGGCGCGAGTGTAGACTTTAGCTTTATTTTTTCACCCTCGGCTATGCTGCCTTCAATAGCAATAACCGTGGTGTTCCATCTCGGGAAATCGTTCGCATTAGTAAGCAATTTCCATATTATTGCCGGGTCAGCCTTAATATCCGTGCTTATCTGGGTTTCCCTGCTGAAAGTTGTTCGTGTAGTGGTGGCTTTACTGTTTTGGCCTGTGGCGCTTGTTGCTGTCATAATTAATAATGCGGTTAAAATGCGTTTCATTTATTGGTTTAAATTTTGACGCATTAGCAAAATAAAACGATAGGCTAAAACGATGCTTTTTATTCATATTTTTCCATAACAAGTCTATTATGTTCTAAATGATGTAGTTGTAATTCTGCCGCGCCAGATTCGAATGGGTCTATATTTTGCACTATTTTCATACGCAGGTCAAACAGGCGTTCTTTGTCTGCGGTTTCGGCTTCTTTGGCCATCTCTATTTTAACCACTTCTTCCTGAAATTTCTGTTTGGGATTGAATATGCCGTTGAGCTCTGAGCATTGGTGACAAACCCCTTCTTTATTAACCAGCGCGCATCTGCCATCAAATATCTGAATCATTTTGGCCCTGCCGGTGTGCAAGTAATATTTTACCATGGCTTCGGTAATATCAACTATAGTGGCAATTTCGGCTACTTTAAATTCATACACTTCTTTCAGGAAGAGGCACAATTGCTGTTCCAGCGGTAACGATTTTGAAATGCACGTGAAGCAAAAGGTAATATGCTCTTTTATTTCGAACGCACCTTGTGGCGAAGTGGTTCGGATAGACATGGCCTCCTGAAAGAACTGCGGGTTGCTCATCGCTGCTTCCCTGCATACATCGCCCACATTTTCCACCCATCGTTTCTGGGCTCTTAAATTGTCTTTAGCGAGGTTACATGCTATTGCAAACAGCCAGGTTTTAAGCGACGATTCACCCCGGAACGATGCCAGTTTTGTGGCTGCTTTTATGTAGGTATCCTGAACAATATCTTCAGTATCGTGTACGCTGGCGGTTATCCTTAAGATATATGATTTAAGCTGGCTGCTGGTTTGCTCAAATTCGGTATTCAATAATTCGATGGTCATGGTTGACGTACAATTTTAAGTTGGGTGGGTGAGCGATATTTCGAAAATACAACCAAAACGCGAAAACGTGCCTGTGTTGTCAAAACTTAATACAGTGTTCAGGGTAAGAAATGTATTGATTACACTAGTAAACTGTCATTTTTTACCGTTCGTGAAAAAAAACGACCGTTCGTGAAGTTTTTCGCCGTACTAGTTTGATAAACTGTATTTTGCATTGATTTCAAAATTTACCTGAAGCGGTTCATTTGTAAAATTTAAAACACACCCACTTATGAAAAATTGCCTGCTTACAGCAATAATATTGCTGTGTTCCATTCTAGCCAAAGGCCAATGTTATCCTACTCCCATTACCAGTGCTACTGGTCGTGTTATGGTTGGCGATACTGCTTACATGTACAATAGTCTTTCCGGTGGCGTGTGGTCGGTGCTCGATACCAATGTGGCCATCATCAGTCCTACATCGGGCAGGGTTGTCGGCAAAAGGGTCGATACTACTACTGTAACTTACTTTATGCCAGGTGCATGCCGTCTGTTTTATTCTCAATTCGTTTTGCATGTGACGCCCGGTATCCAAACGCCCGACCATATAGTGGCTGGAAATACATACACCCTTACCGATTCCAGCACCACTGGTGGAAACTGGACCAGTGCAGATACCAATATAGCGGTGGTTAGTTCGCTTACAGGCAGTGTAAGAGGCATTACACCGGGTATGGTTACTATAACTTGCACGTTTTCCCGTTTCGGAACCAACTGCATAGCTACTAAAGCGGTGAAGATAACCAAGGGTATAAATGGCAGAAGAAAACTTGGTCTGGGTGATATGGTTACCTATAGCGATACGGCAACCGGCGGTATATGGACAACAGCTGATACCACCATTGCGGCTGTAGATGCCGCTACCGGAGTAGTAAGGGCAAAAGCACTGGGTATGACGTACATTACTTATACTAACGTTATTGGTGGCCGTACCTGCACTGCAAACGATACGATTTGGGTGAACTGGGGCATTGTGCGCAAAGGCACCATCTGCGTAAGTGATGTTTACAATTATGTAGATACCGTAACGGGCGGAACCTGGACGAGCAGCGCACCTGCAGTAGCCAGTATTAACAGTACAACGGGTGTGTTGCACAGCAATGCAGCGGGTACTACTGTTATCAGTTATGTCGTTACCACGGCTGGTGTATCTTATTTAATTACCGATTCTCTGGCGGTTGTTGCCGCGCCCGCTATACCGCACATCAGTGCATTAGTACTCTGCCCGTATTCTGCTGACACCCTGCGGTGCGGTGGTTCACCTGTGTCATGGAGTTCAAGTGACCCGACAAATTTTTATATTTCGGCCGGTGACAGTGTGTACACTGCAATGAATACTACATTGGCTCCTGCTTATGCTACGTTAAGGTATACATCATCCATCTGTAGTTATCTGAGCGATTCCACCCCTGTAACTTTAAATCCAGCCCCGCTACCCGGCTATATATCAGGTGGCAGGGCCGCTATGTGCACGGGTGATACGGCAACGTTTTGGAACGTTGGTGCTTCTGAAACAGGTGGAACGTGGGCTGTAACGTCTTCATCGGGCACCATAAGTTCAACCGGGGTTTTTAGTGCTTTGTCACCAGGCTTGGTGTTTATTCTGCATACAGTTACCAACAGTTACGGTTGCGCTTCTTCTACCGGGGCTTCTCAGTTTATTACCCCTCCCTCCAGCGGGGCTGCAATTGCAGGTGTGACTACACTAAATATTGGCCTTATAGGTAATTATACCAGCACCGGGTTCGGCGATTCTACATCCTGGAGTGTTAGCCCCACAAGCCTTGCTTCGATATCAAATACGGGGCAGCTTACACCATTGTCAGTTGGCACGGTAACGGTTAAAGTATTTTATTATACCCATTGCGGGATAGACAGTACCACGCGGGTAGTAACTATTACATTGCCTGCAACGGGTGGGGTTTCAAGCGTATTCACGGGGTTTGTAAACAGCTTGTGCGCTTCGCCCGAATTTGGCGTGAGCGTATTTGCTCACACTGCTACCTACAAACTCAGGACATATTATGGCGATGGTAGCAATGACTCTATTACACTTGCGCCCACATCTGCGACAGCAATAACACGGTATTATCATGGTTACCCCAATTCGGGAAGCTACACTATCAAGCAGGTACTTTATAATGGTTCTTCAGCTATCGATTCTGTTACTTATAGTTACATGCACATAGTGTGTAACGTCATAAGTCTTTCCTTTTACCTTGATGTAGATCACGATTGTAATTATACCGCTTCGGTCGATCATGTTAACTACAACCCAATGCTGGTAGTAGTTGATTCTAATGGGGTATCAATCGACACTTTATCAGTGACCAGTGGCATTTACTATGAAGAATGGGGTGCACCGGGTTCAGTTTATGCATTCCGCTTATTATCTCCGGCGGCGGTTATCAGTTGCCCGTCTTCCGGTATTGTTTACGATACTATTTCAACAAGCTCAACGGCTGTAAGAAACAAGGGTGTAGCATTTACCTGCACAGGCTCAGGCTTTGATGTTTCACAGGTATCAGCTGTGCAAACGGGAAGGCACCACCAGCAATTTTCGATACATGTAGGCAACAGATTATGTGCCGGCGAAGATGGCAGTGTTTTCCTGGTGTTCGATGGCCGATATAACTATCAGAATGCAACACCAACACCATCTGCTATTACATCCAGCTACATCAGGTGGGATTTTACAAATATTTCTGAGGTATCGGGTACACACCCGGATATATCGGTGGGTATGGAAACACCCGGTGGCACGGGTGGCTGGTTAACGCCCGGTACCGTTATCAATAATACCATTTATATTACGCCTGCAACTACCGGCGACCTGGATACGTCTAACAATACTACATATAGAAATGATACGGTTAAATCTTCTTTCGATCCGAACTTTGTGCAGGTAAGCCCGTCGGGCAATATTATTGGTGGCACCAACCTGCACTACACCATACAGTTTGAAAATGACGGTAACGATACCGCGCGCAATATCTATGTTATGGATACTTTGCCAGACTATGTAAACGTAAATTCCCTCCGCATTGTAATGGCAACGGCCAGGATGAACACTTCCATTACCAGGGCAGGCGGCCACAACATTGTTAAGTTTGATTTCCCAAATATCATGTTGCCGGACAGCACGCACCACAACCATTGCACAGGTAGCGTAATGTTTAATGTAAAAGCAAATTACGGCGTTGCCACTGGCACACACATTGATAACCATGCTGGTATTTTCTTTGATGACAACCCCGTTGTGCTTACCGATACAGCATATAACACCATGCTGATACCAGCCATTGCGGCATCATCAACCTGCCGCGATACCCTTTGCCATGGTGGTATACTTCATTGTGCGGCTACCTACAGTACTGTAAATACGCCACACTACCAGTGGTATGTAAATACTACCCCTGTTGGTACTGATAGTGTTGGCTTTACGAGTACATCGGTTGTTAGCGGCGATAATGTAAAGTGTGTTATGCGCACCATAATGGATGATACCGTTTTCACAACATCGAACATTTTGCATATTACAGAACGGGCATTACCTGATGCCGGCGTAATACATGGCAGTGCTGTTGTTTGCCCTGCAGCATCCATAACACTTACCGATTCAGTTGGTGGTGGTACCTGGACACTCAGCAACACCCGTGCATCAATTGCAGGTTCAGTTGTAACGGGCATCACACCAGGCAATGATACCGCTATCTATACCGTTACTAATATTTGCTATCCGAATTCGGCACGCTTCCCGTTCAGTATACATACTTTATCGAACGCTGGTACTATAACAGGCCCGGCAGTATTCTGCGATACTGCATCGGTTAATCTTACGGATGCAGTTTCTGGTGGTTCTTGGTTTTTGGCGAATGCCCATGCTTCCATATCCGCTACAGGCAGGGCTACCGGCATAAGTGGCGGTTATGATACGGCTTATTATGTGGTGTCAAACGTATGCGATGCTGACACTGCTACATTCCCGTTACGGATTGATTCCATTGTACATTTAACTACGCCTGCCGGCCCATCTGTGGTTTGCCAGAGTAGTACTATAACACTTACCGGCACAATTTCCGGTGGTGCGTGGACGGTAAGTAACAGCCACGCCTCGGTATCAACTGCGGGTATTGTTACCGGTACTACAGCCGGCATTGATACTGTTATATATACTATTGCCAATACCTGCGGCACATTTACCAGCCGCAAAAGTGTTACTGTAAATACCACAGTGGTACCTGCGGTTACCCTTGCGGTAAGCCCTTCTGCCTCAATTTGCGAAAGAGATAGCGTGCACATTGCAACAACTGCAGTAAACGGAGGTTCTGCCCCGGTATTTATGTGGCAACTGTTGGGCGCTACTGTAGCTACGGGAAGCACTTTTGGCTACGTTCCTGCTATTGGCGACATTGTGGTATGCAAGATGACCAGTGATGCATTATGCCGCACAGCCGATACGGTAGCGACCACCGCTACAATGGCTGTAACCCCATCTGTAACCCCGGTAATTTCCATTGTAAGCACACCGTCTGATTCTGTTGCTTATTCCGGACAGCTCATTACATTCTATTCTACCACTACCTACGGAGGCTCTGCACCTACCTATCAATGGTATGTTAACAATGTAGCTATTGCTGGTGCAACCAATATATCTTATGCCCGCAATGTTTCCAGCAACGATACTGTAAAATGTGCCATGACCAGCAGTATTACCTGCGTTACACAAACTTTGGTTTACAGTAACCCAATTGTTATTTATGCTGATTATCTTGAGGTTAGCAATCTTATTTCAACGGTTGGTAACATATCGTTATTCCCTAACCCCAACCATGGTGCTTTTACACTTTCTGGTAAGATAAGTGGTAACGAAGAGGTGGTTTTTGAAATATTTGAAATTACTGGCAAGCTGGTTTACAGCGGCGTTGCAAAGGCAGATAACGGCCAATTAAATGAACAACTGAACCTGAAAAATACGCTGGCACAAGGTTCATATCTCGTGAAAGTGAGGCAGGGAGCGAATGTTGCAGTGCTTCATTTTGTAATAGAGTAGTAGATATTGTTTTTGATATAATAACAATTTGAAGGCCCACGATCGTTTTATACGGTTGTGGGCTTTGTTTTTTCAGAAAAGGAGATGTTTCTGCAGGTAATACCATTGACACATACATAATAAACCGGCACGGTTACGATTGTTGTGTACCTGCCGGCACACGGTTTATTTAATTGGTTTCTAGCTACAAACCTTTTGCACTTACCAGCGCAATGACATGGCTTATGTACCGTATTTTTGATGTATGAAGGGTATAATACAATGCTAAATACCACCTACCAGCTTATTCAAAGCTGCTTCGAATACTTTTGTTTCAATGGTAAACTGCGATCGTTCGTTGAGGCCGTTGCCTTCGATGGAATCATAGTTGAATCCGAGTGTGTGAGAGATCTGCTCATAATGTTCGGGGCAAAAACCATTACCCGGAAAAATCTCCAGCACCTTTAAATTATCATCAGGGAAGAAGAGCAGGTTGGTGAGTGCTGCACCATGTACTGCAATCAGTAATTTGGCCTTTGAACACAGCTTTATTTGCTGCATAAGGGTTAGTTCGCCAGGGTTTACTATTTTAAACCCTTTATCGCGGGCCATTTGTTCCAGCTCTTCAATATTCGTGATGCCACGGCGCAAATCTTTTTTACGGGTAAAAAAGACACGCTCCGGGCCGTCCGTATCGGGCACCATTTTCTCAATTGGCAGCGACAACAGGTTTTGCCTGATAACCGGTAAATACTGGTATCGGATATTGTCTTTCGCCACATACAGTTCCTTTACCTTAAAGTATTGCCCTGCCTCCTGTATAATAATTTTACGCTTCGGGGGGAAAGCTTTGAAGTATTCCTGTATATAGCCATATCGGCCAAAATGATAAGGGACGATGATTGGGATATCCAACGGCAGGTAATCATCGCAAAGCATAATTTGGGGTAGGGTATCCACAAAAAAGTGGTAGTAGTTCTCCCACATATACTTTACCACAATGCCGCTTTGCAGTTCCTTTACTTCTTTCTTAAAAAGGTTGCCAATAACCGAGGGGCGCGCTTTTATACCATCCCACGGGTCTTCAATAAACGGGAACGAATAGCTGAAAATATCTTTTCCGCCGAACATGGTCCAGTTGTGGCCGGGGTCCACCATGCAATCGGTTATTTTATAAATGTACCGTTCTGCCTTGTGCATAAGGAAGCGGTAGTTAGGCAGATTGTTTATTTTTTCCTGATCAAAGTCTTTGTGCGGATACAGCTTTTTTAGTGCGTCAACAGCATCTTCTTTTAATATCGTTTCAACACGGCCGGGTTTACCATCCGTCACATTCCAGTATCGGTTGTCAATATATTTTATTATGAACCTTTGGTTCACATAGTTCTTAATCTTTTGTATCAGCTTGCTCATACCTTTCCTTTCCGTTCTTAGCTAATGCCATTTTCGTGCCCGTGCCAATAGTTACATTGTAGCGGCAACATGATAAAATTACGCTGCTATCTCTTCTTTTTTCGTTGGTTTAAAAGCAAAAAACAGCCCTGCAAAAATGAGTAAGCCCGCAATACTCATATATATCCCTTTCGTGTAATAACGGAGTTCATAAGCTAATTCTACGGTATGTTGGCCCTTGGGCACCATAACACCTGTGAGGCCGCCACTCAGCATTATTTTGTCTTTTTCCTTTCCGTCAACCATTGCCTTCCAGCCGCCATCTATGGGTATGGAGAAGTACATCATTTTATCTTCGGTAAGGTTTATTTTGCCTTTAATGTTAGTTTGGGCGAATTTTTCGATGGTCAATGTATCTTTTCTGAGTGCGGCAATTTTTTGTCCGAAAAGGTCAGGGTTAAACATGCGTGCATCCATGGTATCCTTCAGCTGGAATTCCTTCAGGCCACTGCACTTAGCAACATCTGCATCATTTATCACGCAGGCATCCAGACTTACCATGTCTTTTTGGGTAAGGTCAAGGTCGTTAAATGCACTGCGTTTTATGTATCGGTCGTGTGTATAGCCGAGCGGCAATGCAAATTTGCTGCGTAGCACTACTATATTATTGAAGGAAGCCAATGAATCGCAATACCACAGCGGCAGTGGTTTTGATTTGGTGATGATGTATTTCACATTATTCTGAGCCTCCAGCATAATGCGCATAATGAAGCCCATAGCCCAGCGCGATGAATTTTCGTCGCCAATACGGCTGATGCCCATCAGTGTGAGGTAGTTGATGTAGTTTTCCTGGTTAAATGAGCTATAGTTGGCGCTGCCATAATAACCTTGTACCAAGGCATCATTTATAGAACCATGCATGGCAGGCGATGATGGATAACTCTTATCCACACGGTAGAAGGGGGACTTATCCTGATTGTGTATGAACGAAACTGCTTCGTTGGTATAATCGTTGTAGCTGATCCTGTTCTGTATATCTTCAGGCGTTAACGGGTCCATGTCGTTGATGAGTGTGCGCGACATGAAAATCACTTCAACAAATATCAGGGCCATAAAGGCATACTTGATGTAGGTGTTATCGCTGCGTTTGGTCATGAAAAACAGCAGGGCACCGTAGGCGAGCATCAGTACGCTCGCGAAACCCATCTGGCCAGCATTCACAACGCCACTTTCAGCGAAGTAAGGATAGTTAAGTAACAGGAATAAAGCTACAATAGTAACCACCAGCGTAATCAGGTTTATCTTTTTGTTTTTGATGATAAGGTCAAGAGCCGTTAGGGAAAAATACATGAATACCAACGAAACAAAGAAGGAAAGAATACGGTAGTAATTACCGGAGAACATCCAGTATGCATAGCGGAAATAGGGGAATATGATAGGCAGCATCCACAAACCAAGGAAAATTGCAAAAGCAGTTTTTGTTCTTTTATTCAAAAAACTGAAAACCTGCGGCATTAGTATAAGACATGGCAGACCGCAGTAGAACATTGGTGCCTCCAACAGATTGCGCCAACCTCTGAAATCGCGGCCTCCGCCCAATATGTCGGTAGAAAAGAACCTCAGCATAGCAGAACCAAACTCTATTTTATCGGAAGGCTGGAACATAGGCGTTGCCTTTAAACCTTCGGAAAGGGAATAGTTGCCACCACGCGGGCTCTCTAGTAATTGCACCACGTTTTCTAATAAGCACGGCCCGGCCAACAATAGGCCAATAGCGCCAAACCCGGCCATCTTCAGGAAGATGCTAATTACTTCTTTTGTGTTGAAGCGGTCGGTTTGCACCAGACGCACCAGCGCATACAAAATCAAGAACAGTCCGAAAATGTATAGGTTAAAGGGCTGGCTTATGCCGGTGAGAAAGGCTGCGACTGGGAATAAATACCATTTGCCGTCTTTTAGTAATTGCTCAAATGCCAGCAGGTATAGGGCCAGTATCAAACCTTCGGAGGTGAAAATGTACCAGCAGCTACCCAAAATCATAAAACCAGAGAAAGAATAGAAAAGCGCACCCAGAACAGATGTATAGGCCGAAAGGTTTACTTTACGCAGGTAGTAGTAAAAGACCATGCCAGCCATAATTATCTTGGCAAATTCTTTATAGATAATACCATACTGAATGCTGTCTTTGCCTGCCAGGTAGTAGAAAATATCAAACGGATCGCGCAAAATAAACGGGAACGCATTTTGCCCTATACCGATACTAAACGACCATTTAGGTAAGCCATATTTAGCAATATAGTCAGCCGTGCCATACATGGAGGGGTAGGAGAAGTTGAGCGAATCACTGGCTATATCTTTGAAAAGGTAGCACTTTTCGCCAAACAGAAAGTCTTTGAATATAAGCAGTGCACCTAAAAAGAGCAGGCCAAAAGCCACTGCGGGAACCCATTTGGCATTTGTTTCAAAAAAGTCTTTTACAGGGCTTGAAGCAGCTGCGGGAACGGGCTGCGGGGTACTTTGTATATTTTCTGATGCCTTTTCGGGCGTGTTTTTTTTCTTTGCCGACACAATACGTGGTTTTGTAATGTGCCAAAATACAAAATAATCAGTAACCGCTAAAACCTAATAATGGTATTTCTTGTTTTGTTGCGCGTCTCTCTATTCCAGAGTTTAAAAAATTGATGCATTGCAGTAGTTTTCATTGTATATGTTGGCCGGTGCCCCTATTTTAATATATGATATCACTGTTGTCCGGCAAAAAAAGTAGTCATCGACTGAAATGTAGCGTCAGCAAGCATTACAGCTCGTTTTATTATTATGCTACCCAGCCTTTGTCCGTCCTCCTTGCTGGTTGTTGTCATCTCGTCTCCATGTTCTTTTTTTGTGCTGCCGCAAAAAAGAACCAAAAAAAGCGGCATCCCGAATGCTTTCGGGACAATCGCTGCCGCGGGCAAAAGGAGCCCTGCGGCGTGTTTTGCTGAAGCTTGTTACTCTAATGTCTGCGCCGGGAAGGCGGCGCAGATGTTACGTGCTTTTACAAATAATATTTTAATCGGACAGTAGTGAAAATGAAAGAAAATTAACCCGGAATTCATCTTTCCGCTTACAGTAAACTTAGGCTTCCATTGTTTGTTTACAACAATAATCCTATCTTGTAAAGGTTTTAGTAATTCACGCTATTAATGGACTATAAACAATTACAGGGCAGGCTGCGCACCAATATCCTAAAAATGCATTACGGTGCAGGTTCGGGGCATATTGGGTGTTCGTTGAGTTGTATTGATATCATGACCGCCATCCTTAAATTTAAAAAGGATGCCGATACATTCATACTCTCCAAAGGGCATGCTGCAACCGCGCTTTATACTATATTGAATGAAACTGGTGCCATACCTGATGGCGATCTGGATTCGTTTTATAAGAATGCCACTACATTGCCAGCGCACCCTGCACCGCTTAAATACGCGGCCATACCGTTTGCTACAGGTTCGCTTGGGCATGGTTTGCCACTGGCTACGGGTATTGCCAAGGCCAACATGCTAAAGGGAAATGACCAGCTAAGTTTTGTTTTAATGAGTGATGGCGAAACCAATGAAGGGACATCGTGGGAGGCTGCGCACTTTGCAGTTGCCAATAAGTTAGATAATTTAATTGCCGTTGTTGATTGCAACGGATTGCAGGGTTTTGGTAATACGGCCGATATACTGGGTAATACCGCATCGCCCAAATTGTGGACTGCCATGGGTTTTGAAGTGGTAGCATGCGACGGGCATGATATTGAAGCACTTGCTGCGGCATGGCAAAAACTGGCTGCAAATAAAAATGGCCAGCCAAAAATGATATCGGCCCGCACCATAAAGGGTAAGGGCATAAAGGAGATGGAAGACAAGATGGAGTGGCACTACTTGCCTATGACAGAAGCCCAATATGCCAGTGCACAAAAAGAAATTCAATCGACATACGGCCTTGACAACGATTAAACCCATAACGACCTTGTATTAAATGAGAAAGCATTTTTCAGAATATATTGAAAAGAACCTGGCCGACCGTGAAGATTTCATCTTTATTACGGGCGATCTGGGGTATAATGCGTTAGAGGGTGTGGCGAAAAAGATGGGTCCACGCTTTATAAATGCTGGTGTTGCCGAACAGAATATGATTGGCATAGCCGCCGGAATGGCATCGCAGGGCTATCAGGTAATATGCTATAGCATAGCTCCATTTGTCGTTTACCGCTGCCTGGAACAAATGCGGAATGACGTTTGTTTTCATAATCTGCCTGTTTACATTGTGGGTAATGGTGGCGGCTATGGGTATGGCATAATGGGGTCATCTCACCACGCTATTGAAGATATTGCCACTTTAAGCGGTTTGCCAAATATGCAGTGCTATGTACCTGGTTTTGTGGAAGATATGCGCACTACTATGGATGAAATGTTTGTCCGCAGGAGGCCGGCTTATCTTCGTTTGGGCTTGGGTAAAAACCTGCCTGCCGATATGCAATTGGTGGCAGGTGGCGCAGCATCGCAGCCCACAACTGCACCACAACTTACTATTATTTCGCAGGGGCCGGTTACTGGTAACTTACTTGCTGCCGTTGCAAATTGCACTCAGCGCCGCGAGATAGATATATTTACATCGAACACCATGCCACTTGTGGCACTGCCAATTGCAATGGCTGCAAGTATTGCCGCCAGCAAAAAAGTATTGGTGATAGAAGAGCATATATCGGTGGGTGGCCTAGGCAGCACTTTGGCACTTTTGGTGAATGAAGCTGGTTTGCCCATAAATAAATTTATAAGTTTACATGCCGAAGGTTACCCCAACGGTTTATATGGCAGCCAGGCATACCACCAGCAAATAAGCGGTTTGGATGAAGGGAATATTTTACGGGTAATTAATTCTTACTTTTAAGGCATTATGTTGGTTAGCGAAGAAATACAGCAAAAGATACTACAACTGGAAGGTCCTATATTCGTTTTTGGGGCAGGAGGCTTTATTGGCGTAAACCTGTTCAATACCATATTGGCCTATCGCAAAGATGTATATGCTATTACGCAGGATCCGCGCAATAACTGGCGGCTGTTAGTAAACTATACCCCGGTAGATAATATTATATCCTGCGATATAAACGAGATAACTATTCTAAAAGATCTGTTCAGGGAATACAAGCCGAGAACCATTTTTAATCTTGCGGCTTACGGTGCCTATTCCAAGCAGAAAGAATACAAGAAGATATACAACACCAATTTCAACTCGGTTGTAAATATTGTTGAATTGTTGAAAGAACAAGGTTTTGCAGCATACATTCATGCAGGCTCCAGTTCAGAGTATGGTACGAATAGTGCCGCGCCGCTTGAAGATGCCGAGTTGGTGCCCAACAGCCACTATGCTGTATCGAAAGTAGCATCCTACTATTCTGTAAAATACTATGGCAAAATAGAGCAATTGCCGGTGGCGCATTTGCGTTTGTATTCGGCATATGGTGCATGGGAAGAACCCGACAGGTTAGTGCCTGTGCTTATTGCCGCGGCCCGCAAAAAAACATACCCACCGCTTGTTGACCCGGATATATCGCGCGACTTTGTGGATGTTGCGGATGTATGCGATGCCTTTATACGCGCTGCTGTTGAGGTGAATAAAGTAAAGGGCGAGGCGTTCAATATTGGCACCGGAACCAAGACGACGATAAGAGAACTTACAAACCTGATAAAAGAACAATTTGATATACCGGTATACCCGGAATTCAACAGCATGCCTAACCGTAACTGGGATGTGAAGGACTGGTATTCCAATAGCGAAAAGGCTAAGGCATTATTGGGCTGGCAGGCAACAGTGAGCCTGGCGGAAGGGCTCGCAAAAGTAGATTCGTGGCAAAAAGAAGTTAAATTCGATACAGCATTTTGGAACTGGAACAAACAAGTATGACGGCACCGATGTTTTCAATAATACTGCCCTTATACAAGCAGTTGAACCATGCCGAACATCTCTATGATACTTATACGCAGCACCTGGATACCCTCGGCGAAACCTGGGAGTTATTGTTTATTGTGAACGGTGTTGATGATGGTGCTGTTGCTAAACTTAACAGCCTGAATAACCGCCCCAATGTAAAAGTGCATTGGCTGGAAAAAGGCGGCTGGGGCAGGGCGGTGAAGTATGGCCTGGCGCAGGCACAAGGCAAATACCTGTGTTACACCAACAGTGCCCGCACCGAAATTGCCGACCTGCTGCTGATACTCAATTACGCCAAAGTAAATAACGATAATGTGGTTAAGGCAACCCGTATCATCCGCGAAAAATTTACACGCAAAGTAGGATCGACATTGTATAACCTGGAGTGCAGGATATTGTACAAGGTGCCGATATGGGATATTAACGGAACACCGAAAGTATTGCCCCGCAAGGTTTACGATAAGCTGGAGATTATTTCGGACGACGACCTTATTGATGCTGAAATTATAGTGCGTTGCGCTAAAATGGGCGTACTTATTATTGATATACCAGTGGTTTCAACAACACGCATAAGCGGGTCGAGCACCACCAACTTTAAATCGGCTTTTAAAATGTATTCAGGGGCCTTTAAACTGCGTAATAAAATATGACAGCTAAAGAAGCCTTGTGGTCGCAGCAAAATGCGGCGTTGCGCCATCCGTCAGAAGTATTCGGTACATCGTTCGATGTTGCCGGCATAACAAAAGACACCCTGAAATTTAAAGCGAGCCCTTCATTCATACAGTTGTTGCACGAGCTTAAAATAACCTTGTTCGCTACACGGGAATATGAGAATCTGCTGATAGCGTTGCATGCACCTGCACCTAATAAAATTGACCAAAGCTTTATTCACCTTCCGCACCCATCGGGCATTGCCATTGACAGGAAGAAGAACGCCATGTATATTGCTGCTACCCGCAACCCCAACCAGATAATGGAATTTAAGGTTGCCGGTGGCTATTTAAAGAGGCTGAAACTGGGCAAGCCTAAAGAAAACATAATGCTTCCGGCTCGTAGTAAATTCTACCCCGGTGAGTATTATTTTCATGATCTGGTTATTGGCGATGGCAAGCTTTACGCCAATTCGGTAGGTATGAACAGTGTGCTGGAAATAGATATGAATACCAATGTGCCGGAGCAACCAATATGGTGGCCCAACTGCATTGAAGTAAAGGGCAAACCAAACACTACAGCCAACTACATACAGCTCAATTCTATTGCCTTCGGTAAAGATTTAAAGAGTTCATTTTTCAGTGCATCGGGGGCTAAAATATCTTCGCGTAGACCAGGGCATGTAAATTACCCGGTGGATAAGCAAGGGGTAATATTTTCTGGCGAAAGCCGTGAACCTGTTGGCTTTGGGCTGACAAGGCCGCATGGGGCCAGGTTGTATAAAAACAAGATTTGGGTAGCTAATAGCGGCTATGGCGAAGTAGGCTATATTGAAAACACACAGTTTAAACCGATATTTAAATTCAACGGGTGGACACGCGGCTTGTGCTTTGTGGGCGACGTGCTTTTCGTTGGGGTTTCCAGGGTACTGCCGCGGTTCCGGCACTATGCGCCGGGCATTACTTCAAAAACGCAGGATTGTGGTATTGTGGCAGTTAATATTAAAACCGGTGAAGTAATTGGCGAAATAAAATTCCCTTTTGGCAACCAGATTTTTGGAATTGACTATATTAGTGCGGAAAAATGTTCCGGCTTGCCTTTCAGGGTTTTGAAAAAAACTCCGGTGGAGAAAAAAATATTTTCAGTTTCTTTATTATAAAAAATTATTTTTACGTCAGATAACATTAAACAGGGTTTATGAAAAAATCAGATTACAAGTTCATTATGCTATCGGCCATGTACGAAAATGGCGGTAACACCACACATCGTTTATTAGACGGACATCCTGAATTATGTGTTTACCCGTTCGAATCACAGCCGGGTACCAAATTTGTGAATGACTATTTGTCAAGCATGTATCCGCTGAAGTACAGGTGGCCAATTTTTCCTGCAAGCGCTACAGCCGAAGAAATGTATGAGTTCATTATTGATGAGGAGGGTAAAGTAAGGGCTAAAACACCTTATGTGAGTAAATTCCGCACTGCCGATATTCAAATGACTGATACTGACAGGAAAAGTGATTATTTGAAATTCCTGAAAGGCAAGGATCTTTCCAGGGCAAATGTAATGGAAGCTTTTTTCAGGGCTACATTCACTGCCTGGAAAAACTATAAAACTACCGGTAAAGAAAAAGCCTGGGTGGGTTATAGCCCTATTATTGGTGTTGATGGCGATAAGATAATTAAAGATTATAACGGCAACGGCCATGTATTGCACGTAGTAAGGAATCCGTTCTCCGCTTATGCTGATACTAAGAAACGAGCAGTGCCACTTTCCATAGCGCACTACATGACCGGTTGGGTTACCTGCCAGTATTTTTCATTGATCTACGCACAGAAATTCCCTGATCATTACCACATCGTTAAGTTCGACGATATGATTAAGGATAAAGTAGGCGTGTTGTCAGGCGTGTTGGCTAAGGTTGGTATCAAGAGCAGTAAAACACTCGATACCCCAAGCTGGAATGGCGAACCCCTGACTGAAGTTTACCCTTGGGGTACTGTAAGAACCCCTACAGAAGCAGCCAATTTTGCTACTGCACAGGAATTGAACAAAGATGAAATAAAAGAAATCTACGAGCGTACAAAGGACTATCTGGATATTTTCAAATTCAATCCTTTCTACAAGAAATTGATCAAGTAATTAAATAAAAAATCACTATTGAAGCCTCCGATTTTCGGGGGCTTTTTTAGTAAAGGGGGGAGTTTGACAAATGATTATATTTGAATTGGAAATGGGTAGTATTCGATTTGCCAATTGAAAACACGACACATTTGATTTATATAAGGGCGAACATTTAAAAAATGATGGATTTGACACTAGAAAAAAATGACAAAATTGAGTTGAGAAAAAAAACGCTTTTGTCGGATGAGTGCATGCGATTACTTACTCAATTGTCATCCGATTATGTTGAGTTTATTTCACTTTACGATGGTTGCGTCGGTTTTATCAATGACAATTACATTGACTTGTGGTCAGGGAAAACAATATGCCAATTGAATCCATATTTTGATTGGCTCGACTTTTCACAGCAACTGATTTTAATTGGTTCAAACGGAAGTGGAACATTTTATGGTTATAACCTCATTAATAAGAGTTTTTTTGAAGCAGATGAATATTTTACTGCTTTAGATGAAACTGTTAACTGCGGTAGCACCTTTCATGAACTTCTAAATCATTTTTCTACGAAAAATTATGATTAAATGGCATGATTCTATTTTGGATTTCCTAGCTTGGCTGTCTCCTGACAACATCACGACGGTTGCCAATCTCATGATTGGTGTAATAATTTATTTTAGATGCAGCAAGAACTATAGTGCAGACTTCATATCGGGGTAGTTATGGGTCAATCAAGAGATTGACCCATAACTATGATGTAGTCACTGAGATTACGCCAAGCTGGGTACCGCAGTATTGGAACTGGATGACAGTACAGCCATTATCAGCTATGAATAATAACATCCGTTTGGCACAACCAGTTTCCAGGCACAAAATTCCGCCATAAGCGCCGTTGCCAAACGTTACAGATACACAGGTAAAGAGCGTGATGAAGAGACAGGTCTTTATTATCATGGAGCAAGGTATTATATACCTTGGCTGGCGAGGTGGAGTGCTGTCGACCCGATGGAGAGTTAGTATGCGGGAATGTCGCCGTATAATTACGGGTTTAATAATCCGATAACTTGGAATGATCCTGAAAAGAAAGAACCACCAAAAAAGGTAGAAGAGAAAACGAATGAAAAAAATAAGCAACAAGAAGTTGATAATAAGAAGGGCAATATGCTTGGTATGGGCGATTCAAATAATGAAAATGCTTTAGAATGGGCAAAAGGAAGATATTATGGAGGATACATTATAGGAACCACTCTACATTACTTTGTTGACAAGAATAACGAAGAGGGAATTCCTTTGGGTTATGACGAGTATGGTACACCTTATTTAAAACACGAATTTATTGAAAAGACAATTGAAATCAATAGTGAACATTTTGGAGTTTGGGGCGACCTTAACGGCAACATGACAGGAAGGTACTCCGGGCAAGATAGATTGCAAGGTGAAATTGCAGACTATCAATTAGACAGATACTTTCATAGTAAAGGTTCCAGCACAGAATATGTTGCAAAAAATCTTAAAAATGTTGCTAATATGATAGTGCTTGATGTTTTTTTTCGTTATAGCTTTACTGGTGGAGGCAAAGGGGGAAATAGCCGCCCAATTGCCCGGCATTTTGTATTGGCTGGCTGGCACAACATTGCCTTTGCTATCAGCAAAGCTATCTGTATAAACAATTTTTTTGCCGGCTATGATCTCTTTATATATACCAGTTGACCATATTTCTTTCCCGTCAGGTCCCTTCATCGAGTTTAAATATTTACCACCAACTTTGAAGTCGATTGCAGCGTACGGACAACTATAATCCCCGGGGCCCCCACCATTTTTTAAGGCTTTCAGGTTCTGACCATGCTTTCCACACCGTTTCCAGAGGCAGGTCGAAAGTCCGCTTAATATTGACCGTCTTTTGTTGTTCGCGACTTGTAGAATTATCGTTTGCCATAGCTGTATTTTTTAATGATGGGTGATTAAAGAAATTCTTCTACAAATTTAGGCCCTGGTTAAACATTAGTCTTACACTATTTCAAGCGATATTTATAAAATCCACCTTTAGTTTTCACATCGTAACTGGAGCATCAGGTTGATGAAGTGAGTAAGCGGCTGAGGGCCTAAAGCATAGTGTCTCATTTTCCCTCGCTAATGTATGTTGCCCATTCAATTCGCTTATCTTTGCCAGCGAAATTCATTCAACATTTTATGAAGAAAATTTTTCTACTGTCTGGTCTTGCATTGCTAACTTGTAGCTGGGCTAATGCACAGGCTTTACATACTACTGAGGCACTCGTTGGCCGTTTTCAGCAATTTTTTAATAATGACAAGCACGATAGCATTTTTAGTATGCTTTCTGAACGCAGCAAGCAATTAATGGCTGCCGATAAATTAGCCACTGCAATGGCGGGGCTGCACCAGCAGGTAGGCGATTTAAAGTCGTTTAGTTTATCGCGTCAGGAAAGCGGAATGGATTTTTATAAGTCGGAATTTAAAAACGCCACACTCACTCTTGTTCTGGCAGCGAATGCCGACCATAAACTGGAAACCTTCCGCTTTGTGCCGTACAAAGAAACATCAACAGAACCGGCCGATGTGTCGGATATGGTATTATCTACCCCTACCGGCAAAATTTATGGTTCGCTTGCAATGCCCGAGGGGGCTAAAAAAGTGCCTGTGGTGCTACTGATAGCGGGTTCAGGACCCACCGACCGTAACTGCAACAGTGACCTGAACCTTAAAACCAATGCCTTTAAAATGCTGGCTGATTCGTTGAAGCAGGTAGGGATTGCATCGGTGCGGTATGATAAGCGTGGGGTAGGAGAGAGTGCGGCCGCATTGAATTCGAAATCAAGTTTATTATTTGGCACTTATATTGATGATGCTGAGGGTTTTATAAAACTGCTGAAAGCTGACCCGCGCTTTAGCGAAGTGATAGTGGCAGGACACAGTGAAGGGTCGCTGGTAGGCATGATAGCCGCAAAAAATGCAGGCGCTAAAAAGTATATATCAATAGCTGGTGCGGGCGAGCGCATCAATAAAACGATCAAAGATCAATATGCGGCGCAATCGGCAGAGATGGCTGATAGTGCAGGCCGTATAATGGATACTATTATGATGGGCAAAGATGCGCAAAACATTCCTGCCGCATTATATCCAATATTTAGCCCCGGTATGCAACCCTATATGCGCTCGTGGCTCAAGTACGATCCGCAGGAGGAAATTAAAAAGCTACAGGTGCCGGTATTGATCATTCAGGGCGATAATGACTTGCAGGTAAGCGTGAAGAATGCCAATAACCTGAAAAAGGCAGCACCGAAGGCAAAGTTGGTCATCATAAGGAAGATGAATCACCCCATGAAAGATGCACCAACCGACCGTGCTGGCAATTTCGAGACCTACAATAAACCAACATTGCCACTAAGCGCCGGTTTTGCCACGGCCATAATAAAGTTTGTTAAAGGGTAAGCTCGGCAAACCACTGCTTAACTATCTGGAATTTTGCAATTTTCATAACTTCATTTTTAATAAGTTTGCAGCATGAAGAGTGCACCGCACAAAATTTTACTTTCGTTCTGCTTACTGCTGCTTTTTGCGGCTTGCAAACAGACCTCTGCTCCTACTGATGATAGTCTGGTTTATAAAAGTGATCCGCGGCTTAAAGATGTTACTGACAAGATAAAGAATACGCCTAACGATGCCTCCCTTTATTTTACAAGGGGCAAAATGCTGGCTAAACTGAATCAGGATACGCTTGCTTTGCGCGATTTTAAAAGGGCATCGGCACTCGATTCTAATAACGCAACTTATTACAGTGCTATAGGAGAATTGCTGTTTGAAAACAAGGATATTGCAGGTTCGGTGGAGTGGTTGCAGAGGGCCATAAAAATAAACCCCAAAGACCCCAAGGCGCATCTTAAAATCGCCAAAATGTTCCTTTTCACGCAAGATTATCCGAAGGCTTTTGAACAGATCAATATTGTGCTGAGGCAGGATATCTACAATCCGGAGGCATATTTCCTGAAGGCGATGGTTTATAAGGATATGAAAGACACCACAAAGGCAATAACCAATTTCCAGACGGCGGTGCAGGTTGACCCTAATTTTAAAGAGGCGGTTTTACAGCTCGGGCTTATTTACAGTGCACGTAATGACCCCATGGCCATTAAGTACCTGGATAATGCCTACCGTATGGATAGCAGCGATGTGTACCCGGTTTTTGCAAGGGGCGTTTATTACCAAAATAACAATGATTTCATTACAGCAAAGCAGTTATACAGGAAGTGCATTATTTTAAATACACATTTCTTTGATGCTTATTTTAACCTGGGTTACTTACTCATGCAGCAAGATTCAGTTGAAAAAGCCTACCGCATGTACGACCTGGTTACCAAAATGCAACCTGATAACCCAACAGCATACTACGATCGCGGCGTATGCAATGAAATGATGAAAAAAATACCCGAAGCTGCGGCTGACTATAAAAGGGCAATAACCCTCGATACCAGTTACCAAAGCCCTAAAATTGCCCTCAAAAGAATAAACGGGTAGGCAATTGTAAATGGTTAATTGTTAATTATCAATTGTGCGCTGCGGTGACAATAGTAGATTGTCAATTTTGTGCTGAATGAAAGCTTGGGCAATTAAAAAGAGACAATTTATCATTTACAATTAACCATTAACAATTAAAAAGAGGCAATTTATCATTTACAATTAACAATTTACAATTATAAAAAATGGCTTTAATAGCACCATCAATTCTTTCTGCGAATTTTCTGAATCTGGAACAGGACATTGCCATGATCAATGCCAGCGAGGCCGATTGGTTTCACCTTGATGTTATGGATGGCAGGTTTGTGCCTAATATTACCTTTGGTATGCCGGTAATTGCGGCCATGAAAAAGAAGGCAAAAAAGCCTTTCGATGTGCATTTGATGATTGTGGAGCCAGAACATTATTTCGAAGCTTTTGCAAATGCAGGTGCCGATATACTCACGGTGCATATTGAAACATCTACACACCTGCACCGCAGCATGCAGGCAATTAAAGCATTGGGCATGAAGGCTGGGGTAGCGGTCAATCCGCACACACCAGTAAGCCTTTTGGCCGATATTATTACGGAAATAGACGTTGTGTGCCTGATGAGTGTGAACCCTGGTTTCGGGGGGCAAAAATTCATTGCCAATACACACCAGAAGATACGCGACCTTAAAAAGATAATAACAGCGCGTGGTGCAAGCACACTTATTGAAATAGATGGTGGCGTAACACTTGATAATATTGAGCAGTTAATTAACGATGGTGCCGATGTACTGGTTGCCGGTAACACGGTGTTTTCTTCACCTGACCCTACCGATACTATCAAAAGATTGAAATCGGCAGGAAAATAAAGTAAGTTTACCTTCGTTAATATACATATGCGTTCACCACGGCTACTACTGCTTGTTAGTTTATTGTTTTTTTCATGGTTAAGCAAAGCCCAGCAGGCTGTTGTTGATGGTATTGTGCATAATGCTGCCGGCAAAGGCATGGATTCTGTGTTGGTGATAGATGAAGAAACCGGCTTAGGGGTGCGCACCAATACAAAGGGCTATTACATGCTCACCATACCTTTTGGTAAGGAAGTGAAAGTATTATACTATGCCGAAAATTACGAACTGGTGCACACCAGCGTTAACCTGCATAAAGGGGAGATAAAGAGCATCAACATCAGGCTGAAGAAAAAAAATAATGATCTCGGCGTAGTAACCATCAAGGCGAAACACCCGCGCGAAGTGGGCCTCGTGAACATCGGCTTTCTTAAAGACAAGTATAACCCAAGTATTATTGGTGGGGTAGAGGCGCTTATTAAATTACAGGTAGGTAGCAATAACGAACTCACATCTCAGTACAGCGTACGTGGTGGTAACTATGACGAAAACCTGGTTTATGTAAATGATTTTGAGATATACAGGCCTTTTTTAGTGCGCACCGGCCAGCAGGAAGGTTTAAGTTTTGTGAATAGCGACCTCGTGGCGAATGTCAATTTTTCTGTGGGTGGTTTTCAGTCGAAATATGGCGATAAAATGAGCAGCGTGCTCGATGTTACCTACAAAAAGCCCAAGCAGTTTTCAGGCTCTTTAATGACGAGTTTATTAGGTGCCAACCTGCACCTGGAAGGCGTTTCTAAAAATGGTAAACTCACTTACTTGTTTGGTGCGAGGCAAAAGAGTAACCAGTATATATTACAGTCGCAGCCCACCAAGGGTATTTACAACCCATCGTTTACCGATTTGCAGACCCTGATCAGCTACAGAGTAAACAGTAAATGGGACGTAGAGTTTATAGGCAACTATGCCCGCAACAGATTCACGTTTTTCCCTGAAACAAGGGTAGCCAGTTTTGGCGTGCTGAATCAGGCTTACCAGCTTGATGTTTTTTATGATGGTGGTGAATTTGATCAGTTCGATTCTCGCTTCGGTGGCATTTCAGCCAGCTATCATCCTGACTCATCGAAATTAAAATTGAAGTTCCTCGCTTCTGGTTTTCAGACCAACGAATACGAGACGTATGATATAGGCGGTGAGTATCTTTTCGGCGAATTGCAGACCGACTTAGGCAAGAAAGATTTTGGCCAGATAAAGACGTACCTCGGCACGGGTTATATACACGATTTTGCCCGTAACTATCTGGACGTATCAGTTGGCGATGTGGGTATGCGCGGTTCTTACGATGCGGGTAAACATGGCCGCAATTTCCTGCAGTTTGGCCTTAATGCAACCGTTACCAATATCAATGACGAGCTGCACGAATGGGAACGCCGTGATTCCAGCCGATTTAACCAGCCTTACGACCCTTATAACCTGGTGCTTTCCTACTTCTTCCATTCCACTGCTTCGTTTAATTATACTCGCTTGAGCGGCTTCTTTCAAGACAACATAAAGCTCGATTCAGCTAACACATTAAACGCTTCCGTAGGTGCGCGCTTTAATTATAGCTTCCTGAATAATGAATTATTGGTGAGCCCACGCGGGCAGCTTTCTTACAAGCCAAAGGGCGACCGCGATATTATTTTTAAGCTGGCAGCGGGTTTGTACCAGCAACCGCCATTTTATAGAGAAATGAGGGATCTGTCAGGTGGTGTAAATAAAAACCTGAGAGCGCAAAAATCGATGCAGGTAGTAGTGGGTACCGATTATAATTTCCAGATGTACCGCAGGGAATTCAGGGTAACAGCAGAAGCCTATTACAAAAACCTTTGGGATCAGGACCCTTATTTTTACGATAATGTGCGCATAAGGTATACCGGCAAGAACGATGCCATAGGGCGTGTATATGGCGGTGAATTGCGCCTGTTTGGCGACTTGGTAAAGGATGCTACTTCATGGGTGAGTATAGGGGTATTAAAGGCCGAACAAAAGATAACCGACAGCCCAACTATTGCAGGGTATAATGGCTATTACCCATTGCCTAGCGACCAGCGTTTTATGCTGGGTATGTACTTTGAAGATTACCTGCGTAAGAACAAGAATTTTAAGGCGCACATCAATATGATGTATTCTACTGGTTTGCCGGTGGGGCCGCCAACGGGCCACCTGTACCAGAATACTTTAAGGCTGCCGGACTACAAGCGTGTGGACATAGGTTTTTCAGCGTTGTTGCTCGATGCCGACAGGCACGACCATCCGGCGCATAGTTATTTCAATGTGTTGCACAGTATATGGGCAAGCCTAGAAGTGTTCAATTTGCTGAGCATACAAAATACACTCTCTTATACCTGGATACAAGATAACAGCACGAACAAACAATTCGCTGTGCCCAACAGGCTTACATCGAGGCTTTTGAACCTTAAATTGCTATTTAATTTTTAAATAAAATTTTGCTGCCATGCGATAATAGCCGCGCTGGTAAAGGGTTTCAAAATATTATTCTATTTTTTTGAAAATTTATTTTGTTGGAAACATTTGGCGCGTATCTTTGCACTCCAATTCGGAAACGGGATGGGAATAAAAGTTCTTAAATAAGATGATTTCGTAGCTCAGTTGGTAGAGCAATACACTTTTAATGTATGGGTCTTGGGTTCGAGTCCCAACGGAATCACTCTTTTACAAAGCCTTCGCTAAAGCGGAGGCTTTTTTGTTTTAAATACGTCCAACATCGCACTTGCGTCATGTATTACGCTGAGCAAGTGAAGGTGCGCATCTTACTTTTCACAATCTTTAGGTGTCAGTACATCAACGAACCCCGGAATTATGATATTAACCACTGTTTAAACAGCCTGAACACATTAGTGTATGTAATCGGTAGCCCCAGTATATCAGGGTTGCGGCAAGGATTAGAAATAAAATAAAGGACTTGTAGTCTTTTTGTTTGGTTAAGGCTGTCAGGGCAATTAGTGACAAAAGTCCCGACATAATAAATAATATCGTGCCGAAGAAAGGTCCGCTATTGGTATGGCTGTTGGCAGTATTTTGTGCATAAGGCAAAAGCACAAAGCAGAGCAACAAGTTAACCAGCAGCAATGCGGCGAATTGGAAAGCATTCTTTTTTTTCAATGAAGTATCTTTTTCTGTTTCTTTCTGTTTACCGCGTCTTTGGCTGAATTGAATTTACCTGAAGTTAGGTAATTGTTAGTGTATCTTTATTTTTTAGCGGTCGGGAGTTTAGCTCATTTTCTGCCTATGAATGGCTAATTGTCTCATTTCCCTGTCATCATAGAGCGCAACCAGCATAAATTGTCATTCCGGGATAAAATAATACTATTTTTAACCCGTTATCATGACGTGATGGGGTTTAAAAAGGTATATTGTTTATTGGTTATGTTCATTTCGGCGGCTACTTGTTTTGGTCAGCTGGAAAATGATATTAAAGACTATACCCGCAATATTGAGCTGCACCCGTATAAGTGGCAGTCGTATTTTGCGAGGGGAGATGTAAAGCGCCAACTGCAGGATGATAGCGGCGCAATAGCCGATTATACAAAGGTGATTGAGCTAAACCCGAGGCTCGCCAAGGCTTTCTACAATCGTGCGGAAACCAGATTGGGTCTGGGCGACTATGGTGGCGCAATAGCTGATTATACCAGTGTTATTAAACTGGATAGCAGTAATGCAAAGGCACACCAACGCAGGGGAGATGCTGCTTTTGCTGCCGGGAAATACAGCGAAGCTATTACCGACTTCTTCGCTGCCCAAGAAATATCGCCAAAAATATTGATCCCCTATTATAAAACCGGGATAGCCAGATACCACCTTGTCGACTACAAAGGATCGTTGGACGACCTTAACAAGGCTTTGACCGCAGAGCCTGTGAATTCGGATATTTATTTCAGGATGGCCAATGATGAAGCTGCTCTTAAAAATTATAAAAACGCTATAACCGATTATACTATTGCCATACGGATAAACCCTGCAGATGTGGACTACTACTATTGCAGGGGTAAGGCTTTGTTGAATGCGGGCAATTTTGCCGATGCGATAGACGACTATACAAAAGTGCTGACCATGGATAGCAATTTTGTAGCAGCTTATTATGAAAGGGGGCTGGCAAAATCGGCCTATAAGGATTTCAGTAACGCGATTATAGATTTTTCCGCTGCTATACGGCTGGATACTGGTTGCTATGATGCCTACATAGGCAGGGGTATAGCGTATACTGACGTTCCAGATAGTGCAATGGCAGACCTTACTAAAGCCATAAACTCGGGGCAGGGCAATACTGCCCTTGCATTGTACAAACGGGCGCAAATAGCGTATGCTGCCAAAGCATATACGGCTGCAACAGCAGATCTGTCGCTTGCCCTGAAGCTGGCTGCGCTAAACCAATATGAACAGCCCGCACTGGGCGAAATGTACAATACCAAGGGTAACTGGGCACAGCTGGCTACCGACTACGGCACAGCTTTAGCCGATTACACCAAGGCCATTGCGCTTGATGGTAACTATGCTGATGCGTACCTGAACAGGGGCAAAACAAATACAGCCCTGCTTCAATACAAAAATGCAATAGCCGACTATGACGCAGCCCTGAACCTGGATAGTAAAAATAGTGATGCCTATTACGAACGTGGGTTTGCAAAAAAGAAACTACAGAATGATACCGGTGCTATTAATGACGAAAACAAAGCCATTGTGCTCAATCCCGCTCATGCGCAAGCCTATTACATCAGGGCCCTGGCACTGTGTGGGCAGCAGTTATTCAATCGTGCGTTAATTGATTTAGATAATGCAATAGGGCTTTACCCTGCGTTCCCCGATGCGTACATGATGCGGGGAGTTGTAAAAGGTAAGTTACTGAATGATACTGGTGCGATAAACGATGAAAATAAGGCAATAGTGCTTAATCCGGCCTCTGCCGATGCCTGGTATAACAGGGCAGTGATAAAGGCCAGGTTGAAGAATGATAGCGAGGCTATTACCGACTACAATAAAACCATTGAGCTTAACCCGGGTTTTGCGCCAGCTTACTTTAACCGGGCAGTGTCGCATACTGTTACGGGTAACCACCAGAACGCTATTGCAGACTATAATAAGGTGCTGGAAATTGAACCTGCGTTCACTCAAGCCTTTTACAACCGTGGTGTTGAAAAAAGTGCCATAAAGGACGACAGCGGCGCAATGGCCGACTTTGATAAAACACTCGCACTAGATACCAACCATGCCGACGCATATTACTACAGGGGGCTGTCAAGATCCCGAATTAAACAGGATAGTAGTGCCATAGCCGATTTTACCAAGGCGCTGGAACTGAAACCCGGCAACGAATTGGCCTACTACAATCGCGGTATCTCTAAAGACGAGATAAAGGACTACAAAGGCGCCATCAGCGATTTTACCGAAGTGATAGCGATCAATGCCAACAATTCCAATGCATTTGTTTTCAGGGGTATCTCGAAGCTGTTAATGGGCCAGGTGACTAAAGCTTGCGAAGACCTTAATATTGCCCGGAAAATGGGCAATAATAAGGCCGACAAATATATAAGGGACGCATGCAAATAGGCGTTGGTATGCTGTTTATTTCAATTCTACTTTTCCACCGCCAATGCGGTAACCGCCATTATAAATATCAATGGCATAAGTGCCTTTCTGATAGTCGGCTTCTTCCTTCCAGTCAATACTCACATCTTTTACCGGTTGGTTGGTCACCAGGGCTATTTCTTTCAGCAGGCTATAGTTGAGTGGTTTACCGTTGCTTGCAGTAACAGTGCCCGACCCGGCAGCAGGGGAGCTCATCAGGTTTCCGGTTGGGTCCTTAATTACGAGGTATACCTTCTTTATGCCATTTTCGGCAATGCGGTTTTCGTCTATATCAAAATCTATACGCAGCAGGTCGGCCTTGCGGGCGCGCTTGGTGTCTTTTTCTTTTTTGCCATTGCGTTTCAGGTTAATAGCCGTTATCCTTATGTTGGATGCATGCAATACCGACCCCAACGCAACTACCTGATTGTATTTCGATACCAGCGAATCCCTTTGGCGAACAAGGTCGTTCCTGTCATTTTCCAGCATACCCAGACGTTCCGTAAAGGCACGTGTTGTATCAGACAATTCATCGCGGAGTGATGATATCAACTTTTTGTTCGATTTTAGTTCGTTGACCAGTTTCTTGTTATTCAGCAGCAAGGTTTCTTTCTCCTTGGTCAACTTAGCAATTTGCGCATCTTTCACCTTTATCAGGTCTTCGAGGTTCGATGCCTTGGTCATATAACCATCAATCTCAGCCCGGGCCGCATTATTTTCCGATTGTAACTTTTCGTTCACCTTCGTTAATGAATCGTTCTTGGCTTGTTCCTGAGTCGCGGCGGCGGCCTTCTTTTCATCTTTGCACGATGCTACACCCAACAATGCACCCGACAATGCAGTACAGTAAATAAAATTCCTGAACATATTGCCTGCACGGGCATTAGTAATCAATTGATATTTCCCTGTTTGTGGAGCGATAAACTTATTCATACTTGCGGTTTGTTTTTTTGTTGATACTACTACAACGTAATTTCCGAAAATTTATTTACGAAATTTCGCAGGCACGCGTTTTATTTGTGAAAATAAGTTTGCCTCATGCATTTATAAAAATACTACAAAAAAAGGAGAATGGGATTGTGGTGACTATCAGCAGGAATTGATGGTACCGAAAAATGCGGAAAGTCAAGCGCAAAAAAAAAGGGTTTCGAAAAATCGAAACCCTATAATCGGCTGCTCTCCCTTCTGGACTTGAACCAGAGACCCTCTGATTAACAGTCATTTCTGTATTGTTCTGAAAGTGCCTATTGTCAATGCTTTTCACGATTTCTTTGATATTTGTTCAAACAATGCTCAAACAATTGCATTGCTGGTTAAGAAATAAATTGTTTGTGTAAAGATAGTAAATGATAGGGTATAGGTGCTATGTAATAGCATACCCTCTGCGTTGGGCTTTTATCTTTTCAGAGCCGTACTTGTTTTTGATTTCATCGAGTGTCTTCTTACCCCCACAATCTCAATAGTTATACCGTCAAGACTGATAATTGCATCAATGGCAGCACGGTACTTTTCATGCTCCATAACCACATTATTTACTTCCTCGGAACTCATGTTTTCACTCGTTGCAATCGTAGCAACTGCAAATGAGTATTCGTTGTTAATCGCTTGCATCGTGGCAAGGCAGCCACCTTTGTCGGGTGGTGTAGTTTGGCTAAAGTCTTGTACTTGGCCTTTAACGCCTCAATCGTGGCGCAATCGTGGAAAAACTGGATAGCTTTTTTGAATTGATGTGAACAATACAGCGAGCGCAAAAGCAACTGTTCCCTCCTGTGAATGGCGGGGAGAGATGGCACTCGTCAAGACATGAGAGGGGTGTTTTTTGATGTCAGCAGTTCTTTATTACACAAAAAAGATTTGCCCCCATACAGTGTATTAGGGTGAATTTGAGGATTGAAAGCTATATTATGATACTTAGAGGGCGCTCCCGGAAGCGTGGCTTATTTTACCCGTAAAGCGGCCTTATGGTGTACCCTGATTTTACTTACAGATTTGCGATGCACAGTAGGTCTGTGTGGTATGCTTGATAAAGAAGGTAACGCTTCGTCAACATAGTGGGGCGTATAATCTGTGTTATCGGGTGCAGATGGCAAATGCAGGTCAGGCATAGGTCGAACACCACCACTTAAATCTATTGGTATTATCGTACTGTAACTGCTGCCGTACACGGGTTGATTTTGATAACCGGAGTTAAATGCTGTGTTGGTATTAGATTCGGGAGAAGGCGAAATAGGTTGGCTTATGCCACCAGTATAACTACTGGTTGAGGTCGATGGTGTCTTAGGGTTCCTTGTTCCCGACTCACCAGTATATGGATTTATATTGCCCTTTGTACTCCAGTTATTATTTGGGTTGCCGTCTAGATTAGATCGGTAATGTGGCTGGACATGGGTTCCATCCTTTTTGATATAGCCATGAACATGCACCTGCCCATACAATAAACGAGGTGTTATGGACAGCATAACAATAATGATATAGATTCCCCGCTTCATTATACACTGGCTTTTAAAGTGGATGATTGCTTGTAGCTTTGAATATATTTTACGATTTGTCTTGTTTTACCAATGTTATACATCAGTTTCCATGAAGGGAGATTGGCCGCAAGAATAAAATCAAGAACATGTACCTGTGAGGTGTGTTCGCCGCTCCATCTGTAACCTCCGCTACCGGGGTCGCTACTGGCTTCTATCGCTTTGTGAACATATCGCAGGTCATTCTCTAAAAGTTCTTCTATTTCGTCCATGAATGATGGTTCTGGGCAGGTGGCAATTTGCAGTACCATCTTTTCTATTGTGGCTTTACCACTTTGCGTATAAGCCTTGCTCATACAATAAGACTGTAACGCTGTTTCAATATTGTCGGTGGTAATTTTATAACGTGGCTTAACCATATATTACAAAGTTGGTTGTCTTAAAAGGTAATACCAAAGGTAGTAAAAGTCTTGACATTGAGTGTCTTAAATGATAACCTGATGGAAGAAAAGGAACTCCTAAAAAAGATGGGCGCACGGATTAAGGAAGTAAGGGCACATCTCAACGTAAGGGTTAATAAGTCAAATATGTCATGGCTTAAGCAACGACTTGTAACTGCTTCAACTCGATTGAAGCGGTTTGTTTTTTGCGTGAACAGTTAACGACATTGTATATAAGTATTTCATGTCTCTGAAATTACAATCAAACGAAAAATTACATTGACACCCAATATATTCACACGCAAAAAAAAGGGTTTCGAAAAATCGAAACCCTTTGCAATCGGCTGCTCTCCCTTCTGGACTTGAACCAGAGACCCTCTGATTAACAGTCAGATGCTCTAACCAACTGAGCTAAGGAAGAATTTGTTGGCCCGCAATGAACGTTGTTTTGTTCGCTTTGGGAGTGCAAAAATAGGGACTATTTTCATTCTGCAAAACTTTTTTTTACTTCTTTTTAAATATTTTTTTATAGAATTTATTTTCCGGGTTTTATTGCCCGTTCCGGCTCCTTTTGCTTTAATCGGATATTAACGTTGCCGTAGCCATTTTCTATACTATCTTTATTCAAAATTTTTATTGTTTTGGATTTTTACAACTTTGGTTTTAACGATGATCTGCTTGATGGTATTGAAGATATGGGTTATACAGCACCCACACCAGTTCAGGCACAGGTAATACCGCCTATCATTGAAGGGAAAGATATAATTGCGGCCGCACAAACCGGCACTGGTAAAACTGCAGCCTTTCTTTTGCCCGTTATTCATAAACTCATTACCGAGCCCCACGACGAACATTCTATCAATTCTATGATAATTGTTCCCACCCGCGAACTGGCTACGCAGATAGCACAAACGCTGGAAGGTGTGGCTTATTATACGTCTATAAGTTCCATTGCCGTTTACGGTGGTGGCAGTGGCACCCTGTTTGCCGCCGAGCGTAAGGCGCTGACTACTGGCTGCGATATTGTTATCTGCACACCGGGGCGTATGATATCGCACCTCAATATGGGTTATGTAAAGCTAGATAACCTGAAGTACCTGATACTGGATGAGGCTGACCGTATGCTGGATATGGGTTTTTATGAAGACCTGATCAAGATCATCTCTTACATGCCCAAGAAGCGGCAGAACCTCATGTTCTCTGCCACCATGCCTCCGGCAATGCGGAAGCTCGCCAATACCATACTGCAAAACCCGGTGGAGATCAATATTGCCATCTCCAAGCCTCCTGAACGTATTGTACAGCAGGCTTATTGGGTGTATGATGGGCAGAAGATACCATTGGTCAAATCGATACTTAAACAGCAGCAGTGGGGTAGTGTATTGATATTTTGTTCCAGTAAGCTGAGCGTAAAACAACTGAGCGAAGAGTTGAAACGAGCGAAATTTTCAGTTGACCAGATACAAAGCGACCTGGAACAAGAAAAGCGCGAACAGGTGTTGCTCGATTTCAAAAACCATAAACTCAAAATATTGGTAGCTACCGATATACTGAGTCGCGGAATAGATATTGAAGATATTGACCTGGTAATTAATTTTGACGTGCCCCACGATGGTGAAGACTACATTCACCGCATTGGCCGTACTGCGCGTGCTGCTACCAAAGGCACGGCTCTTACTTTCGTTAGCGAAAAGGAGCAATACAAATTTGTGAAAATTGAGAAGTTACTGGGCCATGAGGTTACCAAAGCGGTTGTTCCCGAAGAATTCGGCCCCACACCTGCCATAGGCGATGGTGGTGACCGCCCAAAAAAGAAAAGAAACAACAATTTTAAGGGGAAAAAGAAATAGTTGGTACTTCCTTCCTCAATATGCTATCAGGATACCCTAACAAATATGGTTAGTGGTATCCTTTTCATTTAGCCTGCATTACTAATAAATTTTCTTCCGCTAGGTCACCACCACTCTAAATGGTGACGTGCTATGTTGTATTATGTATTCATTATCAATTAATGACATGATGACGAAACATGTCACCCTTTAAGGTTGGGGTCTTACGAGGTGGAGAAAATTTTAAGGTATTGAACATTCAGCGTGCATTTTGTGAATAATGCAGGTTAGATGTTTTTTAAGGCAAAAACACAATTTTGGCAATTCGCTGTTAATAATTTTGTAGGTTTGTAAGGATAAAACAATTATTTTTTAACAATCAGCAGTGTAAAGCAGTGCCGGTGCAGTGGGGTACAACGATAGTTGGTGTCAGTAATATATAATAACGTGGCCGTTTTACAGTTGCTTAATATAAATATTTTATAAATGGGATGTGGTAGTTGCGGTACGGGTTCCGATGGGAAGCCGTCCGGATGTAAAAGTAACGGCGGGTGCAGTTCCGGCGGTTGTAACCGGCTTAATGTATATGATTGGCTCAGTACCCTGCCTTTACACGATGGCGCCAAACCTTACCCTATAGTAGAGGTAACCTTCAATAAAGGCAGCCGTAAAGAGTTTTTCAGGAACAATACACATTTGATACTTGAGAAAAATGATTGGCTGGCGGTTGAAGGTGTTGGTGGCTACGATGTTGGGCAGGTAAGTGTTACCGGAGAACTGGTGAAGCTGCAGTTGAAAAAGGCCAGTGTCACTGAAAATAGTGTCACCAAACGCATATTGCGCAAAGCTACCGAAGAGGAATTGGTTATGTGCACTACGCAAAAAGACCGTGAGCCGGAGATATTGATACGTTCGCGTGCCATAGCGCGCAGCCTTAATCTGGATATGAAGCTTTGCGAAGTGGAAATTCAGGCAGATAGCAAAAAAGGAACTTTCTTTTACACTGCCGATCAGCGTGTAGATTTCCGCGAGTTGATAAAACTTTTCGCGAACGACTTCAAAATGAAGGTGGAAATGCGCCAGATAGGTGCCCGCCAGGAAAGTGGTAAAGTAGGAGGCATAGGCTCTTGTGGTCGTGAATTATGTTGCAGTACCTGGTTGTCTGATTTTAAATCGGTGAATACCACTGCTGCGCGTTACCAGAACCTTTCCATTAACCAGACCAAGCTTTCAGGCCAGTGCGGCAGGTTAAAATGCTGCTTGAATTATGAGTTGGATACGTATATGGATGCCTTGTCGGTTTTTCCGCACCATGCCGATTCTATTGAAACGACAAAGGGTGTAGCGCACCTTCAGAAAAGAGATATTTTCAAGAACCTGATGTGGTATAGTTTCTCTGACCACAACAAGCAATACCCCCTCAGCATTGACAGGGTAAAGGAAATAATGAAAATGAATAAGTTGGGCCAGAAACCCGACGATTTACAACCTGTAGAACTGGAAGCCAAGCGCGAAAAAGACGGCGGAATTAAGGTGGATGCCGGTTTTGTGAATGATGTGGGTATGATTACCCTTAAAAACCTGGAAAAGAACAGTAAGAAGAAAAAGCAAGGTGGCAACAAACCACAGGGCAATAAACCAGCGCAAGAAGGCGGCGCCAGCCAGCAGGCCCCAAGGCCGCAGCAGCAGGGTGGTAATAAACCACAAGGCAACAGGCCGCAAAATAATAACAACAATAAGCCACGGCCGCAGGCGCAGCCGGGTCAGGAAGTACAACCGGGTCAGGAAGCAAGTCTTAACCAGCCTGGCCAACCTAACCAGCAGCCCAGGCCGCAACAACAAAACAGGCCGAATCAGCCACAGCAAAAGCAGGGGCCACGGCCACAGCAACAAGGCCCACGGCCGCAACAACAGCGACAGGCCGATGGAGCACCACCTGCAGAAGGTGGCGAGGCGGCACAACAACCGAAACAAAACAACCAGCAAAGGCAAGGCCCACGGCCACCGCAACAGGGGCCAAGACAGCAACAACAGCCCAAGCCACAGGCCGCTGATGGCGCAACACAACCGCCTTCGGAAGGGGGTGATGTAAATGCCCAACCAGAAAAAAATACAAATCAGCAACAACGCCAGGGGCCGCGCAATAACAGATCGCGCAACCAACAACGCCCGCAAGGGCCTAAAGAAGGTGCTGCGCCGCCACCCCCACCAGCAGCAGAATAGACACATAAACGAATACAAGAAGCCGCAGCTAGTTGTCTGCGGCTTTTTCATGCAGTAATAAGCTACATTGAGCGCATTGCAGATCAATATAAGTGTCTGCATGTTTCGTATTGGGTGCACCACTAACTTTGTATGCCATGGTGTGATGATATAATACCATTTATACTTTAAAAAACGGCATTAAAGGCGTCCATGTAATAATCGTAAGAAGTTATTGATATAACTATTTGAGATTCGAGTTTGTTGACGGTAGCCATAAGTGCATCGGATAAATCATCAAGTGTTCTGAAT
>JBBRPD010000042.1:0-41653 GCA_038228575.1 Chitinophagales bacterium | reverse complement strand
TCAGAACACTTGATGATTTATCCGATGCACTTATGGCTACCGTCAACAAACTCGAATCTCAAATAGTTATATCAATAACTTCTTACGATTATTACATGGACGCCTTTAATGCCGTTTTTTAAAGTATAAATGGTATAATTCATTGTTTGGCTAATTACCCAATGGGCTTTGCGGACCTTAGCGTATGCTTCGCGCTCTTTGCGTTTAATTTAAACGACTTATCGCTCCCAATTAACGAATGAAGGAATTGCCGAATTCACTAATTGCCGAATTGCCGAATTAAACTAAGGCAGGATAAGAATGGGTGTGCCGACCATGATGTGTTCGTACAGTTCATCTATTTCCTTATTCCTGATGGCTATGCAGCCCCAGGTCCAGTCGCTTTTGGCCCATTCTTCTTCATCGGCTTCTTCGCCATTGAGGGTGCCGTGTATTTTTACATCTCCTCCGGTAGGTTGGCCTGCTTTCCGGGCATATTTGCGGTCTTGCTCGTTGGGGTACGATATGCCAAGGCTTTTATGCGCCATGCTATTGGGGTTCTTATCGTTTATCCGATACAGCCCCTCGGGTGTTTTTCTGTCACCCTGAAAATGTTTGTGCCCTACTGGCGCTGTGCCCAAGCATATCTTATATACTTTCAACAACTTTTTATCGCCAAATACATACATGTGTCGGTAGCGCTTTACTACAACTATGCTATCTACAGTTTGAGTTAAAGGTCCTTGATGAAAGCTTTTTTTTGCTTGCACAGTATCGCCTGATGGCGAAGGTGGTATTTTTGCTTGACCAATATAGCCGCTTACAAGTGCCATAACAGCACCGAATACTGCAATGGAGCGTATGGAGAGGCGATTCATTTTTCGGGATGATATGGAGTTGTAAAGATAAGAAACGTTTTTTTGCGATTTCCATAAAACATTTAATAGGCCAGTAGGGGCAATCCCTTGCGGTTGCCTTATTGTAGCGGGCTTATACTAAACCCATGTTGTGCAGGGCAACCGCAAGTGATTGCCCCTACATTTTTACACTTCAACTACCTAAAATCGTACAGCGAATAAAGTAGGGGCAATCCCTTGCGGTTGCCCTATTGTAGCGGGCCGATACTAAACCCATGTTGTGCAGGGCAACCGCAAGGGCTTGCCCCTACATTTTTATGTTTCTTTCACCTAAAATCGTACGGCGAATAACGTAGGGGCAATACGTTGCGGTTGCCCCTACTGTGTTGCAAAGTCAGATATGCCAGAGGTATTTTTTGTGTAGGGCCCCATCACCCCTGATTTTTTCATTCTGAAAAAATCGGTCCCCTCTTTGGCAAGAGGGGAGTTGTTGCTTAGCGCGCTCGTGAGGTTAAATATAGAAATATTTGTGTCGACAAAATTTAAAACACATCGGGAAGGTAAACTCCCCTCTTGCCAAAGAGGGGACGGTTTTTCGCTTGCGAAAAGCCAGGGGTGATGGGGCGGAAATCACAAATGCTGCTACTTTGCCCTGCGCGACGTATCGACCCGCACCGCATTAAAATCATTCCCATCATAATAAAATCATAGTTCAGATATCATCGTTCCTGGTGGTATTTTTAGCGTGATTTCGGACCTTTTGTTGATTATGTTATTAAGGTTTATTACATTGTACCTCTTCAACCAAAAAACGTCTAAATTATATCTCGCGAATGAAAAAAATTATTGCAGCGTCCATGCTGGTGGGCATGGCCCTTACGGCAAGTGCTGAGCGGAAAAAAGGCGGTGATACCCCCGATCCTGCTATTGCGAAAGCTAAGGCCGATAGTATGACCGCCGCCAATAAAAAAGGGCCTAAGCCATATAATAAAGTAATAACTGACAAGGCCATTACTAAAAAAGGTCTGTTCACTGTGCACAAGGTGGAAGAGAAGTGGTATTTCGAAATACCTGATTCTTTACTTTCGCGCGAGCTGATGGTAACCACCCGCTACAGTAAAACTGCCGGTGGTGGTGGTATCTATGCAGGGGAAATGGAAAACCAGCAAACTATTGTTTGGGAAAAAGGTCCGAACAAAAATTTGTTGCTCCGTGTGGTAACTGTTATCAGCCAAGCAGATTCTACTAACGAAATATACAAAGCGGTATCTAATTCCAACCTCAATCCTATCGCGGAAGTTTTCCCTATTCAGGCTTATGGCAAGGATAGTGGCAGTGTAGTTATAGACGTGTCGGACTATTTTAAAGGTGATAACCAGCCCGTGAGTTTGGGCCCCTTCAGCAAAAAGCGTTTTAACCTGAACAACCAGATAAGCGACAGAAGCTATATACAGAGCATCAACACATACCCCATCAATACTGAGGTAAAGGTAGTGAGGACGTTCAATTCCACGCCTTCGTTTATGCCAATGTCTGCACCTAGTCCTTTCCCTTCAACAACTTTGCCTGCGGCTTATACTGCGGGGGCTGTAACGCTGGAAATGAATAACTCGTTCATACTGTTGCCGAAGGTGCCGATGCCTAAAAGGATGTATGACCCTCGTGTAGGTTTCTTCGCCGATGACTATGTAGAGTATGGCGATGCCCAGCAAAAGGCAGAAAATAATGTTTTCGTTTGCCGCTGGCGACTGGAAGCAAAGGACGAGGATATGGCTAAATGGAAACGGGGCGAGCTCGTAGAACCCAAGAAACCTATAGTGTACTACATTGATCCTGCAACACCTAAAAAATGGCGGCCTTATCTTATTCAGGGTATTAACGACTGGCAGAAAGCGTTTGAACAGGCCGGTTTTAAAAATGCCATTATGGGTAAAGAGTGGGACCCTAAAGATTCTGTTGGTAACCTTGAAGACGCACGGTATTCGGTGCTCCGTTATCTGCCTTCTGACATTGCCAATGCATACGGCCCTAATGTGCATGACCCGCGTACGGGAGAGATACTGGAAAGCCATATCGGCTGGTACCATAATGTTATGAAACTGGTGCACGACTGGTACATGGTGCAGGCTGCAGTAGTTGACCCGAAAGCCCGTAAAATGGAATTTGATGATGAACTGATGGGGCAGCTCATTCGTTTTGTATCATCTCACGAAGTAGGTCACACGCTGGGTTTAAGGCATAACATGGGCAGCAGCAGCCGCACGCCGGTGGAGCTGTTGCGCAATAAGGCGTGGGTGGAAGCGCACGGGCATACCGCATCAATCATGGACTATGCACGCTTCAACTATGTAGC
This sequence comes from Chitinophagales bacterium, assembly GCA_038228575.1. GTDB lineage: Bacteria > Bacteroidota > Bacteroidia > Chitinophagales > Chitinophagaceae > Flavipsychrobacter. The sequence continues at coordinate 38,464 of JBBRPD010000042.1, read as the reverse complement.
ACAACCGGAAGATAACATTAGTGAAGTGGGCTTGTTCCCGCGTATTGGCGATTATGACAAATGGGCTATACAGTGGGGTTACAAAGCCACCTTTGCGGCCAATGAAAAAGAAGATAAGAAGATAGTGAACAAATGGATAGTGGATAGCCTGAAGGCAAACCCAAGGTTGTGGTTTGGTACAGAAAGCAATCCGTTTGACCCACGTTCGCAAACTGAAGACCTGAGTGATAACAACATGAAGGCAAGTGAGTATGGCATTAAAAACCTGAAGCGTTTAATAGCGCAGTTACCTGAATGGACGAAAGAAGAAGGTGACAAATACGACAATCTGAGGGATATGTATAATGCCCTTATAGGCCAGTATTACAGGTATATGAATCACGTTGCCAAGAATATTGGTGGCGTGTACGAAACACCGAAAAGTATAGAGCAGGTGGGCGAAGATGTGTACGAACCCACACCAGTGGCGAAACAAAAGGAGGCGGTAACCTTCCTTACCAAGCAGTTATTTGAAACGCCAGATTGGTTGTTAGATAAGTCGATACTCAACAAAATATCTAATCCGGTTGCTGTAGAGGCTGTAAGTAATGTACAGGCCAATGTTATTAACAGTGTGTTTTCTCCTGCACGTCTTAACCGTATGATAGTTGATGAAGGCCGCTTTGGCGCTAAAAACACGTATGCGGTAGAAGCAATGATGGACGACGTTAAAAAAGGCGTATGGACAGAATTGACCAGCATAAAGCCGATTGATGTTTACCGCCGTAACCTGCAGAAAGCGTATACTGAAGCGTTGATCAACATTGTTAATCCGTCTTCACCAATGCCATCAGGTCCGGGTCAGGTGAATATGAAAACCAGTGATGTGGTTTCTGTTTCGCGCGCGCACCTTGCAGCACTCAAAACGCAAATAGCGGCGGCAATACCAGGTACGAGCGACAAGATGAGCAAATACCATTTGCAAGACGTTGTTTTCAGAATTACAAAAGCCCTCGACCCGAAAGGATAGAGCCGCATTTTTTACCATAGTGAATCCCGCCCGGCAGCAATGCCCGGCGGGATTTTTTGTTTTATGGCTGCTACCTTGCATTTTTGAAGGCTGGTTCTCCATGTTGGTGCAGCTTGATTTACACAAGAATGTGCGCAATGTCACCCCTCCGGGTAATGCCATTAAGATTAGGATTTAAGCATTAAAATGGTGTTTTGTGGTATGTCACTCCTTCGGAGTTTAACCAGATTGCACACTTTAATTTTCTATAATAATGTCATCCCTTCGGGATTTTTCCCTTAACTTAATAACAATGCCCTTCGGGGTTTTGATCTTTTCTTCACGTTTTTTCTGTAATCATATCACCCATTCTGGGTTGCACAATCGCTTACCTTATTCCATTGTGCTGCAGCGAATCTTTATAAAATCTTTATATCCTAAACCGCACCTTTTATATTTTACTTATAAACATCAGGTTACCTTTGTGTAACAATTACAAAGACGTGATAGCATTGTTTTTAAAGAAGATAAGTACCGCCCGACAATATGCTTACAGCATTTTGCTGATAGGCGGTATTGCTTCTGCTTGCTATCTTTTTGCTGCATACATTGACTACCATGTGGTGGCTTTTATATTATTGGTTGCGGTATCTTTTATTGCCATGCTCTTCGAGATAATGCCGGTACTGGTTTCGGCAATCCTAACAGCTCTGACGTGGGATTTTTTCTTTATACCGCCTTTTTTTACGTTGCGTGTTGAAAAAACAGAAGACCGTATTTTATTGCTCACGTATTTATTGGTAGCTATTATAAATGCAGTGCTCACTTATAAAGTAAGGCAGTTTGAAAAAATAGCGAGGCAAAGAAGCGAAAAGGCCAGCTCGGTTAAATTATATAAGACATTGCTGAATTCGCTTTCGCATGAATTGCGCACACCCATAGCCACTATTATTGGGGCTACCGATAATTTGCAGCACAGTAATGCAAAACTGACCCCGCAAAACAGGTTCGATCTCATTAATGAGATAAGTAAAGCGTCCTTCAGGCTCAACCAACAAGTGGAAAACCTGCTGAATATGTCCCGGCTGGAATCGGGGTTTCTGCAACCTAAGAATGATTGGTGCGATGTGAACGAGTTGGTGTACTATGTAGTTAACACCATTGATGACAATAAGGTAGCACAGAAGATAAACGTAAATATAAACCCTGAAATTCCGCTCTTTATGTTAGATAAGGGGATGCTGGAACAGGTGATCTACAATCTGCTCAACAATGCAACTATTTATACTGCGCCAGAAAGCACCATAGATATTCTTGCCCGCGATTATGCCGGTATTTTGCAGTTAACGATTGAAGATAATGGCGGCGGATTTCCTGAAGAAGAAATAGGCAAGGTTTTCGATAAGTTTTACAGGCTTAAAGATGCAAAGGCCGGAGGCACAGGTTTGGGGCTTTCAATAGTTAAGGGGTATATTGAGGCCATGGGCGGCAGTGTTGTATTAGAAAACATAAAGCCACATGGTGCCCGATTTACTTTGAGGATACCGGCAAAAACTTCATACCTTAAAAATCTGAAAAATGAATAAGGCGGAGGTATTGATCATAGATGATGAGGCGCAAATTCGCAAGCTGCTGGAAATAACCCTGGAAAGTAATGACTACACGGTTAATCAGGCTGCTACGGCTAAAGAAGGTATGGTGGCCGCTGCAAGCCATCCGCCCGACCTCATTATTTTAGACCTGGGTCTGCCGGACGAAGATGGCCACAGTGTACTTATAAAACTAAGGGAATGGTATACACATCCCATAATCATTCTTTCTGCCCAAAGCAGCGAAGACGACATAATAAGGGCGTTAGACAATGGTGCCAACGACTACCTCACCAAGCCTTTCCGCACCGGGGAGTTGGTAGCGCGGGTAAGGTCAGTACTCCGTACCCGGCCCATGCAGGAGAGCAATCCGGTGTTCAGATGCTCAACGCTGGAAATTGATTTTTCGCTCAGAACCATAAAAAAAGATGGCGAGTTATTAAAACTAACCGCTACTGAATATACGTTACTTGCCTTATTTGTAAAAAATGAAGGTAAAGTACTTACCCACCATTACCTGCTAAAAGAAGTATGGGGGCCGGGCTACATCACCCAATCGCAATATTTAAGAGTATTCATTGCTCAACTCCGAAAAAAAATAGAGACCAACCCTAACCGTCCGGAATACATAGTAACCGAGTCGGGCATTGGCTACAGGTTTGTATGTAAAGACTAATCAGCATCACATATTGTATTGTATATGAAATCAGATCAACAGCAGTTGAGCAGGGTTACTGTTGCCTCATTGCTCGTAGCGTTAGGTATTATTTATGGCGATATCGGCACAAGTCCGTTATACGTTCTGAGTGCCATTGTAGGGCAAAAACCAATTGAGGAAATGCTGGTTTACGGGGCGGTTTCCTGCATATTCTGGACCCTTGTTTTTCAAACATCTATCAAGTATGTATGGCTTACATTGCAGGCCGATAACCAGGGCGAAGGTGGTGTGTTTTCATTATACGCCCTGGTAAGGCGATATGGCAAATACCTTGTTGTGCCAACCATTTTGGGTGCCACCACATTGTTGGCCGATGGTATTATAACCCCGCCTATTTCAGTTGCTTCAGCTATTGAAGGGTTGAGAATGGTTAAGGGGCTGGAGGCAACGTTCATGCCGGGTAATTCACTTACAATAGGTATAGTTATTGTTATTCTTTCAGCACTATTCTTTTTCCAGCGCTTTGGGTCGCAACTTATAGGCAAAACATTCGGGCCTATAATGTTGGTGTGGTTCAGCCTGCTATTGGTGGTTGGCGTGTGGAATATAGCACAATACCCGGGTGTATTAAAGGCACTTAGCCCTCACTACGCGTATGTTTTGCTGGCGCACTATCCGCAGGGCTTTTGGTTGTTGGGTGGCGTGTTTCTCTGCACAACGGGTGCTGAGGCTTTGTATTCCGATCTTGGCCACTGCGGGGTAAAGAACATACGTTATACATGGACGTTCGTGAAGATAAGTCTGGTGGCAGCGTATCTGGGTCAGTCGGCGTGGTTAATGCACAGCCATCTAACACTGCTTAATGGCACCAATCCATTCTTTGAAATGATGCCGCACTGGTTCCTGGTGCCAAGCATTGCCATAGCCACTGCTGCTACAATAATTGCTTCTCAGGCTTTGATAAGCGGGTCTTTTACACTCATTAGCGAAGCAATGAACATGAACTTCTGGCCAAGGGTAAAGGTAAGGCAGCCTACATCAGTAAAAGGGCAGATATACATACCTAGTGTAAATACCATATTATGGGTGGGCTGTGTGCTGATGATATTATATTTCCGCGATTCCGACCACATGCAGGCGGCATACGGTTTTTCGATAACCGTGGCCATGATGATGACGACTTACTTGCTGAGTTTTTACCTTATTTACTACCGCAAGTGGAATGTGCTGTTTGTGGGCCTTATTATACTGGTATGCGCTACTGTTGAAATATCTTTCTTCGTTGCCAACTCCGCCAAAATTAAAGAGCGGTGGATGTTCCTCTTTTTTGAGCTCTTCATTTTCCTCACCATGTATGTATGGTATTATGCCAGGAAGATCAATAACCGGTTCGTTAAGTTCGTGGACCTTGGCCAATACACGCCGCTATTGAAGGAGATGAGTGAAGACGATGCCATCCCCAAATTTTCAACACACCTTATTTACCTTACCAAGGCCAATAATCGTGCCCAAGTGGAAGAGAAGGTGATCAGGTCCATTTTTTCAAAAAAGCCTAAGCGTGCCGATGTGTACTGGTTCCTGCATGTTAACAGAACAGAAGAGCCCTTCACCATGAGTTATGATGTTTCAGAACTGGTAGACGATAAAGTGATTAAGATTAACATCAATCTGGGCTTCAGGGTACAAAGCAGGGCAGAACTTTACTTTAAGCAAATTGTGAAAGAGCTGGTTGCCAACAAAGAACTCAATCTGCATATAAGGCCCGATGGGTCCACCCGGTATAACCCTGAGCCGGATATCAAGTTCATTGTAATTGAGAAATTCCTTTCCGTGGAAAATGAATTTGCCTTAAGGGAAGGGCTGCTGCTGGGTGCTTATTTCTTTATGAAAAGTATTAGCCTCAGCGATTCTAAGGCATTTGGCTTAGAAAAGAGCGATGTGGTAGTGGAGCAGGTTCCGCTTATCTATCAACCAGTGCAATCAACAGAACTAACAAGAGTTAATAACGTTTCTAAAATATAAAATTATGAAATCGAGTATCATTATCAGTAGCATATTGGCACTGTTTGTTATGGCAGGCGCTAAAGCACAAACCGGTGTTTATGTAAATGCCGGCGACCTACAGAAGAACAATGCAACTATTGATGGCAGACCTGCTGCCGGGATAGGCAATGTACGGTTGCGTGGCGGGTTCAATGCTTCGCAGGAATTTACTGTGGTGCATGGTGGCACTACAACAAAGTATGCCAAAACTAAGGTGTATGGTTTTCGCGATGCCAGCAATATTTCGTATCGTTTTTATGCAAACACCAGCTATAAAATTGCAGAGCAGGGCAACGTATTCATATACACCCGGGAAGAGCATATTGCACAAAGTAAAGGATATACAACGGAGACCAGGTACTTTTTCAGCAATGGTCCAGAAGGGCGCATTTTGCCACTCACCGTGGGCAACTTAAAAAATGAATTCCGTGCAAATGAAAAATTTACCGACCTCATGGATAGTTATTTCACTAACAACAATGTTGCTGAGTATGACAATATCCACAAGATTTTTAAAGTGAACTATGTGTTCAACAAAGCCAAGCTTTAGAAGCTTTGATGTAGCTTATTTCCAAAACAATATTCAAAAACCAACCAAAATAATAAATTATGCATAAAATTTTACTTGCTGCAATGGCGGCAACGGCCATGCTGATGGCAACTAATGGCAACGCGCAAACAAAGGCTGCAAAGGATGAAGCCAGCGACGAGAAGGAAATGCCCGAGCACATTGTGGATACTAAAACCCGGGTGCCGTTTGATGGTATGGACTTTACGTGGCAGAATGGTAGCGACAGGCGCGATTCTTCTGTATTCCATAACCCATATTTTACGCCGACTATTTTAGTGGATGCCAATTATACGTATTCATTCAACAACCCGATCGATAATACGGTGGTGGGCTCTACTGCACTGGCGCGTAATAATGAAATGGAAGTAAGCACCGCCGCAATAGGTGGCGACTTTAACTACAAAGGTGCAAGAGGCAGAATAATGACACAGTTTGGTACACGGTCAACCATTGTACCACGCAATGATTACAGTGTTTTTCGTGGCCAGTATGATTTGGCTAATGTTTACCGCTACATAAGTGAAGCCTATGCGGGCTACCACTGGGATAAGATGTATGGCATTAATGTTGATTTTGGTATGTTTATGTCGTACATAGGTTTAAATTCTTATTATCAGGCTGAAAACTGGGAATACCAGGCTTCCTTTACATCTGATAACACACCGTGGTTTTTTAACGGTATGCGTGTGCAGGTTTTCCCCAGTAAGTATCTGAAGCTGGAAGCGTGGGTTATAAATGGCTGGCAGAGCTATGGTAAATTCAATACCATGCCGGGCCTCGGTGGCAATATTACCTGGTGCCCGAAAGAAAGTATAAAGCTACTCACTAACGATTATTTCGGTACCGATGCGGCAGGGCTGCCAGACAGGAAGCGTTTCCATTCTGACAATAGTTTCCTGTACAGGTATTACAACCGGCCACAGTCAAAAGGCGTAAGCAGGATGGCACTTTCGGCGACATTCGATATTGGCTTTGAAAGCGGTGCAGGGGTAAAGGCATTTAATGGCGACGCTACAACTCCGGCACAGAATTTTGTGAGTGGCATGGTGTATAACAGAATATGGTTCAATAAGAATAAGTGTGCATGGACTGTTGGCGGCGGGCTGATGACCAACCCTGGCCGTTACCTTGTTTTATACCCAACAGGTGATGCCAGCCCGCTACCCAACCCAACCAACCCTACACAGACTGCAGGCACGCATCCCTTCAGCGCAGTACCCGGAGATAAATTTAGTGGCTGGGACGCTTCGACCAACTTTGACTGGATGCCTAACCAAAGCATTACCTTTCGTGTAGAATACGTGCACCGTGAAGCGAACGTGCCTTACTTTGCCGGCAGGGGAGGTGTAACCGCACCCGGTGGCTATAGTACAACACCGTTGCCCGCAACCTGGGCACCCGACCTGGTAAAATCGGAAGACCGCATCATTTTTGCAGCATTATTCAGGTTATAACAGCGATACATCCAAAAACAAAACACCCCACCGGTTCAAGACTGGTGGGGTGTTTTAAGTTATGAAAAAGTCCATTAATGCATAGCTTCTGAAAGATCTAGCTTTTTTTCAGCTTTCTTTTGTTTTACCAGGAGTACAAATGGTATGCAGCACAAGAACATGATGCCGATGAACATAAATACATCCATGTAAGAAAGTACGCCAGCCTGGTTTGCTACTGAATATTCCAGCGACTTATAAGCGCTTCCCAATGCATTTTCAGGCGACATTCCTTTGGCTATATATCCTTGTTTCATGTTGGCTATCCGCTGCTGCACAGCGGGGTTATCCAGTCTAAGCATACTGCTCAGGTCAGCTTTGTGTTTAATGTTCTGCCTCGCCATGTATGTAGTAATGATGGCAATACCGAATGAACCACCCAATTGCCTCATCATGCCGGTAAAGGAAGCCCCCTGCCCAATTTGCTGGCCCTTTAATGAAGAAAGTGAAAGGCTGGTAATAGGGATGAACAACATACCCATACCCAAACCACGGAGTATCAGCATCCACGTAAAGGCTTCTTTTGGTGTATCGGGAGTCAATATTTTATAGCCCCAGAAACTGTACAGGAAGAAGACAACCATACCCAATGCAACCAATAGCGTTTGCTTCGCACCCCTCTGCAGCATTTGCCCGATGATCGGCATCATGAAGGCAGTGGTCAGTGCTGCCGGAACCATAAGCATACCTGCTTGTTGTGGTGTCCAGTGTAAAGTACTTTGCAGGTAGAGCGGGATGATAAACGTAGAGCCATACAGACCAAAACCCAATATAAAAGATAGAATTACACCCACCCTAAGGTTCCCGTTTTTGAGTACCCGGAGTTCCACAATCGGGTTTTTAGTTGTCAGTTCGCGCCATACAAAAAAGAAAAAACCAAATACCGTTACAATAGTAAGGGTGAGAATAGTTGGGCTGGTGAACCAGTCGTCTTCCTGGCCGCGTTCCAGTACATATTGTAAAGCGCCAACAGCAACAGCCAGTAATCCTATACCGAGAAAATCGACCTCCGCAAGCTTCTTTTTAACGGCATACTTGGGGCTTCTTACAAATTCCAGCGTAAGCAGGGTAGCAATAATACCAATAGGTATGTTGATGTAGAAGATATAAGGCCAGGAGAAATTATTCACTATATAGCCTCCTAATGGTGGCCCTAGCGTAGGCCCAATGATAACGCCCAGCCCGTAAATAGCCTGCGCCATGCTGCGCTTTTCTGGCGGGTAACTTTCTGTAATAATGGTTTGCGATGTAACCAATAAAGCACCACCACCTAAGCCCTGTATAAAGCGGTACAAAACCAGTTCCCATATACCATGGGCATTACCGCACATAAAAGAGAAAACAGTGAATATTATAATTGATGCTGCGAAATAATTGCGCCTGCCAAATTGTGCTGCCAACCAGCTGGTCATAGGTACTATAATTACATTACCTATGGCATAAGCTGTAATTACCCAGCTCACTTCGCTTAATGTTGCACCCAGGTTACCCTTCATGTCATTGAGTGCCACGTTTACAATGGTGGAGTCAACAATTTCGAGCAAGGCACAAAATATAGCGGTTATTGTAATTATGACTCGCCGGGAGCCATATTCTACTAGTGATTCCATAACTAATTGAATTGTAAATTGTAAATTATGAATTGTAAGTTGTTGGTTGTAAACTATAATCTAATGCGCGTATACCTTATGGCTGCCACAAAATGAAAATAGAAATCTTTATTTCATAGTCAGCATGAAAAGCGGTATTAAACTATTATTAGTTTACAACTTATCATTTACAATTAATCCAAAAGCACGTCAACATCAACGTTCATACCTGCCCTAATATCTTTAAGGAACTGGTCTTGTGTTGTGAATTCGATTTTCACAGGCAGCCTTTGAACTGTTTTTACGAAATTGCCTGAAGCGTTATCAGGAGGCAATAATGCGAATTTTGCACCTGTAGCAGGGGAAAGCGATGCCACTTTTGCATCAAAATCATGCCCCGGGAATGCATCAATGTGCACTATTACCTTTTGGCCGATACGTATCCTAGCACACTGCGTTTCTTTAAAGTTAGCAATAACCCATGGCGATGTATTTGCTACAACTGTGAAAAGCAACTGGCCTGCCTGCAATAGCTGACCCACTTGTGCATTTACTTTCGATACATTACCGTCGCTTGGCGCAATAATATAGGTGTACGAAAGTTCCAGTCTCGCATTTTCTACGTCCGCACGTTTTTGTTCAATAGTAGCATTAGCTACACCTATTTGCTGACCCACTGCATTGCTTTGGGAAGTCGCGGCGCTGGCTTGTTTCAAAGCTGCATTGCGCTGGCCTATCAAAACAGCCAATTGTCTTTCTGCACTTTGCTTGGTTGCTTCCGCTTGTTCAAACTGCTGTTGGGTAATAGAGCGCGATGCTATGAGGTTGGTATAACGCTCATAGTCTTGCGTTGCCCTTTTTAAAGTTACTTTAGCGGCCTCTATTTGCGCATCAACAGTTGTTGTATTAGCGTCATACGATGCTATGTTGGCTTTTGACACTATGGTATTGGCATTGGCAACGTGCAGGTTATTTTCGGCAATGGTGAGTGCTGCCTGCATTTGCTGCAGCTTAATGGTTTCACTCCTGTTATCCAGCACAACCAGCGTGTCGCCGGCTTTTACCTTCTGGTTATCTTTTACATTTATCTGGGTTACGTAGCCTGAGATACGCGGTATTACCGGGCTTATGCTCGCATCTATCTGCGCATCATCGGTCTCTTCGTGGTGCTGTGCGTGTACGTATTTGGTTGCACCAAACGCGCCACCCAATACTACCAGTACGCCAAGTACAATAGGAAATACTTTGTTTTTCTTTTTCGGAGCCTCTTGTGCAGCGGCATTGTTCATTTCAGCTTGTGACATAAATTATGTTTTATAAGGGGTGTTTTTTGTTTGTTTTTTTGTATAAATATTATTATTTAATAGAATGGTAATCAGTTAACAAGGTACCAGCAGTTTGTTTCAGTTTATTGTATGCTACTGCTGCGTCAACCTTGGAGAAGGTATAATTAAGCGTTGCCTGTAATTGCGCAATATCGGCTTCCAATAGTTCGGTTGTAGTTACCAGGTTATTATCGTGCTTGTTTTTTGTAATACGATAGTTTTCTGTGCTTTGTTCTACTGCCTTTGCATACACATCTATTTTACGGCGGCTGAGCAGGTAGGCTTCATAAGCCTGGTTTATCTGTATATCAATACGCTCTGCCAGTATATTTTTTGTTGCCTCCAGTTCATGCAATCGGGCAGTAGCAGCATCAATTTTAGCGCCTGTCTTCCAGATACTACCTACATTGTACTGCAAGCCAATGCCTATGTTGAGCGCATTGGTAAGGGTAAGCAATTTAGGTACATCGGCCTCTATATAGCCACCGGTAACCGCAACACCGGGATAGTATTCACCCTTAGCTGATTTAATACCCAAGGCCGCAGCTTGTTCCCGGCTAGCCAGCGCAGCTACGTCTTTTCTGTTTTTTATAGCGCTGGTTTCCCAATCAGCAACGCTGCCTGCTTCCGCAGCGCCTGAAAATGCGTTAGAGTCTGGTATCAGGTCTGAACCTTCCGGCAGCCCCAGCATCAACGTCATGTTTGCACAAGTAACGTTGTAGTTCGATTCTGCATCAAGCAGGGACAATTCAATATTCGATTCCTGTAACTGTGCCTTCAGAACGTCGTTATGTGCCATAACGCCATTCTCTTCCATATTGTTGAAGTCAATAACTCTTTTCTTTTGCTGCTCCAGGCTCTTCTTAACCAATTCTATGGTCTTGAATGATTTGTACAGGTTACTGTATGCGCTTATTGTATTCTGTAATACATCTTCCTTGTCGTTTTCGGCATCTAGCGTAGCAGCGGTTTCAAGAAACTTAGCCGATTCTACACCATACTTAATACGGAAGCCCGAAAACAAGGGCATGCTCACATTGGCAAGTGCATAGGCGGCTTGTTCTACTTTAATGCTACCGCCGGTGCCGCTTCCACTACCCAGTTTAACTTTAAGGTCAACCGTCGGGCTGTTAACGCGCAGGTACGAGCCTGAGATTTTGAAATCGGGTAAATGGTTATTCCAAGCTTCGTGGTAGCTGGCTTTCGCTTCTTCAATTTTTGCTGAGCTCAATTTGAGTTGCTTGTTGTTTTGCAGACTCATGCGCATAGCTTCAGTGAGCGAAAGTTGTACTTTTTGATGTTGTGACTGAGGTGCACCCGGTGTTGTCTGTGCCATTGCAACGTTACCGGAAAGTAGCATAACGGTAGCTGCGATAAGACCTGGTTTGCAAATACTATTGTTCATTTGAAAGGCTTTGTTTGAATAGATTTTTTAAATGTATGCTTAGTCTTTTTCTCATTAGTTTCTGGAATTCCACTTCTTCCATGTGTTCCAGATTGTTCATTTTTTTATAGAAGTGTTGGGCCGTAATCATTTGGCTAACAGTACCTACAAGGGTCGTCATCATAAGCACAATGTCGATGTTTTTCTTGAACGCCCCTTGTTTCTGCCCCTCCTCAATTAAGCGCCTTATCGATTCCAGATTACGTTTTTTCAGGTCGTGAATGAGGCCAGCGATAGGGGTATCTTTTTCTATCATCTGTTCCCGCATCATGATCCGGTGAAACTCCTGCTGATGTATGAATTTATCTACATAGTCGTCAATAAGTACGTTCACCTTTCCAATGTGTGAAAGCTTATCATCGGCCAGCAGGTTTTCGATCTTCAGCCTGATATGTTGCGATCTGGCATCAAAAACCGCTTCCATTAACTTCTCCTTCGAACCGAAGTAATACGATATCATGGCAACGTTAATGTCGGCCTCATGCGCTATATCCCGTACTGAAGCACCGTCGAATCCTTTTATTGCAAAGAGCTTTTCTGCGGCATTAATAATTGCTATTTGTTTTTCACTGTATTCCATAATAAATCATTATCACGACACAAAACTAAACGTTTGTTTAAAACTAAACAAACGTTTAATTAGTTTTTTGTCACTGATTTTCTCAATATCAGCATAGCCTACTTAAATAGTTTGCACATTTAACTGGTTTACAGACCTATACTTATTCATAAAGCTGTAATTTTAATTATAGTATACTAAAGTAAATGTATTTTGTGATTTTGGTTGTAGGGTGTGAAGGGTAGTAGGACGAGCGAAATCAATAGTATTTTACTTTTTCAATAATAGCTTCTTACATTTACCTACATAATAAGCACGGCATCAACCACTTAATAGTAGCATTAAAGCAGGGTGACCAATTAGCCTTCAGGCAGTTGGTGGAAATGTACCAGCAAAAGGTGCAGAATACGGCTGTAAGCATGGTTCAGGACGAGGGCGTGGCAGAAGACTTGACGCAGGAAGTTTTCGTAACGGTCTACAAATCGATACTTTCCTTTAACGAACAATCTAATATTTCAACCTGGATATACCGGATAACCGTTAATAAATGTCTTGACCATTTAAGGTCGAAAAACAGGCAGAAAAGGCAAGGTTTTTTGGCACAGTTGTTTCATAAGGAAACAGGAGAGGTGCTGCATGAAAAGCCAGATTTTATACATCCGGGCATTGTTTTAGAACGTCGTGAGCAATCAAAATACCTGTTTAAGGCAATAGATGGGCTTGTTGAAAACCAGAAAACTGTATTTATTCTAACTCATATTGAGGATCTCCCCCAAAAGGAAGTGGCAGAAATTATGAATATATCGCTAAAAGCAGTAGAGTCGCTATTGCAAAGGGCGAAGGCTAACTTGCGTAAAGCACTTGGTGATAGGAAATGATAAGGCGGCCGCGTGTCAATTCATAATTGAAAAACTGCGTAAAATGCCTGTAAAAGCCAGGTATATTTGCGGGAATGTTATTTTTTTAGTTTTTTCGCAAATTCCTTCGCTTATTTTTATAGTTTGGCACAATAAATGTGGCATCATTAGTGCAATGTATGGGCAGATGAACTTGACCTGAGAACCGTTACATTGAAGAAACCAATATGTACTTGAAGCGATTATTCTTATTTTTTATTTCTTTTATATTTTTTGCCACTGTTTCCTTTGCTGCAAATGTGCTCAAAGGAAGGATCACCGACATACATGGCGATGGAATTCCGGGAGCATTAATTGAGATAACTGATCTTAAAACCGGCGATGCGGCAGATACCGGTGGTTTCTATACCATTGAAAATTTGCCAAATGGTACATTCACAGTGGAGGTACACTCTGTTGGTTATGCAACCGCCTCGGCTTCAGTTACCATTGATGGTAGCGTTGTTCGCAATTTTAAACTATCTGATAATATTATTGAAAAAAATGAAGTGGTCATCACTGGTTCCAGTTTAGCTACCAGCGAAAGACGTAGTATTACGCCTATTCAAAGCTTAAGCCTCAAGCAACTGCATGAAAACCCCTCAACAAATATTATTGACGCTATAACTTCTTTACCTGGCGTTTCTGCTGTTACAACTGGTCCGGCAGTTTCAAAACCGGTTATCAGGGGGTTGGGCTATAACCGGATCATTACCCTGAACAACGGTGTTCGACAAGAAGGGCAGCAGTGGGGTGATGAGCACGGTATTGAAATTGACGATTATAATGTTACCCGTGTCGAAGTACTTAAAGGCCCTGCATCTTTAGCATATGGTGCCGATGCGTTAGCTGGCGTTATAAATATCATATCTAATCCTGATGTACCGGATGGCAAAATTCAAGGGAATATAACCAGCAACTTCCAAAGTAACAGTGGCCTTGTTGCCGGGCATATTGACCTTGGCGGCAAGAAGAATGGTTATACATGGGGTGGATACATAACCGAAAAGGCAGCACACGACTATCATAACGCATACGATGGTTATGTATTTAACAGCAGGTTCAGCAATACCAACTACGGTTTAAGTGTAGGTATCAATAAAAGCTGGGGGTCTTCAAAATTATACTATACTTCGTTTAACCAGCACCTGGGCCTGGTAGAAGGCGAGCGCGACAGTGCAACAGGGAAATTTGTAAAAGACATTGACGGTCCGGTTATAGTTACTGATGCCGATAACCATACTTATTCCATGAATGTGCCATACCAGCACATTAAGCATGATAAGTGGGTGTGGGATAATAATCTCTACCTGCATAACGGAGGCCGGTTAGGTGGCACAATTGGTTATCAGGTAAACAGCAGGGAAGAATTCGCTAATTCGGTTACGCCGAATACACCGGGCCTTTCGTTGTTGCTGCAAACACTTACTTACGATCTTAAGTACATATTGCCGCAACAAAATGACTGGCACATTTCAACTGGTATTAACGGTATGAGTCAATGGAACGCAAACAGGGGGAGTGAATACCTGGTTCCGGACTACCGGTTATTTGATGGTGGTATATATGTAATAGCCAAGCGCGACTGGGACAAATGGAGTGTTTCCGGTGGGGTACGTGGTGATGTTCGTGTTATTGGTACTTATATGAAGCTGGACAATGGCTATGCTGCGCCACAGGTTCAGGTGCAATACCAGGTGTTCTATCCGTTTACTGATTATTTTGTGAACGGGTCTGGAAGTATTGGTGCTGCTTATAATCTGGATAGTAAATCAACGTTTAAATTCAATTTCTCATCGGGTTACCGTACACCAAATATCGCCGAACTTGCTGCAAATGGCGTTCATGAGGGTACTATACGGTATGAATACGGCAATGTGCAGTTAAAACCTGAAAATAGTGCGCAGTTCGATCTGGGTTATTCATGGCGTTCAGAGCATTTGTTGATCAATGTTTCGTTATTCGATAATTACATAGTCAACTTCATTTATATCCGCAAGATGTTAGGTGTAAATGGTGCTGATTCCATCCCTACGTTCAATAACGAAAATAATTTTGTGGGTTTTATACAAGATCAGAATGACGCTAATTTGTATGGTGGCGAGCTGAATATCGACTATCACCCGCATCCGCTTGACTGGTTGCACCTTGAAAATACCTTTTCATACGTACGCGGTCAGTTCAACCAAAAAGTAGAAGAAACCTATAATTTGCCCTATATGCCGCCCGCTCGTTGGTCGGTAGATTTACGTGCGCAGAAGAAAATGCTGGGCAACCGCTTGAAAAGTGTATATGCCAAAGCTGGTATAGATATGAATTTTGCGCAGCATAATGTGTTTGATGCCTATGGTACAGAAACAACAGCGAAAGGGTATACGCTTATTGATTGTGGTGTAGGTGGCGATGTTACCGATAAAAAGCATCATGTTTTGTGCACCGTTACACTTGCGGTCCATAACCTGTTAGATGTTGCATATCAAAATTCTCTTAGCAGGTTGCGTTATGCACCTGAGAACAATGTTACCGGCAGGGTAGGCGTTTTTAATCAGGGCCGTAATTTAAGCGCAATGGTTTCTATACCACTTTCAGTTAAGTAATGCGATAGTTATTGTATGGTGGCCAATGTTGCTGGCTTGGGATGCCAGCATATATGGTTATCTTTCCCAAGCGGCAGCAACCAGTTATCGGGTTGCTGCCACTTGTATTTTATCACCCTTCCTTAACGTACCTTTGCACCCCCAAATTATTACTATGATCGCTCCAGCCTCTATACAGGAAGTTATGAGCCGCGCCGATATAGTCGACGTGGTGGGGCAGTTTGTGCGTTTGAAAAAACGGGGCACTAATTATATTGCCAATTGCCCTTTTCACAATGAAAAGTCACCGTCTTTCAATGTATCGCCGGCAAAAGGTATCTATAAATGTTTTGGGTGCGGCAAGGCTGGTAATGCGGTATCATTTATTCAGGAACACGAAAAACTTACCTATCCGGAGGCCATGCGCTGGCTCGCCGATTACTATAAAATAACACTGCAGGAAACGGAGCGAAGTCCCGAGCAGCAGCTTCAGCAACAGGCGGGTGAGGCATTGCGTATACTGAATGAGTATGCGGCCAATTACTTTCATGAAACTTTGCTGAATACGGAAGAAGGACAGATAATAGGGATGTCTTACTTCAAGCAGCGTGGATTCAGAAAAGATATTATTGAGCGTTTCCGTTTAGGCTACAATCCCGAACACAATGAGGCGTTTTATCAGGCATCGGTAGCCAAGGGGCACAGTAAGGATTTGCTTGAAAAGGCCGGCCTTATCAAGAACCGGAATGGTATTTATTATGATGTGTACCGGGGCAGGGTCATCTTCCCGATACAGAGCATGACCGGTCGTATTTTAGGCTTTGGCGCCCGCATACTGAAGAGTAATGACAAGGCACCGAAATACATAAACTCGCCGGAAAATGAACTTTACATAAAGAGCAAGGTGCTTTATGGCATGTTCCAGAGCCGGACTGCAATAGGTAAGCTGGATGAATGTTTCCTGGTGGAAGGCTATACCGATGTTATTTCGCTGCACCAGGGCGGGGTTGAAAATGTGGTATCGAGCAGCGGTACTTCGCTTACCGAAGATCAGCTCCGGCTTATAGGTCAGCTTACGAAAAACCTAACCATATTATACGATGGTGATGCGGCAGGCATTAAGGCCGCATTACGCGGACTGGATATGGCGCTGGGCCAGAGTTTTAATGTGCAACTGGTGTTATTGCCTGATGGCGAGGACCCCGATAGTTACATACAAAAACAAGGGGCTTCCGGTTTTCATGAATATGTAAAAGGGCATAAGCAGGATGTTATCAGTTTCCGGCTGCAGATTGGGCTCAAGGATGTAGGTAGCGACCCCATAAAAAAATCGAAGCTGGTTAATGAAATAGCAGAAAGTATTTCGCGCATTAATAAGGCGGAAGATTTTGCACTGCAGAATCATTATATACGCGAAGCGGCAGACAAGCTCAAGGTTGATGAAACCGGCATGGTAACGTTGGTGAATAAATACATTCGCGACCGTATTGAAAACGACCAGAAGCACCAGCAAAGGCGGGAAGAGGCTATGCCCGAACCGGCTGAAATGGAAATGCCTGTTGAAGAGCCACAAGTGGCTAAGCCTGCGTCGGGTGAGGAAAATGAATGGGCATTGCTGAAAGTGCTAATAGAACACGGTCACCTGGCTTATGATGATACCCGAACCATTTCGCAGATAATTGAAGAAAGGGTAGACCCTGCGCTGCTGGAAAACCAGTTAGTCGGTAAACTATACAACGAGTACTTTGACCATGTTACCCATTTTGGAAATGTGCCCGAAGCGCATTATTTCGTAAATTATCCTGAGCCGGACATAAGGCAAAAGATGGCAAGCCTGCTACATACCGAAAGCGACATAAGCCCCAACTGGAAGTTGAAGTATGGTATTGAAAGCCTATCAGATTCTATGGTTTATGTGAATGACTTGGATAGCACACTGGCCTATTTTGAGTATAAGAAGATTATGGTGATGCAGGAAGACCTTTTAGTACGCCTGCAAATGGAGCAAGATCCGCTGAAGTTGCAGCGTATACAAATGAAGTACCTGGAGCTGAGAAGAATGGATAAAGAAATTCTGAAACACTATCCCGCTGTTTTTCGCTTAATGAAACACAAGTAAGGAACGTATACTTATATATCGCCTTTACGGAAGTGTTTCCGTACTTTGCAACATAACGTACCTTTACACAATAAAAAACAACACATACTTTGGCTAGAATTATAGCATTAGATTATGGTAAGAAGCGCACAGGCGTTGCCGTTACCGATGCCTTGCAAATAATAGCCACAGCGCTAGATACTGTCGATTCCAATGAGTTGATCGGTTACCTGAAAAAATACATGCTCACGGAGCCGGTAGAACGCATTGTTATCGGTTACCCGCTTAATCTTGACGATAGCCCGACCCATGCAACGCCGTTGGTGGAAAAGTTCATCATCAAGTTCGGCAATGTTTTCCCCAATATACCTGTTGAAAAAGTAGATGAGCGCATGACCTCCAAAATGGCCAGTCGCGAAATTGCCGGTATGGGTTTAAAGAAAAAAGACCGCGAAAAAAAGGAACTCATAGATGCTGTAGCAGCAACCATGATGCTACAAGAATACATTACCAAGGGCGAAATAACAGGTTAGTACATTCGCTGCCTCAAACTTCATATCGTCTATTTACCGCTATCTGTAATAAACTCATTAAGGTGGGTAGCAGCATAGTCTAGCATTAGTTTTTCCGCCGGCAGGTTTAGTGTATACCACCGCTCATCAATAATTTCAAACTCCTTAAATTCGTCATATAACTTGGCGAATTCTTCTACAGTTGTGGGGCGGTTCAGCAGGTCGCGGTTCAGTACATATACTTTAAGTACGTCATCAAGTACAAGTGCCATTTCATTGGCGGAAACCATAATCAGTTGTTCAATTATATTCGGGAGCAAGCCCACATAACCATTCTGTATGAACTGAATAAACCCACCCTGGCCCACCTGTGTGCGCAGGTAATCGTAAGCGAGCAGTAGTTGCTGGCCTTCTGAAAGTTCGTCAATGAAAGTAAAATCCTGCCGCCTGTATAACTCTTCGTGCAGTGGCTCTACAAGCATTTCATAAACAGCATCGTAATTACCTGCTGTGTGTGCGGCAATTATTTGCGATCCGTCAAAAGTTGGTAAAAAATTGCTAAGCATAATATTATCTTTGACCCAATGAAAACTACATTGTTAACTGTACCAGATCAGTACCGCAAGATAATATTTCTCTTGCTATTGTTGTCATGTGCAATTTCTCCTGATATAACAGCGCCCGTTGCGCTGCTTATAGGCTTGCTTGTGGCATCTGTAATGGGGCATCCGTTTTTACACATGAATAAGAAGGCGACTACCATGCTGCTGCAAATATCAGTGGTGTGCCTGGGTTTCAATATGAACTTTGAACATGCTATGAAGGCAGGGGCTGAAGGCTTTTTATTTACGGTTGGTACTATTGCTATTACTTTGCTTACAGGTTGGCTCATAGGTAAGTGGCTGAAGATAGACAAGAACACTTCCATGCTTATTTCCAATGGCACTGCAATTTGTGGTGGTAGTGCAATTGCCGCAATTGCCCCAATTATTAAAGCAAACGATCAGGAAATAAGTGTTTCACTCGGTACCATTTTCATACTTAATTCCATTGCCCTCTTCATTTTTCCACCGTTAGGCCATTACCTTAATTTCACCGACCATCAGTTTGGCACCTGGTGCGCAATTGCCATACACGATACAAGTTCAGTAGTAGGTGCAGCCAGCAAATTCAGCGATGAAGCATTACAGGTAGCCACGACAGTTAAGCTGGAACGTGCCTTATGGATAATTCCACTTTCTTTAATAACCGCGTACTTTCAAAAGAATGCAGGGAAGGTTAAAATTCCCTATTTCATTTTCTACTTTATAGTAGCTATACTTGTTTCAACATACCTGCCATTACATTTCCCGGCACTCAATAACCAATTTGGTGGCAATACCTTATTTCACTGGATCTTCCTTGCAGGTAAAAAGGGGTTGGTAGTTACCTTATTCCTTATTGGTTCGGGCCTGTCTTTGAGTACAATTCGGGCGGTGGGCTTTAGGCCAATTTTACAAGGTGTGTTGCTATGGTTGCTTATTGGCAGTGTATCGCTCTTTGTGATAAAAGAATTGTTATAGTGGCATTAATGTAATGCCAGTTCTGCCTGATAATATGGCTCGGCTACGATTGTTGGGTACCTGCACACGGTTCTATTTAATTGTTTACGGCTACAAACATTCTGCACCAACCGGCGCAATGACATGATTTTAGGTGTAATGAATCAGGCTGATGGTAGACTTTATTTTGTTATCGTTCCAAATACTAAAGCCAGGTCTTGTGTACTGCAATCATTAGCATTAGTCCTGCTTTACATCTTTCTTATTCATGTCCACTACTTTCCAGATGCTGCCTACACTGTATAGTAACATAAAGCTGTCCGCAGGCTTTTTCAGCGTAATTTCATAGTAATGGCCTGCATCAATAAGGTTTATTTTGTAATCGATGGTTTCATAGCTTCTGCCGCCATGGCCTTCATACCACCACCATGTGCCCCATTGGTTAAGCGTTACCCCTACAACACTGTCATTTTTAACGGTAACATTTGCACCATCTTCCGGCGTAAGCATATTGTAGGATAGGGCATCCCAAATTTTGTTTTTAAGGCTGCTGTCTACAAACATTTCGCGCATGGCTTTGTATTCATTATCTGGCTGCGCGCCTATCATGGCTATGCCATTCATGTTCTCGGGTATGTTGAGCAGGATAACCGTTTTGTTGCCGGGAGCGGGTAGTTCGCGCATCAGCCGGTTATCGATATAGGTAGCATGTTTCCAATAAAAATTGACTTTAAACGTAAAGTAAAGGTTGATAATAGCATAAATGCCAAGCAGGGAGTAGGCTATATATTTGTTGCCTAGTTGGCTCACCAATACGGCTAAAAGCATATACGTAAAAGCATTCAGCAGGTAGGTATACCGGTCATAGAACATCAGCATAATGTTGGGGAAGGCCAGTGGCATTATAATAACTACGCTTATAACCATCCAAACCAATAGTAGCGCAGCCGCCTTGTTCTTTGGCGTGAACGTTTTTATGTTCATTGCAATATATTGGAACAAAAGCAACAACAGTCCGTAAAACACGACCATTGAGCCGGTAGATCCGCACATCTGGTATATTTTTTCGCGGGTTCCGTTTTCAAAATAGCGGCCAAAGAGTAAAATATGGAAAACGTATTTAGGTGGTTTGTTGAAATAGCTGGCTACCGGCTGAACAACGTTTTCTGCAATATGGGCAAAATGGGCTCCATATTCAAAACGCAGTAAAACGAGTTGAACTGCAAAAATAGCAAGTTGCGGAATGAAGAAACAGAACATTACTTTCTTCAGAACTTTCGTTTCAAAGCCCAGCACTATACGGTAATACAACGCAAGCGATAAAACAAACCATGGGGTGAGATAAAACACTTCCAGCGAAAATGCAGCGCACAGGAAAAGAAAGCCTGCAAATAGTACGTACTTAATTTTGGCTGTATAATGATACCGTTGTACCAGCGTGAGAATACCCAGTATCAACATTACACCCTGCAGATAGTGAAAGGAGGCTTCCCACACGATGACTTCTGAAATATGCGGGCAGATGGTGAAGAACAGGGCCCCTGTGAGCGCAATGGTGCTGCTACCCGCTATACCGGTATCTTCAAAAAGGCGCCGGCATAGGTTGTATAGCAAGTAAGCGTTTACCGCATGCATACTTACCATGAGCGTGTGCCATGCGTAAGGATTGGCATTGAACAACCTGTAAAAAACGTAGGTAGTCAGTTGTGTAAACTGGTACAGGCTGGGTATGTGCGACTGCTTATTATTAATATAGTCCCAGAAGCCGAGGTGCCGTATGTTGTGTAACCAACCTGTCGAATCGATAACCCAGCCCGCCTTTGCAGCTGGCAGGTAAATAATAAAGGTAAGCAGCCATAAAAATGCGAACACCAGTATTTGCTGCTTTTTTGCAGGTTGCGGGCTAACGTCAACGGGTAAGTTTGGGGTCATTCAATAGTAATGTGAGAACAAATATATCGTCTATTTCGGGTGTCTTTATTCTTTTAGCAGTGGCATCCGGCCTAGTACAGCACCAAATCTATCCCTGATGATAAGCATATAACTACCCGGTATACATTCGCTGATGTTGAAGCTGTTTGCCCCAGTGTAAGTATAGTTGCATACCTTTTTGCCCATCATATCATACACATCAATCGCATCGCCGTGCTGCAAACCTGCTATCTTAAAAGTGTTGGTAGCAGGGTTTGGGTATACGTTGAAATGGCTGGGGTATGCGTTGCGCACTGCCAGATGGCTGTCGACAACATTCAATGTAGAGTCAATTACAGATTTATTAAAGGCATAGATATAATTGAAGGTTTTTGCGTCGCCGGAGTTCATATTTCCGATATCGTATATAATTCCTATAGATGTATTCATCGTATTGCTATCATCTTTATTATACAGATAATTGGCGTCGCCGGCATAAATATTATCAATAGTAGTGGAATTAGGTAGTCCGCTGTTTTTATAAATAAATGGTATAGGGTTCATCCTTACGTCCTGCGTAGCAAGAGCTAAATAAGCATCTGTATTTGTAATTCCCCTGGCAGAAACTACTACGCGATTTAGGCTATCCGGTAAATTGTAATCAATTTTATTAATAGTTCCAGAGTTGCCAGATATTGATTGATCGTTATGTGGGTTTACAGTCCTCATGTAAACAATATTAGAAACGGTTGACACGCTTGTATTATCAATAATTACTTCAACTTTTATGAAGAGGTCTCCTGTATCAATTGTGTAAATATGCGTTAGATAAATGCCACCTTTTACCGCTTGCGTTTTAATCTGCCTTACTCCTAATGTGTCAGAATAAGAGATAATGCCGCTCGTCATGCCACCAGTGAGCGTATCAACCGAAGCAGCCAATGCGTTCCAAGCGTCAATTTGCACGCCATCGGCCATATAACTCCAGCCTTCCTGCGTTGTTCCGGGCAATATATAATCGCCGAAGTGGGGTATTGTGCCTACATTCCAGCCATCCTTATAAGGGTCTGCTACAAAACCCAGTGCGGTATCGGTGTGTAATGCACCTCCACAAGCGGGTGCATTATATAAAGTACTCTGCCGTTCGGGGTGGTAACCTGCGGGTGGTCGGTTACTGCTGCCGAATGCGCCGTTCCAGTTTACCCCTGCTTCAACATAATTGCCTTTTATAAAGCCATTACAATTACTTATCTGGGCAAAAATGAAGGTCGGAAATAAAAAAATGACAATAAGGAACAAGTAGCATTGATGCCTGATGGTTTTTTGCATGGATATAGAGATTTATAGGGTTATGTAGTTTAGGAACATTTCGTTCCATAGTTAGTCTGTTAACTCAAAAATACGAAAACTATTAATAAATAAGAAAGGTTAGGCCTGCTAAATGCATTATTCACAAAATTCTGGGCTGCCTGAGTCACCCCTGCCCTAAAGGGTGACATGCTATGTTGTGTTGTGTATTCATTATCAATCAATAACATGATGACGAAACATGTCACCCTTTAGGGGCGGGGTCTTAACGGGCAGAAGACGTTTTAAGGTATTAAACAATCAGAAAATAATTTATTAATAATGCGGGGTAGATAAGCCTATGCATAAATTTGTGCCGGGATTATACGTGGTTTACATGATTTTAACTCAAAACTAAGAATGATTTAAAAATATCCAATTAATAGTGGATATTTGCCGAAATATTACTCAGTTGCCGAACAATTTTTATATGCGTAAAATTATACTCACAGTTTTCATTGCTTTACTTTGCTCTTTTAGTGCGTTCGCTCACGATTTTTCGCCGTCGCGCAATGATAGGTTTGACGCTACCGGAAGGCGGCATTATTTTATTGCCCTGCATGCTACTAATCCGCTGGGTGCAGCATCTAAAATTGGTGCCGGTCTTGAACTTAGAAAACTGAATACAGCCTATATTTTTACTTATAAAATGTATTATGGCGCTTTCCAGGGCAAGCAGTATGGTATAGAATACGAGCACTTTTTTACTGGGCGAAAGAGGCATCAGTACTTTTTTTACTTGAAGGGTATTTTGAGCGACTCTGTTACGTTTATCAATAACAAGCTTTCTCTTTTTGGCCAGACGCAGGATATTGTAGTGGGTCCACAAGCATATTTTGGTGCCGGCGCAGGTATGGGCAGGCGTTATAATTTTAATGTGTTATTCTTCGATTGGCAGTTAGGCTTTAAATATTGTACGCTGTCAGGAGATTTGGGCAAAGATGAGAGTGAATACAAAAAAGCGCAGCAGAACATGTTCAGGCTGTTTCGTTTCACCGGGCCCGGTTCTATTGTCGATTTTCATTTTACTGTTGGCATACAATTATAAAAACCGTGCTGACTTTTTAATGCAATGGCGCGCTGCTATTGCTTTGAATTTCCACAATATTTATAGATATTTGTTCCATCCATTATTAAGCTGACCTTTTATTATAGCAACATGTCGAAATTTACACTCCTTACTCTTTTACTTGTTTTATCTTTTGCAAGCGTTTTCGCGTTCGACCCCACCAGGCAGAAAGATTCGCATTTTGGTATTTTTATAACTAACCCGCTAAGCGGAGCATCTAAAATTGGCGGTCTCGTAGAAATGAGGCTAAAGTTGAGTTCTTTTTGCATTGGGGCTACTGACTATATTGGTGGTTATACAGGTATACAATACAAATTTGAATACCATAAGTATCTCTATACAGAACGCCGTAACGAATATTTCTGGTATCTGAAAGTTTGTGGTGGCGATGTAACCTACGAGGCTGAAAAGTTATTGTTGGTTGGCGATGGCACTGGTAAAATTATAGGCCCTATGAATTATTATGGTGGCGGTTTCGGTTTTGGCAGAAGGTATAACTGGAAGCACATTTGCCTTATGGTAAATGCGGGCGTTAAGTATGTAGCCTTGCCTGAAAACTTAAGCGATGAAAACAGGGAAAGTTTCCGTGTTTTCTATGCAACTGGTCCCGGTTCTATAATAGACCTGAACTTCAGGTTGGGTTATCAGTTTTAGTAATATAACTGTAATTTTCAAGATACAAAAAGCCTCTTACCTATAAAGTTAGAGGCTTTTATTTTTTGCCAATTGCGCAGCAGCAACTTAATATATGCGACGGTATTAAATACTCCTCACTAACCACTACAAACAACAACTAATTTATTTAACTTCGCACTCCCCAATACACCGTTGGTTTCTATATTGCAGTAAATAGCATTTAGGTGCGGTGTTTTGTTTGGCAGGGGAGGGTGTATTTTATTCTTTGATTTTAATTATTTTATTTTAGGTATATGTTTGAAAATTTAAGCGAGCGGCTTGACTCCGCATTTAAATTACTGAAAGGTGAAGGCCGGATCAATGAGATAAATATAGCCACAACGGTAAAGGAAATTCGCCGTGCTTTGGTTGATGCCGACGTTAACTATAAGATTGCTAAAGAATTTACTGACAAAGTAAAGGATAAAGCAACCGGCGAAAAGGTAATTACATCGGTTAGCCCCGGTCAGTTAATGGTTAAGATAGTGAAAGATGAACTTGCTGAGCTGATGGGCGGCAAGGAAAGTGAAATAGATCTGAGTCATAAGCCTGTTGTTATTCTTATTGCGGGTTTGCAGGGTTCGGGTAAAACCACTTTTTCCGGCAAACTGGCTAACTTCCTGAAAACTAAAAAGGGCCGTAAGCCATTGCTGGTTGCGTGCGATATATACAGGCCTGCAGCGATAGACCAATTGAAAGTATTGGGTGAACAGGTGAAGGTGGAAGTGTATAATGAGCCTGAAAATAAGAGTGCGGTTTCTATTGCGCTGAATGCATTGGCCCATGCCAAACAAAATGGTAATAATGTAGTAATTATTGATACTGCGGGCCGTTTGGCAATTGATGAGGTGATGATGCGTGAGGTGGCTGATGTTAAGGCTGCGGTGAACCCACATGAGATATTGTTTGTTGTGGATTCCATGACGGGACAAGATGCCGTGAATACTGCAAAGGCTTTCAATGAGCGCCTTGACTTTACCGGCGTGGTGCTCACCAAGCTGGATGGCGATACCCGCGGTGGTGCGGCATTATCTATCCGTTACACGGTTGATAAGCCTATCAAGTTCGTGAGTATGGGCGAAAAGCTGGATACGCTGGATGTGTTTTACCCCGAAAGGATGGCACAACGTATATTGGGTATGGGTGATATTACCACCCTTGTAGAACGTGCACAAGCCCAGTACAATGAAGCTGAAGCCAAGAAGCTGGAGAAAAAGATACGCGCTAACAAGTTTGACTTTGAAGATTTTAAAGAACAACTGAACCAGATTAAGAAAATGGGTAACATTAAAGACCTGTTGGCTATGATACCTGGTGTAGGAAAGGCTATTAAGGATATTGATATTTCTGACGATGCATTTAAGGGCATTGAGGCTATGATCAATTCCATGACGCCAACGGAAAGGGCAAACCCCGATATTATTGATACCAGCCGCAGAAAACGTATTGCGATGGGTAGTGGTAAGGATGTAAATGAAGTGAACGCCTTCATGAAGCAATTTGAGCAGATGAAGCAGATGATGGCGCAAATGAATAAATTTAAAGGGATGGGCCCTGGAATGCCAGGCATGCCCATGATGCCGGGAAGAAGATAATTTGTCCGGTTTATAGAACGAGTTCACAAAAAAGATGTCCCACACCTTACAAAAGTGTGGGACATTGTTGAATAATAACTACCGATAGCCATGACACGCAAAGCCATTTTATTTCTTTTATTTTGTATGCTGCCTTTGGTACTTTTTACCAGTAGTTGCGGCGACAATAACCAGCAAATACCCGATGTATCGGGGGAAAAGGTAGCCTTGCAAACCTACAGGTTTGATGTGGACATGTATGATATTGACACCAACCGCGTAGTAAATGGCCTTACTAAATTAAGAACCAAGTATCCTGATTTTCTTGATTTTTTTATGGATACCGTAATGGGTTTTGGGGTACATAATAATTACTCTGATACCAATATGGCTATTATGCAGGCCGTACACGAATACCTTTCGCATAAAGACTATCGCGGGCTGGAAGATGAAATAAAAAAGAATTTCCCTGATACCAAAGAAACAGATAAAGAGATAACAGAAGGCTTCAAATTCCTGAAACATTATATGCCGGGCAGCCCGGTTCCACGGGTAATTTATATCAATCGCATATTGGTGGGTTCTTCTGCCTTTCATGTAGATATGAGTACAACCTGTGTGTGCCTGGATATGTTTTTGGGAGCATCGTTCCCTATATATGAATCATTACAGATGCCGGCATACATGGCTCCGCACCATGATAGAAAATACATACCCGTGGCACTTTTCAGGGAGATATACGAAGCTACCTATAAGTACAGGCAAGATGAGGTTACGCTGCTGGACCGCATGATACAAAGGGGTAAAGAACAATATTTCCTGCACACCATAATGCCGCATTTAGCTGATTCAACCTTATTTGGTTTCAGGGGCAACCAGGTAAACTGGTGCAATAAAAATGAAGGGAATCTATACAACTTCTTTGTGCAGCAAAACCTACTCTACAACAAAGAAGAGCGCGCTATTGGCACCTACGTTGTGGATGGTCCGTTTGCTAAAAACATAGGTTCCGCAACCGATGAAGGTAACCCAACGCCCGGAAACGTAGGCACGTGGCTCGGCTACAAAATAGTTGCGGCATACATGGCCCAGCAACCTAAAGTAACCCTGAAGCAACTGCTGGAAATGCAAATAGACCCGACAAGGTTTTTAGAAGAAGCCAGGTACAGGCCGAAATAAACTGGAGTCTTTATAGTCTGATGCATGCTATGGACAATTCCTTACATGGTCACAAACAACGCAACCGCTGCTACGGTCATCAATATCAAAGTCAAAAAACCAAGGATATTGGATAGTGCACCGTTGGTGAATTTGCCCATTATTTTTTTGTTGTTGCAAATGTGCAGAATAATAGCAATCAAAACCGGGGCAGTAATGCCATAAGCGATCGCGGTAAAAATGAGTGCTTTTATCGGGTTAATGTCTAACAGGTTAATGGCAAAGCCAATAACAATGGATATGCCGAGGATGGTATAAAACCCTTTGGCATCGCTCCATTTTTTGTTCAAACCTTCTTCCCAACCAAATGTTTCGGCCATCATGTAAGATACAGAACCAGCCAGCACTGGTATGGCCAGGAACCCCGTTCCTATAATGCCTATGGCAAATAACAGGAATGCTGAATTACCTGCCAGTGGTTTAAGCGCTGATGCGGCCTCTGTAACACTGGTTATATTTTTAACCCCGGCTTTGAACAATACAGAACCAGTGGTAAGGATAATAAAGAACATGACGAGGTTGGAAAAAAACATGCCTATGTTCACGTCAAATTTCATATTGCTGATATCGGCTTTGTTCACCATCACGGTTTTTTTCCGTTTAGCAGGGTTGGGAGTAGCGGCCATTTTTTCTTCCTTGTCTTCCTTTTCCATCGATGCCTGCCAGAAGAAGAGATAAGGCGAAATGGTTGTACCCAGTATGGCTACCAAAACGGAAATGTATTCTTTGCTCCATTTTATGTCGGGTATAAAGGTGGCTTTTAATATGTCAAAACCGTTTTGCTTTATGAGAAACGGCACAACAGCATAGACCATCAATACCAGGCATAGCCATTTAAGAATATCAGCAATTTTACGGTACGGAAAAAACACCAGGCACACGATTAGTATCACCACGAATGTTGCCGAAAAAGCTATGCTGGGTATGGCGGGTAGCAACATATTACCTACAGCCCCCATGCCTGCAATATCTGACCCTATGTTAAGTACTATGGCTGGAAATGAAAACACTATCATTATATACAGTATCCATTTGGGGTAGTGTGTTTTCAGGGTAGTGGTGAGGCCGCTGGCGGTAACCATGCCTATTCTGGCGCACATGCCCTGTATGGCTGCCATTAACGGGAAGGTGATAAGGGCGGTCCATAAAGTGGCCAGGCCGAAGGACGCACCTGCTTGCGAATAGGTGGCGATGCCGGAAGGGTCATCGTCGCTGGCACCGGTAACAAAGCCCGGTCCTAAGGAGGCCCAGAAATTTTTCTTTTGAATGGGCTTATGTTCTACTGGGGCCATTGAATAGTATTTGCTTCATTTACCCGCATTATTTGTAAAAATTGGGTCTGCACTAACAGTTCACCAATTGGGTCTTCTGGTTTTTTATGCTGACAGTGATTCCATGGCTGAATCTCTTTTCCATTGTAATACTTTCTGCAATTTGGTCCAGAGGCCTGTTGTGTTGAACGCAACATTTTCAGGTAATTTTACCCTGAATAAAGATAGAAAATTTTCTACCCCTGTGAAGCTAAATCCATAAGAACCCAAATAAACAATTATTAATCCCGCTACCATTAATACAATTTTCCTCATAGCCCTGCTCATTATGTTGTGAACGAATTATAACACAAAGGTGGCCATGTTTACAAAATATGTTTTTACACAATTTCGGGTTAAAATTGTATCACTTTCATTTTATTTCACTCGGTGCGTTTTCAAACAAAAAATGCCCGGATAAAAGCGAATCATGACAATTGAAATATCCTCACCAGATAGTAAAATGTTCTTGCACCAGTGTTGATGGTATTGTTGAGCAGCGGCAACAAGCTGGCTATTAAAAGTAGGGTAGTATGTGTTAGTTTTTGTTTCATTGTAGAAGATAACCTCTTGTTATCTGCTGCAAAGGTGACCCTGTTTCGTTACTTTACTGTTATACTTCAATAACCTTATGTTGTGTTTGTTACGCAAAATCTTACAATAACGCATGTAGCGGTTGGCATGTAGCGCTCATGTTAATTATTAACCCCTTGTGCGGTAGTAAAATACCGAAAAAAATGCCGTTATTTACTGCAAAAATAAATACATGAAGAAACTTGTCCTGCTTTTGGTGGTAACTGCTTGTTTTGTTGCCTGCAAAAATAACAAGGGCGGCAAAACATCGGCCCCCGGTAAGGAAAATAACCTCACTAAATTATTGGATGACTATTGGCAGGAGCACCTGCAATTGTTCCCTACCGATGCTACCGCAAATGGCGACAACCGTTATAATGATAAACTGACCATAACTATTGCTGAAAGTTTCAGGGATAGTCTGGACAGGTTTTATAAAAAGTACTTAGGTAAACTGGATGGCGTAGATACCGCCCACCTGAGCAAGACAGACATGATGAGTTATCGCCTGTTTGCCTATGAAATGAACATGAATATTGAAGGGCTGCATTTCCCAACCCATCTGGCACCTATAACACAGTTCTGGTCGTTCACGCTGGAACTGCCGCAACTGGGTTCGGGTAGTGGTAACCAACCATTCAAAACGGTAAAGGACTATGACGATTGGTTAAAGCGTCTTTCGGTTTTCCCGGCCTGGGCCGATACCGCTATTTATAATATGCGCAAGGGTATAGCTACTGGTTGGATACTGCCTAAATCGCTGGTTGTAAAAGTGTTGCCACAGCTTAATGCTGTAGTGGTGAAGAACGATACCGCAAGCATATTTTACGGCCCTGTCAAGGTGTTCCCTAAAGAGTTTTCGACCGCTGATAAAGATAGGTTGACTGCCGCCTATAAAAAGGCGATACAGGAAATTGTAAACCCGTCTTACTCAAAGCTGGCTACGTTCTTCGAAAAAGAATACCTTCCGAAGGCGCGCGCCACAAGTGGGCTGGCATCTATCCCGCTCGGTAATGAATATTATTTGTACTGCATCCGTTACTGGACCACTACCAACCTTACACCAGATAGCATTTATGAAGTTGGCCTGGCAGAAGTTGCGCGTATTGAAGGGGAGATGAACAAGGTAAAAGAAGCCACAGGTTTTAAAGGCGAGTTGGTCGATTTCTTTAAGTACATGGAAAAAGACCCGAAATTCTGCCCTTTTACTACCGAAAAGCAAGTGCTGGATAGCTTCTGGGCCATAAAGAAAAAAGAAGACCCGCAGTTGAAAAGTATGTTTACTAATACCCCAAAAACACAATTTACCATCCGCCAGACCGAAGCTTTCCGTGCTGCATCGGCAAGTGCAGAATACAATCAGGGTTCGGAAGATGGTGTGAGGCCTGGTATTTTCTATGTGCCAATATTGGACCCCAAGAAATTCAATGCAACAGGTATGGCTACATTGTTCCTGCACGAAGCTATTCCGGGCCACCACTACCAGATATCATTGCAACAGGAAAATAAAGGATTACCTGCTTTCCGCCGCTTCTTGTGGTATGGAGCTTATGGCGAGGGCTGGGCGCATTATTGCGAAACACTGGGTAAGGGCCTTGGGCTTTATGACGACCCTTACCAGTACATGGGGCACTTGGGCGATGCTATGCATAGGGCCATCCGTTTGGTAGTTGATATTGGCATACACTACAAGGGGCTGAGCCGCGAAGAGTCGATCAAATACATGATGCAGCATGAACTGATATCAGAACATGATGCTACCGCGGAAATAGAACGTTACATGGCTATTCCCGGCCAGGCACTTTCTTACAAAATTGGCCAGATGGCAATAACCGGCGAGCGTAAATACTACGAAACACAGCAAGGCAGCAAATTCAACCTCGCATCCTTCCACGACGAGGTGCTGAAAGACGGTTGCGTGCCACTGAACATCTTGCACGAGAAATTAGTTGATTGGGCTAAGAAATAATAAGTCGTAAGTCATAAGTCGAGAGTCGTAAGCCTTCTGTTGGAGACTAGCAAGTAAATAATTCAAAACCCCCGGTTCGCCAGAACCGGGGGGTAATATATACTATACGTGTGTAATACTTTTATTATGAACCTGCTACCGTTTGTAACTGCGAAGTTCACTTTTTTAGTGCCCACTGTAAAATTGTTGACTGTAAATTGCCGACTGCTAACTGCCAACTAATCTACCCTCCAATAGTGGCCATCGATTCATGCACACCGCCTGCAATGCGTTTTTGCTCGGCTTCGTGACCGTCTTTGGCACGGTTGCTTATAGCATAGAGGAGGGCGGCTTGTAGTTCTGCGTCACCGGCACCGCTGCGCATAATATCGCGAATGTTGGCAACGCCACCATCGTAAAGGCAGGTTTTTAACGCCCCTTGTGGTGTAATTCTTATGCGGTTGCAGGTGCCGCAAAAGGAGCGGGTGTAGGCTGCAATAATGCCCACATCGCCCTTGTGGCCCGGTATTTTATAATTGTAGGAAGTAGAATAAGCAGGGTCTGCAATTTTTTGAATATCAGTGTATTGGCTCTTAATTTCTTCCAATATTTTCAAGTGGTCCCAATGCAATACAGGGTAGTGGCTATCGCCACCATTGAACGGCATCTCTTCTATAAAACGGACACTGATGGGTAAGTCTTTAGTAAGTGCTACCAATGGTAAAATATCTTGTATGTTCTTACCCTCCATCACTACAGCATTCAGCTTTACGTGCATATCATTTGCCAAAAGTGTATGCATGGTGTCCAGAACCTTATCCAGTTCATCGCGGTGCGTTATGGCGAAAAAACGATTCTGGTCCAGTGTATCCAGGCTTAGATTAACAGAGCGGATACCAATTTTTTTGAGCTCCGGCACCAGGGGGGCAGTTAGTACCCCGTTGGTAGTTATGGTGAGTTCTTTTAGTCCGTCTATTTGCGAGAGTTCAGTGAGGAAGGGCATAATGTCCTTTCTAACGAAAGGTTCGCCGCCTGTTATGCGTATCTTTTCAATGCCCATAGCTATCAGCACCCGGCATAAACGCAGCATCTCCTCATAAGTGAGCAGTGCCTCCCGGCTCAGCCATTTCAGGCCTTCCTCAGGCATGCAATAGAAGCAGCGCAAATTGCACCTGTCAGTCACTGCCAGCCTTAAATAATTAATGTTCCTTCCGTGGTTGTCTTTCAGCACTGCTTCCGTAATATAGTAGGGTAAAGGTAAGTGAATTTGTGCAGGTGCGCTGATGCAGCTATATCAATTGGTGGATTTCAAATTTTCGCATTATTCTTATTTTAAATAACACCTGCGCAACAGCGCAGACATTGACCTCCCTCTACATTTATGGAGAGGGTTGGGGTGAGGATTTTATTTAGGTAGTGCGAAGATTTGGAATACAGCTATATCAATGGGGAGGTCGAAGTTTTTTTTGCGACTATTTACATGTTCGCAAACTATTTCCTGAGATTTGAAAATGTTTATGTGTAACTTTGCGCCGCTTATAAGAAAATTAAGTCCCGCAATTGACACAGAGTTTGAATAAGGCAACGTTAGCAGGTCTCGTTATCGCATTAGGAATCATTTACGGTGATATCGGTACGTCTCCGCTTTACGTTATGAATGCCATTTGTAATGGCAAGGAGATAACTGAGTTATTAATTGTAGGTGCCCTGTCGTGTATCATCTGGACCCTGACTTTACAAACAACGGTTAAGTATGTAATGCTTACACTTAAAGCAGATAACAAGGGTGAAGGTGGCATCTTCTCGCTATTTGCATTGGTAAGGAGGCATGGCAAGTGGACTGTCTTCCCCGCTATGGTTGGTGGTGCCGCACTGCTTGCCGATGGTATGATAACCCCACCAATTTCCGTTACCGCGGCTATTGAAGGTTTACGCAACCTGCCCAGGTTAGAGCACATGGGCGATATGTCGATAGTATATATTGTTATTGCTATCCTCACGGTATTGTTCTTTTTTCAGCAGTTTGGTACGTCTACCATTGGTAAAGCTTTCGGTAACATCATGTTTGTTTGGTTCCTCATGCTGGCGGCATTAGGTCTTTTTAAGCTATACAACGTTAATGACTGGCGTATTTTCAGGGCTTTAAACCCTTATTATGCAATTAAAATATTAACTGTTTATCCCAAAGGCTTCTGGATATTGGGTGCAGTTTTCCTCTGTACTACCGGTGCTGAGGCATTGTACTCTGATCTTGGGCACTGTGGGAGGGCTAATATCCGTGTATCGTGGGCCTTCGTCAAGACTTGTCTTATCTTAAATTACCTCGGTCAGGGTGCGTACTTACTCACTATAAAACAAACGGTATGGGATTCCGCTCACCGCAATCCGTTCTATGAAGTAATGCCGCATTGGTTTGTAATACCGGGCATTATTATCGCAACAATTGCAGCCATTATTGCCAGTCAGGCCCTTATCTCGGGCTCGTTTACTTTAATAAGTGAGGCCATCAAGCTCAATCTATGGCCTAAAATGAAGATCAACTATCCTACGGTAGAACGCGGTCAGTTATTCATTCCGGGTATCAATCTTTTATTGTTCTGCGGTTGCACGGCAATTACGCTTTATTTCCAGAAATCATCGAGTATGGAAGCGGCCTATGGTCTGTCCATCACTATTTGCATGATCATGACATCGCTGCTTTTCTCTTACTATATGTTTGTGAAAAGGGTGCCCATCATCTGGATCGTGGGTTATCTGGCGGTATATCTTACCATTGAATTGTCGTTCTTGTGGGCGAACCTCGTTGAAAAATTTGTAGAAGGTGGCGTCGTTACCATTATTGTTGCCGGCGGTATTTTCATGTCGATGCTCATTTGGTTCAAAGCCAGGAAGATAAAGAATAGATACGTGGAGTTTGTAAGGCTGGAAAATTACATACCTATAATACAGGAATTGAGTAACGACCCCGGCATCCCCAAGTATGCTACACACCTGGTTTACCTTACCAGTGCCAATAACCCCAAGGAAATTGAACACAAGGTAATTTACTCTATCCTCTACCGCAAACCCAAGCGTGCAGACCTCTATTGGTTCGTTCACGTTGATGTATTGGATGACCCTTACACTATGGAATATGTGGTACAAACCATTGTACCTAACGAAATTATAAGAGTTGAATTCAGGCTTGGCTTCAGGGTGGAGCACAGGATACAGTATATGTTCCGCAGGGTAGTGGAAGATATGGTGCATAACAAGGAAGTAAATGTGGTAAGCCGCTATGATTCACTGAATAAGAACAATGTGATGGGTGATTTCCGTTTCATAGTTATGGAGAAATTCCTGTCAAGAGATAATTCATTGCCATTATGGGAGCGCCTGATGATGCGCGGTTATTTCATACTCAAAAAATTCAGTCTGTCAGAAGAGCGTGGCTTTGGTCTTGATCCGTCTGATGTGACCCTTGAAAAATATCCGCTTATCGTATCGGCGATACCTGACTATCCGCTGAAAAGGTTAGAGGAATAAGGGTATTATTTTAGTAAAGAAACTGGAGCACGCCTTGGCGTGCTTTTTCTTTTTTGGGAGATCATAGTTAAAATATAATGGCCCTGATTGGGATGACCGATAATAACGGCGGGTATAACCCACTTCACAGTAGTGGTTATGATTAGAAACACAAAGGAGATCAATATTATTTCCTGAAAAATCCCGCTACTCATATCCCTTAACCCCCTAACTTTGTTTACAGGGATTTTATGGCAACTAAAAAAAATACTGCTAAGAACGAGCAGGTGAAAATAAAGGGTATCGAAGGTATTTCGGCTCCGGAAGTGGAGCATCATACAAAGAACGAAGTATTGCTAACCGGTAAGGGTAATGACATATTTATTAAGGGCGCGCGCATGCACAACCTTAAAAATGTTGATGTTTCTATTCCACGTAATAAAATGGTGGTAGTAACGGGCGTAAGTGGCAGTGGTAAATCATCGCTCACCATGGACACTTTGTTTGCAGAGGGCCAGCGCCGCTATGCGGAAAGCCTGAGCGCCTATGCGCGACAATTCCTGATGCGCATGGATAAGCCAGATGTTGATTACATTAGGGGTATTTGTCCGGCCATTGCTATTGAACAAAAAGTAACAACCCGCACGCCCCGCAGTACCGTGGGCAGCATGACGGAAATATATGATTACATCAGGCTGTTGTTTGCCAGAATTGGTAAAACATATTCGCCCATCAGTGGTAAGGAAGTAAAGAAAGACACGGTTACAGATGTTGTTGAATTTGTAAAGGGCCTCCCGAAGGGAACGAAAGTTCAATTTATTGTACCCCTCGTTACCCGCTACCAGCGTACGGTGGAAGAAGAACTGAATATACTGATGCAAAAGGGATTCAGCAGGATATATGCACCGCTGATTGATGAAAAACCGATTCGTATTGAAGATGTGCTGGAGGGTAAAGTGAGTCTGGGTGCAGCCAAAGCAAATTTGCTCATAGACAGGATAGTTGTAAAAGAACAATTTGACGAAGACGACCTGCACCGCCTGGCGGACAGTATACAAACCGGATTTTATGAGAGTGAAGGGGAGTGCCTTGTAGAACTGGACGGCAAGAAGATACACACCTTCAATAACCGTTTTGAGGCCGATGGCATGATGTTTGACGAGCCAACGCCCAATATGTTCTCCTTTAATAACCCGTATGGCGCATGTCCTGTTTGTGAAGGGTTTGGGCAGGTATTAGGCATTGATGATGACTTGGTCATTCCCGATAAGCAACTCAGTGTGTACGAAAATGGGGTAGCTTGCTGGCGTGGCGAAAAAATGGGTGAGTGGAAGGATGATTTTATTCGGGGTGCCGGTAAACTGGGTTTCCCTATTCATAAACCCATTGCGGAGCTTGACGATCAGGAGTCGCAATTGCTATGGGAAGGTAACAGTAAGGTGAGCGGCATACGCGATTTCTTCGAAATGGTTGCCCAGAACCTATATAAGGTGCAATACAGGGTAATGCAGGCGCGTTACAGGGGCAGGACAACGTGCCCGGCCTGTAAAGGGTCGAGGGTGCGCAAAGAGGCGTTGTATGTAAAGGTGAGCGGCGCTACTATTCAGGACCTTATGTTCATGCCTGCTGATGAGTTATTTACCTGGCTGCAAAAAATGAAAATATCGGAGACCGATAAAGTAATTGCCAAGCGTATAATGTTGGAAGTAACCCAGCGCATGAAAACCTTGCTCGATGTGGGCCTTGGGTATTTGTCGCTAAGCAGGTTGGCCAATACACTTTCCGGTGGTGAAAGCCAGCGTATACAACTTACAAAATTCTTAGGCAGCAATCTTACTGATTCGCTGTACATACTGGACGAACCGAGTATTGGCCTGCACAGTCGCGATACCGAAAGGTTAATTTGCGTACTGAAATCCCTCCGCGACCTGGGCAATACGGTAGTAATTGTAGAGCATGATGAAATGATGATGCGCGAAGCCGACTATATAATTGATATGGGACCACTTGCAAGCCACCTTGGCGGCGAAGTTGTGGCAACCGGCACCTACAAGCAATTGATCAAAAATCCGGATAGCCTTACTGGTAAATATTTGGGTGGTGTTATGAGTATAGAGCCACCTGCAACCAGGCGCAAACCTACCGGTAAAATAAGGCTGGAAGGCTGTAAGCAGAATAATCTTAAAAATATCAGTGTCGATTTTCCACTCAACGTTTTATGTGTGGTTACGGGCGTAAGTGGCAGTGGTAAAACCACGCTGGTAAAACAGACCCTATATCCCGCTTTAATGAAACATTATGGCGAAGGTGGCGACAGGCCGGGCATCTTTCGTAAACTGGATGGTGACCTGGATACCATAGGGCATATAGAATTAGTAGACCAGAACCCCATCGGTAAATCATCGCGCAGTAACCCGGTTACCTATATTAAGGCGTGGGATGAAATGCGTAAGTTGTATACCAAGCAGCCCATGGCAAAAATGAGAGGCTTTGCCGAAAAGCATTTCTCCTTCAATACCGATGGCGGCCGCTGCGATACCTGCAAGGGTGAAGGGGAAGTGGTGGTGGAAAT
This sequence comes from Chitinophagales bacterium, assembly GCA_038228575.1. Classification (GTDB taxonomy): domain Bacteria; phylum Bacteroidota; class Bacteroidia; order Chitinophagales; family Chitinophagaceae; genus Flavipsychrobacter. Next base: position 881 of record JBBRPD010000042.1, on the reverse strand, counting down.
GCAGTTTCTGGCCGATGTGCATTTGCTCTGTGAAAGCTGCAAGGGCAAGCGTTTTAAAGAAGAGGTGCTGGAAGTAACCTACCGCGAAAAAAGCGTTTACGATGTGTTGGAAATGAGCGTTGATGAAGCCATCACCTTCTTTGCAGATGAAAAGAAACTCTCTGGCTCCTTACAGCCATTGAGCGATGTAGGTCTTGGTTATATAAAGCTGGGCCAAAGCAGCAACACTTTAAGCGGTGGCGAAGCACAACGAGTAAAACTGGCTTCTTTCCTGGGCAAGAGCAAGGTAACTGAAAGAATTCTTTTCATCTTCGATGAACCGACCACCGGCCTGCACATGCACGACATTAAAAAGCTCCTCGGATCATTTGATGCGCTCATAGAACAAGGTCACTCGATAATAGTTATAGAACACAATACCGACGTAATAAAGTGCGCCGACTGGGTGATAGACATAGGCCCCGAAGGTGGCGTAAAAGGCGGTTATGTATTGTATGAAGGTGCGCCAGATGGTTTGAAGAAGGTGAAAGAAAGCTATACGGGGAAGTATATGTAATGATTGAAGGTGAATGTCAAAAACCATAAGTGTGAAAGATACGCACTAAAGTTTTTGAAACTTACTTACTCCGGCCTCGTTTATTCGCACTAAATAAATACCGGATGGAATATCACTGATGTCGATTTCGGCTCCATATGAAAAAAATGATCAAACTCAAATAAGGGCCATCATGAAAAAGCCCATTGATCTCGATGAGCTGTTGGCGGCATTAAAGGCATAGGCTTGGCTAACATGCGAATAAGTAAGGTGCAATATTCCACACTCATTCTTATGTTGGGTCGTTACCAGCGCAATAGCAAATTCTTGGGGTGCTAATAAGCAT
>JBBRPD010000041.1:0-42185 GCA_038228575.1 Chitinophagales bacterium | reverse complement strand
TGGTGCTGCCAACAGGCGCTGCATTATACCTGCATGACAAAATGCTGAACCAGTATGTACTGTTACAGTCAGGCACCGAATACAGCTTTGACGTAACCGGCGACAAGGCAACACAGGGCGAAAACAGGTTCGAATTTACTGCTAACAACAACACAGCCATCGCAGGCAACACAGGCTTACAGGTTACCATGAGTCCTAACCCTGCAACCGATAATGTTACTATTGCTTACACCAGCGATGCAAATGGCACAACAACGGTAAACGTTATGAATGCAGCAGGTGCAAGCGTTATTACCAAAGTAGCAGGCAGCGATGCAAGCGGTAAAGTAACCATTTCCCTGAACGAATTGCCAGCAGGCATCTACATGGTAGAAGTTACAAACGGCAACAGCAAGAAAATACAGAAACTGGTAAAAGAATAAGAGAGAGACAACAACAAAGGGCTGCCGCATAGCAGTGTCGGCAGCCCTTTTATAACAACAATTGCACTACACAAGCGACTTCACTTCACACACACAAACACCAACCACATTCTATGTTAGTAACCATCTGCATTATCCGGTTCATGGCCTTCATTGCCAAAAAGAAACAACAACCCGTATTGGTGCCTGCAAGGGCATAAAACCACAAAGCAATACAACAATACAAAAAGAGAGAGAGTAATACAAAATTTACTTAAGTTGAGAGGTAAGTAAATCAACATTCCCGCACCTGCAAAAGGTGCGGGAATTTGTTTTTTATGGCTGTGTGAGAGTAGCAAAATGCACAATAATTTGCAGATAAGCCTTAATTTTAGCATTGATATCAACATGTAAACGGAAACCAATGAAAACCACGTTCTACTTTCTTGCATTAATGGTAGTTATACTTAGCCCTACCCTGCTATCTGCTCAGACCTGCGCGGCAGCAAGCAATATTTTCGAATTTCACTATAACGGTAAGAAGTATGAAATAATAAAAGAAATGAAAAGCTGGGATAGCGCTGCCGCATGTGCCGTAAAAAGAGGTGGTTATCTGGCTCAGATCAACACTGAAGCAGAACAAGATAGTATTTACACCGCTATAACCGCTGGCGCGGGAATTTTATCTAGCTACACCACGGTGATGGACGGCGGCGGTATTGCCTACTTGTGGATTGGCGGAACTGATAAAAACATAGAAGGGATTTGGCTTTGGGATGGTAATAATGACAATACCGGAATCAATTTCTGGAACGGAAAAGGTTCTGCAGGAGGTGGCGGCGGAAGTGCTGTGGGCGGCGCATACAACAATTGGGGCGGTAGTGCTGCCGGCGGTGCAAAAGAGCCTGATAACTATATGGGCACACAAAATGCTGCAGGAATTGCCCTTGCCAATTGGCCCTATGGAATAGCCGGCGAATGGAACGATATTAACACCAGCAATCTTTTATACTACATAGTAGAATACGATAGCGCAGCAACCGTAAACAGCATAAATACAACACAAAAAGAGTACGCCGTAACATTATACCCGAACCCGGCACATGGCAAACTCAGTGTTGCTTTGGCAGGCTTCCAAACCAAGTTTCAAGCGGTAACAATTTATGACCTGGCGGGCCGCCCAATACTGTATTCCACTAATACTGATTTGAATATTGAATCGATACCTTCCGGCATGTATATGGTAACTGTTGAATTGGCCGACGGAAGCAAAGTATTTAAGCCGCTTGTCATCAAATAACCAACTTATAAGTTGCAACGGTTTGCGGTACGGATAACAAAAGCATAATCTGAATTAAGATTTAAATTTCATTTATTTACACCAAATATTGTCGCAATAAATGTCGCTTGTAAAACGAATCAATCAATTTAATGCGGGCATCCCTGCGCCATTGCATGACCTGAAATGGGCGGCTATGCGCAAAAGTCCGTTTAGTTTTTACAGGGCTACCTGCTTTTTGTTTGCTGAAGACTTTGCAAAATATTACAAGAACAAGCCAAAGGTAAAAAGCTGGATTTGCGGCGATGCTCACCTGGAAAATTTCGGTTCATATAAAGGTCAGGACAGGCAGGTATACTTTGACCTTAATGATTTTGACGAAGCTATACTCGCAGGCCCGGAAGCTGAGCTGGCCCGGTTTACAACCAGTATAATTATTGCAGCAGGGCAAATGAATGCAGCCTATGTAAAGTTGCACAAGGCTTTGTACGATATTATGGAAGCCTACACTTCGGCAATTGCCGCACGTAAGGCTATGTTGATGCAACCAGCAGTTGCAAAAGGCGAATTCAGGCACTTTTTTGAAGCGATGAGCACACTGGACAGAGTTGATTTTATAAAACAACGCACCCAGAAGCAAAAGGGAGCCCTGCTTATTAATACCGATGAAATACGTTACAAGGCACTGGATAAAGACCATAAGCTAGAACTTTACGAATCGCTCGCCACTTTGTTAAAAGCCCACCCCGCATTTTCGGAGATGGTATTTGAAGATGCGGCTATACGTATTGCAGGTACAGGTAGTCTTGGCTTAAACCGTTACGCCGCCTTACTGTTTTCCAGAAAGAAAGGCAAGCACTATATGCTGGATATTAAGGCTACTCGGCCATCGTGCAACAATGTACTTACGAGTTTTAAACAACCGAGGTTCAAAAATGAAGCAGAGCGCATTATCTGCGCGGGATACCTGATGCAATACAGCGCTCCGGCATTTATGGTACCTCATAAAATAGCTGATAAATGGTATGTGGTAAAGGAACTGCAACCCATTAGCGATAAAATAGCGGTATCATCATTCAACAATGATTTTAGCCGGCTTGCAGAAGTTGCCGTAGAAATGGCAAAACTTTTAGCCTATGCGCACTTGCGTAGTAGCGGCCAGATAGGTGCCTCAAGCGCGGACGAACTTGTAAAATTCGCAGCGAAAAAACAATGGCAAAAAGACATTATTGAACTGAGCGGCGCACTCGCTAAGAAAAACGATCAATATTATAAGGCGTTTTGCAAATAAGGTACGTTGACGAAATAAAGCCTACCATATTACGAAGTTATTTTTGTTTTATGCGAGGCGGATCCCGAATGCTTTCGGGAGCGAATAGCAAGCTATTTAAAGACTTTATCAACGAAGCAGAAAGGAAAAAGAACGAGGCAGATGTTGGACTTTATTTTATTATCGTTCCTAAAGGTATATTTAAAGAGCCATCACGCACTACGCTGATGGCTCTTTTTACAAAAAAATATCTTTTCGCCAGGCTTTCGTTACCACCTTAATAATTCACCTATTCTTGCGGCAACTTTATCAGCGTTTGGTAACATGGCTGCTTCGAGACCCATGTTCATTGGTACCGCTGGCAAATCGAGCGCCCCAATGGTTTGCACGGGTGCATCAAGATATTGGAAACAATTTTGTGCAATACGGCCAGCCAATGCTTCGCAGAAAGAGTTACGCAATTGCTCTTCAGTGAGTACTATACACTTACCATGTTTCTTAACAGTACTGAATATCAACGCTTCATCTAAAGGATAAATGGTACGTATATCTATCACCTCTACATTACCGGGATATTGTTTTGCGGCGTTTTTTGCCCAATACACACCCATGCCGTAAGTAATTATACACAGCGACTCACCATTATCAATAGCTTCCTGGTCAGCTTCTAAAATAGCTATACCCTTGCCGAATGGCAATATATAATCTCTGTCAGGTTCTATGGTCTTAGCTTCCTCCGTACCCGGAACTTTGCTCCAGTACAAGCCCTTATGTTCCAGCATTACCACAGGGTTACCATCGTAAAATGCAGCCTTAATTAAACCTTTAATATCAGCAGCGTTACTAGGGTAAGCTATCTTTATGCCTTTTACGGTTGCCAAGGTGCTTTCAACACTGCCACTGTGGTACGGGCCACCGCCGCCATACGCACCAATAGGCACGCGCAGTATCATTGATATAGGAAACTTGCCGCAACTGAGGTAACAAGATTTACTGATCTCAGTTACCAGCTGATTAAAGCCCGGATAGATATAGTCGGCAAACTGAACTTCAACAATGGGCTTTAAACCCACGGCATTCATACCAATAGTGGACCCCACAATGTAAGCTTCCTGTATAGCCATGTTAAATACACGGTTATCACCAAATTTATCAGCCAAGGTAGCCGCTTCACGGAATACACCACCCAGGCGCTTGCCTACGTCTTGTCCGTAAAAAAGAGCTTCAGGATGATCTTGCAGTAATTCTTCCACTGCATGCAAAGCTGCATCAACCATCACTACCTTCTCCCTACCTTCAGGGCAACGGTTACCTTTTTCAACAGTTACGGGAGTAGGTGCATATACATGCTCTGCAACAGTCGCCGGGTCAGGGTCAGGAGCTGCAACGGCCATATCAAATTCGGCCTGCACATATTCCCTTTCCTCGTTCTCAATTTTATCAAGGTCTTTTTCCTTAATACCCTTTATAGAAAGCAACGCTTTCTTTAATTTAGGGCCAGGATCATCTACTGCATGCAGCGCCAGATCTTCCGGAGTACGGTACCATTCTTTACGGACGCCAGACGTATGGTGACCCAACAAAGGCACACTAGCATGAACCAAAATTGGTCTTCTGTTCGTACGCACCCATTCAATGGCACTATTCATACCGTTATAAGCTTCTTCAAAATCGCTACCGTTCAGCCTTACCCGTTCCATGCCTTTGAAACCACCAGCATATTCATAGGCATCCATAGTGCGCGCTTCATCGCTGCTTACAGAAATGCCCCACTTATTATCCTGCACAAGGTAAATAACCGGCAATCCTTTCAGCACCGCGAATTGGAATGCTTCACTCACCTCCCCCTCGGTAACACTGCCATCGCCCAAGGAGCAAATAACAACCGGCGGAGTTTCGTAGTCCGATAGTTTTTCGCTCTCGCGATACTGTATGCCCTGGGCGATACCAGTGGTAGGTATTACCTGCATACCCGTAGCACTACTCTGGTGAATAATGCCGGGAAAACCTTCCCTGCGGATATTAGGGTGATTGTAATAGGCCCTGCCGCCAGTGAACGGATCGTCACCCTTAGCCAGTAATTGTAGCATCATCTCGTACGGACGGTAGCCCATACCCAGCATCATGCTCTCATCCCGATAATAAGGGCTCACGAAATCGCAGGGTTTTAATAGAAATCCGGTTGCAAGTTGAATGGCTTCGTGACCCCTTGAGGTACTGTGCACATATTTGCAAACCTGTCTGTTGGCATCATAAATTTCCGCCATAGCTTTGGCGGTCATCATAAGCCTGTATGCCTTAAGCAAAAGTTCTTTAGGAAGCATCGGGCGCAAAAGTAAGCATATAGATGGGAAAAGGGAACAATTAGCAGTAAAACTCAGGCGACAATAAAAAGCGTAAAGAGTGCGACCCAAATTCCAGTTTGATTTTATTTTCCGATATGCTGCACCAATAAGTAGTATTGCAACCTACGTGGCACTTATGGCCGTAGCATAGATGCTTTCGTACATATACCATTCAAATAAAATCAATACAAAGAGCTTTGGATCGCACACGGGTAATTTTCAACCGGTACCAATATTTTGTTCGGTTCGTATTTTACACACAAACCATTTAAGTAATTGAAATTCGATATTTCATAACAATCGGGTTGATTATCTTTTTGAAACCTCATTACAATTTTCATTCACTACGTCACACACTACATATCGCTTTAGTTATATCTTTGGAGTATTTTCTGAAACACGAACCAAATGTAAACAATAATTTTTGGTTTTACCAAATTAATTTGTAAATTCTATAAATGGCTACAACTTTCTGGAGAGAGCATATTAAGAAGTACAGACTTCAACTAGGCCTTACGCAGGCCCAGCTTGCTGCTAAATTGGAGAAAACGCAGCAAACAATTGGTAATTGGGAAAGCGGTTTTAATGAACCTTCCCTCAATGACATGTACGCGCTTACCAAAATATTTGGTATTACCACTGATGATTTCTTCAGTGATCTGCCTGCCGATACCAAAAAAAATGGTGGAAGCAAAAAAAACAAAAACAGTTCATTCATCCTAAACAAAGAGGAAAGTGACAACATAGTTGCGGAGGCAGGTGACGCATATAATAAAAGCAATGTAGATAGTAAGGCATTGCAAAAAACTATAGCATTACAGCAACAACTTATTGAAAGCCAAGCGCAGACAATTGCGGCTCAAAATGAGGCGATAAGTGCGCTGAAAGCGGCATTGGAAGCCCTGAAGCCATAATTGACAGACTAATTGGGTTAATACATTTCCTGCTGCTTGCTTTTATTTTTCCACCCGGCATCGCTCTTGTAGTCGGTGAAATAAATGACCAGTTTTGCATCGCTTTTATAGTCGGTGAAATAAATCTTCTTTTTTGCATCGCTCTTGTATTCGGTGAAGTACCAAATTCCATTATTATCACCAGCATCGCTTTTGTATGTTGTTTTGTACACAACCAAATCGGCATCGCTCTTGTACTTTGTTACATAAACCTTCACATCGGCATCGCTGGAATACTTTGTAGAATAAACCACCTGGGCTTGTGTATGGTTAATAGCTACCAAAATAAAGCTACACGTAACTGCTGATTGCAGTAACATTTTTTTAAAACTCATAGCGCACAATTAGTTGATTATCAATAAAATAACAAATATTATCTTTAAAGGTAGCTGCTGCTTTCCATAGACTATCTTACCCACTTAACTAAGCTTTTTGGCGCGCCTGCAGCAACCTTGAAATGTTAAAAATACGCCACAATATTTATTTAGCTTGCCCCGTTTATTGCATTTACAACGTTTATCGTATTTTTAAACAAAGTTTACTTAGCCCATGCTAGCTGCAACGCAACAGCCACCCCCAATAAATAACAAAGCACTCGCCTGGACGGTGGGTGTACATGTATTGTTGTTGTTGCTTTTTTTCCTGTTTCAATATAGCATACCTGTTATTACTACCGATATTGGCAACGGACTTGAAGTGAACCTGGGAACGAGTGCCGACGGCAGCGGCACCGATCAGCCCCAAAATAAAGAAGACCCTTCCGCTTTCGCGGCTACCGTTGTTTATAAGGCATCCTCGGCAAAGTCTGATTTACCTAAGAACATGCTGCAATCGAACGATGCCAACGACCCGGCATTGAACAAGCCTGACAAACCCAAAAATAATCCCGGCGAAAACGCAACCAAAGATAAAGACCACCCTGTACAAAAAGCGAAATTTGTTTATGAGGGCAGCAATGGAAAGGGAGGTAATGCGGCAACCCAAAACGTGCATGGCACTAACGAAGGTGATGGTAAAGGGCCGGGTGACAAAGGTGTGCCAGGCGGCACACCGGGCGCAAGTAACTATACCGGAACTCCGGGTACAGGCGGCATAGGGCATACACTTACCGGTAGGAGTATCTCTCCCTCAAAATTTGAAGCTGAATTTCGGGAAGGTGGTAAAGTAGTGATTCATGTAACAGTTGACCGCGATGGTAACATAGTTAGTAAGTTTGTGAAAAGTTCGCCGAGCCAGCAGCTTTCTAAATTAGCGTTAGACAAACTCGCTAATGCAAAATTCAGTAAAAGCACGGGTTCGGAACCACAACAGTTTGGTGATGTTACCATTCTTTTTAAAGCCCGTTGATCAGTAGCTTATGGGGAACAGTTCGGTGTACCAGAAAACTCTTAATTATTTATTTGAGCGGCTGCCCATGTTTTCGCGCATTGGCAAAGCGGCATTAAAGCCCGACCTTACTAATACGCTTAAACTTTGTGAGGCACTGGGTAATCCCCAACATCAATTCAAATCTATACACCTTGCAGGCACAAATGGCAAGGGCAGTACCAGCCATGCGCTAACGGCCATCTTTCAACAGAACGGTTATACTACGGGCTTATATACATCGCCACACCTTATTGATTTCAGAGAGCGGATTCGTATCAACGGTATACCGATAAGCCAGCAATGGGTGGTCGATTTTGTTGACAAAACAAAGCCGCTTATCGAAGAGATCAATCCGTCTTTTTTTGAGATAACCGTAGCAATGGCATTTCTGGCATTTGCCGAAGCTAAAATAGACATAGCCATTATTGAAACCGGGCTTGGAGGCAGGCTGGATAGCACGAATATCATTACGCCCCTGCTGTCTGTTATTACCAATATCAGTTACGACCATAAAGACCTGCTGGGGGAAACACTGGCACAAATAGCAGCAGAAAAAGCGGGCATTATTAAACCCAATGTGCCTGTTATAATAGGTGAGCAGCATGATGAAACGGAACGCGTATTCTTTGAGCATTCGGTACATAACAAGAGTCCGTTGTTGTATGCTCAATCGCATTGGGATATGGTAAGGGTTAAGCAGGATGGCCGATACCAATACTACAAGGCAGTTGATAAGGTAAACCAGAAAATGTTTGATATCTGTACAGACCTAAGCGGTAATTACCAGGCGCATAATATAAAAACAGTACTAACTGCCGCAGAGCAATTGAACTTCATGGGCTTCCGGCTACCCATTGAAAATACAATTGCAGCATTGGCTGATGTAAAAGGTATTACCGGCCTTATGGGACGCTGGGACTGGATGCAGGAAAAGCCGGTTATTATTTGTGATGTAGCCCATAACCCGGCTGGGCTTACTGAAATAATGGCACAATGGCAGCAAATAAAGGCCGACAAGAAACATATTGTACTTGGCTTCGTGAAAGATAAAGATGTAAAAGAAGCCTTATCGCACTTCCCTGAAGATGCTACTTATTATTTCTGTAATGCACAAATACAACGAGCATTACCTGCGACCGAATTGCAGCAACTTGCCGAAGAAAGCAACCTACACGGCCATGCCTACCCTACAGCCAAAGACGCATTTGATGCTGCAAAAGCAGCGTTAACCACCAATGATGCGTTACTGATTACCGGTAGCTTCTTTATTGTTGGAGAAATATTGGAAACGGCTAAGCTTAGTTAGAATAATCGAAATCATCTTTCTTTGCCCATGCCCATGAAAATGGCATTAACGCAAGTGTTAGTGTTATGCCGGTTTTCCCGGTTACCGTATTGTCAACTACTCCATAACCTGAGCCTTTGAAACTGCTGGTGTAAAAGAAATCATCACCTTCAGCATTTACCAATGTCATTTTACCAAAGTAAGCGGTAGCCCTTAATTTGAAAGCAATACCCGCATGATAACCCATTTCAGCCATAATGAACTTACGCGCAGAAAACGATAAGCCCGGGCTAAACACTTTAGTAATAGCATAAGAAGGCGCAATGCCAGCACCACAGGTAAACAGAAACTTACTCTTTTTATTAAGAATAGCTTCTCCGCCTGATTTGTATACCAATGCAAAAGGCACTATTGCCTGGTAGCAGAAGCCCGTTTCTGTTGCTGTGGCATCAGATGAATAGTTTACAGTACCAACCTCGTAATTAAACAGGTTAACTGTAGAGGCAAGATCGAGACCTATGGAACCCTCTTTACCTGTTTTTGAGAACGGAAAATAAAAACCCTCTGTTACTGTATAAGATGATGAGCTCTTAACACTCATTTTAACTACTTTATCGGTAGCATCGTCATAATAATGCTGATTAATATCAATACCCATGGAGCAAATACCCACACCCATGTAGTAACGCTGCCACATTCTTTTACCTGCCTTACTAGCATGATTGTAAGAATTGATCATACGGAAAATACTGCGTTGTGCGTGCGTGTTGACACTAAATAACAATATCGCGAGCGAGAAAAGAACGGTTTTAATTTTCATAAGTATAATATCTACTGGCGAAAATACTCAAAAATCTAAAAAAACTAAATTTTTAATTGATTAATGCACCCAAACCTAAAAAGCTCCAAATTAGTAAATTAGCGTATAACTACTGATGCGCTTATAAAACATCAAATTTTACTATGTTAGAATGGTAATTCCGTAAAAGTATATGTCTGTACGGCTATTTACGTTTTCAATACAATCGCATTTGTGTTTTAACACCAAAATCACTAACTTTGAATTAAGAAAATACACATTCAAATTTACCATTCAGACACCAATACGCAACTACCTTTACCTATTTAATAACGTAGCTGAAGACAATTTACTAATGACTTACAATAAAATATTGGTATTACTTTCCATCACCCTCTTCATAGGCTTTTTTGCATGCAAAAACACCAGTACAACTCCCGATGCTCAGAAGACGGCAATTGTTGATACACCTGTTTTTACCCCACCAGATACCAGCACTATACCACACGATGCCATGGGCGATATGATACGGTATGGTCGTGATTTGGTTGTGAATACCGCGCATTATATTGGTCCTAACGGCACGGTTGGCAAATACCTTGGCAATAAAATGAATTGCACGAATTGCCATCTTGATGCCGGCACACGACCTTTTGGTTATAATTACTTCAGTACACATGCCCGCTACCCGCAATACAGGGGCCGCGAAAACCGTATACTGAGCCTTGGTGAGCGCATTAACAATTGTATAGAAAGGCCGCATAGCGGAGTACCCATGCCGTTAGGCAGCAAGGAAATAATTGCTATGGAGTGTTATATTAAGTGGGTAGGCACTAGTGTACCCATAGGTGAGCATGTGAAAGGCGATGATGGCATGGAGCTGGTATTCCCTAACCGTGCAGCTGACCCCGTAAAAGGAGGAGCACTTTTTGTAAAACATTGCGCATCCTGCCACGGCAAGAACGGCGAAGGTGTGCTGACTGCCGATTCATCAACTTACACCTACCCGCCTCTGTGGGGCATGCATGCTTACCAAAAAGGGTCTAGTCCGCACAGGGTATTGAAAGTAGCGCGCTTTATTAAGGCAAATATGCCCAATAAATTGGCCACATGGAACAAACCGGTGCTTACCGATGAAGAAGCTATTGATGTAGCTGCATTCATAAACGATGACAGAATACACCCAAGACCGGAGAAGAAAGATAAAACCATACCCGACTACCCCAACATAAAGATGAAGGCTATTGATTATGGTACCGGTCCGTTCGTGGATACGTTTTCAGAAATGCAGCACAAATTTGGTCCGTATCAACCCATTATTGACTACCACAAAAAGCATGGTTTGCCTGTTATTTTCTAAACGGGCTATTAAAAATTGAGACCTTTCGAATTCCCTGCCCGCCCGCTGAAATGGAAAAGATTGTAATCAAGACCTATCTGTACCATTAGTGGCCTGCCTTGCCATTGAAGGGTTCCTGCGCTTACAAACGACCCGGTAATATTGGTATAAGCTACCTGGGAATACGCTACATATGGATTTTTGAACCCTAATGTAGCACTTGCGTTCAGTACTAGCCGGTCACTCAATCTTCTGTCTTTAAAATTCGGACCAACAATAAACCCAAGTGTGGCAGTCGGTGTCCAGAAATCAGGTATTACCTCAAATTCAGACAACCGGCTCACATTCAGATAGCTTTGGTCTGCCCCACTATATCCCGAACTTACTCCGCCTCCAATGGCGGTCAATTGGCCCAATGCAATTCCTGCCTTGGCAAAACCACCCAGAACAAGATGCTCATGAGCTACATGTTGCCTATAGGAATAACCAATGGAAAAGTTGTGCATGGTGAGCACATCGAACTCGACTTCCCGGCCGCCCTGTCTTCCTGCCGGCGTTAACTGCGTGCCAAAACTAGAAGAAGATAGTTGATAGCCAATTGTAATGCTGTTATGTTCATCGAGCTTAACATTTACCTCTGGAGAAACGAAAATACCCGGCCGTTCGAAGCCATAGCGCAGACCCGAACTGACTGGCGTTGAACCACTAGTGGGCAGCAACTTTCCCAGGCTGGTTCCGGTTGCTATATGTATTTCCCAGTCTTGGGCATGGGCAGCATTATATATTGTTGTTGCCAACAACAGCAGTGCGATTCGTTTCATAAAAGGATTTATAGGTAAACGAACAGCCCGCAATTTTATTGTCTGTAACAGGCTACGCATGTGCGCTTACGCGTTCACCAATGGGGAAACCTTGCTGCCTATCAATTCAATCGACCGCATTAATTTTTCGTGAGGCAACGCCGCATTATCCATCTGGAATGTAAATCGGGAAATGCCACCTAGCGATTCGCTGTGGCGTTTTATTTTTTCAGCTATTTCCTCCGGTCCACCTACCAGCAGTGCGCCCCGCGGACCGTTTTGTGCATCAAAGTGCCCTTTTGTTACCGGTGGCCAGCCACGCTCCTTACCAATACGGGTAAATGTTTCGGCATAACCGGTGTAATAATCACTTACCGCCTGTTCGCTCGTTTCAGCCACATAGCCCAATGAGTGTAAACCTACTTTCAATTTTTCAGGTGCATGTCCGGCTTTTCTTCCGGCCTCCCTATATAATTCTACCAGTGGGCGGAAACGGTGCGTTTCACCACCAATTATAGCCACCATCAGTGGCAGGCCTAGTCTGCCAGCGCGCACGAATGATTCCGGGGTGCCGCCAACGCCTATCCAAATGGGTAGCTCTTCCTGTAACGGGCGCGGGTAAATGGATTGATTCTTTAAAGGAGCCCTGAACCTGCCCGACCAATTCACAACTTCATTTTCACGTATATTCAGCAGCAGGTCCAGCTTTTCAGTAAATAATTCATCGTAGTCATGTAAGTCAAGGCCAAATAAGGGATAGGCTTCAACAAAAGAACCTCGGCCTACTACCATTTCGGCCCTGCCATTAGAAACCAGGTCGAGTGTTGCAAAATTCTGGAAAACCCTAACAGGGTCAGCGGCACTGAGTACGGTAACAGCACTGGTCAGCGTTATGTTTTTCGTGCGGGCAGCGGCCGCCGCGAGTATAATCACGGGTGCAGAGTCAAGAAACTCTTTACGGTGATGTTCGCCAATGCCAAATACATCTAACCCAACTTTATCAGCATGTTCTATGCGCTCCAGCAATTGTGCTATGGCATCGCGGCTGTTTCTTTTTGAATCTTCACCACTACCCACATTTGCCGATGCAAAACTATCGATACCTATTTCCATAATCGCTATCCTTTTGTGCGGCAAAGTTAGCCTCTACGAGTAAGCGTTGGTGTTAATAAAATCAATGGAACTATTGAAGGGAATAAGGGGCGAAAACAATTACTTCTGTACAATCAATTTCCCCCTACCCGACAACTCACCAGTAGCACTCACAATTTTATAGGTGTATAAACCAGATGTTATATTGCCGAGGTCAACAGATGTAACACCAGCCGATTTAAGGGGTAAGTTTGCAATTATCTTGCCCAAAATATCACAGACTACAATTGAATAAGATTTAGATAAGGTTGCAGTTTGCACCGAGAACTGACCACCACTAGGGTTTGGATAAGTAATGATGGCTACATCCGCATTGCTTGTGACATTCGTTACGCCTGTTGCGTATGCTTCATAGTACCAATGTCCCGCAAAATCGCCAAATGTACTTTCCCAGGCAGAAGTAGCGGATCGCCACTCTTTAGAAGATTGATCTGTAATCATATTTGCCGTGTCATAGGCATTAAGTATTTGATAGGTATTAATGAAACTTGCAGATGCTGTATCAATATTTGCGTTACTCACAATTTGTGGCTGGTGCGCAACAAAGCCGCTATATAAAGTTCTAGCCGTGTTATCCCATGCCCCGGTTGTTGCATTCCAACTTTGACCATAAGTTGCAATCTGATTGTTCATTCCGTCGTAAACATTGGAATCCCGGCTTGTTGCAATCCACGATCCTGTCGCGAAATTACCAGACAAAATAAATTCAAGATTGAGCATCGCATCATACCGGTAAACATATTTATCTGTGCTATCCCATATACCCGACCATGAATTCCAGAGTTCATAGGTGTTTGAAGTCAATTGATTGCTACTATTATAGGTATATAAATTGCTGCTTGCATTCACCCAACTTACGCCGTCCCAATACTCATAAGTACGAGTAACAACATTGTTACTTGCATCGTAGGTGTAAAATGTCTTATCCAAACTATCCCATGCCGCTGTACCTGTATTCCAAGACTCAGTTCTATCCAAAATTACATTATTATTGGTATCATAAAAAAGGCGTGTAATCATATTATTTTCCCATGTACCAGCCCAATTCTGGGTTAATTTCGTTGTGATATTATCACTTGAATTGAAGGTTTGACTGTATTTTATATTATTAGTATAAAGCCCGGTAAGCGTATCATAAACATAGTAATGACTTTCATCGAACTTATAGTAAACAGCCGAATAGCCGGGCTGAACATTACTATAGGCGCGCCCGCGCGTGCCGGAATATGAATAAGTGGATGAATCATTAATGTAAAACGAATTGCCATTATGAGAGTGTGCGACGAGTGCAATAAGTCGCTCGCCTGTGGCTGTTGTAGTTTTTGCCGCCGTCATGCCCGCCGGCTTCAAATTATCGAAACATTTGGAGGCATTGTTTTTTGCACCTTGTGCAAAAAGATTTGCTGTACCAGTAATAAAAACGAAAAATAGCAGGCAAGTCTTTTTCATAGGTAGGTTTAAAAGGTAATAAGTCATATAAAGGCAATAAAAAATCATCAACTTTTACCCCTATATCATTTCCAAAAACCTGCGCATGCCAGCCAGCTTACTTTCATCTAATACGTACTTTATATTGTCGGTATAGTAGGTGCTCAGGCTGTAGTATGGTATTTCGTTTGCAGCTATAACTGTATCTATATGTTGCAGGCCTTCGGCATTTGCGGCATTGAATAGCGCTATAAAATCGGCAGGCAAGGCTTTGTTGGCTATCCAGGCGGCGAACACAAAATCGAGACCTGTATGTTGTTTCCAGGCGGCGGAAAGGTCGTAACTGTATTTGAAATTAGGCAATTGCTGCAAAGCCCGGTCTCCAATTATTACACCAGCTGTAGTGCCTGTAATTTGGGCAATGTAATCTTCAGGTGCTGGCAGGAATTGTATATCTTTCTTCCAGAAGTCGGCTAAAAGCAACTGGGCAAGGCGCACTGATGTTCGGGATTGATAATCGAGATAAACGATCTCTATTTCTTCCATGGGCACCTGGCTGAATATGGCTACTGATACTACATTACCATCGCTGGCAATACCATAATCACTTATCACCCGTGCCCCTTCAATTTCCTTCATTGCTGCAACAGGTAATAATGCAAGGTCTATGCTGCCCTCGCGTAAGCGCTTTGCCAATTGTGATGGGTAGTCCACCACTAGTTCTATGCTGTTCATCACTTCGCTGCGCTCAATACCGTAAAGCAAAGGCTTGGTATTCAGATAACTAACTGCAGCTACTTTAATTTTATCCAAAATAAATTTGTTTTACGGCTTTTAGGCCGGAATAATTTTGAGATGTAATCTATTTCGCCCTTTCAAGGGCTTGACATCTGTTTTTTAGTTATCAATGCGCTTGCACCAATCTATAACATATTGTGCCCGTTTGGGTTCTGGTTTCATTTTAAATTAACGACAGCACCTTTTGGATTTTGCTTATTTTATTTTGCTCAACACCAGTTTCCATATTTCTTTCTCTTTGGCATCAGCGGCGGTGTTCATGGCTTCTGCCCTTTCCAGTAAAGGTTTAACTTCAGGATGTTCGGCAAGGTCTTGTGCGTTAATTTTAATGTTCAAATAACAGCCTTTTACTGCAGCCCTTGCACACAAAGCACCAACACCCGCATCACTAACGCTGTTTGGGTTTCCTTTGTCAGCCATCGCATGTATCAGGTCAAAAGAATTGAATGACAATTCCATGCTGCGGAAAGGTACTTTTATAGCATAAATAGTTGCCGCTTCAATGGCTGCTTTACGCGCCGCCTTTTCCGAATCATTACCCTTTGGCAAACTGAAGGCAGCCATAATGTGGTTAAAGGCATTGGTATCTTCATCAACCAGGTCTAATAATTCCGACATCAGCGACTGGCCATTTTCGGCATGGTTAGAAAATTCTTCCCAACGGCTGTCCCAGCCCTTTTTGTGCGATGAAAGATTGGCCACCATGGTTGCCAATGCCGCACCCAGTGCACCACAGTAGGCCGCAATGGAACCACCACCAGGCGCAGGCGACTCGCTTGCTGTTTCTTCTGCAAAACCGGTAACAGTCATATTTACCAGCTTTTTCACGTTCGCATCGCGCAAGCGGTATTCTATTATTTTCTTCTGCGGGTCGAATGGCGTTAATTCATTAAGCCCAAGCGACTTTACCGCGATCTTTATTATTTCAGCCTCACTTATGCCTACACTACGTTGTTGTTTACGCAAAAAATACTTGCCAGCTTCCAGTATTGCGTTTAGAGGCACCAGGCCCACCAATTCGCTACCGGTTACCCGTATGCCCCGCGCAGTTGCGCGTTCGCAACAAGTATCGAACGCAACATGCAATGGGGTAATATTGGCATTTGTAAGGTTCATGGATATTTGTGCGATTCCATACTCTTCAATGAACCAACCAATCGCCTTTACCGATTTCAACAGGCCTGGTTCCCAAATTACTTCGCCATGTGCGTCTTTCACCAATTTGCCGTCGGCGCCTTTAAGCTGCCTGCCCTTTTCACGAATATCGAAAGCAACCGAATTAGCGCGGCGCGTACTGGTTGTATTGAGGTTTACATTATAAGCTATGAGAAAATCGCGCACACCAATTACTGTTGCGCCGCTTTTCTCATTAAATTTAGCCTCGCCATAATCTGGCTTCCATTCCGGTTTCAAAATTTTAGCGGCGAATCCTTCATATTCACCGCTGCGTATTTCGGCAAGGTTTGTTTTATAGGGTGCTATGGCAGCATATTCATACAAATAGACCGGGATACCCAACTCCTCACCTACCCTTTTAGCCAGCTTATTGGCAAAAACGACCGCTTCTTCCATAGTAATACCGGAAATAGGTATCAACGGGCAAACGTCGGTAGCGCCCATGCGGGGATGCTCTCCTTTATGGTTGCGCATGTCAATGAGCTCCCCTGCCTTTTTAATGGCCAGAAAAGCCGCGTCAATCACAGCCTGCGGGTTACCCACTAATGTTACAACAGTTCTGTTAGTGGCCTTACCAGGGTCAACATCAAGCAACTGAACGCCAGCTACTGTTTCAATTTCATCAGTTATTTGTTTGATGATATCCATGTTAACACCTTCACTAAAATTAGGCACACACTCTATTATAGCATTTTTGAAGTCTTTCATTGTGGTTGTTTTGAGGGTGCAAAAATAATAGTGTTCTATGAAAGATTGGCTGATTGTGAGAATTATAATTAGCCGTGTGTCAATACCGGTTTACATGCCGGGTATAGAATGATTCCTCCTTTCGTTACATACATAACGGCAAAAACAAGAGGAAGTGTTTAGCTTCAGCACTCCCAACTATTACACCTACAAGGGGCAGCAAGCGCGTAGTTAAAAACGCATGATTACTATTCAATCTACTATACGAATGCGAGATGACAAATTATCAAAATCCCTGTAGTATAACAGTTGCTTTTTCTTTACATAACAATGTGGATAGAATTCCGTTGTAACTATAGGTAAGTCGCAATTCCTTTACACGGCCAGGAGCCGGGTCTATCCGGTTGCCACCGAAGGTATCATTTTCCACAATAAATGATAGCTGATTATTGATTACCAGTTTATTGAGCGACGGCTCTACATTTACAAAGTTAGATGGTTCGTTTGGGTCAAAGTAAATAGCTTCATCAATGATAAGTGGAACTGGCATTGATGACGGACGCAACTTATCGTTGTAAGGGTATTCCAATATTGTAGCGGTAAGTTGTGTTGTTTTGGCTATTGGCATAATATTGTTATAATGATGTTTTTTTTAATTGATCGACGCCTTTGGCGTGCTGCAAAACTATAAATTTAGCGCCGTTAAAATGCTTAAACACACACGAATTACAAACCTACGGAAAAAGTTAATATTGGGTTTTCGTGTTATTTTTAAAAATGAATCGCACGCCAAATTGTTTTTACGCTTTTCATTTATACTTTTGTTGAAACAATCAGCACATGACCAAGGTTAAATCGACATTAGTTACAATTGCGGCCACAGGCCTTATTTTAACTGCATTCAATTCCTGCAAAAACAGCGCACCTGAACAAAGTACTGCTGTATCAGATTCTGCAATGTCAGATACCAAAAGAATCGATTCTCTGAGCACCAAGAAAAAGAACGCCATTGAATTCAAGTTCTTCACGCTGGAAGCTAACCTGCCTGCGCCCTTTTCTATCGTAAATGACATCTATTCGTTCAATGTACCTTACAAGGGAGATATCCTGAATAAAACAGCTAACCTGAGCAAGTACACTTCTACTTTCAAGAAAGAAGTGAATTATGGTGTTTACGGTCTTGACCTTGGTTACATAAGTTTCTATGGCCACAATCAAGATCTGCTTGATTATTACGGTGCTACAAAAACACTTGCTGAACAGTTGAATATCAGTAAGGTGTTCGATCAGTTTGCTGACCGTTTCAAGTCAAATTCAAGCAATAAAGATTCGGTTATCGGTATTGTGGATAATGTGTACAAAGAAACTGATGACTACCTTAAGAAAAACGACCGATTCCTAGCCGCAAGCCATATTCTTGCCGGTGCACTTATAGAGCTGAACTACCTGAGCCTTAACCTGGTAAAAGACGTTCCGCAAACAGCCGATAATGCTAAATTATTTGAAAAAGTATACGTTGAAAACCTTTACATTTATCACCTGATAAAGCTCTACGAAGAGTTTAAAGACAAAGA
This sequence comes from Chitinophagales bacterium, assembly GCA_038228575.1. Lineage (GTDB taxonomy): Bacteria > Bacteroidota > Bacteroidia > Chitinophagales > Chitinophagaceae > Flavipsychrobacter. Next base: position 23,531 of record JBBRPD010000041.1, on the reverse strand, counting down.
TTCACAGGACCTGCTTGTGGCAATGAAGGCTTACAGCAAATCATACAGTGAGATTATAAAATCAGCAACGGATATGACACCTGAAAAGACCAACAAAGCACTTGCACTAATAACTGACCTGAGGAACAAATTGGTGAAGTAATTTTTTCTTTGCACCCCAACATCATTTAATATTAAGCGGCGCGATTCAAAATTGCGCCGCTTTTGTATTACTAAATATACAAGGTTAATTATCTTGCGCCTGATTTCTTAAACAGTTAACACTACCACTTTATATGAATGACAGCATTCTACGGGCATTAATGCAGCTGTTTGCCATAGTAGCCAATACCGATGAGGTTGGCTTAAGAGGGCGTGAAATTGTAGAGCGGTTCCTGCGCAGGCAGTTGGGCAGCAACCTTGTTGCTTATTACCTTGAAGTGTATGATAACTTTCTGGATAAACTGAAAGGTAAGAATGAGGAAGGTAAAATACGGAAGAAGACATCGGTTAATTCTGTAAAGGTGCTGCGTATTTGCACTGAGATCAATAAAGAGCTGGACCAGAAGCAAAAGCTAATTGTACTGATAAGGCTGTTTGAATTCATCAATATCACCACCGAATCGGAAACGGAACAAAACCTGGAATTCCTGCGCACTGTTTCTGAAACGTTTTCTATTAATGTAAGCGACCACGATAACTGCTACCTGCTCGTAAAGGAGTCGCTTGACTTTAGTGAAGCCGAGGCAGGGAACTTCCTGGTCATTGATAACAAGAATACTAATGATGCCGCTTACAGGCATTTGTTTCGCGAAAACATTAACGGCAGGCTTACCTTCCTGGTTACCAAAGACCCTGAACTATACATCTATTCATATACAGGCAATGATCAGCTGTACCATGATGGCCGGGCTGTATTACCCGACTCGGTATACGTTTTTGAACCGGGTTCAGTAATACGAGGTTCCAAACTGAATCCTGTTTACTATAACGACATTATACACACCTTTAGCGGCCACAATGTAGCCTACAATATTTCATTTGATGTGCAAGGGCTGGGCTATTCCTTCAGGGGTAATAAAGTGGCTTTGCATGAACTAACGTTCAGCTCAGCTTCAAAGAACCTGGTAGGGGTAATGGGTAACAGCGGGGCCGGTAAAACTACAACACTGAACCTGCTGAACGGCACCTTAAAACCATCGAAAGGAAAAATACTGATTAATGGTATTGAGCTTTATGCCAATAAAGACCAGCTTAGAGGACTCATAGGTAATATACCTCAAGATGATTTGCTGATAGAAGAACTGACTGTTTTTCAAAACCTTTTTTTCAGTTCTAAGCTTTACTTTGGGGCATTAAGCGATGAAGAAATAACAAAACGGGTAGATCATTGCCTGCAAACGCTCGGTCTCTTTGAAATTAAAGATCTGCTGGTAGGCGACCCGCTCAACAAATACATAAGCGGCGGACAAAGAAAGCGCCTGAACATTGCACTGGAATTAATAAGAGAGCCGGAAATATTGTTTGTTGATGAACCTACATCGGGCCTATCATCGAACGATGCAGAAAACGTGATGGACCTGCTCAAGCATCTTGCCCTTTCCGGCAAACTGATCTTTGTTGTGATTCATCAACCATCTTCCGAAATTTTTAAGTTGTTTGATCAGTTGTTATTACTGGATACCGGTGGCTATCCTGTTTATTTCGGCAACCCGGTAGATTCCTTGCGTTACTTTAAGCAACAAATGAATTATGTTGATTATGAACGTAGTGAGTGCGCAGAATGTGGTAACATTAATTCCGAAGAGATATTCAAGATACTGGAAGCAAAGACGGTAAATGAGTTTGGCAAGCCTACCTCAGAAAGGAAGATATCTTCGGAAGAATGGTTCAAATTATATAATACACATTTCGTAGAAAATGACAGGAGTAAGGCCACAGACAGTCACAAAGACGGAGCCGGTGAAGTGCCCAAAGTGAGTAACAGGCTGGTTCAGTTCATTGTTTACTTTCAGCGCAACTTCCTGGCCAAAATGAATAACCGGCAGTACCTGTCGTTAACTTTTTTTGAAGGGCCACTATTGGCATTGATACTGGCCATTGCACTGCGTGCTAAAGATGCAGGAAAGGCATACACCTTTGGTGCTAACCCCAACATACCTGTTTATATGTTCATTTGCACGATAGTGGCTCTGTTCCTGGGGCTTATTGTAAGTGCCGATGAAATAATACAGGATAAGAAAATACTGAAACGGGAATCATTCTTACAACTCAGCCGTAACAGTTATCTCACATCGAAAATTACGTTTTTGTTCTTGGTATCGGCAGTGCAATCCCTATTGTTCTTGCTCGTGGGTAATTTAATACTGGGTTTTGCAGGCTTGTTCTTCGACTATTGGGCAGTGCTGTTTTCTGTTTCCTGCTTTGGCAACTTGCTGGGTTTAAATATATCATCGGCCATGAAAACACGGGTGGCGGTATATATTCTCATACCCTTCCTCATCATTCCGCAAATAATGCTCAGCGGCGTTTTAGTGAGATTTGAAGACCTTGGTCCGCTAGTGAGCAATGAAGCGAGAGTACCCTTTATTGGCAATATAATGGCTAGTCGCTGGGCCTATGAAGGTTTAGTTACCGACCAGTTCAAAAACAACAAATATGAAGCTGCTTTTTTTGAATCAGATAAGCGCATCAGCAATCTGAAATATCGCCAGGGTTGGTGGAGCGACCCCATGCAGGAAGAAATAGCCAGAGCTGAAAAACTGGTTGCCCGTGCCGGAACATGCACAGACAGTTGCGAAAAGGTACACCATTTTCTTGCACACGAATTTAATGAGTTCAAACGGGCTTATCCGGCAGCCAATATAGTTGATATTGCAAGCATTGCCCCCGGCACAACCAAACAAGCCTTTATTGCCGCCAGCAAGCAGAACATTGCAACGGCCATTAAGTTTGTGAACGAGGAAATGACAAAGGCTTCGGAAGAAGCGGAACGTAAACGAGCGCAGCAACCGGGTGATGACGTTAAGGCTAAATATTGTAATGAAAAGCTGGTTGATATTGCCCTCAACAAAACATCGAAAAATCAGGTTGTAGTAACCTGCAATAGTATTGTAAGGCATTTTGAGCCTGTTTTTGTAGCATCGCAGGAAAAAGGTCTGTTTTGCGCACAGTTCTATTCCTATTCCAAATCGCTATTCGGTATGCAGCTGGAAACAATATGGTACAATACCATCATGATATGGCTGATGACCACAGGGCTTTACATAGCCTTGTACTTTGATGTATTGAAGAAGTTATTAAGCGGTAAGTTTAAGAGATTATATTTCAACAAGCGTAAAAGTTAGGTCTATAAGTGAATCATAGTCCTGCCCTGCTTCCATCATATCTTCGTCATCGGCTTCGTAATGCCAAAGCACGGCAACATCGCTCTTGCCTGCCTTTTTGATGGCTTCAACCTTCCTGAAAATATCGAGCAGGCACTTTGAAGAACTGGTATTGAAATATTCCAGCATTATTTTAACTTCAGTTTTTACTGCCGGCTCCTGGCTGTAATTTTCTATCCACGTGAACAGTGGTTGGTAAAAGCCAAGTGAATTTTCGGGTATCGATTTGCCTGAGATCTCCAATACACCAGTAGCTCCGTTAAATTTAACGGTAGGGGTTTTATTAGTTCCTTCAATTATCAAACTATCAATCATTTCAATTTTTTTTTCTTAGTTTACGGTAACAGAGAGGGTGAAGAAAGAAAACTTATCGGATATTGGCTTGAAATCGTAGCCAATTTTGTTGCCTGACTTACGGGCTATTTCAATAATACCCAAGCCTGCACCACCCTTTTCTGATAGTTCAGTAGCACCCAGCCTTTCCAGATAGTATGCCTTTAGTTCGGTCGGGTTCATGTTATTGATAACGTCTATCTTCTCCTTTAATGAATCTGCACTTTCCGTATGTAGAAAGTTACCTGTAGTGATGCTGTAATTATGCTGGTCGCCCGTTCTGCCAATCACAAATATAGCGCTGGAATTTATTTCGGCATCAACCGGCGCATCAGCGGTTTGCAACGACTCCATGTGGTGATACATGTTTTGCAGGCATTCCACCAGTACGTGAAAGAACTTCTTCTTTCGCTTAGGGTCCTGGTTATCGTTCTCCAGCCTTACCTCAATAATCTGGTAAACTGAAGACAGCAGGTCTTTGGTAATATCGCCTTTAAAGGAAAGGATAATATTATCCCTTTCCATATTCCGGTAGATGCTATAGATATCCATTGTGGCCATCGGCGGCTATACTTTTATCTTTCAAATGTAAATAACAATTTCCACTTTTGCATTTGAATTTATAATTAGGTAATACCCCGTCACTCACTTACGGCCCCAATATCAGTCTTGTACAAATCTACACCGCCAAAATATTTAGTTACTCCGTTGTATTTAGTACTTTGGCAGCATGAAACGGCTGCTGTTCGTATTACTTACCATTTTACCACTGTTTGCTTTAGGGCAGGTAAAAAAGCCGCACGTTACTTACTTGATTGGCGACAGCCTGGTGAAGAGCAAGTTGCAAAATAACTGGCGCATACATATTGGCGGCACTATGGAAATGGCCGATGCAGCCTTTAATGACAGTAGCTGGCAGATTGCGGAAACAGCGCTCCTTATAGACAACGATACATCATACAATATTAAGAAATTTGACAGTGTTATCTGGTTCCGGCTGCACATAAATATTGACAGTGTGCTGGCGTCGAAACCGCTAATACTTACCATGAGCCATCTGGGCGCATCAGAAACCTATATTGACGGCACCAAAGTGGAGGATTTCGGCACCATAAACGGACCAGACAGTAGTGTGTACTATGACCCTCAGCAACTACCCTCCGTATTTAAACTGAATAATGCTGGGGAACATGTAATAGCTATAAGGTATGCCAACTACAACGCCTATCGCAATTACAAATATGCCAACAAAAACAGGGGTGGCTTCGATATATACATAGGGCGCAACAGATTCGTTCTCTATAATGAACGAAGCCAGACGGTAGCTATCACCTTTCTGCTAATTCTGCTGTTCGGCGTTTTTACAGCACTGTCATTGCTGCATATGTTGCTATTTCTCTATTACAAGGCCGTGAAGTCAAACTTGTATTTTAGTTTGTTCAGTTTTTCGCTGGGGGCTACCTTCCTGGCTATTTTTTTAGGGCGATTCGCCACAACACCCGGTATACAACTTTTCCTGCCGTATATATCCATGTTCATTATGTTGCTTGCCTGTATTTCGCTGAGCGGTTTTAGCAACGAACTGTTCAGCAAGCGTAAACTACGGTTTAAGATCATCAGTGCAATAGCCATTCTTACTGTGTTGATATGGTTATATGACATTCACCAGTACACCATTATGGGGCTGGCTGTTATCGCAACAGTTACGCTGGAGTCGATCGTATTGACGATAACAGGTATCGTAAAAAAGGTAAAGGGCGCCAAAATTGTTGGGTTTGGTTTGCTGTTCTTCGGTATCTTTTTTCTGTTCGTAGCAGTTACCGCAATTTTGTATAATGGAATCAATGTTGATGAAAGCACGATAGAAGGCTTCCTCATGGAGCTTTTTGCTATGGCCGCCATCGTTAGCCTGCCTATATCAATGTCGGTTTATTTGGCCTGGAGTTTTTCGGCAATGAATAAAGATCTCAAAAAACAAGTAGAGCAGATCAAACAACTTTCAGACAAATCCATTCAACAGGAAAAAGAAAAGCAGGAAATACTAGAGCTGCAAAACCTTGAACTGGAACAGAAAGTGGATGAGCGCACCCAGGAAGTGCAGCACCAAAGGGAATTGGTTGAACTAAAGAATAAGTCGATTACCGACAACCTTACCTATGCGCGCCGCATACAATCGGCCATGCTGCCTGATATTAATCTTGTACATCATACATTCAACGAATCATTCATACTCTATCTGCCCAAGGACATTGTGAGTGGCGATTTTTATTCGTTCAACAAAAAGGGCAACGAAATAATTATTGCTGCCGGCGATTGCACCGGGCACGGCGTATCAGGAGCATTTATGAGCATGATAGGAGGTTCATTGCTGAACCAGATCATTAACGAAAAAGGTATAGCGCAGCCAGGGCAGATACTGAACAACCTGAATACAGCAGTTATTGAAACACTTAAACAAACCCAGAACGATTCTAATGACGGCATGGACATTTCAATATGCGCAATAAATCTTGATAGCTACGAATTGCAATATGCCGGCGCCAACCGGCCAATTTACCTGGTGCGTGAAGGTGCCCTTGAAATAATAAAGCCCGATAAGCTACCTATAGGCGGGCTGCAAATTGCCAGAGACCGCACATTTACCAACCACACGCTACCTTTGCGAAAAGGCGATACGCTATATTTATTTACCGATGGCTATGCAGATCAGTTTGGGGGTGAAAAGGGTAAAAAGCTAATGGTGGCACGCTTTAAAGACATTTTACTTTCCATACAAAGCCTGCCAATGCCGCAGCAACTGGAGCACCTGAACAGCTACTTTGAACAATGGAAAGGTGTAAATGAGCAGGTTGATGATGTGCTTGTTATCGGCATAAGGTTTTAAGTAATGGTAAGTTCATTTCAACTAATCAGTTAAGTTCTGTAAATAGCGGTATATTAGCACGGCAGTATGCAAGGGCGATTATTTCATATTAATTTTTCGGCGTTAGTAGTACGGATCGCTATCCTTATTGCGGTTATTGCCTGCTTGCCGCAACACCAGGTTTGGGGCCAGCCGGTAAAGTTGCTTTACGTGGGCCAGTTGCCGGATACAGCCACCGATGATTCAGGAAAACACACGCTGCATGTAACAGTAGGTGGAGAGGAAGTTACCCGAGCAAAGCACAAAGGAAATGCGGATACGCTAGACAATTTCAATATTTTCAAGTTCTTCAACTGGAAAGTGCAGATAACCGCCGCTAATGGTGCTGTTACAACTATGGAAACCAGCGAACCCGACACGCTGGACTATGATGATTTTAAGAAAGTGGTAATGCTTACCGACTTTGAAGTGGCACCCTACCTCTTGCATAGCCAGCAAGGTTTGAAATACGAGTTGAATGGTTCGGTGCGTATGAATTTAAATGGGGAGCAGATATTAGCGACAGGGGCGTTTGACAGTACCGGTATACCCAAGTTTTGCGGCCAGCGACAGGAAGATTACACCAGCTTTGCTTTTAAAGATACACTTGGTCATTTGGAAATTACTTACCTGCCACATTACCGCATGAAAAATTTTCACCTTGTCCTGAAAATGGGTCAGTATGATTGGGCAGAGGAGGAAATTAAATCTACTGTTAAAGACAATAAGGAAGCTTTTGCACTGGGCGCTTACTATTTTTCGCTTGCACTCGTCTTTTTGGTGCTGTTTATCTTTTTTAGAGAAAGGACAGAGAACCTCTACTTTGCCTTGTTTTGCCTTTTTGCTTCCCTTTCATGGATAACTGGTATTTATGAAACCTACACATTTACGCCATTTACAACCTACATGGGCGCATTTTCACTGGAATTTCTTTCCATGTTTTTTGCCAAGATCATAAAAAATAAAGAGAAAACTAAAATCCCGCTCATCATCATGACGATTGTGGCGGCAGCATCATTCCACCCATCCATTCTGTACAACTTTCAATTATTCGGGTTGGAAAAGCACAGCAATTTCAAAAATGCATCGGTGCCCGTTTACCTTATCCTCATATTTGTTACGCTGTATTGCTACGCTATTTCGTCATCTATAAAGTACCTGGTGAAAGGATTCAGGCAGAAAAGCTGGGAGGCAAAAACAGTAGTATACGTTTGCTCGGCAGGTCTATTGTGTGCTTTTGTATTGCCCGGCATACTGCATGGGGCACTCCACTTCAGCGATGTTGATGATTACCAAAATTTTAAAAGCATAATGGGCAAAATAGGCGTTTGTATTTTCCCACTTGGGGCTGTCATTGTTTTGGGCCGCCGGAACAGCACCAACCAGAAACAGCTTGCCGTGCAGGTGCAATCGATAGCGCACCTATCTAGCGAAAGCCTTAAAAAAGAGCAGGAAAAGAAGCAGATACTGGAAAGTGCAAACGCCGAATTGGAACATAAAGTTGATGCCCGCACCAAAGAAGTATTGCAGCAGAAAGAAATAATAGAAATTAAAAACAAAGCCATAACCGATAACCTTACTTACGCACGCCGCATACAGTCTGCTTTATTACCCGATGTAAAGGTCATAGCAAAAACCTTTCCTGATTCCTTCATTCTATACCTGCCGAAAGACATTGTAAGCGGCGATTTTTATTCCTTTACGGAAAGCAATGGAACTGCCCTGATAGTAGCGGGTGACTGTACCGGCCACGGTGTTAGTGGTGCCTTTATGAGTATGATAGGTAGTTCGCTGCTGCACCAGATAGAAATTGAAAACGGTATAACCCAACCCGACATTATACTCAACCATTTGAACACAGCCGTTATTGAAACGCTGAAGCAGTCTAAAAATGACAGTAATGACGGCATGGATATTTCACTTTGCTATTTTAATGCTGCAAAGACCGAAGTTATTTTTGCGGGTGCAAACAGGCCGTTGTGGATAGTACGGAATAACCAGATAGCGGTAACCAAGCCTGATAAATTCCCTATTGGCGGTCTGCAGGTTTCGAGCGGCAGAACATTTACCCAGCACAAAATAGCTCTGCAAAAGGGCGACGCTATTTATATGTTTACCGATGGCTATGCCGATCAGTTTGGCGGGGAGCGTGGCAAGAAGCTGATGACCGCAAAGTTTAAAGAAACATTACTAGCTATACAAAGTATGACCATGCAACAGCAACAAACCTATCTGCACGATTTTTTCAACATCTGGAAAGGAGGTGAAGAACAAGTAGATGATGTTTTGGTGATGGGCATAAGAATATAATGAGTCTGTTTACTACAGGGGAATGACAATACAAGGCACTAAATATTAAACATGCTGAAACACTTTAATAACGAATACATAAAGAAGGCCAACTGCTGCATAAAGTGGCTGGTGACTACTTTATGCCTCGTTGCTTTCTTGTGCAATCAGGCCTTTGCTGTTTCCGATACGCTTAGCAGTTTAAGCATTTCGAATTCCCAGAACAAGTTGATATCCGCAGTTGATCTTTTAACACAATTCAGGTGGAATGTTATTATAACAGATGAAAACAACAAAGAGCGGCAAATAGTAAAACCTGACCTTGATACATTGAACTTTGATATGCCAAAGCATGTAAGGTTCAGCACTACCATTTTTGTGAGCCCGCAACTGAAAAACAAATCAGCTGCTATAGCCTATTCTTACGAAGGTTCTGTAAGGCTTACACTGAACGGAGAAATATTGATTGCTACAGGCGTCTACAACTCAAAGAAAGACCCTGAATGTGCCGCATTAAAAAAAGCCGATTACCTTAACCTTGTACTCAAAGATTCGGCGCTTGCATTTGAAATTGACTATATCCCTGATCCGGAAATGAAGGTGGTTTCCTTCGGCAAACTTTCTATAATGACACCGGAAGTAGCGGAAGCAAAAAAGGAGTCGTTCTATGAAAGTAATAACAGCTCTTATGCACTTGGGTTTTATTACCTGGCATTCGGAGTTGTATTCCTGATTCTTTTTCTGTTCTTCCGCGAGAAAACCGAGAACTTTTATTTTGCACTTTTTTGTATTTCAGCTTCGCTATCGTGGTTGCTCAATACGTCAAAAGTTTCGGGTGCTGGCTCCTCATCAATGTTGGCGTTCATCTATGCGCTGGAATTCCTATCGCTTTTCCTGGCAAAAGTGCTGGCTAATAAGAACAAATCGCTCTTACATCTTGTTGTTATTACTTTGATAGCCGCAATTATTTGGATACCAGCTATCCGGTTTTACTATATCTTTCTGTTTGGCAATCCGGTTCCGTTGATCCGGTTCGCCCTTATTGTAATACTCATCTGCTATTCAGGTTTTTCGTCCATTTACTTCCTGTTTCAGGGCTTCGGGCAAAAGCGATGGGAAGCACGAACGATCCTTTACTTATGCCTCACTGGCGTGGCACTTGGGGTAGTTGCACCATTGATCATAACTACTATGAGTGCTCGTACACTCAACCAGCATGGTTTTGACCTTGCTGCCTACTTTGCGTACGTGGGTTTAGGTATTTACCCTTTCAGTGCTGCAATAGTACTGGGCAAGCGCAACGGGCTCAACCAAAAACAGTTACTGCAACAGATCAGTTCTATTGAAAAGCTTTCGAGCGAAAATCTCCAAAAAGAGAAGGAGAAAAAAGAATTACTAGAGACGCAGAACGTAGCACTGGAACAAAAAGTTGTGGAACGCACCGCCGAGGTAATGCAACAGAAGGAGGTCATCGAAATTAAAAACAACTCCATTACCGATAACCTTATTTACGCACAGCGGATACAGTCTGCCATATTGCCCGACATTAAACTGATAACCAAAGCATTTGAGCAATCATTCATTATATACCTGCCCAAGGATATTGTAAGTGGTGACTTCTACGCCTTTGCGGAAAAAGATAACTGGCAGATAATTGTAGCGGGAGATTGCACAGGCCATGGAGTATCAGGTGCATTCATGAGTATGATAGGCAGTTCGCTGCTCAACCAGATCATAACCGAAATGCAGATTATTGACCCGGGGCAAATACTAACGCAACTGAACAAAGCCGTAATTGAAACGCTGAAACAGGGGGAGAACGACACCAATGACGGAATGGATATATGCCTGTGCGCCTTTAATGCCGAAACCCGAACCGTACAATATGCCGGTGCCAACAGACCACTGTGGCTGATTCGAAAAGAAGAATTTATACTGCTAAAGCCCGACAAATATCCTATTGGTGGCTTGCAAATGGCTAAGGACAGAGCATTTAAAAACAATATACTGCAGCTGGAAAGAAGCGATACACTTTACCTCTTTACCGATGGCTTTGCAGACCAGTTTGGAGGAGAGCACGGTAAAAAGCTCATGAGTGGCAAATTCAGGGAAATGCTGCTGAGTATACAAGAACTGGATATGAAGGCCCAAGGCAATTATCTTAACGCCAGTTTCAACAAATGGAAGGGCAATCATGAACAGGTTGATGATGTATTGGTAATTGGGTTGCGTATTATTTAAAAATATGCTTCGCTACCGGCATTTGCACTGATACGGGAAAGGCTATACTATTCTAAAAGAATTCCCGTTTAGAGAGGTAACCAATTTAACTTATCTTCGCGACCCATTAAATGCGCATTAAAGCCCCGAATGAAGCTATCAATTATTATTGTTAATTACAATGTAAAATACTTTCTTGAAGTGTGCTTGCATTCCGTGTACCGGGCTGCAAAGGGTATTGATGCAGAAGTAATTGTAGTTGATAATAATTCGGCAGACGGCAGTTGTGCCTTTGTGAAGGAGAAATACCCGCAAGCGGTATTGATAGAGAACAAGGATAATAAGGGTTTTTCAAAAGCCAATAACCAAGCGGTTGCTATCGCCAAAGGGGACTACATCCTGTTCCTGAACCCCGATACGGTGATGCCGGAAGATTTCCTGGTAAAGACACTGGCTTATATGGATGCCCACCCGAAGGCAGGCGCACTAGGCCCGAGACTGATAGATGGTAAAGGTTTGTTCGCACCCGATTCTAAAAAATCATTCCCATCGCTTTCTGTAGCCATATTTAAAACTACAGGTATTAATAAGCTATTCAGCAAATCGACCTACTTTAATAAGTATTATGCTGTGCACGTAGCAGAGCGCGAAACGGCTGAAGTGGATGTACTTTCCGGCTGCTGTATGCTGATTCGCAAGATAGCTATGGATGAGGCTGGCGGCCCTTTTGACGAAGATTACTTTATGTATTGCGAAGATGTGGACCTATCTTACCGCATAGGCAAGGCCGGGTATCAGAACATCTATTTTCCTGATGCAGACCTGATACACTACAAGGGCGAAAGTACCCGAAAAATGACGCTCTCTTATGTGCGCATTTTTAATGAGGCACTGGTAACGTTTGTAAAAAAGCACTATTCGAAAAACGACGCACGGCTGTTCGTCTTCTTCATTAATGTGGGTATTGTGCTGCGTGCTGTGCTGGGCACTATCAAGCGTGGCCTGAAGATATTGCACATGCCGCTGATCGATGCCCTGATACTGTTGGTTACCCTGTTCGGTATAAAGGAGTTTTGGGTTGACCAGGTAAAAGGCATGATGCCGATACCGTTAAGTTCGGTTTATGCAACCTTCCCGGTTTATATTGGTTTGTGGTTGTTGTCGCTATACCTTAACAGCGCCTATGATTCGCCATACAGGCCGCTTAAAGTGAGTCGGGGCATGCTAATGGGCACTATAGCGATCCTGGCTTACTACGGCCTGCTACCCCCTGAATTAAGGTATTCCAGAGCCATTATCATCTTTACCGGTTTTGCGGGAACGGTTGCGCTATTAGGTATACATGAGGTGCTCTACAAGATGGGCATTCTTAAATACATACCTTACGATAAGCTGCCCAAAAAAGCGGTTATTGTTGCCGACCAGATAGAATATGGCCGCACCGCAGCTATACTGGACAAAGTGCATTATGCCCCTGAGCTTTCCGGCCGCATCAGTACCGGAACGGAAAAGGAAAATGCGCTTGGTTCATTGCCGGAGATGAAGCAACTACTGTACACAACGGGCGTTAATGAAGTTATTTTCTGCATCAACGAACTATCATACCACGATATGTTTACCCAAATGCAGCAATGTGGCGCGGCTTACGAATACAAGATACACTTGCCTGGCAGCCAAAGCTTTGTGGGTAGTAATTCCAGTTCCACATCGGGCGACCTATATACGATTGACCGCAGCTATAACCTTGCCGATTTTGCCCAAGTACGTAACAAGCGTATACTCGATGTTGCGGGTGCGCTCATTATGCTATTGCTCTTCCCGGCAACCTTCTTTTTATCAAAGAAACCAGGTGGTTTTTTGGCGAATTGTTGTAGTGTTTTGTTGGGCAAAAAAACATGGGTAGCCTATGCAACTGGCGTGCCCATACACATGTTGCCACTACTCAAAAACGGCCCGCTCCCACCCTACAATATGCTGCCTGACTACGAACCCTCAGACAATGTAAAAATACACCTCAATACCACCTATGCCCAACACTACAGCACGGTAACCGACCTTAATCTGCTGCTGAGGAATTTCCCTTATTTGGGGAACAGATAGTTAGCAGTTGCCAGTCGGCAATTTGCAGTCGGCAGTCTCGCCCGGGTTGGTGTTTGCTATTTAGTGCCGACAAGAAAACACCTGTTTTTGACAATCTCCAATTGGTCAAAGTGCAATATTATTAGGATTCAATAAACTTGCCAAAACTCAATAAGATCAAAACTTGTAGATAAATATTCGAGCACTAAAAACTCTGACAAATCCTTTACTGTAAAGCGTGACAGCATTTTCTTGACTATACGAGTTAAGAATGGTACAATGGTAAATAGTAGAACTCTGAATTTACCGCAGCCCAATACCCGTGATTTGAATTGAAGCGCGCCTCACTTATGAGAAAAATTACACACATTTATGCTTTAGCGTTGTATTTATGAATAATGCAGGCTAATACAATCGTTTCTTCACTATTCGTCAATTTGTCTACAATGGGTTTTACAACCCTCCATAAACATCTCGAATCGTGTTCTTTTTGAGACAATCAACAGGTAATCTTAACATAGCTTATTTCACCTGTTAACAAGTGAAATAATCCGGTCACAGTTTTTTGTCCAAAGAACATATCAAAATAACTACCGTATAAATAAAAACGTTCTCCACATGTATTAAATTTACAGTGCTAAATTACAGCATATTATAACAATACATCTGCGTAATGTGGGTTAAGAAAGCCTCCCCTTTTTAGGGCCGCTTTACTGCCTGTAAGAATTATGCTAACCACCTCCAGTAGATTTGTGAAGCAGAACATTGCACAAATAAACAAAATCAATAGCCCTATCGCAGAATTAATACCTGCTATAGATAGCGGATATTATCTTTGCTGCAAATAAAATATAAACTATGAAACGTAACGCAACCGCAATATGGATGGGTACAGGTAAAGAAGGTAATGGTAACCTCACTACCCAAAGCACAGTGCTCAACAAAACACAATATTCATACAACAGCCGTTTCGCCGACGGTGTTGGTACCAACCCTGAAGAGCTGATCGCTGCCGCTCATGCAGGCTGCTTTACCATGAAGTTGACATTTATGTTAGGTGCAGAAGGTTTCACACCAACCCAAATTGAAACAAAGTGCGATATTACGCTCGATAATGGTGTTATTACCCTTAGCGAACTGAATGTTAAAGGCACCGTGCCCGGCATTACAGAAGAAAAATTTGTTGAAATTGCTGCAAAAGCTAAAGAAGAATGCCTTATTTCAAAACTGTATAACTGTGAGAAAACAGTTACCGCTAGTTTGGTATAAGACTAAATGTATTTATATGCGACAAGGGGCGATCTCAGAAATTTGAGTTTGTCCTTTGTTGTATATGTCTTGATGGTGGTGAAATATGAAACTTCAATGCCATTGTTAACCCCTACTTATATTCTAGCGGTTGTATCTATGTTAATAAATTATTTATTAACTATAATTTTTTCAGTATATGTTCCATGCATTGACGAAACTTTCGCAAAATACATTCCAGATACTTCATCTAACTGAATTTCGTAAATACTATTAGTATTTACAATTAATTCTTTAAGCTTAATCCCTGTTACATTAGTAATTACAAGATTTGCGCTTTCAGTGATTTCGGAGTTTATCTGGACTGAAAATTTGTAATTATTTATCGGATTTGGAACTATTGAAATATTCAAAGCATGGGTATTTATTTTAGCTACATTCACACTATACGTTATCCGTCTTAAAATATTATTTCCTTCCTCAGAAAAATAAATTGTATTGTGCTTATCTATACAAATACTGTGAGGGCTGCATAATTGTGCCATAGTAGCTTGCCCCCCGTCTCCGCTGTAACCGCAAGGCGTACCATCACCAGCTATTGTACTGATAATACCTGTAGAATAATCTACCCTTCTTACCTTTCCCATACTCTGATCTGGAATATATAAATTTCCAAAATAGTCCGTGACAGATGTATATATCTGGCTTATTTTAGCTGATGTTGCCAATCCTCCATCACCTGAACTACCCGATATCCCACAGCCAGCTACCGTAGATATAATTCCTGAATTATTTATTTTCCTTATTCTGTAATCCCCGGCATCAGCAATATACAAATTATCATTTCTATCCAGACTTACACCTGTTGGAAGTATAAATGTGGCTGATGTTGCCGGCCCTCCGTCACCACTATAGCCAGAAATTCCCGTTCCTGCAATTGTAGAAATTATTCCAGCTGTATTTATTTTTCGTATCCTTATATTGGTTTTATCTCCAAAGTATATATTGCCCATACTATCTATTGCTATTCCTCCTACAGAGCCTATTACAGCCGCCGTGGCAGGTCCGCCATCGCCACTAAACCCTGACGTTCCATTGCCAGCAATAGTTGAAATTATTCCAGACGTTGTAATCTTTCTTATTTGTGTTTCATCAGAAAAATAAATATTATTATTCCTGTCAATAGCAATACCGTAGATCTGCCCAATTTTTGCTGCTGTTGCCTGACTACCATCTCCATCATGACCATATACCCCCGTACCAGCAAAAGTCGAAATTACACCCAATGCATTTATCTTGCGAATTCTAAAATTAAGTGCATCACATACAAAAATATTTCCTGATGCATCTACACAAACGCCTTTAGGGTGGCTTAATTTAGCCAAGGTTGCTTGCCCATTGTCTCCACCATAGCCATTTGTGCCGTTACCAGCTTAAGTTGTAATTATTTGCCCGTAAGAATTATTCGTTTGACAAAATACATAGTGCAAAATGCAAAATATTATTAAATATTTTTTTCTCATGCTCAAAAAATTGTAATAAAATTATTTTTTGCTGTAAACAATATATACTTGATAAACTACCAAAAATTTACTGTCACATTTTGTCTCTGCAATAAACCACCAGTACATGGGGACCAGGATGCGTTCATACATCCTCCTGCGCCAACGTACGTGCATTGTTGTGGAAATTGACATACTGTAGCCAAGGTTCCATCATTTACATGTCCACCACTATTGGAGCAAGGTGGAATACTTGCTGGAGGGCAATTATATTGAAATTTTTGCGTCTGTCCAAGAAAATGAGCTGTAAGGAGGAACGGTTGTACCAAATGTCGTTGTAAATGTTGTGGATAAGGGATCTCAACTTACTGCTGGTCCTCCAGCGCCACCATATTCGAATTCATAATAATCAGCCCACGAGAATGATTTACACGTTGGCACATAAAATTGGTTGCTTTGAATACTACAGGTTAAAAAACCACCTGCTAAATGTTGAGCTTGCATAACAACATAGACTCCACATGTTGCTTGACATGAATTAGAAACAGTAAGCGCACAAGTTTGCGCTTTAGCGATATTAACTATAAGAACCAAAAAAAATAATATTTTTTCATGATGCGTTTTTTTGTTTTGGAGGTGACTATTTAAAAATTATTTTTCGGTAAATTATTTAGAAAATTTAGAAAATAAATATCAAATAAACAAATTTAGTAGATTTTATTTAATCAAATATTATAATCGTAAGTTTCAACAGTGACAATTAAATATTTTATCTGCCAATGGTTGAACCATAAACGGGAAGGTTTATCTTTGTAGCCGAATAACATTATAAAATCATTATTTTATTGCATACTCAATCATTAAAGGTCGCTAAATTTGTAATATGCTAACTGGCAAAGAACTGATTTTAGCAACTAAAACGTTTGCTAAAGAGATTAGGTGGAAAAGTTGGTTTCATACGTTATCAACACTTGTTTTACTAATTGCTTCCATATATGGTTCGTTCTACTTTTCAACATATGGTAAGGGATTAGAGCTATTGGCGGGCATTGGCTGTAGTGTGGCTACGGCACTGTTGCTATCTCGCTTTTTTATTATTTTCCACGATTTTCAGCATCATACTATCCTGCGTAAATCATTCGGAGCTAATGTCATCTTCACCCTCTTTGGTGCATACATGATAACGCCCCCAAGCATCTGGAAGCGGTCGCACGATCATCATCATAATAATAATGCCAAGTTATATAGTGCCAGCATAGGTTCTTTCCCTATCATGACCAAGCAGAAGTTTACAGAAGCCAGCAAGTCTGATAAGTTTGAATACCTGGCAATAAGGCATCCGCTGAATATGTTCTTTGCATACTTTACTACGTTTTTGTATGGCATGTGCATACAGTCTTTCATGAGCAATCCGCGCAAGCATTGGGACTCCCTGATAGTACTGATCTTCCATTTTTCAACAGCTATCTTCCTGTTTGTTCATTTCGGTTGGCTTACCTGGTTCCTTACATTCTTCCTGCCATTCTTCCTTTCTCATATGCTGGGGTCTTATCTCTTTTATGCACAGCATAATTTTCCGGGGGTTAGTTTTAAAAGTAATGTTGAGTGGAATTATGCCAATGCAGCCCTTGAGTCATCAAGCTATATGGCCATGAACCCTTTCATGGAGTGGGTTACGGCTAATATTGGCTACCACCACATACACCATCTTAATTCAAAAATACCTTTCTACCGTTTACCGGAAGCAATGGCCGCAGTTCCTGAATTGCAACAGGCTAAAGTAACCACGTTAAAACCATCTGATATCAAAGCCTGCCTGCGCCTCAAAGTGTGGGACCCGGAAAGGAATAAGATGATCGGTTTTGATGAATTGGAAACGGCTTAACAATCTACATTACAAGGCATGAATATCACCGCCAAGCAAATACATAACGGAAGGGAATTTATGCCTGCCGGCACTACCTTGTCTGTTAACGATGATGGTACAATTCAGGCCATATTGCCCAGCCCTACCGATGATACCGTTCATTTTGAAGGTATATTGGCCCCGGGTTTTATAAACGCACATTGCCACCTGGAACTATCGCATACCAAGGGGTTAATTCCTGAACATACCGGCCTTATAGAATTTCTTAAAAACATATCCCTTCACAGGAACAATTTTAATGCGGAAAAGAAACTAGCAGCCAGAAATGACGCGTACCAGCAATTGCTGAGCAACGGCATTGTTGCGATAGGTGATATAGCCAATACTACCGACACGCTGGATGTTAGAGCGTTAAGTAAAATGCATTTCCATACATTTATTGAGTCGCTTGGTTTTACCGAAGCCAATGCCGACCGTTCATTTAATTACGCGCTCGGCACCTATAGTGCATTTGCTGCGCAACAAGCTGGCAACGTGGTACTGAATGAATCAATAACACCACATGCCCCCTACTCTGTTTCCAGCGCTTTATTTAAGTTGATAGACAGCCATAAGGCAGATAGCCTGTTGAGCATACACAACCAGGAAGGTACTGCTGAAAGCGATTTTTACATGCGAAAAGTAGGTGGTGTACGCGACCTGCTAACAGCCTTAGGTATTGATGATGGCTTGTTTGTGCCAACTGGTAAAAACTCCCTGCAATCGTATCTGGAATGGCTTACGTATGCACGGCCCTATATTTTTGTGCATAATACTTTTTCTGAGCGGGCGGACGTAAAATTTGTAAAAGAACGCATTGAAAAAGCATTCTGGTGCTTGTGCCCCAATGCTAATTTATACATTGAAAACAGATTACCGGACATTACAATGCTAATGGAAGAAGGAGCCGCTATTTGTATAGGCACAGACAGTTTGGCTTCTAACCACCAGCTATGTATATTATCCGAACTCACCACGATTAACCGGCATTTTCCCGGCATAGGCTGGGAAACACTACTGCAATGGGCTACTTATAATGGTGCCGCTGCCTTGCAATTGACCGAAGTGGTTGGCGCTTTAAAGCCGGGAATGAAACCTGGAATAGTACAGATCACCAACATCAATAATCAGGAGCACAAGCCCCTGATTAAGTTGGTACATTTTTCACCTCAATAGTTTTACTTAGGCTTCGTTTCTAGGCGCCGGACAATGGGAATGTGCCGTCATGATTGCCCATCAGCGATTTCCATACAGATGGATGCGTATCCAGTGATGTATGTTGCGCATGCGTTTTCAAGATATGAATAGCGTCATCAACCTCAACTTGTTTGCCGTGTGCTACCAGTAAAAATTTACCATCAACTAATTCGTCGTGATACTTTTTTGTAAGGTCGTCATGTAACCCCAAAGTAGTAATTACGCTCGCCAAGCCGCCACCAATAAGGCCAAAGTCGAATCCGGCTATAGCACCCACCAAGGCACCTGCGCCATACAATACGCCCACCCCGGGAATGGCAAATAGCCCTACGCCTGTTAAAACACCAACCGCCGTACCTACAACAGTGCCTGTAGCGAGGCCGCCAACGTTTACAGGGCTTTTCGCGGTAACATGCATTTGCTCATCTACCACTTCAGTTTCAGTAAGACCGATGATAGAGATATGTTTCATTGGGTAGTCTGCATTTTTGAGTTCCACAACGGCATCCAGTGCCTGTTCGTGTGTATCATAAACTCCTATCGTTGCTTTCATTGCTGTATATTTTAATACAACAAAGGTATCTTGTATTACGGGGGCTGTTAATGACAAACTAAAAAGGGAAACAAATACTGATCATTGTTTTTTCAATAGTAAATACAGTGTACTAACAGCAAATAAAAAGCGCACCCAGCATGGTTGCTCAGGTACGCCTATTTATATTTTTCAATTATAGTCGCTCTTCGCCGCCGGAAAGCGGAAAATCTTTATCTAACTTTTCAACGGTATTTTCAATGAATGGGTCGAGCGTTTCTTCTGCTACAACGGCAGGTACTTCCGATGCATATTCCTTAGTGGCCATAGCAAAAGGGGCGTCAACAGGATGGCTGGCCAGCGTAGAGTGCGTAGCATGCCTGGAAAGTATTTCTTCAGCCTTTTTAACCTGCTCTTTATCGCCCTGGCTAATCAGCAGATACTTACCATCTTCCAGTTCGCGCTGGTAATGGGCAGCGGCATCTTCGTGGACCCCCAGCGTAGCTATAACACTTGCAAGCCCGCCGCCAATAAGCCCGAAGTCAAAGCCTGCGGCTGCACCTACCACGGCACCGGCACCATACAGAAAACCTATTCCGGGAATAGCAAACATACCTATGCCGGTTAATATACCCAATGTAGTGCCCAGTATAGTACCCGTAGCCAACCCGCCTACTTTAAGTGGATTATGCTGAATAACGTGTAATTCTTCATCAATATCTTCAGTATCCGTTAAACCCATTATCGAAATGTTTTTAACAGGATAGCCTGCATTTTTCAATTCAACCACGGCATTCAAGGCCAATTCGTGGTTGTCGTATACCCCAATTATTGCTTTCATATTACGGTAGTTTTGTTACAACAAATTTACGCAGGGTAATAGCGCATAATGTTGTAACATTAACTATAAAATTTTCATTTATCACAGGTCAGGATAGTAACTATACTTTAGCATCGGCCTTTTTGCGATTAACGATGGCCTCTGTGAACCATATAAATTCGTCTGCAAATTTGGCGAGGTTTTTCGCCATGAAGTCATTCAGCGGAACTCCGTTTTCATCGAGGCTTTTATCCAGTTCAGGCACCAGTAATTTTGTGGGCATGGCAAAACCGTTTATAGCCAGTATAAGCAATTGCAGCAGGTTTGATGCATTTATACCACCCTGCCTGCCGCTTGAACCACAAACTACACCCATAGGCTTGTGGTACCATTCTTTGGTGTAATAGTCAATAGTGTTCTTTAAAGCGCCGCTGTAGCTATTGTTATATTCAGGCGTTACAAAAACAATGCCATCAGCGTTCTCTAGCATTTCGCCAATGGCTACCACTTCCTTCAGCGGAGCGGGGTCTTCCTTCAGGCGCAACTGCATAACCGGCAGGTTGTAGTCTTTAACGTCAATAAACGTGACATCGGCTTTACCGGTGGCATTAAGTGCCGTTTCAATTGCTTTTGCTGCCCTTATGCTCAGGCGGCCTGTGCGTATAGCACCGTATAGTATAGTAATTTTAAGCATAGCAATTCTGTTTAGGTTGGTTCGTAAGGCTAAATATAGTTACAATTTCCTTTCGCCGTTTTCATGCTATATTTGTTTTATGAGAAAAGTAGTGCCATTGCTATTGCTGCTATCGCTGGCATCTTGCAAAAACACCTGGAATGAAGATGACAAAGGTGCATGGCGGGAAGCCTGCACGGAAAATGCTATGCACTGGGCTGGTAGCGAAGCGCAGGCAAAAACCTATTGCGATTGTGTGCTGGATAAAATAATGATCAAATACCCCAATGAGAATGATGCGTTAGAGCATGTTGGCGAACTGGCTACCGACAGCAGCGTACAGGGTTGCAGGCCGAAAAATTAGTTGCCGGAGGGGTGCCTATTTAAACAACATATACACCACAAATGCACTGCCGTAAGCTAACGCAAACATGTAGGCAAACTGTATTGCGGGATACTTCCAGCTGCGGGTTTCGCGCTTTACTATGGCCAGCGTACTCATGCACTGCATGGCAAACACGTAGAAGATAAGTAGAGACAACCCGGCCGCCAGGGTATAAACAGGCGTACCGTCATCGCGTTTGGCATCCTGCATTTTTTCTTCCAGCGTCTTCAGGCCATTTTCGGTATCGCCCACACTGTATAAAGTAGCCATAGTACCCACAAAAACCTCCCTTGCGGCAAACGATGTAATCAGGGCAATACCGATCTTCCAATCATAGCCCAGTGGCTTTATCATAGGCTCAATGCCCTTGCCCATTATACCTGCAAAAGAATGTTCCAGCTTTGCTGTGGCACGCTGGTGCTCCAGTTCTGTTTTTTGAGCCGGGTGCGCGGCAATCAACTGGTCGTACTGCACATTAACCGCATCCATCGCCTTTGGCGGACCAAAATACGCCAAAAACCAAAGTATAAGCGAAAGCACAATGATGACCTTACCCACATCTTTAATGAATATCTTTCCTTTCTCCAGCATGGTGATACCCACGTTCTTCCAGCGCGGAGCGCGGTAGACAGGTAATTCCATTAAGAAGAAAGTCCGTTCTTTTGTTTTAATAATGAGGTCCATAACCTTGGCCACAACCAGTGCCATAAAGAAACCGAGCAGGTACAAACCCATGAGCACCAGCCCCTGCAAATTAAAAATGCCACCAATGGCTTTATTAGGTATTACCAGCGCAATAAGCATAGTATATACCGGCAACCTTGCCGAGCAACTCATGAGCGGCGTAACCATTATGGTTATGAGCCGTTCTTTACGGTTTTGGATGGTTCGTGCCGCCATTATAGCCGGCACCGCGCAGGCCATACCGCTTATCAGCGGCATTACGCTACGCCCGTTTAGGCCTGCACTACGCATAATTCTATCGGTAAGGAAACTGATACGGGCCATGTAGCCACTATCTTCCAGAATAGTAATGAAACCAAACAGTATCATGATCTGCGGCACAAATACCATAATACCACTTATGCCGGCCAGTATACCATTTACCAGCAAATCTTTCAGCAAACCATCCTGCATTATGTTACCAATAGCATTACCACCAACAGCAAATAACTGCTGTATCCAATCCATAGGGTATCGCGCCAGCCAAAATATGCTCTGGAACAGCACAAACAGCACACTGAGTAAAATAACATTCCCCCACAACGGATGCAGCAAAATCTTATCCAGCTTGTCGCTGGCAATCATCCGCTTCATGGGGCTTTCGGTAACCACGCAGCGCTGTATCAGGGTGTCTATTTTTTTGTACCGTTGCAGTATTTCATCGGCCTGCACCTTACTCTTTAAAAACTTGTTCTCCCCTAAAACCGCGCCAATACCAATGCGCTGGGCGGCGTTCAGGTACTTCAGTTCAGTATAATTGCAAGCAATGTGTAAGGCGGCATAATGGCTTTTCTGGTCGCTTATTTCCTGTATATCTTTCAGCCACGCCCCCGCAATAGACTCAATATCTATAAAATCAGGAATCAGTTTCCCAGTTTGTTCGGTGAGTTCAATAATTGCCGTTTTGAGTAGCGACAACCCTTTATTACGTCGTGGGTTAATGGGTATAACAGCTACCCCCATCATTAATTCCAGCGCAACAGTATCTATTGTAATGCCCTTTTGGTGGGCAATATCCATCATGGTAAGTGCTATTACAACAGGGATTTTCAAATCCATGATCTGCGAACAAAACAGCAGGTTCCGTTTCAGGTTCGACGCATCAGCAATTACAACAATAATATCGGGGCGGTCAGCATTTTTTTGATTCAGCAGTACATCATAGGTTACCTGTTCATCGGCGCTTTTGGGGTAAAGGCTGTAAGTACCGGGCAAATCAATAATATTAGCCGATAATGAGTCGGAGATTGTGGAAATTCCGGTTTTCTTATCTACTGTTACGCCTGCAAAGTTCCCAACCTTCTGGTTGAGTCCGGTAAGCGCATTGAACAGGGAGCTTTTCCCGCTATTGGGATTG
>JBBRPD010000040.1:0-43484 GCA_038228575.1 Chitinophagales bacterium | reverse complement strand
TTCAGGTACATGATCATCACCGAGAATTGCTTTACAATTTCGTTCAATATCTTTCTTCACTTGTAAATTAACAACAGCTGTTATACCTAATTCTTGACTTAATTCTTTTTCAATATGTTGCAATGTACGAGGACAACTACCGACATATAATTTCTCATTAACACAACCATAATGCATTAATTGTTGTGAAACGATTTCAGTATAAAAATTCGATGATTACTTTTTTTGCCGGACAACAGTACATTTTTAATAGACAGTGCTGCTTATACCATTGCACCTGCCTACCCTGCCAACAACGCTACCAATTTATCTACCTCATTTTGGGTCACCACCTCGGCCACAGGCAATTCTAGAGCAAGGGCGGTCAGAACTGCATTGGCTATGGATGCTTTATCCCACGGATCGAAAGTTAGGCTGGGCTTTATAACGTCGTAAACATAAGGCAAATCGGGGGCCAGCACCTTCATGCCGCTTTCCACCGATTCAATCAACGGCATGCCAAAACTTTCCATAACCGACGGGCAAACCAGGTAGCGGTATTTAAAATACAGTTCCTTAGGGTCAATGTAGTTGTAGTTGTGTATGCGGATGCCCTTTGCCTTCATCTCCTCTATCCTTGCCAGCAAATGCGGCGCAGTCGCATCAATAGTTATATGTAAACCGGGCGTATGGCCCTGCGCATGCAGGTGGTCCCAGGCATCGAGCAACGTTGGGTAATTCTTTTGTGGCGATGGCGTGCTTACGAACGCAAAATCATCAATCGGGCGCTGTTCAAAAGGGATGGTTGCACCCTTGTATTTTTCAGTATCGTAAAAGGGTATCTGCAGGCAGTGGCTGGCATCTTTCAGGCCTGTGGCCAGCAACTCTTCCACCATGTGGGGGGTTTGCACAATGTAGTAGTCGGTATTGTTGTTATACAGCTTAATAACAAGGTACTTCATATAAAGCCTCCAGTAGCTTCTTTTAAACTTTTGCTTAGGTGCTTCCAGCAATTTCTGGTTGTGAGAATAAGTATAGACCGGCACCTTCAGCTTAACAGGCGGTGGTGTATTGGCAAAGCAAAATACCTTAGTGTATTCCTGCTTATGTTGTTTATAAAAATTGATCCTGTCGCGCAATTTATTAGGTATTACCGTGAAATTGCCCGTCAATTGCGCTGGCTTATCAAACCGTGGGTCTAGCAGGAAAAAGAAGTCCTTACCCCTTGGGTGGGCCAAAATTTTTTCAATAAGATACTGCAGCAAAACCGCTCCACCCCCTTTATTAATAAATAATGCGTCTATGAGAATCATTGTTAGCAAAAGTAAAGTAATTAAGCTGATGTTACTGAAGTGCCCTATCAATAGCCGCGACTTTTAAGTCGTGGAATAATTGGAAAATGAGACGGCTTTAGCCAAAACCTAAGCCCGCAGCAAGTTTGGCTAAAGCCGGTGTTACAAATCTGGTTCCACGGCCTGAAGACCATGGTTATTGGTGTGCCTGCAACACACCATTGCATACCTGCCCCCGCCTGTGGAAGGGATGAAAACCGCCACTATTGCTATCAAAAAAAACGCATCTACAGCCGAAAAACCGCGCCAATAGTACAATATCACAATTATATTTTTATTAACGCATTGTGCAAGGCTATTTTCTACCTTTGTAAGCTATGATAATTAGGATAATAACATGGATAATTGTGGCCCTGGTGGTTTACAACATCCTTAATAAATATATTTTCCCCATTTTCCGCATCACCTCTGCTGCCAGTAGCCACATGAAGCAGATGCAGGACCAGATGAACGAAATGAATAAGCGTATGAACGCCAATCAGGCGCAAACAAACCAGCCACCACGCAAGGTTAAAAAAGATGGCGACTACATTGATTATGAGGAAATAAAGTAGAAATTTCAGCGTTTAGCAGTTACCTTTCCATTCGTATACCACTACCAATAACACCATATCTTGAAAACCGGTTTCCGTCATAGCTTCCTCTTTTGCATTACCATAATGGTTTTATGCACTGGTGTTACTATAGCCCAGACTGGTGCCAGCCGCGAACCGAAACCCGAAGAAATTTTACCACAGTTTCGCCCGCCACACCCGGCAAATAAAGTGGAAGAACGCTATTTTAACATTGACCAGAAGCGCAAAACAGCCGATATGTTTGGCGAAGATGCATTGCCCAGGTCGCGCGAGTTTAAGCGTATTGACAGTACTTATTATGTGGGCTGGTTGTTTGAGGGGTCTTATAAATATAACCACTCGGCCGATTACCTCGGTT
Organism: Chitinophagales bacterium; assembly: GCA_038228575.1. Taxonomy (GTDB): domain Bacteria; phylum Bacteroidota; class Bacteroidia; order Chitinophagales; family Chitinophagaceae; genus Flavipsychrobacter. The sequence goes on along the minus strand of JBBRPD010000040.1, from coordinate 41,220 downwards.
ATAAGAGTGCCATCTATCCGCTGGAACGCGCCCTGCAATTATGCGAACACGATTACGCCAAAGCACTGGCCACGCGCACTGATGATGTGCGGGTATACTTCCCTATTTACAAGATACAGATTGACTATACCATTATTGCCAATTACCTGATGAACTGTTACAGCAATACTGACCAGCCTGAAAAAACATTCCAGCTACTGCGCCGCGCGCAGCGTTGGAATTTTCAGAACCAGTTCAGTATGGATGCCTATAATTATATGGCCTGGACCGTGCACCGCAACCGCTTTTACACACACGATAAATACAGCTTTTTAAAGAACAGTATTGACGAGAATGAAAAACTGGCCAGTAAGTACCTGGATAGTTCCATGCGGGTGATACAAAAGAATGTGCCGCTGAACGAAAAATTTCAGCCGGGCGTTGCTGAAACTGAAAAACAGGGCGTTTACCATTACCGCAACATATTGTACAGCTACGCTTTCAATATCGATTCGGCCATGCATTATTTTGACCTGATGAAGAAAGGGGGCAGGTTGCCACATAACAACTATGCTACCTTCAGGGCTGTTTGTGGCGATTTCCGTACCGCTGAAGCGGAGTATAAAATAGCCGCGGGTTCTGATGCCGGCGACAAGCGCTTACAGGAATGGGCCTACTACACTACTATACTTAATATTTACAAAGCCAAGCCTAAAAACGGTGCTGAACTGGCCAAGGGCATGATTCGTGCTGCCGGCACCACTCCGGGCTATGGCTGGTACAATATAGCACTTTCGCGCAGCCAGCTTTATGATGGCCAGATAGCAGAAGCCCAAAAGTATGCCGACCGTGCCGCAGATTTTAAAGAGGTGCACATTGGTACAACCCTCGGGCAAAGCCACTATGAATTTAGTGTGCAGCTATTGAAACTCATTGGCAAGGAACAGGAGCGCAGTATGCTGCAGTTCGAAAACAAGAACTGGTGGTATAATCCTAAGGTATTAGCCAGCATGTCTGCCCGCCTGAGCGAGAACTATCTGCAACAGTTCCTTATCATTAACCAGTTTGCACAAAACCCGGAAAGGGACAGGGTGATCTATAAATTATTCTCTAACGAAAGCACCGTGTCGTGGGATGAAGTTTGGTACCTGATACACGATTTCAGCACCAAATTTTTTGTGGCACGCTTTGCAAAAGAAGCGGCTACAGACAAGCGCCCGCATGTAATTAAATACTTCAAGCTGTTTACTGCACGCCTAAAAATGCAGCAGGGCAAGTATGCCGAAGCAAAGAGCGAACTGGATGCGCTGACCAAAATTACCGACATAGACCCCGACTATGAAAAGCTGTTCATGGCACGCCTTTACCAGGCGGAAGCGGAATGCGCCAAAGAACAAAAAAGGACCAACGACCAAAACGACTGGATGTATAAATTGTTCATCACTTACCCCCAACTGGTACCTTTTACCGGCCTGCCCATGAACATGACTTTGCACATAGGCGGCGATGCCGATAAAAAAGTTATTGACCGCCTTAAAGACTGTAACATAACCTGGGTAACCAACAGCAGCATAGCCAGCCCCGGTGTATACATCAGCTGCAGCGAAGGCAAGAACAAGCAAAAGAACATCACCTACTATGTTGTTGACCGCAATGGCAAATACCTCGTTAACAAACAAACCTTTTCCTACAAAAACGCCGATGAAGCTGGCGTAGCACTTGCTTACAGACTATTTGATGTAGGCGGTAATGAGGTTGTGGCAGCGAAGAAGGAATAACAACCCTCAGCGTCCCCCACTACAACTTCCCTTAAAATACCTACCTTGCTACCTCATAAAAATGCGCTCATTGCAAATCTTTAAAAGCAATAAATGGTCAGGCTATGCATACATTTTGTGCGTAGTGGTAATGAGCTATACCTCATTTATTTTTTATCCGCGCTGGCAACATGTGGGGTCTGAAACCGTTACGGCTTATGATGTGGCCGGCTACTACTGGTACTTGCCTTCCATTTTTGTCTATCACGACCTGAAACACCAAAATTTTAAAGATACCATAATACGCAAGTATGAGGTTGTACCCAACTTTGAGCATGCTATGCTATTACCCAATGGCAACTATGTTATGAAGTATGCTTCCGGCATGTCGCTAATGTACCTGCCGTTCTTTACTGCCGCGCATTTAGTAGCGGGGGCGCTTGGTTATCCGCGCGATGGGTTTTCGCTGCCCTACCAGTTGGCCATACAACTGGGCGGTTTTTTTACGGCCTTGCTGGGTTTATGGTATTTGCGCAAGTTGCTGCTGTTGTTTTACAGCGATGCTGCCGTATCTGTTTCATTACTGCTGCTTGTGCTGGGCACCAACTACCTGAATACATCAGTTATTGATGTGGGTATGTCGCACGGCTGGCTGTTTACTATTTATGTTTTCCTGCTGCTCAATACCGTTTATTTCCACCAGACCGGGCAATTCAAATATGCTGTAAGAATAGGGCTGCTGGTAGGCTTGGCTACACTTACCCGCCCACCTGAGGCTTTGTGTTGCCTTATACCCATACTATGGGGTATGGATAGTTTGAGGCCTGCTGCGATAAGGAAGCAGCTCACCTTCCTGCTATCTAAATATAAAATGCTGTTGGTGGCGGTATTATGCGCCTCAGCAGTAATTTCAATACAACTCATCTACTGGAAATATGTTTCCGGCAACTGGATCGTGTATAGCTATGGCACTCAGAAATTGTATTTCCGTTCACCGAATTTCATCAATTATACATTTGGGGCATTGGCTGGCTGGTTAAGATATACGCCCATGATGTTGCTGGCTTTTGCAGGGCTCTTCCCATTCCTTATTTCGGGTAAGCACAGGGTAGCCATTACTACTGTTTTCCTTGTCAATTATTACGTGGTTTGTTGCTGGAGCATTTGGTGGTATGGTGGCAGGGCCATGGTACAGAGTTACCCCGTGCTGATGTTTCCTATAGCCTCGCTGGTTACGCTGATACTGAACAGAAAATTTTTGTTGTTATTCTTCGTGCCGGTTGCTGCCGTTTTTACTTACCTCAATTTCTGGATAACCGTCAGCTACCACACCCCAAGCCTCTATGACAATAGCATGATGACGAATGCTTATTACTGGCACGTAGTGGGCCGCTGGCATGTGCCGGACTATACCATGTTCCTGAAAGATGGTACGGATATGTTTACAGGCACACCAACCAACAAACAACTGATATGGCAGAACGATTTTGAGGAAGATACCAACAGGCACACCCTGCTTACCGATTTGAAACCCATACAGGGCAAACGATCTTTACAGCTCGATGAAAGTACCCGGTTCGCCATACCATACAAATTCCCGGCCGCGAACGTAAAAGCACACTGGTTGCAGGCAGATGCCGATTATTACTGCGAGCACATGGAAAATACTGTATGGAGTATGTCAGAACTGATTGTGGGCACTTACAAAAACGGCGAATTATTGAAGCAAAATACAATACGGGCCCACCGTGTATTAGGCGATGGTGTAACAAAAAAGATAAGCCTTTACATGGATATACACGACCAGGCTTTCGATAGCATCAGTGTTGGATTCTGGAATGGCTATAGTACCAAAAGGGTATTGATAGACAATGTGAAAGTGTATACGTTTGATGAAGGGAGATAAGTGGTTTCTACCCTGTTTTTAATGGTCATTTTGTGCTGTTATAGCAGTGGTGTATGGTGTATTAGAAAACAATGCAGCATTGGAGACGCAAGGCATCGCGTCTCTACAGGTTCCCGGTAAATACCGATTATTTCACCAACTGTACTGCTCCGTTAGGAGCTACCGCTTTGTAGTATTCCCATTCATTTTTCTGGCAATGCTCCGTTAGGAGCTACCCAATACAAAACAATCGGGTAACTCCTAACCGAGTATAGTGTGCTTGTGGATTGGTTACCTACAAAGCGATAGCACCTACGGTGCATTTACAAAATTGCTTTACCCACCTCTAGCTTTGTCATTCTGAGCGCAGCGAAGCATCTTTCAGAAGACGTTCTTGCCATCGTGTTTTTTGTATTGGTCGCCTATAGAAGATGCTTCCTGCGTCAGCATGACAAAATTAAATGAGAGGCATAGATGTGCCAGACAGTTGTGTAGAGACGCGATGCCTCGCGTCTACACAAAACATAACACATCCTAAAACAATGCAGCATTGGAGACGCGAGGCATCGCGTCTCTACAGGTGTCGGGTAAATACTGATTATTTCACAAACTGTACTGCTCCGTTAGGAGCTACCGCTTTGTAGTATTCCCATTCATTTTTCTGGCAATGCTCCGTTAGGAGCTACCCAATACAAAACAACCGGGTAACTCCTAACGGAGTATAGTGTGCTTGTGGATTGGTTACCTACAAAGCGATAGCACCTACGGTGCATTTACAAAATTGCTTTACCCACCTCTAGCTTTGTCATTCTGAGCGCAGCGAAGCATCTTTTAGAAGACGTTCTTGCCATTGTGTTTTTTGTATTGGTCGCCTATAGAAGATGCTTCCTGCGTCAGCATGACAAAATTAAATGAGAGGCATAGATGTGCCACAGTTCGTAGAGACGCGATGCATCGCGTCTCCACACAACACAACACAACCGAAAACAATGCGGCATTGGAGACGCGATGCCTCGCGTCTCTACAGGTGTCGGGTAAAATTTAATGGGGGCTTTTTACAACCAACAAACAAACATGCCACATCTGCAATGCCATGCGCAGCATGCTTTAACAAAATCTTAATCCAATATTGCGTGGAATAGCCCGTTTTTTGCTTCTATCCTCAAAAATCTTTCAATGAAACACATCACACTATGGTTAGCGGCGGGCACAATGGTATTTACCGGCACCGTGGCGTTGGCACAAACCAACCAGAAACTCAGTATTGATAAAGCAACCGTTTTTATCAGCGGTGCGCAACTGGAAAGCAGCGCAAAAGTGTTCCTGCCCAAAGGCGAAAGTGAAGTGCGCTTCAGCAATGTGGCCGGCGATGTTAATAACCAGAGCATTATTGTAGGCGCTAGCAATGGCGCAGTGGTGGAATCTGTTACCTTCCAGAACAACTACCTTAATACCGATAATGTTTCGCCACGCACCAAAGAATTAAAAGACAGCATAGAACTGGTTACGGCAATGAAGCAGCCCGCAACCATTAAAATAAGTGTGCTCAATGAGCAGCTAACTATACTGCAGGCCAACCGCAAACTGACGGGCGACCATACCGGCCTTTCTGTAGCAGAGCTGCAAAAAATGCTGGACCTCGTAAGCGCCAAACTGGATAACTACCTCAATGAAAAAATGAAGAACGAGGAATTGTTAAAGAAGCTGGATGAACGTATAGCGCGCCTCCGCAAACAACTGGATGAAGAGCAGGCAAAGGGCTACCAGGCTGGTGGCTTGTTGCTGGTAAAGTTCTTTGCTAAAGAAGGCACCAATAGCAACATCAACATTGCATATAATGTAGCTAATGCGGGCTGGTCGCCAACTTACGATGTGATGGCCGATGATAGCAAGAGCCCCGTTAAGCTTTTCTATAAAGCCAATATATACCAGAACAGCGGTGTAAAATGGAACGATGTAAAATTGAGTCTCAGCACTGGCAACCCGCAGGAGGGTATGCAGGCACCTGTGCTTAACCCCTGGTACCTGGCATTTTACCAGCCTGCACCCAGGCCACGTGCTGCCTATAAAAGTGCCATGGCTCCTGCTGCAGCTAACTCGTATATAATTGATGGGGTGCAGGTGCAGGGTTCTACAGGTATAAATATGGCCGAGGGATCTACAATGGATGAATACGTTACAGTTGATAACGGCGGCGTGAATACTACATTCGATATAGAACTACCGTATACCGTACCCAGCGATGGGCAGCAGCATCTGGTAGCGGTTAAAAAATATGAAGCGCCGGCCAGCTATCAATATTTTGCTGTGCCAAAGGCTGATAAAGATGCGTTTTTGCAGGCGCAAATTACAGGCTGGGAAGATTTCAATTTGCTGCCAGGCCCTACCAATATTTTCTACGAGGGCACTTATGTAGGCCAGGGTACTATTGACCCCCGCAATGTAAAAGATACGATGAGCGTAAGCCTGGGCAGAGATAAGAAAATAATTATTAAGAGGGAGCAGGATAAAAAGCTGCGCAGTGTAAAAACCATTGGCAGCAATGTTCGGGAAACATTTGCCTACACCATTACCGTGCGCAATACCCGCAAAGAGGCAACAACCATTGTAGTACAAGATCAGCAGCCCGTAAGCAACGATAAAGACATTGTTATTGAAGAACGTGAAACCAACAATGCCGACTACAATGAAACTACCGGCCTCATGAAATGGACAGTAGTATTAAAGCCCAACGAAACCAAAACAATACCCTTCGGCTACACCATTAAGTATCCTAAAGGCAAAAGGGTATCGGGTTTGTAGGGCTGTTTTGTATGCTTATGGATCTTTGCGAGTTTTTATTCAGCGCACTGCAATCAACCTGCAATGACAATCAACATGGCAGATGCGGTTCAACACCCTTCGGGGTTAGCCCCTTTTGTTATTGTTACCCCTGGTTTCACCAGGGGCTATTTATGTTAAAGTCCTCCGGACTTTTCTCAAACTGACGCACAACATCCACAAGCCCAAAGGGCTTGAACAATAATAGCCGGGAGTGAAACTCCCGGAATGAAAAAAAACACGACGAAGCCTGAAAGGCTTCAACACATATAAAATGAAGCTACAAAACACACTTGTCATTGGGAGGTACGAAGCAATCTTACAACAACATAGTTTGACGCGAGGTGGCTTCGTACCTCGCCAATACCCGCAATTTACCGGCTTATCTCAAACACAAAGGGCATCCAAAACGGATGCCCTTTACCATTAATTTTAAGTTTTTGATTCGGGGTTTCTACGTGTGTGAAAAACATGCAGAATTCGAATAGTCTTATGTTTTTTAATCACCTTGTAGATAACAAGGAAAGGAAACCTTTTGACGGGTACTTCACGATAACCTGATATTTTTATAGGAAACCTTCTGGCGCATCAGCTATCGTCAGGAAGCATCGGTCAACTGAATGTATATATTCGTGCTCTAGACCTGCTTTCGTTCATTGTACCAATCAACAGATACTTCTAACTCCCTTTACCGCAACTTTAGAAAGTATAATTTTCCAAGCCATTCTTTATTTTTTTGCTGGTGCTAGTAGTTGATCTTTTGCTTGCGCCCAGTTTACCCCTTCGTCCTTTCCTGATTCCATATCTGAATCAATAGCATTCAGCTTTTCTACCAGCTTTTTATCCCGCCACCATTCCGTGCCCTCTTCGGCACCTTCAGCAACTATGGTATATATTGCTTTCACCTTTTTATCATCTGCCACCCGTATGTATTCATACAGTTTCTGCCTGATAGCCGCTGTTGTCATGTTTGTACTTTTATGATTACCAAATTTATCCCGATATAAAAACATCCCCCATGCCTGACGGTTGCATTTCAAACCTTCGCACTACCTGAATAAAATCCTCACCCCAACCCTCTCCATAAATGTAGAGGGAGGTCAATTTCTGCGCAGTCGCGCAGGTGTTATTTAAAATAAGAATAATGCAAAATTTAAAATGCACACTGCCTGACACACACAAAGAGGGGCTAATAAGTAAAGTGCAACCGCCGAGAATCGCATAAACGACTTTCCGACTCCATCAGGGACCCGAATAAAAGGGGGGTGTCTAAAACTTTTTTAGACACCCCCTTTGCAATAATTTTACTTAATGAGTTTTACACATCAATACGTGCAAACTTTGCGTGCTTTTCAATGAACTCGCGGCGTGGCGGAACGTCTTCACCCATAAGCATGGAGAAGGTGCTATCGGCCTCGGCACTACTATCAATGGTAATCTGTTTCAGTGAGCGGGTGGCAGGGTTCATGGTAGTATCCCATAACTGTTCTGCATTCATCTCACCAAGACCTTTATATCGTTGTATGCTTACGCTGTCTTCCTTACCGTTCGACATTTTTTCAATCCACATTTTACGGTCGGTATCATCCCATGCGTAGTGCTGCTCTTTACCCTTCTTAATAAGGTACAGCGGCGGCTGCGCCAGGTAAACGAAACCCTGCTTAACCAGGTCTTCCATATAACGGTAGAAGAAGGTAAGTATCAGCGTTGCAATGTGGGAACCATCCACATCGGCATCCGTCATAATAACTATTTTGTGGTAGCGGAGTTTGGTAAGGTTAAGTTGTTTGGGGTCTTCAGGTGTGCCTATGCTTACGCCCAGGGCTGTAAACATATTCCTTATTTCCTCGTTCTCGTATATTTTATGCTCCTGTGCTTTTTCTACGTTCAGTATTTTACCCCTTAGCGGCAAAATAGCCTGAAAGTGGCGGTCGCGTCCCTGCTTTGCAGTACCACCAGCCGAATCCCCTTCCACAAGGTAAAGTTCACAATTAAAAGGGTCTTTATCCGAACAATCGGCAAGCTTGCCAGGCATACCGCCACCGGTAAGTACGCTTTTGCGCTGTACCATTTCACGCGCCTTACGGGCTGCTGCCCTGGCTTGCGCGGCAAGTATCACCTTGTCAATGATCATTTTGGCATCCTTAGGGTTTTCTTCCAGGAATGCTTCCAGTACCCTGCTCACACAAACATCAACCACACCCATAACGTCGTTGTTACCCAACTTTGTTTTGGTTTGGCCTTCAAATTGCGGCTCTGGTACTTTTACCGATATAATTGCACTTAGCCCCTCGCGGAAGTCATCGCCGGTAATTTCAACTTTAGCCCTTTCGAATAATTTGTTCTTATCGCCATAAGCCTTAAACACGCGGGTGATAGCCCTGCGAAAACCGGCAACGTGCGTGCCGCCTTCAATGGTATTGATGTTATTAACGTAGGAGAAAATATGCTCATGGTATGATGAGTTGTAGCAAAGTGCGACATCAACCGCTACATTCGAATCTTTATCGTGGGTTTCAACGAATATCGGCCTGGAAAGCAACTGTATGCGCTTTGCATTAGCATCCAGCAATTGCACAAATTCTACTATACCACCTTCGCTGTAAAATGTTTCCGTTGGCAACTGGCCATCTTCAGTCATTTCACGCTTGTCTATCATAATAATGCGGATACCCTTATTCAGGAACGATAGTTCGCGCAAACGTGATGCCAGTATATCGCGGTGGTATATGGTATCTTTAAAAATAGTACCATCAGGTTTAAAATGAACCATAGTACCTGTGTGGTCCGATGGTATGTTTACTTCCCTTACCGGGTACTGGGGTATACCTATTTTATACTCTTGCTCAAAGGTTTTTCCTTCGCGCCAAACGGTAACATGCAAGTGTTCACTCAATGCATTAACGCAACTTACACCCACACCGTGCAAACCGCCCGATACCTTGTAGCTATCTTTATCAAACTTACCACCGGCGTGCAATACGGTCATTACCACTTCGAGCGCAGAACGGCCTTCCTTGGCATTGATGCCCGTAGGTATACCACGCCCATCATCCTGCACACTTATGGAGTTATTTTCATGAATGGTAACGGTAATGTTTTTACAATGCCCCGCCAAAGCTTCATCAATAGAATTATCAACTACCTCATAAACCAGGTGATGCAATCCCTTCATACCAATATCGCCAATGTACATGGCGGGGCGCATACGCACCGCTTCCAGACCTTCCAATACCGTTATGCTGTCTGCCCCATACTCTGCCGGAGCTTGTAAAATTTCGTTTTCTGTGCTCATTTTTCTTTGTAACCGAAGTGAAAATTCCGATAAATTTTTAAAACGCCATGTTTAGATATATGACATAAATCTGCTTTTTAAACAGATGTTTTTAACTTTACAAATGTAGCTTAATTATATGGTTTTAACAAGTAAATAATGCCTGTTATGCCTATAAAGAAAGCCTAAAAAATGCACAATTGTGGATAACATTCGAGTAGGTGAGTGCGGCAAAATCTTGGTAATGACGCAGTTTATGTTTATAACTGTAACATAACCACAAAACAACTTAAAGTTATTTTCATTTGTAGCGCCAAATTTGTATATTTGGCTTACTTTTTGATTATACCATTAGGTGAATTTAACTGAACGGTGCATATTTAGCATGAACAACTTATTAAGAAGATTAATTTTATTTATTGGTGGCCTGTTTATCATCGCCAATGCCTCTGCACAAACCAACCGTGCGATGGACGATGTTATGAACGCCCTGAAAAGCAACAGGATTCAGGATGTGGGCAGATATCTGGATAATTTTGTGCCTATAACGCTCAGTAACAACCAGAGTAACTACAGCCACAACCAGGCGCAACTGGTGCTGAACGATTTTTTCAGCAAAAACCCGCCGCGCGATTTTACCGTTATGAATACCGGCGCCCCAAATGCCACTTCAAAGTTCACGATAGCCGACTTTAACACCCCTAATGGCAAGTACAACATTTATGTGCTTATGCGCCAAAAGGATAACAGCTATGTGATAAAGGAGATCCGGATCAATAAAGAGTAAGGATAGGGGGGAACTTCCCACGCGAAGAAATTAGAATTTCAAAAACCGGGGCGTTATCGTTCCTTAGCCGTTATCCCACCTCGGCTTCCCGTATTACAAATTGTTTTTGCTCTGCCCGCAACGCTTTATTGTTGCTTAGTTCATACAAATTCTCCTTTTCCACCAACCGGTACCAGTCGGTAGCTGGAATAATTTTATGACTGTGAAGCTCCAATCGTATCATTACGTTTTTAGGCGGCATACGATGGTTGTTAATATATTGACTTAGTTCTGCTGGTTTTATTTGAATTTCTGCTGCAAACTCGTTTCTCTTTTTATTGAGTCGATCTATGTATGTTTTCAAAAAATGACCAAAGGTTTTGCGTTTATCAAATTGTTTGTTGATCACATAATCTTCTATCTGAAATCGTAATTGTAAAAGGTTAGCCTTTAACAAATCTTCTTTACTCATTACCGCCCTTCTTTTGCTTAATGCGTCATTCAACTCGGCATCAGCTTCTGCCCGTTGCTTTTTACTAAGCGGCACGGGGAAAATAAAACTATTAGTTAGTTCTTCCGGGCCATGCTCTGTAAACAGTTCTCCGAAGTGTTTTTTAGTCATGATTATAGTCTTTTAAAAGCTTTTGTAGTTTGGAGCCCACCATAAATAAACTCTTCCCGGCTTGCTCAAAACCATACTTATCCATATAATGCTGGCCCAATTCTGTTTTGGGGACGAGAGAAATAGCGGCCATCCCTCCATATTTTATAATAGCCAACCGGGTTGCGAAGGCTAAAAGATTGCCAACAATGCGGTCAAATACCTTGTTCTTTCCAAGATTCTCAATTGAACTGCATAATCAATTTATGGATAACCGCATCTCGCTATCTATAAATTGCAGGGAGATGAGTCCTATTATATCCTCTTCATTACTTACCCTCAATTTATAAACGCAGTTAGTTTTTTCTAGTTTCCAGTTAAAGCTATACCGTTTTTTTGTGAGTATCTTATAATCGCTATCTGCCACTTCTTCTATAATAACCGGTAGTTTTTCTCCACTTGATACTACAGTTACGAACATAAGCAAATATACCAATTAGTTTGCAAAATTTGTAAACTAATTCCAGCAACTGTAACCTCATTTCAGCATTCCTGCCATCCGCCCGCTATTATTTCTATATTTGTAGCAATAAGCACTTATGGCATTAAGCAGGTTTTGGCTGGTTATTATTATTACATCGGTACTGTACGTACTGGGGTTGCTTGCATTTGGCTCCAGCTACTCTATTGACTATGTGGTGAACGGCAAGAAAGATGAGCCGATAATCATTAATGAAATATATGCCGCAAAACTCCCCACTGCTTTAATTGACAGTATTAAAAATGCTAAAGATGGCAAATACATTGTAAAGTCGGCCATACCCAGGCGCGATACTACCTATACGCTGGATAAAGATGTGGTTAAAGTAACTGCCGGCAAGCAAGGCACTGATGGTATATTGCCTACCTGCAAGAACACCCTCCTCGAGATTATACTGCCGTTAATAGCCAGCCTGGCGTTTTTCTGCGGCATACTGCAACTGCTCATTGATTCGGGGGCATCAGAAAAACTGGCCCGGTTGCTAAGCCCGGTTTTCGTGAAGGTTTTCCCCGATATACCTGCCAACCACCCGGCTATATCATACATGATGCTGAACTTTGCCGCGAACTTTCTAGGGCTTGATTCGGCAGCCACACCTTTTGGTTTAAAGGCAATGGAAAGCCTGCAGGAAATAAACCCGGATAAAGAAAAGGCGAGTAACGCGCAGGTTATGTTCATGTGCCTGCATGCGGCTGGCTTAACGTTGATACCTACTTCTATAATCGGTTACCGTGCAGCACAGAATGCGCACAACCCAGCCGATGTTATGCTGCCGTGCATTATCACTTCTTTTATTGGCACATTGGCGGCTTTGGTAATTGTGGGTATCAGGCAACGTATTAACTTTAAGAGCGCAGCTTTATTGCTTTCATTGGGTGGTATTATGGGCCTTATAGCCGGTTTGCTTTTTTACATAACCAAGCTCGATACCCTGCAGAAAAACCACTTTACCAATAACATTTCTAACATCATTTTACTACTCATTATCGTGAGTATACTTGCTTACGCATTTTTTAAGGAAAAAGTATTTACAGAAAAGGGCATAAATGTGTATGCTTCGTTTGTTGAGGGTGCGTCACAAGGGTTGAAAACCGGGGTTACTATATTCCCTTACATATTGGGTATGCTGGTGGCTATATCGCTCTTCCGCAACAGTGGTGTCTTTGAGATAGTGACCAATTTCCTTTCCAAAGGTTTTTTAGCACTGAGTATTAAAAAAAATATTGTCGATGCGCTGCCAGTGGCGCTGCTGCGGCCATTCAGCTCAGGTGGCTCGCGCGGGTTTATGATCGATTCCATGCAGGTGTATGGCCCCGATTCCTTTACCGGTCGTTTGTCTTGCGTTTTTCAGTGTTCGGCTGAAACTACTTTCTATGTAATAGCTGTTTACTTCGGCAGCGTAAAAATTAAAGATACCCGTTACACGCTTTCCACCATGTTACTGGTAGACCTCGTTTGTGTAATCGCCGCCATTGCTGTGTGTATGGTGTTCTTTTAATTGATTTTCCCTGGGCGTTGCCCTCGGCTATGGTATTAAGCCCTTTCAGGCTAACGGCGTTTGCTCGTAATGCTATTGTGCAAAGCCCTTGAAGGGCAATGTTATTAAATCAAGGATTTAAACCTTAAAATGGTGTTTTGTGTTATGTCACTCCTTCGGAGTTTAACCATATTACACACTTTCATTTTCTATAATAATATCATCCCTTCGGGATTTTTCCCTTAACTTAATGACATTGCCCTTCAGGGCTTCATCCTTTCAGCAAAAAACTATTTGAAATCGCTTTAAACGATATGGTACGGTCGTGGCTGCGTATAATGAGGCCTTCACGTTCCGCACTTGGGTGCAGTAGTGATGTGCCTTCGGCAAGAAACAGTAGCTCTTTTATGGTTGCCGGCAGCTTGAATTCTTCGCTCACTACTGGAACAGTCTTTAGCTGAAGGCGCGTAAAGAAATTACGGAATTCACTGAAAGAAAAATACTGTTGCTTATCAATATCAAACGCATTGAAGAAGTACACAGTTTGTCCCCTTAATTTGTAAGGATTGCCTTGTATGCCTTCGCCAACTAATTCGCCCTGTATAGCAAAATTACCACTGTTTATTTTGTTTTCAATATCCAGTTCACGGGCTACTTTCCAGAAGGTATTATCTGCCGATTCCCACAGGTCAAGGTTGCGGCTGCACACGCCAAAATCACCATTGTTGTAGTAGAATGTTGCTGAGCTACCATCCAGCTTTTCGGTAAGGTAAAAGGTATTGGTCTGCAGTTTTGCATATTCTTTCGAAAGATTTTGCACCCTCTCCTCGTCAGTTTTAGGTATGAAACCAGGAAAATTTCCTTTCATGATGCCGGATAGTTCGGCGGGGATGGGCGGTTCATACTTAATCACGCCCAGCGCGTCAGATACATCATCACCTTCGGCCAATGCGTCATATGCGGCCTTGGGGAGTTTATCTGCCAGTATGCTCATAGGCAGCAACAAACCTTGCGACAATTGCCCCCGTAATTTTATTGTTTTAAGCCGGAAGCCCTCCAGTTCGCCCATTCTTTTGAATGACGATTTCCGTAAAAATTCATATTCGGGGCTTATGGGTAGGTAGCTGTCTATTTCGCAATAGATCACCATTTCACCGAGGGCAAATTCTCCTTTCTTAATTACGAGCTGCCAACCATTTATAAGGGCTAGTTCTATCAGGTCTGCGCCTTCAATGGGTAATATTTCTCTTACTATTTGTAATGATGCGAGTTTACGTTGCATGGGTATTTTATGGTGTTTGTCACCTGTTTTAAGGGCAAACATACGAAGTAATTGTTGTGTATGTCGTGTTGTCCGTGGGTGGTGCCCATGGCTATAGTATTTAATCCTTTCAGGCTAATAACGTTGGCTTGTAATTCAATTCCGCATAGGCTTGGTGGGCTTTACCCCTTCAGTAAAAATTCATTTAATCCTCCTCTTCACTACCCTTAAACAACTCCGTAAGATCTAACGAAAAATCAGGTAGCACGGTTGACTTGACAATGTCCCCAGTCGTTAATATTCTCGATGTATGAAATTTGCCTTCTTGTAAAATATAAATAGTAACAGACTGGTTTTGGGGGCTTACTATCCAATACTCTTTTACGCCGGCTTCTTCATAAACATCGTACTTGTTTTTTAGCTCTTTGGAGTTGTTGCCCTTGCTGAGTACTTCAACTACAATATCCGGAGCGCCAACGCAACCTTTTTTATCGAGCTTTGTTAAGTCACCTACTACGCAAATGTCTGGCTGCAAAACGGTAAAGATACTTTTGTCGTCAAGCACCTTACGGGGCAAACGCACGTCAAATGGCGCAACATAGACCTTACATGGCTTATTATGTAAAAAAAACTTTAAGCTGGCAAAAATATCACCGACGATATCCTGATGCTGTCGGTTTGGCGCAGGACTCATTTCGTAAACTTTCCCGTTAATCAGTTCAACGCGTTGCTCAAACTGCCATTGATAGTAATCGGCATAAGAATAAGTTTTATTGAGATCAAGTTCGGAAAGCTGCATACCAAAGATTTTATCAAAATTACGAAATTTCAATATTCAACACTTTTAAAGTTTCCACATAGGCCGCCACTACTTACACCCGAATTTTAAACTTATATTTGCGCATCAATTAACAGATTACTATGTTACCTATACAATTATTCAGGCAGGAGAAAGAATTGGTGCTGGCAGGCCTTGCAAAGAAGAATTTTAAAGATATTGAGCTCGTTGATAAAATAATATCACTTGATGAAAAGCGTCGCGAGTTGCAGGTGGAAAATGATAGCCTTGCCGCTAAGCTGAATGCTGCTGCAAAAAGCATTGGTATACACATGCAAAAGGGCGAAAAGGCAGCAGCCGAAACCCTTAAGGAAATGGTGACCCTGCATAAAGAGCAGGCTAAAGAACTTTCGCAGAAGCTTTCAGAAATGGAAACTGAAGTGCAGGATATGATTGTAAAACTGCCCAACCTACCACATAGCAGCGTTCCTTTTGGTAAAACACCCGAAGAAAACGAAGTGGTGCGCACCGGTGGCAATATGCCGGAACTGGGTGCTAATAATATACCGCACTGGGACCTCGCTACAAAATATGGCCTGATAGATTTTGAACTGGGCAACAAAATAACCGGTTCGGGCTTCCCGGTATTTATGGGGCAGGGTGCAAGGTTGCAAAGGGCATTGATACAGTTCTTCCTGAATTATAATATTGATGCTGGTTTTAAAGAATACAGCACCGGTTACCTCGTAAACGAAGCATCGGCTTATGGCACGGGCCAGTTACCCGATAAGGAAGGGCAGATGTACCATGTTACAGAAGATAATCTGTTCCTGATACCAACTGCAGAAGTACCCGTTACCAACATATACCGCGATACGATAACCCCTGAAGCGGAATTGCCTTTGAAGCTGACTGCATACTCACCATGCTTCCGCCGCGAGGCTGGTTCTTATGGCAAAGATGTGCGTGGCCTGAACAGGGTACACCAGTTTGACAAAGTGGAGATAGTACAGATAGCACACCCCGCAAAAAGCTATGATGTGCTGGAAGAAATGGTAAGCCACGTGGAAAAACTATTGCAGTTGCTGGAACTCCCTTACCGTATACTGCGCCTTTGTGGTGGCGATATGAGTTTCACATCGGCACTCACTTACGATTTTGAAGTGTACAGTGCGGCGCAGGAGCGCTGGCTGGAAGTAAGCTCTGTATCTAACTTTGAAAATTTCCAGACCAACCGCGCTAAAATACGGTTCCGCGATACCAATGGTAAAACACAACTGGCACATTCATTAAACGGTAGTTCGCTTGCATTGCCACGTATTATGGCTTGCTTGCTGGAAAACAATCAAAAGGCCGATGGTATTCACATACCGGAAATTTTGCAACCTTACTTTGGCAAAAATATGATTGCTTAAATTTAAAGGCACAAGTGTAAACCATGTGTAACAACAATTGGTGGGTATTCTAATTTTTACTTTTAATTTCTTAGTCTTTACATTATGTTGCAACGTAAACAATCTATCTGGCTTTTAATTGCGGCATTATTAAATGCGGGCGTAATATTCTTTGACCTCTACCGCTGGCACGAAGTAGTGAATGGCGTAGATATAAAACATGAAATAAGGGTAACCAACGATTACCCTATGTTCATTATTGTTTTGGTATGTGCAGTGCTGCCTTTAATAACCATGTTCATGTACAAGCAGCGCAAACGCCAGCTCAGCATGACCGCCTTTAACATAGCGGCAGTGTGCGGTTTAAATGCGAAGATGCTCATGAAAATAGGCCATGAAACTACCATAAGCCCCACTATAGCATCGGGCACCTATTGGTTAGGCGCGGCTTTGCCAATCATTTCCATAATATTCCTGATACTGGCCATCATCGGCATCCGCAAAGACGATAAACTGGTAAAGTCGATGGACAGATTGCGGTAGAAACGACCATGAAATGCGCCCTGCCTCTCCCGATGGGCGTTGCCCATCGCTGTTATATTTGGGGGCGTTGCCCCTTGCTCATTTTGTTGCATAACCCGGTCGCGCCCACCGGGTTATTTGTCTGAACTATGATTTTTTTTGATGGAATGATAGGCTATGATTGCCTGCTGAGCAAGTGAAAGCTAATGGGTAGTAGATTCGCCAATGATGCCGGTAACGCCCTGAAGGGGCAATAATACATCAGCGATGGGCAACGCCCATCGATACTTAATCACGTGCTGCAACATCAACATAAATGTTCCGTAATTTTGCTTTACCATGCAAATAGTCAACAACAAAAAGGAATTTCAATTTGAGGGTGTTTTTGAGAATGGCGAAAAAGCCACTTTGCAGTACCGGTGGCTGAAGGCCAGTATGGTATTGATGCACACACTGGTGCCGGCAGCATTACGGGGCACAGGGGCAGGGTCTGCAATAGTAAAATATGCGCTGGAATATGCGCGGGCCAACCAACTGAAAATAATTGTGTACTGCCACTTTGTAACAAAATACATGCAAAGCCATCCCGAATATAATGATCTGCTGGATGCAGCCCACAACAAGTAATACGCTATCATCCGCCAAACACGTGCCGCATAAAAGAACGCACTAATAATTTACCTTAAACTGGTAGAATGAGTTACCCTTTGTGCCATAAAAAATGATGGTATGGTCGGTAAAGTAAGACTGTTCGCCAAAAATACGGTCAATGCCGGTAAGCTCCTTGTAGTCTTTGTTGTTAATTACAAGTGTGTAGTTGCCCGGCGCTGTATTCACTATCGCGAAAAAGCCTTTATTACTCAGGTCGCCCGCCACAATGCTGCCCTTTCTGGGTGCGGAAATACGGTCATATTCAGGGTAAATAACCGGGAGCGGCTTAGATATAGTATTGTTATAAACCAGGTAGCTATTGCCATCAATATTAATGCCTTGGAAGTATTCCAGACCCTCAGGGTGCGCCTGTGGCAATACTGACGCATCCCATGTGCCGAATTTATTGCGCGCAGCCGGCTTGCATAGCAACGCGTCGTTCCGGTAGACGTAAGCCGAATCAGGCGTTTCAATGAAGTGTAACGACTCACCGCCTGGTGCTAACTGCAGGCACTGCATATGGTTAGGGCCGCGTTTAGTAAATAATGGTATCCTGCTTTCTTTGCCGTTTATGTTGCGGAAAGTCATATCGGCACCTGTTACAGAATCTACCCTGCTGCCGAAAAACGCATAACCGCCTTTTTTATCGGTAAAAATAAAACTGGTGAACGGATAGTTGAAATGGGTAACCTTGCCGTTGATATTAAAAAACGTACCGGGCTTATTTTGCTGGTTATAACTGAATATGTAATGCTCGGCATCGGTGGGGGTAACTGTGATCATTTCATCACTTTTATACACATTGCCGCCCGATGCCGGGTCTTCGATCAGCGTATGCGCCTCCGCAATTTTATCGTACATTTTATCGTTCACCAACACATAACATTGCGAATCGGCGCAGCCACTAAAGTAGTAGGCATTGCTGTTCCAGAGGTCAGAATGCTCCACAATGCTTACCGGGCCATAGGTTTGCTTTGTAGTATGCAAGTAAAACTTACTGCCCTGCGATTTGGCGTAGATGTAATGCTTATTGTTATTCACTGCAATATCGGAGAACGGCTGTGCCGATGAATCGATCATTTTGTAATTGATATACAATTTATGAACGCCATTATTGAAAACAGAATAAATAACGTTGCCATTTTCGCTGAAATTACATTGCCACAATTGCTTTGCAGAGTCAATTGTATTTACCAGGCTATCGTTAATGTATAGGAAACTTTTTGCACCCACACATAATTCCATAGCTATGTTCTCGCGACCAAACTCTAACACCTCGCGAATTTTACCGGCATAGGGCCCATAAATTCGGGTGCCATTCTTATTCTTAAAATAGATCTTCTTTTTGGTGCTGTCAGAAAAAAATGCGTCAGAGATGAGGCCTTTGTAGGGTATTATGGCCAGGCCGCTGCCGGTAAAGCAAGCAGGGTAGGTCTTTTTATTGGTAGTTAACTGAAATTTTCCACTGCTCAACTTGGTCAGCGTCTCAAAATAATAGTTACCATTCGTATCAAAATTACTGCGGAAGGCTTTCAGCAAGATGGAATCGCCTGCATCTTTAGTAATTAATTTCTCCTCAATAGCTTGCGAACGCGAAAGCAAAGGCGACAAACCCAGTACACACAACAAACCAATTTTTTTAAACAACCTCATACCGGATAAAAATAAGCATTCAAATGTTAAATAAAGCACTATTTGTAAAGCACTGCAAAACTAGTTGAAGTTGGCATAAAAAAAATTGGCAGTTAAAATAACCGCCAATGCACATAAATAAGATATTCAGCTATTAATGCCCGGGAGGCGGTGTATCCGTTTCTCCCACTGCTATCCAGGTAGGTTTAAACTCCTTCTGGTAGTCAGGCCATTGTTTTCCCTTATAAATATTATCGCCAAAATATTTGAGTATCATTTCCATGGTCTTCACATCCTGGTAACCCGGAATAGGTTGCGGGTTTTGGTAGCGTTCTTCCATAATAATGCTGGTTGGGTACGACAGGCTGCCCCTCATAAGGCTCACAGCAAGCGTATTGGCTTTTTTCTCAGGGTCAAAATAGTAGGCAGTACCCATAAACCGGAAGGTGTCTTTTCGCTCGGCATTAAAGCGTACGCAATAGAAATTATCGTTCAGGTATTTTATAACATCGGGGTTGGTGAAGGTGCTGGCTTCCATTTTTTTGCACCATCCGCACCAGTCGGTATACATATCCATATATACCTTTTTAGGCTTTGCCTTCATGGCCACCTGCAGGTCGTCAATGGAAAGCCAGTTAATGTGTTGGTCATCTTTGGGTTCAGGTGCCGCTGGTGCATTTTTATTTCCGGCCATTGCGGTGGCACCTAACATGAACAGGGCTGTAACTAAAAGTATTATACGCTTCATTATTATAAGTTTCGGAAAACGAATTTACAAATAATCCATGTAGTTTTGCTTAGCTGATAAAAAAATTATGATAAAAATAGCTGTTGCGGTAACTGGTGCAAGCGGTTCCATTTATGCAAAAGTACTGCTGGAAAAACTGCAACAACTTAAAGATCAGGTTGCGGAAGTAGGTATTGTATGGAGTGCCAATGCCTACACGGTATGGGAACACGAATTGGGTAATAGAGATTTCGAAAAATTCCCCTTTAAGGTTTGGGATAAGAACGATTTTATGGCGCCGATAGCCTCGGGTAGCTCGTCGTATAACGCCCTTATTATTTGCCCGTGCAGCATGGGCACCCTTGGCCGCATAGCCGGCGGTATAAGTAACGACCTGGTAACCCGTGCTGCTGATGTAATGCTCAAAGAGCGCCGTAAGCTGATATGCGTGGTACGCGAAACCCCATACAACCTCATTCACCTGCGCAATATGACTGCGGTTACCGAGGCAGGCGGCATAATTTGCCCGGCAACACCATCATTCTACAGCCGCCCGGCAACAGCCGACGAAATTGCCTATACCGTTGTGCAGCGGGTTTTACAACTGGCGGGCGTGGAGACCGGAGGGTATAAGTGGGGAGAGGGGTAATGAAATTCCAGATAGTAAAGTAAAAAGGACACAAAGCATAAAAGAAAGTTGCAAAAGATGGGATTCAATGTAGAGTCTTTAAAAAACTATCATGATAATTATTTCTTGAAAATTGATGGCAGGAAACAGGCCAATTGTCCTTAGAGCAGGAACGATAGGACTAACACAGATTAAAATACAAAAGCTCCAACCAATATCTATGCAATATTCACAATCACTGGAACGCCTCAGGCATATAATGAATGAATTGCGGGACCAATGCCCGTGGGATAAAAAACAGACCATACACAGCCTGAGGCCGCAAACCCTTGAAGAAGTTTATGAACTGGCGGAAACCATTACGAATGAAGACTGGAAGGGCCTGAAAGAAGAACTGGGCGACCTGCTGCTGCACATTGTTTTCTACAGTAAAATTGGCGCAGAGCAGAACCAGTTTACGCTCGACGAAGTGATTGAAGGGGTATGCAATAAGCTTGTGAACCGCCACCCGCATATTTACAGTAATGTAAAGGTGGAAGACGAAAATGACGTAAAGCAGAACTGGGAGAAAATAAAACAAAAGGAAGGTAAAAAATCGGTACTGAGTGGTGTGCCGGCTGCTATGCCCGCTTTAATAAAAGCAACACAGCTTCAGGAAAAAACTAAAAAGGTAGGCTTTGAGTGGGAAAACACCCAACAGGTGCAAGCCAAGGTGGAAGAAGAAATTAAGGAATTGTATGAGGCGGTAGAAGGTGGCAACCACAAGGAGATGGAAGGTGAATTTGGCGATGTGCTTTTTGCACTCATTAACTATGCACGGTTTATAAAGGTGGACCCCGAGCAGGCATTGGAGCAAACCAACAAAAAATTTATTCGTCGCTTTCAGCGGGTGGAAGAACTGGCTACCGAACAGGGCACATCAGTGCACGATATGACGCTTTGGGAAATGGATGCTTTATGGAACAAAGTAAAACAAGAGGAGCGCTAAACTGATGCTGAAACGCTATCCATATTGGGGTTGGCTGGGCCTTAGCATTTTGCTATGGACCATAAACATACTGCATTTCCACGCCCACAGGGAAGAAATGCTACCCAAAGAAATGGCGGTAACCATCAGTAATAATTTACAGGAAAAAGCAGCCGCATTCGATGACTTTCTTGCTGACAACAAACTCGTAGACCGGCTTTTTAATGATTCCGTTAGTGAAAAGGAAGAAAGCGAGATAAATGCGTTCCCGTTCTACATTTATGGTTATGAAAAAGACACACTGCGCTTCTGGAACAGCAACACCGTTATTGGTTTAAATAATGATTCTGCCACACAACGGCCCACCATAAGGCGAAATCAAAAAGGTGTTTTTGTGCGCCGCTTTGTAAGGCTGGCCGGGAGCAGAAGGCTGATCGTATTATTTCCGGTTTCAGTAACTTACCCGCTTGAAAATGACTACCTGCACACCCATTTCACCGCATCTGAAAACATACCCGTAAAAACAAAAATAAATGAGCGCAAAACGGGGGTGGCAGAAGAATATCCGCTGCTGCTGCAAAACAATGAAGTTGCAGGTTACCTGGTCTTTAATGCAGGCGACATTCAAAAATGGACGCCTGATGCACTGCTCATAGTTATGCTGCTGCTGGCAGTACTCACCAGCCTTGCATGGCTGCAATTAATGGCGGTGCATATAGCCAGGGGCAAACCTATAAGGGCGCTGGGTATAGTAGCCGCTATTATTATTAGCTTGCGGGTGCTGCTCTATATTTATGGCGTTCCCTTTCACCTCGATAATCTTACCCTTTTCTCGCCTACACTTTATGCCTCCAGCACTTATCTTTCTTCGCTGGGCGATCTGTTCATTAATATGGTACTGGTATTATGGCTGGTCATTTTCATTGCCCGCCATACCCATTATAAGAAATTCTGCATAGGGGTAAAGAACAATAACTGGCGCCTTGTTATCGCCGTAGTAATGGCAGTAGTATTGGTTGCGTATACCCATCTGTTCATCAGTATTATCCAAAGTCTGATACTCGATTCCAGCATCTCTTTCGATGTGACGCATTTTTATGCTATTTCCATTTATACCGTCTTTGGTTTACTGGCTATAATTTCCATTACCGCCATATCGTGCATGGTACTGTACCTCATTAATGTGCAGCTAACCGTATTGGTAACCAACCGGTGGGCAAAATACGGTTTGCTACTGCTCATTGCGGCACTTTTCTTTACGGGTACGCATCACATTACCGAGGAGTTTACGTGGTATCTGCTTGCCAGTTTATTGCTTTTTGTTTTTCTGCTTGATATTCCATCTTTCAAATTGGTGTCGCGCTTATTTGAGCCGCACATGATCGTTTGGGCGCTTATATTCTGCAGCTTCTGCACAGGTATTATCCGTTATTTTAACGAGGTGAAAGAGCAGAGTTCAAGGCGCGCATTTGTTGACCAGCACCTTACACCGCACCGGGATGATGAAGTAGAATTTTCATTCGATAAAACTGCTAAAAGAATAGAGCGGGATAGCCAACTGAAAACTTTCCTAACGGCGCCTAATGCTGCCGGCCGCAAACTGGTTAACCAGCACTTTGAAACCCAATACCTTATTGGCCAGGTAAATAAATACGAAGCTGTTGTTTACCTATTTGATGCCGCACGTAAACCACTCTTTAATAAAGACACCACCGATTTTGAAACGCTGATGGACGAAAAGTCAGAATCTGTGCTCACCAATTCGGGCTATCTTTTTTATAAAGAATCCATTCTTGACCGGCACTACTATCTGTCTTACATTCCTATTTACAGCGATACCGTGAACAACGTTATTGGTTATGTAATTATTGATCTTGACCTTAAAAAATCGGCTACCGAAACGGTGTACCCGGAACTGCTGCAACCCATAGGTAACAAGCTTTCTACTGGCGATAATGAGTATGCGTATGCAGTATATGTAAACGGTAAACTGATTAACCAAACGAAAGATTACCCCTTCCCGGTACGGCTAAAATATGATACCCTTAAAGAGCAACAATTCGTGTACCGCGACAGGAACGGGAGCAAAGAATTGATTTACGAGATAGCAGATAAGCACACGGTAATAGTGGTGCATTACCATAACGAACTGATAGAAGCTGTGACGCTGTTTTCTTACCTTTTCGGTATACAAATTATTATTGCGCTGCTTATTTTCGTGTACCAGTTATACCTGTCTTATTTTGCAGGCCAACGATTTAAGGGCCGCTTCGTAAGACTTACTTTAAGGCGCAGGGTGCACCTTTCCATGCTGGCGGTGGTGTTTGTTTCGTTTGTTATTATTGGCTACGTAACCATCAGGTATTTTACTGAAGAATATCGTACATCAAACTCCAACAAACTGCAAAATGCCATGCAGACCGCCAAGCAGGCGGTGCAGGATTATCTGGCCGATGAAAATGCGTTTAATACCGATTATATTTTTGACACCGTAAGTAAGTCAGCCGGCTTCAAAACATTTATTACCAACCTGGCCAATACGCAGAAAATAGACATCAATATATACGACGATGGCGGCAACCTGTTCGCAACATCGCAGGAAGAAATTTATGACAAGGGGCTTATTTCCCGTATGATGCAGCCCGATGCTTACCATGCAATGGCTCACTTGGGCACGTCGCTGGTAATACGAAACGAGCGGGTGGGCAAGCTGTCTTACAGTTCGGCCTACCAACCACTGCGCGATGAGCATGGCGTAACGCTGGGCTACATAAACGTGCCGTTCTTTTCTTCAGAAAAAGACCTCGACTTCCAGATATCGAATATCGTGGTAACGCTCATTAATCTGTATGCATTTATCTTCCTGATATCCAGCATACTCACCGTGGTAATTACCCGGTGGATAACGGGTACGTTCGATATTATCATCAGGCAGTTTGATAAGCTTAACCTGGAAAAAAATGAACGTATTGTATGGCCTTATGATGATGAAATAGGCAAGCTGGTACAGGAGTATAACAAGATGGTAAAGAAGGTGGAAGAAAACGCGGTTACCCTCGCACAAAGCGAACGCGAAAGCGCGTGGCGCGAAATGGCCCGGCAGGTAGCCCATGAAATTAAAAACCCACTTACGCCTATGAAGCTGAACATACAGTACCTGCAGCAGGCTATGCGTAATGACAACCCGAACATAAAACAACTAACGGACAGGGTATCTGATTCCATAATTGAGCAGATCGATAACCTCTCGTATATCGCATCTGAATTCAGCAACTTTGCAAAAATGCCGGAGGCAAAACCGGAAGAAATAAACTTAAACGAATTGCTGGGCAAGGCTGTAGAATTGTACAACAATAATGAAGCATTACACGTAACTATCGATCAACCGGCAGAACCTATTATGGTACTATCGGACCGTAGCCAACTGTTGCGGGTATTCACCAATCTGCTTGAAAATGCCAAACAGGCAATACCCCCGGGGCAGGACGGTATTATAGCCGTTATGCAACACGCAGAAAACAGCGATGTAATTATATCGATAGCCGACAATGGTTCTGGTATACCTGAAGATGTTTCCAAGCGCATCTTTCAGCCTTACTTTACCACCAAATCATCAGGCACGGGTTTGGGCCTGGCCATGACTAAAAAGATCATAGAATTCTGGAATGGCGAGATATGGTTTGAAACTGAAGAAAACCAGGGTACGGTTTTCTATATCAGGTTGCCGCAGCTTACTGCTTCTTCAATTCCAGGTCTTGATAGTCAAAGCTAAAATCAGTAAGCGGGGAAACTGCGCTCATGGAAATCGCCTTACCTATGCCTGCTTCATCTAAACTGAAATTTACGTAGGCGTCGGCACCAAGGCTGCGGTCTACCAGTTTTACTATGTAAGTGTTGCCTTTCAGGTAAAACATTTCACCACATATTTTATGCGAGCGTTTTGCTTCCAACCATTGTTTGCTATTCTTCATGCTTACCATAACTTCTCCAAACCAGGCATCTTTATACGTGCCGGCAACGGTACTGAAATCGGGCTTATTGTTGCTTTTTGTATTTACACCCACTATGTGCCAAACCGAATCGAGTAACTTTTTTTCGTCATCGGTTGCACCCTTTCTCTGGTCGGCATATTCCGTAACCCTGTCGGTGCCCGTTAACCCGAGATAGCTATCTTTTATCTGGTTCGTGATAGCGGAAAATGCGCCACCTTCCTGTTGGTTGGTGAGCACTATAATGCCCAGGTTCAATTCAGGTATCATGGTTATTTGTGTAACCATCCCTTCCAGCCCACCGGTATGGCTGAGTTGTTTATAGCCCTTTACATCGCTAATGAAAAAACCCAGTCCATAAGCGCCAAAGTGGGTGTTGTACGGGCCACCAGCCCGAACCGGCAATATAGTTTGCGGGGTCCACATTTCGCGTTGCACAGCTTCGCTGAATAACCTTCTACCATCGCTGTACTTACCGTTATTGAGGTAGAGCATCACCCACTTGCTAAGATCTGCAATGCTGGAATTAATGCCACCCGCGGCATGGCCTATTTTAACCAGGTCGCGGTCTATAACCTGTACTTTACCCTCCACCGGTGCATGCGGGTCTATGTAGTTCGTTTTGTCTTTAAGGCGGTCGAAAGAGCCCGCTGTTCGCAGCATACCCAATGGCTCAAATATACGCTGCTCTACAAATGCGTCCCAGCTTTTACCGGTCACCCTGGCCACCACTTCACCCGCCAATACATACATATTGTTATCATAGTCGAACTTAGACCGGAAACTGGAAACGGGCCTCAGGTATTGCAGGTTGGCGATTACATCTTTCAGGGTAAAATTGTTAGAATCGGGGAACAGCATCAGGTCGCCGGACCCCAAGCCCAGTCCACTTCTGTGTGTAAGCAAGTCGCGAATAGTGAATTGCTCCGTAACATACGGGTCGTACATTTTAAACTCCGGTATGTAGGTGCGTACTTTATCATCCCACTTTATCTTGCCTTCATCAACCAGCATACCCAATGCAGCAGCGGCAAACGCCTTGCTATTGCTGGCTATACCAAACAGTGTATTTTCATCTACCTTTTTGCCCGTTTTAAGGCTCCTTACGCCATAGCCCTTGCTGTGTATTACCTTACCGTCTTTTATAACAGCCACTGCAATGCCCGGCACATCAAATGCTTTCAGTGTGTGCGCTACCAGGGTGTCAATTCCTTTACTGGTTATGGGTTGTGCGAATGTGGATTTGAGTGGCAGCAGCAAAAATGATAACAGCAAAATACGACGCATGGTTTTGTTTTTTATGACTAAAGATATGCATCAAATCGGATTTGGTTTTTTTAGGTTAAAAGCTTGTAACTTTATAGTATAATACAATAATAATAATGGAAAGGATTGTCCTAAACGTTGATGATGCCAATGGAATAGCATACAATAGCTTTAGCCCTGAATATAAAAAGCAATTCAACAGGGCAGTTAATCTTATGCTCAAGAAGGTAGTTAATTCTCAGAGCATTAACGGATACCAGCAGATGCTGGATGACATTGGCAAGAAAGCCGAGGCGAAGGGCCTTACACCCGATTTGCTGAGCGAGTTATTGCAAAGCAATGATTAAAGTATTTGTATTTGATACTAACGCTATTATTAGCGCTCATCTGCTGCCAAATTCCATAAGTAGAAGGGCTTATGACTATGCTATAAGAAAAGGTATTCTCGTATTTTCCGCGGCAACTTTGCTGGAGTTAACAAACACTTTTGGCCGGCCTAAGTTTGACAAATACATTGATGCCGACAGCCGCGATCAAGCAATACAATTTTTTAAAAAAATTGCATTAGAGTTTGAAGTGACAATATCCGTTGATGATTGCAGGGATCCTAAAGACAATAAATTTCTCGAATTGGCAATTGAAGCTAAAGCGGATTGCCTCGTTACAGGTGACAATGACTTGTTAGTCTTGCACCCTTTTCGTGGCATTCCCGTATTAATTGCAAAAGATTTTATGAATAGCTTTTAGAAAATCATTACCTTAATCTCTATAAAATATTCAATATCTGCTCTTTCGCCTTTTCCAGTTCGTCTTTCATGTTAATGACGATCTGCTGTATTTCGGCATGGTTGGCTTTGGCACCGAGGGTGTTTATTTCGCGGCCCATTTCCTGTATAATGAAGTTGAGCTTACGGCCAATGGCTATGTCTTTGTTATCAACAGTTTCATGGAAGTACTTACAGTGTTGTGTAAGACGGGTTTTTTCTTCCGAAAAATCCATACGCTCTATGTAGTATATCATTTCCTGCTCCAGGCGGTTTTCGTCAATTTTTTGCTTGCCTACCATATCTTCCAGCCATTGGTTAAGCCTTGCACGAACCCTTTCGGTGCGCTCACCTTCCAGTGGAATAACTTTGGCCAAAAGGCCTTCAATATTGCTGATGCGGCTATGAATGTCTTTATACAATACAACACCTTCGTGTCTGCGGTGCTCCATCAGGTCTTTAGCTGCTGCTTCTACTACTTCACGCACTTTTTCCCAATCTTCAGGTGCCAGTGCATCCTGGTCGGGCGCTACCACCTCTGGCATGCGCATGAGTGTTGATATGATGTTATCTTCAGGCAGGCCAATCTGTTGCGATATCTGCTTCATGCCCTGGTAGTAAAACAGAGCGAGGTCAGTATTCACTATCATTGGCTTTGATGCGCCTTCCTGCTTTATGCTTACGGTCAGGTCAATAGTACCGCGCATCAGCAGGCTATTCAGCAAGCTGCGGATATCAAATTCGTAATTACGGATGATGGGTGGCAATTTGGTCATCAGCTCAAATTGTTTGCCGTTAAGCGCTTTAATTTCCACTACCACCTGGCGGCGGTCAATTGTAGCATCTGCACGGCCAAAGCCCGTCATTGAATATAACATACTGATTGATTTATGGCAAAAGAAAACAAAGTTCTACAATAAGTTAGCTTAAATGTTGTTTTACTGCCGTTTTTGGTAAAAATATACAAAAATGGTGCTTTTGTGCAGTTGCAGCGGCATAATTGGCTATATTTGTTTCACACTAATTGTTACTCATGCGCATTTTTAGCATCTTTCTATGCCTTTCTCTTTCTGCAACTGTTCTTGCCCAGCAACCGGGACAGGCGGTGAGGTATGATAATAATTATGTGCCGCCAACCAAAGCGCAGCTGGAAGCCAAACGTAAGGAGATACAGGACGCTATTAGTGAGACCGAGCACCAGCTTGATGACATTAAGAAGAACAAGAATGCTACCATGGGTCAGTTAAGGGCCTTGCAATACAAACTGGCACAGCGGCAGAAACTTATTGGTAACATTAACGATGAGATGGAGAATATTGACCATACCATTGTACAATCATCGAAAGAGATATTAACGCTGAAGCAGAAACTGGAGATGTTGAAAATAAGGTATGCGCAATCAATACGCTATGCTTATGAAACCCGCAGTTCTTACGATATGCTGGCCTTCCTGTTTTCGTCAAACGATTTTAACGATGCCGTGCGCAGGATGAAGTACCTGAAAAAATTCAGGGACTTCCGCAAGCAGCAGGTGGATCAGATCAATGAAACACAAAACCAGATACAGCATAAAATTGGCGACCTGAACAAGGAAAAAACTGAAAAAGACCAGTTATTGGCATCGCAAAAACAGCAAAGCCAATCTTTACTCACCGATGTGAAGGAAACCAATAGCGTAATACAAGACCTGAAGGGCAAGGAAAATGAATTGATGAAGCAGGCCGAAAAAAACCGGGCTGCCGCCGCTAAGGTGAACAAGTTCATTCATGATATTATTGAGCGCGAAATGAGGGCTGCTTTGAAGAAGGCGGAAGAAGAAGAAAAACGTAAAGCTGCTGCGGCAGCGGCTGCCGCAGCTACGGCAAACCATACCACAACTGCGGTGCCACCTAAAGATGTAAAAACAGGGGTTAAGGTAACGAATCCTGTGGCTACGACAACTGTGCCACACCCGCATGTACCAAAGGCCGATGAGGCCGGCTTAATGCTTACGCCTACCGATGTAACGCTTGCCAATAGCTTTGAAGGTAATAAAGGCAAAATGTACTGGCCGGTAAGCCAGGGGTATATTTCAGACCATTTTGGTGTGCATCCGCACCCATTGGCAAAAAACGTAATGATTGATAATGATGGCATTGATATCCGGACCAATCATAATGCGCAGGTAAGGGCTGTTTACGAAGGTGAGGTGAGTAGTATTACAGTTGTTGCCGATGAAAAAATGGTGATGATACGGCATGGTAACTACTTTACTATTTATAACAACCTGCTATCAACAAGCGTTGCAAAAGGACAGCACGTAAATGCGCTGCAACCCATTGGGATTGCTGATAACAACGACGAGGGTGACCCCACTGTAAAGTTCGGAATATGGAAAGCAAGCGGTAAAACCGGATCAATAAAACTGAATCCTGAACAGTGGATAGGTAAAGTGCGGTAATAAAAAATAGTCCGGTTGTACTTGTTATATAGCTTTTCAATTATGAGGTTAACTATCGTATTATTCTTTTTGCTTTGTTCATGTATTACGCGGGCGCAGCAACCTAAAGCCCGCGATTGTAACATTGACTTTCCACGCAAAAAACCGTTGTCCAAACCTGATGACCCCACCCCCACAGGCATTATTTCAGACACTAATTTTGAAGGTAACAAGGGTAAATTATACTGGCCTGTAGCAAACGGTTACATCTGTGATCATTTTGGCACTCATCCGCACGCACTCTTGTGCATTATTATGATTGATAATGATGGCATTGATATCCGGACCAATCATAATGCGCAGGTAAGGGCTGTTTACGAAGGTGAGGTGAGTAGTATTACAGTTGTTGCCGATGAAAAAATGGTGGTGATACGGCATGGTAACTACTTTACTGTTTATAAAAACTTGCTATCAACAAGCGTTACAAAAGGACAGCACGTAAATGCGCTGCAACCCATTGGGATTGCTGATAACAACGACGAGGGTGACCCAACTGTAACGTTCAGCATATGGAAAGCTGGCGGTAAAACTGGATCAATAAAACTTGATCCTGAACAATGGATAGCTAAACCGCGTTAGTACTTGCGCACTATTTATTATCTCAATACTTACAAAAAACAAACAGCCCATTATCGAATGATAATGGGCTGTTTTAATATGCTTTGCAGTGGCGTTTACTACTCGCCTATTTCGATTCCAGGCGAATAATAGGTATGATCATTTCTTCAATGGAAATGCCACCATGCTGAAAGGTATTCTTGTAATAGTTTACGTAATGGTTGTAATTGTTAGGGTAGCACAAGAAAACATCTTCCTTCGCAAAAATAAAGGTAGAACTTACATTAGGTGTAGGCAGGCCCGCCAATTTAGGGTCGCGGAACGCCAGTACATCCTTGTTTTCGTATTGCAGGTTACGGCCGTGCTTGTAGCGCAGGTTAGCGGTTGTTTGCCTGTCGCCTACGCATTTGCTAGGGTTTTTTACCTTAACGCTGCCGTGGTCCGTCGTCATGAAAACCTGTATGTTCTTTTCTGCTATTTTCTTCAATGCCCTGTGCAGTGGGGAATGTTCAAACCAGCTAACCACCAATGAGCGGTACGATATTTCGTCACCCGCCAGTTCCTTCAGCACCTCCATTTCAGTGCGGGCATGTGAAAGCATATCTACGAAGTTGTACACGATTACCGTAAGGTCGTTGTTGAGGTAATTGTGTATATTATCTTCCAGTATCTTGGCATCTTCGTTGTTGGTTATCTTCACATACTGCCATTTCAGCTTATCCATTTTCAGGTGCTTCAATTGGTTAGCAAAGAAGAATTCTTCGTACAGATTTTTGCCGCCTTCTTCGTCATCGTTCTTCCATTCCAGCGGAAAGTGTTTTTCAATATCAATCGGCATCATGCCGGCGAATATAGCGTTACGGCAGTATTGCGTAGCCGTAGGCAATATGCTGTAATAAAGGTCTTCTTCCACTACCCGCAGCGATTCTGAAATAATGGATTGAAACGCCTTCCAGTGGTCGAACCGCAGGTTATCGACTACTATGAGAAAATTGGGTTGGCCGGGCTTAATTTGCTTGGCTATCTTTTGTTCAAATAATTTATGCGAAAACAGGGGGCCTGTTTTACCGTTATCTTTTATCCAGTTGGCATAGTTCTTTGAAATGTATTTGAAGAACTCTGAATTCGCTTCGCTCTTCTGGGTTTGTAATACCTCCATCATTTCAGCGCTATCGCTCTTGCCTATGGCCAGTTCCCAATACACCAGCCTTTTGTATAATTCTTTCCATTCTTCATGGTTAGGGTTATCGTTCAGGGCCATGAAAAGATTGCGGAAATCCTGCTGGTAAGCGATGGTGGTCTTTTCTGAAACCAGCCGCTTGCCATCCATTATTTTTTTAAGGGAAAGCAGCACCTGGTTAGGGTTAACCGGCTTAATAAGGTAATCAGTTATTTGTGCACCAAGGGCTTCTTCCATAATGTTTTCGGCCTCGTTCTTGGTTACCATTACCACAGGTAGCTGCGGCAGCATTTCTTTTATTTTGCCCAGTGTTTCCAGGCCGGTGAGGCCGGGCATACTTTCATCGAGCAATACCACATCAACAATTTTTTCTTTCAGTAGCTCCAGCGCATCATAGCCGTTAGAGAGGGGGGTAACATTGTAGCCTTTATTTTTCAGGAAGAGTATCTGAGATTTGAGGGAATCGATCTCGTCATCAACCCATAGTATTTCGCCTTGTGTACTCATATTTTTAGTGGTGTGTTTAAAAACAGATAAATTTATACAAATAAAACTGACGGGTGGTATTGTTTGTGCAGTTTAACGCAAGTTTGACAGGGCAGGATGCTTGGAATAACGTTGGTTTGACCGTAGTATTGCATACAAAGTGCTACATTAACATTATGCCAACGATTACTATAAGAAGAGCGGCAAAGGAAGATTGCCCTGCAATGCTGGAACTGGTGCGCGAACTAGCCATTTACGAACGTGCCCCTGACGAAGTAACGGTGACACCGGAACATTTTGAAGAAAGTGGTTTTGGTGCCAACCCCGTATGGTGGGCTTTTGTAGCCGAGGTAGATGGCATAGTTAAAGGCTTTGCGCTGTACTACATTCGTTACAGCACCTGGAAAGGGCAGCGCATGTATCTGGAAGATATTATTGTTACAGAAGCCGCCCGTGGCAACGGCCTGGGTAAATTGCTGATGGAGGCATTGGTTACCGAAGCCAGGGAGCGCAGCTTTAGTGCCATTGTATGGCAGGTGCTGGACTGGAACGAACCGGCCCTCAACTTCTACCGTAAATTCAACGCTACCTTCGACCCTGAATGGGTAAACGCTGTGCTGGAAGTGAAGTAAGTTTTAAGTAAAATGTAAAAAATCGAAACCCCAAAGTGGCACGCTTATCTTCTGAGCCAATTGCCCAGCTTTGACAACTACGACCTGACGCACCTGCCGGTTGTATAGCTTTGACAACTTTTTAGAAAGTTGTCAAAGCGCATAAATGCTTGGCTTTGAATAAAAACCATCAAACTTGGCATGTATGAGTCGTTTTGACAACTTTCTAAAAAGTTGTCAAAACTAGCACAGCAGGTTACAGACCTTGCTGCTGTCTTATCTATTCGATCTCCGTTATGATAGCTGTATCTGTTTCAGGCTTTACATACAGATATTGCCTGTTCTTCGATGAATCGATAATACGAATAATGGGCTCAAGTGGCTGGTCTACTGCTTGATCGGCCCCTTTGTTTTCCCTTACAAATTTTTCTATTGGTAAAAATCCAAACTTCCGGTACAAAGAAAATGTATAAAAAATTGCAGACGGGGCCAGCTCAAAATCACTATACCGACGAAGAACGTACGTATGATTATGGCTTTTCAATCTAAATTCCTTATCGCAGTAACCGTTAGTTAGCGGAAGAGCAGTTAGCATACCGAAGAGACCAATGAGAGCACCAGACACAAGTATAAGATAACCGCCTATTCTTAAAACTTCAAGCCATATGTTCCTGCTGTGTTTAATACCTTCAACCAACAGGCAAATTACAAAATACTGCAGCGAGAAAATAAAGTAATCGGCATAATCACCACTAAAAGAATAGCCGCTGTAGCAAGCCGCATCAAAAAGCAAAAAGAATGGAATGGAAACCGCAATATATTTTCTTATCCTGGCATTGCCTTGAGAAAAGTTTGCATCTCCGAAATAGGAAATTACCACTCCTGCTATTATCGGATAGCCCCAAAACGTAAGCAAAAAGAGAAAGTAGGTAAATTTCATAGCACTGGCTTGCTACTGCTTAATACGTCTTAATATAACTGTCATTCAACGCCTGTGGGCAACGATAGGTTTTGAAGTTGAAAGAGATGCTGAAGGTGGCCATCATATATTGGTCATAGTTACTGGCGTTGCCGCGCTGCTTGCCTGCCTTGCCTAACACACCGCCGGTAACTTCCGAACTCCTGTCCTGCAAAGCGCGGGCGGGGTTGGAAATGGAAGCCACTTTAAATTTATCGGCACCTACATAGGTAGTGCTCACATCGTCCAGGTAATCGGTTGTGGTTATGCGGTCGGCAATTTCGAAGGAAACATTAATGCCGCCCTTCAGCCAGTATTTTACCCCTGCTCCAATTGGGAAACAGACAGCAAAATTGCTGTATTTGCGGTTATCGTAACCAGCGTTCTGGCCTTCGGTACCCAATGGCTTCAATTCATAGTCTACCCCTTTGTAGGTTGTTTTAGGGTTGTAGTAAAACATACCAATGCCGCCAGTAAGGTAGGGTGTAAAACGGAAATAAGGGTCGCCCGTAACAAATTTGAAGAAGTTGAATTCCGCCTGTATAGCACCTTCGTAAACCACACTTTTAAAGTTGAGGTTGCGCTGCACTTCGTAAGGCACTTTATTAAACTTATCGTCATAACCAACGTTGGTATAATTGGCCACGAGTTTAAGCGCAATATAATTACTCATTCTGCGGCGCAGGTAACCGCCATATACCGGTGCAATGGTTTTAATACCGTAATTCTGGTTCAAATCGCCAAAATACTGCGCTGCGCCTGCCGTAAAACCATATTCATTAATGGTAAAATAGCTTTGGGCACGCGCAACAGGGCTACTTGCAAGCACAAAAAGAAAAACAAATATGGTAGCTAATTTCGGCATTCGCATTAAAAATAAACATTTATGGTTTACGTACCATACTTTATTAAACGGCAAAAATAGGTTTTTATTGTTTGTAGTTGTTGTTTGACTAAGTATTGGTTTGATAGGTGTGGCATCTGGTTTAATGATTTGGCTTTTTTATTTCAAGGGGAAATTCCATCCCCAGTTCACGAGCCTTTATTAAAATATGATTTACGAGCAAAAATGTAGCATTAGCAGCCCAAAAAATCGCCATAACCACTATAAAACGTGGTTATGGCGATTTTTTTGCGTAACGTTCAATGTGCATCTGCTTACCGCATACCTATTAACTGCCTTTCCTTAGGGTGTTTTATGCTATACCCAAAGGTTAGCTTTCTGGTTTCATTGGGTTTCAGGGTTACTACCCAGGCCACGGTGCCCGATACTGGGTCGTAGCTGCCGCTGCTGCCTTCCGCTTTTTCAATTACAATATCTTTATCGTTGCTTACCGGTAACTGGTCATTTACCAGTATAGTAATGGGCTCTTTGCGGCTGTTGCGCACGGTGGTATTAAAGTTAAAAGTCTCCAACTCATTATCGCTGGTTTTCTTAAGGGCGTGCAGCTTTTTATCCTGCTCCCTTTTTATTACTATTTTCTTATCCCTGCCAAGCGAAAGGTACATGGTATCTTTTATGGTGCGCGGGTCAATAGTACCCTGGCCTATGTAGGTGCCTTCATAGAAAATATTGGTTGGGCCTGGCATCAGGCTCAGGTCGCTCCAGCTGGTAATTTCGGCTTGCAAAAATGCGTCTCGGTCCATTTTGGGTACAGAATAGTACTGGAACGTAGCAGGCACCTGGTATTCCTTAACCGATACAGCATGCTGTTGCCCATCGCAGGGTATGCTGTAAGGCACATCAATATCGAACGTGGTATTGACACCTGAATTATCAACGGCTACGTAATTGGTCATGGAGCCCGATTGCTGCACGCCGTCTATTATGTATGCATTTCCGGTTTGCCGGCCCGCGTCGTAGCTTACGTCGCCGCCACGCCTGCTTTGGTAAATACCTGGGGTAAGCGCAACAAAATCGTCTGTTGATGTTGTAGGCTGCGCTTTTATCTCGCTTCTTGATAAAGTCGCGTTGCTTTTATATTTATCAATCAAGGGTCGTTTGTATGCCACCGTTGTTGTGGTGGTAGTGGTAACCTCTGTTACAACTGGCTGTGGTGGCGCTGATAGAGAAAGATACCATGGGGTGATAACCGGTGGCTGCATGCCTTCCTGCGGATTACCGGTGGATAAAGTGAGTCGTACTTTATCCCACTTAATGCCGGTAGCCTG
The DNA here is from genome assembly GCA_038228575.1 of Chitinophagales bacterium. Lineage (GTDB taxonomy): Bacteria > Bacteroidota > Bacteroidia > Chitinophagales > Chitinophagaceae > Flavipsychrobacter. The sequence goes on along the minus strand of JBBRPD010000040.1, from coordinate 5,097 downwards.
ATAAATGTTGGCTTTGTAGTAGAGCCTTATAGGGCTTTTCACATCATCGGCCCATATATCGTAAGCCGGAGACCAACCTGCATTGGTTACCACATACTTTATAGTTACACTGCTGGTGGTAGCTTCCCGTGCATATAATTTTACCGTCAACTGGCCGCCTGCCACAGCGCCCTTCCTGCCCTCATCACCTATTTTTGTGTTGAGTGCCGCTATGCGTATATCTATGAGTTGGGTTTGCGCTACTTGTTTTTGCCTTTCCAGCAGCAGTGTTTCCTTTTTGCGGGCAATAAGTTCTATCATTTGGGCCACCTCGTCGGTTGATGGAGCGGGTTTATTGTCGCCTGTTTCGGTTATATCGGTTTGCAGCAGTTTTAGCTGGTCGTCAATAACGGCAATTTTAATATTGATGGGCACTTTTTTCTGCCCCAGCATGTCTATAGAATCCTGCATTTTACCAATAAGCTTCGATGGCGTATTAGCGGGTTGATAGGTGGTGCTGAATATTGACGAAGCTACCGCAACGCCGTTGGTGGCATTAATTACTATGCTCTGTGTGTTTACCGTATTGGCAATGTTGGTGAAGACAATTTCATTATCGCCCTGGGCTACATTCAGGGTGGCTGTGTTTTCTAAAAGTGCACCGTTCAGGAAAACGGTTGCATGTTCCAGGTTTAGCTTTACCGGTGCTGGCTGCTGCGCCCCAACTACATAAAAAAAACAAATGCAGGCAGTTAGTAGAATAGTGTGCTTCATAAAATAGCTTTAATAGGAAGACGAAAACCATAAGCAACTACATGAGTGCACTGCTGCTAATTGTTTGTTAAAGGGTGATTTTTATGGGGATGCGTAACACAGGTATGGCGCACTTTAAAGTGTGGTACAGTTATGCAGTTAGCTAAAAATCGCTAACGTTAAATTATACCAAAGGTGCATTGTTACAGCATTATAAAACCGATATTGGGTAACGGTTACCATAACCGGTGATCAGAACCATGAAAAACAAAAATGCATTTAAGCAAATACCCGATATGGGTGTGATATGGGTAATGGATGAAGCCATTAAACTGGGTTTCTACAATGGCAATCCTGACTGGGCTAATCTTGGGCAGGGACAGCCGGAAATAGGCGAAATGAAGGGCGCGCCACCACGGGTGAAAACGATGGATATAGCTATTGCAGATAATGCTTACGGACCGCTGAATGGAACCCAGCAATTACGCGAAGCCATAGCCGCGCACTACAACCGCCTCTACCGCAAAAACAAGGCAAGCCAGTACAAAGCTGAAAACGTGAGCATAGCCATGGGCGGGCGTTTGGTGCTTACCCATGTTTGCAATATGCTGGGCAATATACGCCTGGGTTACAAGGTGCCGGAATACCCCGCTTATGCCGATATACTGAATAACCACAAGGGCCGCATAGAAGCCATTCATATACCTACAACAGCTGAAAATAACTTCAGTATTCCCGGTGAGGCGTTTAAGCAGGTGGTGGTGCAAAATGAGCTGGACGCATTTTTGTTCAGCAACCCCTGTAACCCTACGGGCGATGTTATTGAAGGCGACGAACTGCTGCAATTTGTAACAACTGCCAATGAAAATGATTGTACGCTCATTATTGATGAAATGTATTCGCACTACATATTTGATGGGCGCGAACCGGCTGCTGCACCGGTATCAGCTGCGGCATATATTGATGATGTAAATGTTGATTCGGTGCTCATTATTGACGGGCTTACAAAATCGTTCCGCTACCCTGGCTGGAGGCTTGCCTGGACTCTTGGCCCGGCAGACCTTATTGACAATCTTAACCGGGTGGCAAGTGCTATTGATGGCGGCCCGAGCCAACCTATGCAACGTGCCGCACTGCAGGTAATGGCACCTGAAACAGCTGACCAGGAAACCACTGCGCTGAGAGCGGTTTTCAGCCGCAAGCGTAACCTGATGGCGGATAGCCTTAATGCATGCGGCATCACTTCAACAGCAGGTGTGCGCGGTACTTTTTATATTTGGGGCGACATCAGCCAACTGCCACCTCCTTTAAATGATTCTGAACACTTTTTTACGGAGGCTCTCAAGGTAAAAGTAATGACCATACCGGGGCATCTGTTTGATATTCACCCCGGCCACATGCGTGAAAAAAGCGTAGCTTTCAATAATTATGTGCGCTTCTCATTTGGCCCTGAAGAGGGCAACATGCTCAGCGGCCTGGAGCGATTAACTACTATGATAAAAACAGCAAACCAAAAATGACACCCAAAGGAACACTCATCATTATAGGCGGCCATGAAGATAAAGGCGTTGATGGCGAAAGCCTGAATATTGAAAAACGTCGCGAGCCTACCGCCAGGCCCCACCTGGAAATTCTTTCAGCACTCATATCTAACATACCGAGGGCACACCACATTATTGAGATCATTGCCACGGCATCGGCCATACCGCAAGAGATGGAAGATATTTACAGGGCAGCCTATAAAATAGCCGGCTTTACCAAAGTCGATTTTATGCGCATTGAACACGAAGAACAAGGCAATGATGCCATGTTCGTGAAGCGCATTGAATACAGCCATGCGGTATTCTTTACCGGTGGCGATCAAACCCGGCTCACGACCACTTTGGCTAATACAAAGGTACTGGAAGCAACAAAGAAAAAATACCTTGCCGACCCCAATTTTATTGTTGCAGGCACGAGCGCAGGGGCTATGGCAGTACCACAACATATTATTACCGGTGGTGTAATAAAGGAAGCCATAATGAAGGACGATGTAAGAACGGGAGAGGGATTTGATTTTATAGAGGGCGTAATTGTTGATACCCACTTCGTTAAAAGGGGACGCTTTGGCAGGTTGGCGCATGCGGTTGCCCTCAATACAGGCCTGCTGGGTATTGGGCTGGGCGAAGATACCGCCCTTATTATAACTAACGGTAATGAAGCCCTGTGCGAGGGGTCTGGCATGGTAATTATTATTGATGGCACAGATATAGGCAAGAACAATGCTAACGAAGTAGATGCTACCACGCCTGTAGTAATAGAAAATATGAAGGTGCACATACTGGCCGAAGGGAGTAAATTCCTTTTGAAGGAAAGAAAGTTTGTATAGGAAAGCGTTACGAAGTTCTAATACCTGTTTCAGGTATGCCTGCCAGGGGTGCTTTTGCGCCTCAGCCCGCTTACAACGTACAACAAAACAAACCTTACGACCTAACGTTTTTGCGTGGCACCTTGCTTGCAACTAATCTCATTTACCCCTGCAAATGGGTATCATGCCGCCGAAGTAAAAATTAAGCCCGTATTGGTTGTTGCTGATGAATGCCAGCATATCATCGCTGCCCAGATAGAAGCCTGAGAAACGTATGCCAAGGCCCATGCGCACATTGCTGGTGAGCATATTGTAGGTTATGGGCAAGCCCACGGTTAGCAGCTTGGTATCATAACGTGGGGTAATGGTAAGCTGGTTGTAGTACTTGCTGCCAAAGTTGGCATCGCTGGCCATATTCAGTATTAATGTAGCATTGGCATAGAAGTGTTTATAAGCATGGTAGTCGCCACCAATAAGCATAGCAGTGGGTAACGATACTTTGGTCGATTTTACGCCTGTGTCTGCCGTATAACCCTGGTTAATTACATATTGCCTGAAGTCCTGATAATCTTTCAGGTGATCGGCAAGGCCTTGGCCGGTGAGGTAACCATTGCCCGTTACATTTACGTTGTAGCTCGATTTATAAGTGATAGCGCCAATGTCGGTTATGGCTGCCGATAGCGATAGTTTATAACTGCCATCGTCGCTGGCGTTTTCTGCACGGTCGGAAGTGGAATTGCCACCGCCACCTTCAGGCAGCATGGAAACAACCACACCCAGATCGGCACCCAAGCCTGAGCCACCAGATTTGCTGCCGAATATTTTAGAGAAAGAAACCCCATCGCTGAAAGCATTATCAATGTTTTGCAGGTTGCTGGCAAATTCGATATCAGAATTGGTAGCGTGAAAAGAGTCGCTGCCATTGGTATAGGCAATATCAAGGTTTTTGCCTTTAAGCCCAAGGTAGCCTGCACCCATAAGGTAACGCACAGTTGCGCCTGCTTTTACTTGTAACGAATTACTGCTGTAAACAACGCCGCCATAACTGAGGCCAATATCGCTCCATACGTGTGCGGTCCAGTTAAAATTTTGTGCGTTAAGGGTGTTGGTGCCGGTTGCTGACAGTGCAGGCTGCGTTACGGTAGTGTATAGTTTTCTATTAAAATTATTGAACTCATTGAATGCCCGCACCCTTGTGCTGAGCGCGACCGTGTGCTTTTCGCTGATGCGGTACAACACACCCGGCCCGCGCACCTCAACAGCAGGCAGCATCATGCTGAATTTATCGTTGTTGGTATAGGTGAAGAGGTTCTGGTTGCTGCCGGAATCGCTGCTGTTAATTCCTTTCACTATGTTGCCGACAGAGCTGATTGTGCCCAGACTGTTATCGACACCCATATTGAAGGAGATGAGGTTTATGCCTATCTTTTCATTGCAGCCACCCAGGTTAGCCGGGTTCAGGAACATGCTGTTGAGGGTATTGTAATTACCCGTTGACACCCCCAGGAAGCGTTGCCCGTATGCGCCGGAAGCGTAACCGGCAATAACCAAAATTGTAAGTATACCTCTTTTCATAAACACAGGTTTTAATTGGTTTTATAAACTAGCCTTTGCACCTATGCGCAACGCGGCTACAATAAAGGTAATTAATTGCAGGCTAATATTTTACAGGTGCAGTTGGGTAGGTTGCGGCAAACGCTATTCAGCTTTGTTATGCTGACGTATTTACCCGACACCTGTAGAGACGCGATGCTTCGCGTCTCCAATGCAGCATTGTTTTCGGATGTGTTGGGTTGGGTGGAGACGCGAGGCATCGCGTCTCCACGAACTATGTTATAACAGATGTGGCGCTCCTTAACTTTGTCATGCTGACGTATTTACCCAACACTTGTAGAGACGCGATGCCTCGCGTCTCCAATGCTGCATTGTTTTCGGATGTGTTGTGTGGAGACGCGAGGCATCGCGTCTCTACGAACTGTGTTATGCTGACGTATTTACCCAACACTTGTAGAGACGCG
>JBBRPD010000039.1:0-43647 GCA_038228575.1 Chitinophagales bacterium | reverse complement strand
CCTGGGAGCTACAGCGGATGATGATTTCTTTAGCAGACGCTTAAGCACTTCTACGGATTCCTGAATCTCTATGATTTGCAATTTTGCCATACATAACTACTGCAAAAATCATGCCGAAATTTAAAATATAAATGGTATAACCCCTTTATTAATGATAGTCGAAACTGATGAGACACTTATTGCGTTATACAACCTGAAAACCAGGCGGCAAAAGAGGCGAGCCTATAAATCGGATAAAGAAAAGGCGCTTTTCGGTGTACACAACAGGTTGGTAGCGTTGTATAATATATGGCGTAATCTGCCTATGGTGCCGCTTTCTGCTCCGTATCAGAAAGGCTGGAAACGGTCGTTCGTGTTGCAGCAAGAAGAGCAGTATGGGCCGGATGCGGAGTTTTACCTGGAATTGCTGAATAAGATAAACACTACCTTTTACAGTAACACACCGAAATTTACAAAAAAGGTGCGCCGTAAATACAAACGAAAAAAGGTAGATAGCGATATGCCTCAGTTCTTGAAAGTATTCAGCGAGCAGGAGTGGGATAGCCCTAAATTGAATCTTTCAGAAGCAGAAAAGAAGCTGTTTCAACCGCAACTTTTCTGGCGAAGGGACATAAAAAATTATGAGCTCAAATATGTTTTCGCGCAGCCTTGGCACTTTGTGCTGAAAATAAGCCCGAATATGATTACGGAAGCGAAACTATTAGATGTAGCGTTAGATGCGGAGATAAATAAGCTGGAGCAATACCTGAAAAGTGAGCGGCTTTGGCCGGTCATCTACCGGCAGATATTTGGTATGAGCAAACTGAAATACGATGATTACCGCCCACCTGATGAGTACAGAAATCCCGGCACGAAACAAAATGTTTACGCTATATTAGATGCGCTTAAAGATGCCTAAAGCAAAATTTATTGGCAACTTCAAAAACTTCGCACAGCCTGAATAAAATCATCACCCCAGCCCTCTCCATAAATGTAAAGGGAGGTCGATGTCTGCGCGGTTGCGCAGGGTTTATTTAAAATAAGGATAATGCGAAAATTTGGAATCTATCCAATTTATTGGCAACTTCAAAAACTTCCCCTACATTTGCTATTGAAAATAATTGTGTAACCATTTTTAATACACAATACTATGCTAAGTTACATCTACATATCGCCCCTTGCGCTCATTGCCTAAACAGGCAGAGGTATTTCCCTTTTCTATTTTACAATAGCAGGTATTACAGGCATAGCCTGTAGTAAATACTTTCTGCCGTAGCGTTCTGCTTGGCTTGAGCCCGGGTATATCCTTATGGCAAGGATGAATTACTGATAACCATCAAAATTCAATTACCATTCAATTACCCATTTTATGGCTCATCATGCCGATGAGGAGCTTATTGCCTTGTATAATCTAAAAAACAAACGACAAAAAAGGCGAGCTCTCGAAGAAGACAGACAAAAACAGTTACTAAGAGCACATAATGAAGCGGTGAAAATTTACGAGCTAAGGCGCAGCCTGCCAATGGTACCGTTGAAAGAGCCTTATCAAAAAGGCTGGAAACGGACTTTTATACTCAGGCGCGACCAGTGGCTTACGCCGGCAACAATGCTTTATGAGCAATTACTCAACAAAATAAATACACAGCAAACCTGTAACGACAAACTGTTCAGGGATCCGTTGCGACGGAAGAAAAACGGGCAAAAGCTTTATCGGGTATACGAACAGACGCTAAAGGAATTTACCCCGTGGGAATGGCGCGACCCGAAACTGGAGCTTACAGAAAAAGAAAAAGAGTTGTTTCAGCCCTTAGAATATTGGCACGACACATACAGGGAGGTCAGGGTAAAATATGAGTTTATGGAACCATGGAGGTATGAGCTGGTTGTAAAACCGCATATCATTTACCAAGTGAAAGAAGACGATAATGTTCTCGAACAGCGGGAAAATGAACTGGACTTTTTCCGCAATAATGCCTACGGTCGGCAGGCCCTTTGGAAATACAGGGATGGCAGCATTTATAATTGGAGGAGGGAAGAGGAATGCAAACAGAAAAAGCATCAGAGGTGCTTCAGGCACAAACCGCTGCATGTATTGCTCGGCAACTTAAAAAACGATTAACCAAAACAAACCAAATGAGCACAATAAAATTAAAAGAGCTTAGTAAAATAGGCTATACTAACGACCAGGCACGCAGCCTGGCGTTGAACATAACCGGCAAGTATTACAAGCACCATACAAAAGATGATGTGGTGCAACTGCTGGTCAATATTAAAGAAAACCCGGGGCAATACATTGAAGACCCGGTTGTAGGTAAAATTGCCGCAACGTTTATAGAACAGGAAGTGGAATGTAATTTTCAGTCATTTTCATTGCTGGAAGAAACCGGTGCGCTTAAAATTTATGGCAGCAAGGAAATAGAAAGCTCCGCCAAACGGCAAATGGAAATTGCTATGAGTTTGCCGGTTACCGTGCAAGGGGCTTTAATGCCCGATGCGCATTGTGGTTTCGGGCTACCAATAGGCGGTGTGCTCGCAACCCGCAATGCTGTAATACCATTCGCCGTAGGTGTTGATATTGGCTGCCGCATGGCACTGACAATAATTGACGAAAGCGACAGCTTTTTCCGCAGTAACGGCCACCAGCTGAAACTGGCACTTCGGGAGCATACGCATTTTGGTATGGAAACCAACCCGGAATTCAGGCGAAGTCATGAGGTAATGGACAGCGCTGATTTTAAAAGCACTGAATTACTGCGGCGCCTGCAAGGCAAGGCTGGTAAGCAACTGGGATCATCGGGCGGTGGCAACCACTTTGTAGAGTGGGGCAGTATAGAACTGTTCGATGGTAATTATCTTGGCCTGCCGGCGCGCCGTTATCTGGCTTTGCTTTCGCACTCAGGTAGCCGTGGCCTGGGGTCAGCAATTGCGCAACATTATACACGCATTGCTATGGATGTTTGCAAATTGCCCCGCGAAGCGCAGCAGCTGGCATGGCTTGACATGAATTCAGAAGCCGGGCAAGAGTACTGGCTCAGCATGAACCTGGCCGGGCAGTACGCCAATGCTTGCCATGATACCATACACCAGAGTTTACTGTCCGGCATGGGGCTATCGGCATTGGCAGTAGTGGAAAACCACCATAATTTTGCGTGGAAAGAAACAATGCCTGATGGCACAGATGTTGTAGTGCACCGTAAAGGTGCCACCCCTGCCCACAAAGGCGAGCCAGGAATAATACCCGGCAGCATGACTACACCCGCCTATCTTGTTACGGGTAATGGTGTTGGTCAGTCGCTTAATTCAGCGGCGCATGGCGCGGGCAGGGCCATGAGCAGGCATCGAGCCAAAGACAGCCAGACGGTTTCAGGTATGAAACAAATACTGGCCTCGGCAGGTGTGCAACTGATTGGCGGCAGTGTGGAGGAAAACCCATTTGCCTATAAAGACATTGAAAAGGTAATGACTGCACAAGCGGACCTTGTAAATGTAGAAGGCGTTTTCCATCCGCGGATTGTGCGGATGAATAAGGAGTAATAAGCAGTGTAAAGGGCACTATTCCGGTGCCTTTTACACTTTTTTTGAACGACAATGCAATCTAAAGTTGGTTTATAGTACGGCACAAAAAAATGCTACTTCATTTGTAAGTGAAGTAGCATTTTCAATTATGTCAGTCAGAGTATTATACAGGTAAGGTCCAGCCCCTGGTGTCAGTTGAGCGGCCGTAACGGATATCACCCAATTCCTTTTTCAGCCAATTTGCAATTTCCCACGTTTCAACAGCGGGTAATTCCATTTTGGTATCGTGATAGGTGAGTGATTGTATTGGTGCAATTGATGCAGCTGTGCCCGTACCAAAAGCCTCTTTCAACTGGCCATTATGGTATGCTGTTTCAATTTCATCAATGCCCAGGGTGCGCTCTTCCACTACCACGCCTTTATCGCGAAGCAGCGTAATAACACTATCGCGGGTTACGCCGGCAAGAATGGTATCGTGCTTAATATCCGGGGTAATCACTTTTTCGCCAATAACGAAGAACACATTCATGGTGCCAATTTCCTGCACATATTTATGTTCGAAGCCGTCGGTCCAGAGTATTTGGTCATAACCCATTTTGCGTACTTCCATAGTAGGCAACATGCTCATGCCGTAGTTACCTGCTGCCTTGGTAAACCCGATGCCACCAGGAAACGCACGTACATATTTATCCTGAACGTAAATAGAAACAGGTTTGCTGTAATAAGGGCCTGCCGGGCTGGTAATGATCATGAACATGAATTTTTCAGCGGGTTTAACACCAATAAATTCATCGATCGCAAACATGAAAGGGCGTATATACAAGGCGGTGTCAGGCGATGATGGTATCCAGTTTTTATCAAGGGCTATCAGCTTGCGCATGCCTTCAATAAAAATTTCTTCAGGAACATCCGGCATAGCCATGCGGTGTGCAGAAACGTTCATACGCTTCCAGTTGTCGCGCGGACGGAAAATCAACGGATCTCCATCAGCATCTTTATATGCCTTTATCCCTTCAAAAATTGCCTGGCCGTAATGTATGAAAGTCGTAGCCGGGCTAAGTGATAAATTCTGAAACGGCATGATCTCCGGCTGCAACCACGCACCATTTTCGTAGTAAGCTACGAGCATATGGTCGGAATATATTTTACCAAACTGTATGTCGTTAAAGTCAACCTGATCTAACCGACTGTTCTCAACTTTTTTTACACTGATATCCATAAAAGAAACACCCATAACCCTCGATAATTAAGAAATTTTTTAGATTATTTTTGCACAAAGAAACAAATTTTTCACGAAAGCAGGTAAAGTGCCTTGTAAGCTGCTTAATTTGTTGATTACCATATGGATATATTGAACACAGACATTATAAAAAGTACGCAGGATATTTTTTGGGAACCCGCTTCGCAAGCTTTGGGTCTGTTACCCAAACCAGTATTGATTATAAGTACGCCTTTTCAACCCGGCGATGCTGAAAGCCAGCAATTGGAAGGTATATTGAAAGCTGGTTGCAAACTGAATGAGGCGCAGTACAATATTATTCATGTGGCAGAAGGCGAAAAAGTAAGTTGGTATCAGCTTAAAGAAAGCCTCCGGCCAAGGGTGGTGCTGTTGTTCAATGTGCTGCCATCTCAACTGGGCATTGGTTCTCTGTTCCTGCTGAATGAGATCAACAGATTTGCCGATGGCTTTTGGGTACCTACATTATCGCTTGCTCAAATTTCAGAAGACAAAACGCTCAAAAGCAACTTATGGAATAAAGCACTTAAGCCGCTTTTTGCAGATAAGATGCATGGGGAGCTGGGGTAGGGGAATTGTTGAAATTTAAATAGAATATCTCATATTGTAAAAAGACCAGCCCAATATTCGGGCTGGTCTTTCTATAGTAATAGGCCTAATCATTGCCAAGTTTCTCCTTGATGTAGAATTGGACCCCGCAGGCAACAACAAGCGTCAGATTCAAATAACTTCCGAAAGTGTCTTTGTCAAAGACATGCGGAAATATCCTGTGCAGAACAATCAGAATGCAAAACGTCCAAATACAGAACAGACATGCACGAAGTGCTGCATCACATTGGTATTTTGCTGTTGAAAATAAATTGCTCACTTTCCGAGAAAGCTGGTTATATGTAATTGACAAGACCAGAAACCAGGCAAATTGTGCAAGACAATTAGCTTCTATGCATTCCTTAAGTAGTTGTATCAGATGTATCACTTCTGATGCAATAGCAGCAACCGGTTCCGATAATACTATCGCCGTTTTTAGCGCCAATAAGAATAAGTAGATTTTTTTCATTTTGTCTAATTTTAAGCGTGAGAGATAGTGTATTCTTTGACTGTAATTGTTTTCGCTTTCGGTATTCCATTGTTTATTTATTTAGTTAATGATAGTTTAAGGGGGGCTTTCGTCATTCTCTATTCGGCTGTGCCCCGGGTATAGTTTCGTTTTATTTTGGGTGGCGATTTATTGGTGGTCCTAATTTTCTTATATGTTGTCATCGGATTCATTTTTGGAATATCTTGTAATATCTTGAAAAATTAGTGTTGTTGGCTTGTCTTTCTTGTATGCTCTTTTGTGTAAAACTACGACTAATGGATGTCAATTTTGTCTAAAAAGTATTGATTAACAGTGCTTTAAAAGTTAAAGATGTGTATAAGATGTTAAAAGACTTTGAAAGATATTCTAAGAGGGTGCAAGAGGTTTAAGTTATTGTAAGAGAACCTAAGATTTTGTAAGAGGTTATAAGATTGTTAGAGGTTTTACTATATTTGTCGCTTTCGATAATATATTTTCAAATGGATCATAATGCAATTGAGCAGGCGAAATCAATTCTGCGTGCTTACGTGAAATTTATTGCAGAAAATAAGATAGGTGTACCGGAAACCTGCGCAAAAATTACAGGTGAATATGCGATTAAATACGTTACGTTTAATAATATATTTACTGCAAATAGTCAAACTCTCGAATCTCGATTAGAGAAAGGAAATATAGGTAACGTAGAAAGTTTAAGATATACAGAAAGTAAGCTTACTGACTTAAAAAGCAAACTTCAAGCATTTATTGATGCTGCAGGTTTTGAGTTTTTTGATAGTAAGGGAAATGTTATCGCTAATATTATTGCGAGCGATGAAAAGACATTAACCCAAGATGGACGACTTCAGGTAAGAAAGATTTTGCGTGACGAGGAGAATGGAACTGAGAAGGAGAAAGTAAACGTGCCGCCGATTTATACGGTTTTGTTTTTTGAAAAGAAGCATCATTACAAAGAGTTAAATTTAACTGTTGATAGGGAGTATAATTTTAGCCTTTGTCCAGATGAAGATAAGTTGTGGGATTGCATGACCAACTGGAGCGGATCATCATTAACATTAACGCTTTCAAAAAAAGTTAGTAGCACTGATAGATTAAATTTCACTTACGCAAATTGTGATTTTAATTCATTGCTTATGTTAGGAGTATTTTCAGGAGTTTATGGAGGACATGGTATTTGTGGCAATACGGTTATGTTCAAAAAGGCCGTTGAAAACAAGGATATATATATTGCATCGCAATTCTTTCTAGCTGATTCTTTTAATATAACGCTTAAATCTGCTGTTAGCCTTGATCTGATAAACAATAAAAATTACAATGGATCATTGGTCGGGTTTGAAGGAGATTACGAAGGGTGGTTTATTAATCCGTCTAAAAGCACATTTGAAAATTTGCAAATGAAAATTTCAAAGAATGGTGAAGTTCATATCGCATTGGCAGTAGACAACTTGACGAAATATCGTGGATATGCTACCAAACTTCTTAATAAACGAATTTTAGTCGTAAAATATGACTATCGTGAAGTAGAGTTACAAGACTATAGAGCCTTGATTGCATTTGATACTAATACATTTAATGAAGAAAATCAGACTATGTTTGGTATATTCGGTGGTATAGAGCGGGATATGTCAAGTCCTTTTGCGGCAAGAATCGCAATTAAGAAGGTTGAGTCGTCAAAGAAAGTTGAACTTTTTTTGTGGGATATTAAAAATCCCCGTCTCTATTCCAAAATGATTGCTCGATTGGAAGCCGAGCGGCTTTCAAAATTTTTCTTAGGTGAGGAGCACGTAGAGTTCACGTCATTGGCGGTTATTTTGCGACACGGTATTCAAAGAGAATTAAATTTTTAGCTTGGCTTACTCCTCCTCCCACTAATTAACATTCCATTCCAAAAATTGTGGATTAATCATCTTTATGCTATGTTGCAATGTTGTAATTTTGCAGGAGTTTTTATTAGATGGATGTTACTGGAAGGGGTGAGATGAAAGTTTGGATGCCATTGTTTTTTGCTTTGGTGCTGATAGGCGGTATGGTATTGGGCTTTAACCTGCGCGACACTTTGCGCAGTAAGCGTGATATTAATACCGTAATTGACCGTAATGACCGCCTGGAGCAGGTTATTGATCTGGTCAATGAAAAATATGTAGACTCTGTTAACAGCGACAATTTGTATAAAGATGCCATTACAGGTATTCTTAAATCACTCGACCCTCATACTGTTTATATCCCCGCCGAAAAATTGCAGGATGCGAATGACGATCTTGAAGGTTCTTTTTCCGGCATTGGTGTGGAGTTTTCCATTATGCGCGATACCATTTCCGTTACTGCTGTAATTGATAAAGGCCCGGCAAGCATGGCCGGAATTGAAACGGGTGATAAACTGATAAAGGTGGGTGATAGTGTTGTTGCCGGTGTCAATATCAATTCAGAAAGAATAACCCATTTACTCAAGGGCAAACAAAAAAGTAAGGTTTCTGTAACGGTAAAACCACTTTACGCATCAAACCTGAAGGAAATATCAATAACCCGCGATTTGATACCGGTGCACAGTGTTGATGCGAGTATTATGGTTGATGATAATACCGGCTACATTAAGGTGAATAAATTCAGCGCATCAACGCACAAGGAATTTGCCCAGGCATTACGCAAACTAAAGAACAGTGGTGCCACACAAATGATCGTTGACCTCAGGGATAATCCCGGTGGTTACATTGGGCAGGCCACAGCGATAGCCGACGAGTTTATTGATGATAGTAAGCTTATTGTATACACCCAGGGTTCGCACTCGCAGAAAACGGAATACAAAGCGGAAAAGACCGGCGTTTTTGAAAAGGGTAAATTGGTTGTGCTCATTGATGAAACTTCAGCATCTGCGAGCGAGATTTTTGCTGGCGCTATTCAGGATTGGGATAGGGGCGTAATTATGGGTAAACGTTCCTTTGGTAAGGGGTTGGTGCAAGAACCCTACGAAATGACCGACGGTTCGGAGATCAGGCTTACGATTGCTAAATATTACACCCCTTCAGGGCGTTGCATACAACGCTCTTTTGCCAAGGGAAAGGATGCTTATGCAGCCGATTTTGAAAAGCGTTTTTATCATGATGAGCAAACTGTTGACGAATACACCACATTAGACACCACGAAATACTACACTGCCAATCACAGGCTGGTATATGGCGGTGGGGGTATTAAGCCAGATGTTTTTGTGCCGTATGATTCTTCGTTAAAACTTTCCACAACTGTCATTAACCTGTTGTACAGTGCAGAACTGAAAACGGCTACATGGGATTATATTCTGCATAACAAGCAAAAACTCAAGTACAAGTCCATCAGCGATTTTGATGCCTCCTTTAAGGGCGATGACGACATTATTAAAGATTATTTAGCACAGCTCAGCGTGCAAGACCGCAAACGCGTTTTAAAGGAGATTGGTAGCCCCAAGATCTACAGCTATTTCAGTATGTACCTCAAGGCCCAGGTGGCCCGGTTCCTGTTCCATGACGATGGGTATTATGGTATTGTAATACAAAAAGACAATGTGGTAGCTAAAGCTATCGAGGTTTTAGATGGTGCCCAATACTCACAACTCATAAGCGGGAAGTGATGCCAGCCATTTAATATCGTTGGCTTTGGTGGCATCTGCACAAAAGGTCTGGTGGCCGTTGGTAAGTAACCAATAATCGCATTGTATTGTTTGTTGATAGCTCAGTAACTGGTGCAGTGTTTTTTCGGTCACCGGCACTTCTGGCGCTTTACATTCTACCAGCAACCAGGGCTTATGGTCGCGGTTGTACACTACAATATCAAAACGTTTGTTAAGCGCACCCACCCGTACAAGTTTTTCCACCGAAAGCATTGCAGCAGGGTAGTTTATAGTTGCTATCATAAATGCTACCATATACTGCCTTACATGCTCTTCCGGGGTGAGCACCAGCCATTTTTTGCGGATAGGATCCCATACCTTGGTTTTACCCTCATCTTGTTTCAGCTTGAGCGATATGTTACTGTAATCGAGTGAGATCATTTTTGAATTGTCAATGGTAAGTTGTCAATGAACCTATTTTTCAATTCGGCCTATTCGCTTCCTTGCGTTGCCATCGGCCTGTTATCCAATGGTATTAAAAATATTAAATATGCGCAGGAAATTAGCTATTTATAGGCAGTGTACAGTGTGGTGATACCAAAAGTAAGGGGCCGTGCTTTTGGGGTTTTAAAACCGCAACGTGCGAGTATGTTACAAAAGTCATTGCCCTGGGGGAATGCCATTACTGATTCGGGTAAGTAGGTATATGCCCTGCTGTGCTTGCTTACCAGCCTGCCCATGAGTGGCAAAATGAACTTAAAATAGAAGGCAAATACTTGCTTTACCGGAAACGCAGTAGGGTGGCTGAATTCCAGTATCACAACTTTACCACCTGGGCGCAATACGCGGCACATTTCGGTAAGCCCAGCCTCCAGATGTTCAAAATTACGAACACCATAGGCGCAGGTAACCACATCAAATTCGCCCGTTGTGAATTTTATATTTTCACTGTCGCCGGTTTGCAGACTTATTTTATCTGTAAGGTTGTGTTCCGCTATTTTTTTACGGCCTACTTCCAGCATCTGGTCGGCAATATCAATGCCTGTAATATGCTGCGGATTCAGTTTTGACGCGGCTATGGCGAGATCGGCAGTGCCGGTTGCGACATCAAGAATCTTGTTCGGTTTTACCGAACCAGCCTCTGCGATGGCCTTTTTTCGCCAGCCCTTATCTATGCCCATTGACAAAAAATGGTTCAGAAAATCGTAGCGCCCGGCAATATTATTGAACATTTCGGCTACTTGTTCTTTCTTATTTAGGTTTGAAGTCGCATCAGGCAGTATCTTTGCCGCCGGATTAGTGTCATTGATTGATTGCATTAATGCAAAAGTACAACCAAAACTACATGGAAATAACTTCGTCGAAATACTTAATTAGCAATATTGACCCAAAAGCTTGCCCAAAGCCCGACAGACCTGAATATGCCTTTATAGGAAGGAGTAATGTTGGCAAGTCGTCGCTGATAAATATGGTTACCCGTAACGATAAGCTGGCTAAAACATCGCGTACGCCGGGTAAGACGCAGCTCATTAATCATTTCGTGATCAACAATAATGCGTTTTACATTGTCGATTTGCCAGGTTATGGTTTTGCCAAACGCTCCATGGACCAGCGAAAGCAATGGGAAAAGATGATTGAAGAATACCTGAGGGAACGCCTGAACCTGGTAACAGTATTCGTATTAATAGACAGCCGCCATGAACCCCAGAATATCGACCTGGCTTTTTTGCGTAAGCTGGGCGAGTGGGGTGTGCCCTTTAATGTAGTATTTACAAAAGCCGACAAAAGCACGCAAAGCGATGCTGCCAAAAATGCAAAAAAATTCATTGAGTGCATGAAAAAAGAGTGGGAATTCATTCCCCGTTCATTTATGACAAGTGCCGTTAAATTTCTTGGCCGTAAAGATATGCTGGCCTTTATTGGCGAAATGAATGCCGATTGGGTAGAAGTTAAGGAGGTGAAGGAATAATTTTTACCGCTCACAAACAAAAACGACCGTTCGTTCCTTTTATTTGGAAATATATTGTCGTTTGATTACATTTAGTTCTTATACAGCTATATGAGAAATTTATTTGTACTCCTCAGATACTCATTTTTATTTTTAGCCATTCTACTGGCCTGTAATGTCAATCTCGTAAATGCGCAGGTGCTCAGTACCGTTGCGGGGCAGGGTGGCTGCGGATACAATGCCGATGGCATACCCGCAACCGCGGCACAGTTGGCTATCCCAACTTCGACAGCTATGGACGCCGCGGGTAATATATATGTCGCCGACTTTGGAAATTTCAGGGTGAGGAAGATAAGTACTTCTGGCATCATTTCCACTATTGCAGGAAATGGTATTGATAGCACAACAGGTGATGGTGGGCAGGCCACAGCCGCTGCCATTGGCCAAGCGATCGGTGTTGCGATAGATGCTTCGGGTCAGCTATACATCAGTTGCTTTGATTGTGCCCGCATCAGGAAGGTAGATGCATCCGGCATTATTTCAACGATTGCAGGTACAGGTACTCCGGGTTTTGGTGGTGATGGCGGCCCCGCAACAGCAGCACTGCTAAACTATCCGCGTAATATGATTGTCGATCATTCAGGCAACATACTTTTTTCTGATGTAAGTAACCGCAGAGTTCGCAAAATAAATACATCAGGCATTATTACCACCATTGCCGGTAATGGCACAAGTGGTGATGCTGGTGATGGCGGACCAGCAACCAATGCCCAGTTTAACCATCTGAGTGGTATTGCAGCAAACAATGCCGGAGAGGTTTTTATTGCTGATCTTTTTAATGAGCGGGTAAGAAAAATAAATACATCAGGCATCATCTCCAATTTTGCGGGTAGCACCTGGGGGTTTAGCGGCGATGGCGGGCCCGCTACTGCTGCTAAATTTTACCAGCCTGAAGGGTTAGCTTTTGATGCTGGAGGCAATTTATACATTGCCGATTTCGGAAACCACAGGGTAAGGAAGGTAAATGTCTCGGGAATTGTAACTACGGTAGCAGGCAGTGCGGGTATAGAAGGATATTATGGAGATGGAATGGCAGCTACGGCCGCCAAACTATTTTACCCAGAAGGTGTGATGGTAGATACCGGGAGGAATATCTATATATCAGATTTCCAAAACAGCAGGATAAGAAAAGTGGATACATCGGGTGCAATAAGTACGGTGGCCGGCATAGGGCACCCGGGTTATGCAGGAGATGGCGGCCCTGCAACTACTGCAGAAATGTTCTACCCATTATCGGTAGCGCACGATCGCCGCGGAAATATGTATTTTAGTGAGGAAATGTACCCCAGGGTAAGGAAGGTGACCGCTTCAGGCATCATTACTACAATTGCCGGCACAGGAATCTTCGGATATACCGGAGATGGCGGCCCTGCAACAGCCGCTGATATTGGGGAGCCATGGGCTGTACAGACGGATACCATAGGCAATATTTATGTGGCTGATGCCAGCTACAGCCATGTTCGCAAGATAGATACATTTGGTATTATCACTACAATTGCCGGTCAGGGCACGTCGACTGCTGACGGCATACCGGCAACGGCTGCGGCGCTTAATGGTACTGTTGGCATGGCATTAGATAATATGGGCAATATTTACGTTACCGAGCTGTATAACAATAAGATAAGAAAAATAAATGCAGCGGGTATTATCTCGACAGTAGCAGGTAATGGCACAGCCGGGTTCAGCGGTGATGGCGGCCCGGCCACGGCTGCTCAACTGGATCAGCCATGGAATATAGCAGTTGATGCTGCCGGCAATCTTTACATCTGCGACTTTAACAACAACCGGATAAGAAAAGTTAGTATAACGGGCATAATATCTACTGTTGTGGGCACAGGAAGCATTGGTTTTGCTGGCGATGGCGGTGCCGCTACTGCCGCTCTCATCTTCTATCCGGGTGGCATATACTTTGATGCTACAGGTAATCTGTTGTTTTGTGATCAGGGTAATAATCGCATACGAAAAGTTACTGCTGGAATAATCAGTACGATTTTTGGCTCTGATATTCCGGGCTATACCGGAGATGGCGGTCCAGCTACGGCAGGCAGGTGTAATTATCCTGTTGCGCTCTCATCTGATACTTCTGGAAATTTGTATGTTGCAGAAAGCACCAATAACTTAATTCGTAAAATCAGTTCTTGCGCGCTGCCTTCCGCAGGTAGAATATTGGGTAAAGATTCCCTTTGCAGCAATGCGTGGCTTGCATTCACTGCTACTATTAGTGGCGGCACCTGGCTCAGCAGCAATACGGGGGTAGCAACAGTATCGCCCTCTGGTATAGTTACTGGTGTTGCACCGGGTATAGATACAGTGATGTATATTGTTTCCAACAGCTGTGGGTCTGATACCGCATTTTTCATAGTAGTAATTCATTACAACACAGGTTGCAACACTGGTGTTTCTGGCTTATCAATTGCCGACCATGGTTTTCAGGTTTATCCTAATCCTAACCACGGGTCGTTTTCTATCAATTTGCGAAGTGCGCTAAACGAACCTGCGGCAATTACGGTTACCGATATACTTGGCCAGAAAGTAAGAGAATTGAAGGTGGATACGAATAAACCAACCGACATAATTTTAAATGTTGCGCCTGGTATTTATTTCATTTCGGCGACTGCGACAAGGGAGCGCTACACAGCAAAAATAGTAGTAGAATAATTGTAGTAATACCGTTCAGAAACAAAAGTGGCCGTTCGTTACTTTTATCAGGTATTTGAGATAGTTTAACGTATTTTATGCCTGAATCTGGAAATACATAATTTTATGAAAAATAATTTCATCCATTCGCATTACCTTTTTCTTGTCATTTGGCTGATACTGCTTGGGGCAGCGTATCGCGTTCCTGCACAAATAATTAATACAGTTGCCGGTAATGGTTATAGCTCGGGTTCCGGGGCGTACGGAGATGGCGGTAGTGCTACTGCCGCTGTGTTGGTGTGGCCCAATGGGGTTGCATTTGACAGAGCTGGTAATTATTATATTTCTGATTACTCCGGCCACGTTAGGAAGGTAAATACTTCAGGAATCATCAGCACTTTTGCGGGTACTTCTACTGCGGGTTACAGTGGTGATGGTGGCCCGGCAACTGCTGCGCAACTGCATACGGCAACCGATGTTGCCGCCGATACCGCGGGTAATATTTATATAGCCGATTACGCTAATTACCGAGTAAGGAAAGTGAACACCAGTGGCGTAATCAGTACTTTTGCGGGTTTGGGTTCTTACGGTTATACGGGCGACGGCGGCCCTGCCACCGCGGCTAAAATAAAAGGAGTAAAAGCTATTACTTTTGATGCTTCCGGCAATTTGTATTTAACCGATATAGGCGATAACAGAATACGCAAAGTAACACCTGCGGGTATTATATCAACTTTTGCAGGCAATGGTTCTACGGGCACAACAGGTGACGGTGGCCCGGCCACTGCGGCTGGTTTTGACGGGGTAAATGGTATTGCGGTTGATGCTGCGGGCAATGTGTATGTTTCTGAGGTGTACAGTTCTGTAATAAGGAAAATAAATACATCGGGTATCATCAGCACCATTGCAGGCACCGCCGGCACAGGCGGTTATTCGGGCGATGGCGGCCCGGCAACAGCAGCGCTTCTCAGTGCGCCCTATGGCATTGAAGTGGATGCATCGGGTAATATTATGATTGCAGATCTTGCCAACCATTGTGTACGTAAAATAAGCAGTTCCGGAATCATGAGCACTATTGCAGGGTCAACCAGTGCTGGCTATACAGGCGATGGCGGTATGGCGACCGCGGCAACCATGGTTTTCCCTTCGTCAGTTGCCCTGGACAGGTATGAAAATATATTTATCTGCGACTATCGCAATTGTGCAGTGCGCAGAGTTGAGTGCAGCGTACCAGACCCTGGCACAGTTCATGGCCCTGTAAATGTTTGTGTAGGCAGTACCATTACGCTTACTGACTCTACTACAGGTGGGCACTGGATAAGTACCGACACATCTGTTGCTGTAATAAGTTCAGGCGGTATAGTTACTGGTATACATAGCGGCTCGGTTACCATAAAGTATGGCGTTTCCAGTCTTTGCGGAAGCGATACTGCTACCTATTCCATCTCTGTTGCACCGGCCTCTTATGCCGGTACAATTACGGGGGTAGATAGTTTGTGCGTAGGCGTTGTTACCACTTTTGTTTCTTCAGTGGCGGGTGGTACATGGGTAAGCGGCAACCCGGTAATTGCGACAATTAACAGTGCAACAGGAGTTGCAGGTGGTGTTTCCTCAGGAGTGGTAGATGTGTATTACATAATGAGCGGTGTTTGTGGTACTGACACAGCAAGCAATGCCGTTGTTGTGAGTGATATACCGTTAGCGGGAACTATAACTGGTGCGGATAGTATGTGTGCAGGTGCAGTTACAGTACTTTCCACGAGTGTAGCCGGTGGGTTTTGGACCACAAGTACAGGCACATTGGCGACCGTTTCGTCATCGGGCACCGCAGGTGCTACCGCTGCGGGAACGGCAGCAATAAGTTATACGGTTACCAACCTGTGTGGCAGTGCGACAGCTACACATTTCATACGGATAGATGCGTTGCCGGATGCGGGCACAATTACGGGGCAGGATAGTGTGTGCCCGGGTGCTACAGTCGCATTAACAGCAACAGTATCAGGTGGCAATTGGTTAAGTAAGAACCCTGCAATGGCGTCTGTCTCCGCTTCGGGGCTTGCAACGGGTATAATGCCGGGCACAGATACAGTGCTATATATAGTTACGAATCCCTGCGGCGCTGACACTGCAGTTTTTGTTATGAAAGTGCGGACCGATGCGTCTTGTAAAGCACGAATAAGCACCGCATTTTTGCAAGATGCTGTCGCATGGCGTATTATCCCTAACCCCAACCATGGTTTGTTTACTATAAAACTATTGGGGACCGATAATGAAGGCTCACAACTTACAATACGTAACATTTTAGGGCAAACGCTAAAAGAACTAATTATTTCGGCGGCAAACGAAGTAACGGTTCAGCTGGATATTCCCAAAGGTGTGTACTTTGTAACTGTGGTGAAAGGAGGTTTACCAAGCGTTGAAAAATTGACAATAGAGTAGCGGCCTTAGCTTGAATGGTTATGTTGTTTCTACAGATGAAATACCAGTAGTATAAACCTTGGGTTTCAATATTAATTGCGAAATAATTATTATTTATGGTTCAATTTGGGCAAAAAATACCGTTCGTAAACAAAAATGACCGTTCGTAAACAATTTTTGGATTTTTTTACTCTTGAACATAGCTTGCACTCAGTTCAGGAAAATAATCTCACACAAAATTATTTTGTTAGAACTTCTCTCTCTCCTCTTCAGGATATTGGGCTCTAGCTGACTTATTTACGCTATTGCGAAAATGACCCAAACGTATTCAAAACGCCTTGCTCATGCAGGGCGTTTTGCTTTTATAGGTATAGTGGCAATTGGTGCTTTGGGAGTCGCTATTTTACAAAAAAAATCCCACCCTGATGGGTGGGATGGAGGTGAAATATTTTTCCTAGTAGTTTTTATTAAAGTTAGAATTGTAGCTACCAGAATTATTATCTCTGTTATAGCTACCACCGCCGCTACCAGCATTATTGTCTCTGTTATAACTTCCGCCACCGCCGGAATTATTATCCCTATTGTAGCTGCCACCACCAGAATTATTATCCCGGTTATAGCTTCCGCCACCGCCAGAATTGTTATCTCTGTTATAGCTACCGCCACCACCTGAATTGTTATTGTATCCACCTGGCCTTGGGCCTGTGGTCCGTGGCCTGAACGGCCTAGGTCCGCTACCGCTGTTTCCATAGCTGCCTTGTCCCGGGCGGGTGGTGTTTTGTTTTGCTTCTTTAACTGAAATGATATTGCCTTCAAAGAAACTGAAATCGAGATTGTCAATGGCGTCTTGTGCGCTGTTGTTATCTACCATTTCTACGAAGCCAAAACCACGCGACATGCCCGTAGCATTGTCCATAATAACCTTACTGGAGGTTATTTCACCAAATTCTGAAAATAGCTTTCTTAAGCCTTCAGCTGCCGTTTCCGGGTTCAAATTACCAACGAAGATGTTCATAAGCGTTTATTAAAATAAACAATGAGTTAATGAGTACACAAATAAAATAGAGTTACAAGATACCTACATTTTTTCGAAAAAAAACAACTGTGTCGCATAAAAAGAGATATTTTTCTGCAAAGTTGCCATTGATGCAAGCTATATGGCCCGCTGTATGCATCATTGGTTTGCTTTTACCAACCCAACAACGTTTTAAGTTTGGCCATGCCGCTTTTGCTTACGAGCACCTTTGCACCACAATGCAATAATGCAATATGGCTTTCTTTTTCATAAGGTTCAATTTTTGACAACTGGCTTACGGGTACAAAAAACGATCGGTGTACCCTTACAAATTGCTGCGGATCCAAGGTTTGCTCTACGTGCGAAAGGGTACTTTTTTTCAGATAGCTGCCTTCTTTCGTGAATATTTTTATGTAGTCGTCACTTGCCTCAATATAGTAAATGTCCTGCGCCGGAATAATTTTTATCGATCCATTGTCTTTTACCACTATCCTGTGCTGGTAGCCTTCGTAAACCTGATTTTCTATTACCTGGTTTATAGGTGCCGGTTTTTTATCGGCGGCTGTAGCCAGCCACTTCGCCATTGCTTTGTCGAAACGCTCCTTGGTTACAGGTTTTAGTATATAGTCTATGGCATGGGTTTCAAATGCCCTAAGTGCATATTCATCAAATGCCGTAGTGAATATTACCGAAGGCGGTGCATCCAGCAATTCCAGCATTTCAAACCCGTTGAAACGTGGCATCTGCACATCTAGGAAAATTAGGTCGGGTTTTACTTCCTGTACAGTTTTAAACCCCTCGAAACCATCGGCGCATTCAGCAACAACTTCAACTTCGCTATACGGTTTCAGCAGTGACCTGATCAGTTGTCTTGCCAGCGGTTCGTCATCTATAAGTACTACTTTATACATTGGTTTGTGGTATTTTTAGAATAGTAGTGAAATTATACTCGTCCTTTGATGTTTCCAATAGGTCGGTTCGGGAAAATAACAGGAAAAGTCTCCGGCCCACGCCTGATAGCCCGAAGCCGGTGCCTCGCGGCGGCTGCAAATGCGGGTCGAACGGATTAGTAATTGAAAGTACCAGCATGGGCCCGTCTGACACAATACTTATTTTTATTTCAACCGTGCCTGTTTTGCTATACAGCCCGAACTTAATTGCGTTTTCCAGTATCGGCTGAAACAGGAATGGCGGTATGGTAGTATCGTTATTGAAATGTTTTTCAAATTGAATCTGCAAACGGTCTCCAAACCTTACGGATTCTATTGCCAGGTAAGATTCAATGTAGAGCAACTCCTCATTTATAGTGATTTTATCTTCTGATTCCCTTTTTACAGAGTTGCGCAAAAAGTCAGATAGTTTGCCAATCATTTCCTGTGCACGGTCAGGCGATATCATGACCAATGCACTTATAGAATTGAGGCTGTTATAAAGAAAGTGCGGTTGCAATTGCTGCCTGAGTTTAAACAACTCCGCATCACGGAGCAAAATGGCGGCATCTGTCTGGTGCTGAAAGCGGCTGTCCAATTCACTAATGTTTTTCCGCAATGCGGCATTGGTCGCAATCCAGCTATAGAATATCCACGTAATAAGGAAACGAATGTGCAGCGTGCTTTCCAGCCAACCGAGGTAATACGCCCAGCCTATGTAATTAGGATTATTTTCCTGCTTTACCCACCATTTTAAGGTATGCCATTCAATATATACCGTAAAAATGCTGAGTACCAGTGCAATAAAAACCGAGTAGGTGAAAAGTGTAACCTTGGTAGGGTAGGTGCGTATAAGCAATATGGCGGTCCATAATGACAGGCTCATTAATGCCATGCTGCAAATTGAGTCAGATAGGGCAATACCCCACATAAACCCGAAAATACCATGTAGTATATATAAATGAATAGCCAGGCCCACAAATGCGAGAGCCAGTACTATCCAGTGAATATTTTTGTTGATGAGCCGCAAACTGTATGTAAAGTAATGCTAAATGATGATAAGTGCTATGCTAATAATGCAGTATAGCGTAAAGAAAACAGGACTTGATGCTATGCAGCAGCAATGTAATTAAACCAGCCCCCGCCTCAACGGCGTTGACTTTGAATATTAACTTTTGGTTGTTAATTGGTTATGCCATCCAAAGGGGAGCAGCAACCATTTCGGGTTCGCGTACCATTGAAAAAAGCAAACCGCCGTTAGTTAGTTCAATTGGCTGCACGTCTTTTACTGCTAGCATTTTCCAGCAAATAGTGCGGCCATGCCTGTCAATAAAAGTAGCTTCTTCACCCAGACCTGCTTTTTTTGCTTCGCCCAAGGCGCTGACCTCGTTATCAGCATAGACTAAACGCCATTGTTCTTCATACTGGTCGGTGGGCAAGCCTTCGCATTCTATTCTGTAAATAATTTGAGCGGTAAATGATTTCATGAATTATATATTGAGTGGTGGAAAGTCTGAATTTTAAAACGGGCAATCCGGCAACACCAAAATGCGTTGCCGGTTGCTTTATTATGCTTTAAGCCTCTTAAGAACTACTAATTACTAACTACTAATAAGACTTGATCTCTACGTTCCCGAATGAGCAATTGCCTCTTAATATCAATACCTTTTTGTTTTCGACCGATGACGCGGTCTGTATGTTCCTTTCATCTTCTACATTACCAAAAGAGGGGCTGATCTCATTCTGAATATGCCAGTGCGACGGAACAATTATTTCAACCCCACCAAAAGAAACCTTCAGGTCAAGTATCGCAGGCGAATCTATAATGTCGGCCTGCATAAAGTTTAGTTCACAGCCACCGAAGGTTACGGAGATGTTGCCCCCTTTAAATTCCTTAGATGTGATCATTTCCTTGCGGCCGCCGAATGTTACATCCAGATTTAGATTATTTTCTGTGGAAATGGAGTTATCGACTTTGAAACCCGGTGCGCAATCTCTCCTGTGGTTCCTTTTAGTAAGCGCAATGCCAATACCACCAAGTACAAGGGCACCTGGCCATATATATTCGCTGAAATTATAGTAATGCATCTCAACAAGGTTAGCACCACCTATAAGGCACAATATCCACCATGCGGCATTCCGGAAATTATTTTTGACACCTATCAGAACACCGATTATTATCAAAACAAACGGCCAATGCGTATCCCATTCAAAATCGAATTTCAATGCGATGCTTAAAATCCAAAGCACACCAATTATCGCAATTGCAATACCGAAGAACGACTTATTTTTGTCCCTTCTCTGCAAATGTTCCTTCATTTTAGCCTCCCAATTTGGGTCGTTCCAGTCCCGCTCTCTGTATTGTCTGCGCATATCCCTTTTATTATTACACAAATGTACACGCCAGAAAAACTGTGCTGAACTGTAATTAGGCGAGAAAATTGTAACGGTCGGTAAGCAGGGGGTAATTGTCGGTAAGCACGTTAATGAAAATACCTATTATAATTTCGCAGGCTGATAATCTGCTGTTTCGGCTTCAAAATTTGTACTTTTGCAGCCTTATTCATCGATGCGTTGCAGCAAACAAAACTCAAAAAGCTTTCTCTTATTCAGTTCCGGAACTACACAGCATCAGTGTACGAATTTGGTGCGCCCGTTACCTGCATAACCGGTGCGAATGGTAGTGGTAAAACGAATTTGCTGGATGCTGTTTATTACTTGTGTTATACCAAGAGTTACCTGAGCGCATACCAACAGCATAGTGTGCAAATGGGCACTGATGGCTTTAGGATAACCGGAAAATTTGACAATGAAGGGGCAGATGAAGTGATTAGCTGTAAGTGGAAAGCTGCCAAAAAAGAAGTATTTCGTAATGATGTGGCTTACGAAAAATTTACTGACCACATAGGGCGATTTTCAGCAGTAATGATTGCCCCCGACGATACAGAATTAATAAATGGCGGCAGCGAACCGCGCCGCCGCTGGGTGGATAGTATACTGGGGCAGGTAGATGCCACTTATCTTGAAAAACTAATGGTTTACCAACGCATTCTTTTGCAACGCAATGCATGGCTGAAAATGCAGGCTTTTAAAGCGAATCCTGTTTATTCGGAATTGGACTATTATAATGCCCAACTATCAGATTGTGGTACTTATATACACCGGCAACGTGCAATTTTCCTCAACGATTTTTTGCCCCTGCTCAATGATTTTTATCATCAGCTTTCGGGTGGCAAGGAATTGATACAGGTTACCTACGATAGTGACCTGGAAAGCAAGCCTTTGCAAATGTGGCTGCAAGATAGCCTGGAGCACGACTTACGGTTGCAACGCACACTGCGTGGCACGCATAAAGACGACTGGGCTTTCTTTATCAGTAACATGGTTTTAAAGCAATTTGGCTCACAGGGCCAAAAGAAGAGTTTTTTGTTTGCGATGAAGCTGGCGCAGTATGCGTATTTGAGCAAGGCCCTTGGCCATTTACCTATTTTACTTTTAGACGATATTTTTGAAAAACTTGATCAGTCCCGTATGGAATCGCTGTTGCGTATTATTTGCGGTGCCGAATTTGGGCAGGTAATTTTGTCAGATACCCATCCCGAGCGCATACGGCAGGCGTTTGGAAGCCATGCAGATGTTGGGTTCATTTATTTGTAGTACGCAATAAATTTTATTGCAATTGTTTTTTTACACCTTTCATATCTGCTTTGTTCACGCTTGTTTGTCGAATTAATTCGACATGATATACAAGATGTCAAAATGTTTATTACTTTTGCACCGTAAAACAAAGATATGAAGAAATTATTACTATTGTTTATTGGCTCTACTGTCGGTTTTTCAGCTATTGCTCAAAAAACTGCGGCTAACAAGTATGCAGACAGTCTCCTGTACAGATGGGTGATCGATATTAATGCAACTGGTGGCGCCTTAATGCAAGGTATTACAAGGAGCGATGCGAACTCCGCATTCCTTAACCCGGTAAATAACGACCTGGGAACCTTGAAATTTGAAAAAGGAATGTCCTATGGCTTTGACGGTCAGTTAGGGTTCTTTTTTGGTAAGAAACGCCATTTTGGTCTTGGAGCTGGTTTTGCCTACTTCATGCAGCAAGGCAACATGACTTTGGACAAATACCATACTGAATTCCAGTCGTCTGATTTCCAGGGGCATGTTTTCAGACAGCTGATCACCGCTACCGGACAAACAACCGAAAAGTTGAAGATCACCAATATGAATATCCCGGTTGTATTAAAGTATAAAAAACGCTTTAATAAAACATGGGGCATTACCGCCGATCTCGGTATTATGTACAACCTGCAGTATAAAAATGCTTATACTACCGACGCTAAATTCAATTATGAAGCTATTTACACAAAAACAGTTTCTGGTGGCGTAACTACTTATAGCTATGACAATACACCAAACCATACCAATGCCAACAATGTGAATTACCTGAATGGTACCACATCTGCTGCCAGTTTCCAAACCATGCGCGATGCCGGGTATAATGTTGGTTTAGGTGTAGCACCTGCAACTAATACCGGTGACTACAATTATTCAAAAGGTACCATCGGTTATTTCTTCCAGCCTGCGGTTAATGTGTTCCTTTCTAACAATGTGGCTTTGAACTTCGGACTGTATTATATGTACCAGCCGGTTAAGAACACAGAAGGTAATACCAACATGCTTACTAATAAAGTAAGTGACTACAGTTCTGTATTGAGGTCCGTATCTGACAGCAAGAACCAATCATTGGGTCTTAATATTGGTGTTCGTTTCTTTATTGGTAAGTTGAAAGATACCGATCATGATGGTACTCCGGATATTAAAGACAAATGCCCGACCATTGCTGGCCCTGGTGAATTGTTCGGTTGCCCTGACTTTGACCATGATGGTATACCTGATTGCGAAGACTCTTGCCCAAGGCAAGCTGGTCCGTATCAATATCATGGTTGCCCTGATGGCGATGGTGATGGCATTCCGGATAGGGAAGATGCCTGCCCTGCAGTACCGGGTATTAAAGCGCTTCTTGGCTGCCCTGACAAGGATGGTGATGGTGTTGCAGATAAAGACGACAATTGCCCTGATGTGAAAGGTTTGGCTAAATACCATGGCTGCCCGGATACTGATGGCGATGGTATACCTGATAACGAAGACCAGTGCCCTAACGAAATAGGCCCTGAAAGCAATCACGGTTGCCCTGTGCCTCCTCCTCAGCCACCAGCAGTTTCCCACATCGATATTACAACGCCTATATTATTTGATGTTAACAAGAACGTGATTTCAGAGGCATCTTATCCTGTACTTGAAGAGGCAGTGAAGGAACTTTCAGAAGATAAAACGGTTACTGTTGTTATTGATGGTTATACTGATAACAGTGGTTCAGAAGTTTACAACAAAGTACTTTCTGTAAAGAGGGCTGATGCTGTAAGGAAGTATCTGCAAGGTAAAGGCGTATCTACCAAGAGGCTGAAAGTTGTTGGTCATGGTCCTTCCAATCCGGTAAGTGATAATTCCACACCAGAAGGCCGTGCTCAAAACCGCCGCGCTACTATTCATGTAAAAGGTAAATAAGTTTAAATTAGGAGTATATTTGAAAATGACCGGCAACTAGCTGGTCATTTTCTTTTTTACAAAAAGAAGGAATTCAATTATTTGTGCGTCTAAAATAAAAATCTCTTTTTCTTATGAAGGTCCAATTGCGTATTTTGATGGTCTTGCTTTCCCTCGGTGCTACAACAGCCATTGCTCAATATAATACACTTCGTATACCCGACACGCTTGCAGGAACTACGTTCAACCTTACAGCGCGCGATACTTTCGTGAACATACTTCCGGGCACGCCAACTATCACAGGTTCGTTCAACAGCGATTTCTGGGGGCCGACACTCATCTGGAATAAAGGCGATGTTGTTCATATTAATGTAGACAATCAAACTGCCGATACCACCACGGTGCACTGGCACGGTATGCACCTGCCTGCAATAATGGATGGCGGTCCGCACCAAACAATACCGCCTTACACCAGCTGGCACCCCTACTGGAAAATTGACAATAATGCGGCAACCTATTGGTATCATCCGCACCTGGATATGAAGGCGGAAGAACAAATGAATATGGGTTTTGGCGGCTTTATTATTATACGCGATTCCGCTGAAAGCCTGTTGCCGTTGCCCCGTAAGTATGGGGTTGACGACATACCGCTGGCGCTTACTGACCGTCGTTTTGATGCATCTAATCAATTTGTGATAGCGCCTTATGGCGATAGTATGCTTACTAATGGTGTTGTTCGTGCGCAGTACAATGTACCGGCGTAGGTGCTCCGTTTCAGGCTGCTTGATGCGGCAATTGAACGATCATACAACATAGGCTTTAGCGATAACCGAACTTTTTATGTAATAACTACCGATGGTGGTTTACTGGATACTTCTGTAGCACTAACCAGGTTGCTGATACATGCGGGGGAACGCTATGAAATATTAGTGAATTGCACTGGCCAATCGGGCACGACCGTGAATATGATGGCCTATAATTCTGCACTGCCAGCGGGCGGGGTAGCTGGTGGTGAAAATTTCACAGGTGGGCCATTTGCTAATTACCTGGGGCATCGCGACTTTAATATACTGCATTTGGTTATTGGTGCGGCTACCGGCACTGGTGTTAGCACTATACCACATAGCCTGGGCGCAAATACGTTTCCTGCAGCTTCAACTGCGGCTTTAACCCGCAATTTAACCATAAGTGACAGTACAGGGTTGCCTGGCATATTGGGTCCCAATGCTTTTATACTGAATCACCGGTTGTTTAATATTGGGTATATTGACTATCATGTACCGTTAGATAATACCGAAATTTGGTCCATAACCAATAGCGGTGCATTTGGCCATCCGTTCCATATTCATGATGTGGAGTTCTATGTACTTAGTGTAAATGGTGCGGCGGCACCAGCGTACCAACAGGGTTGGAAAGATGTAATATTCGTACCCAGCCACCAGAACGTACAGTTCATAGCCCGCTTTGCCGATTACGCTGATTCTTTGCACCCCTACATGTTCCATTGTCACATAGCGTTGCATGAAGATGAAGGTATGATGGGGCAGTTTGTTGTAGGTAATGCGCCATCTGGCATCATGAATGTAGCACAGAATAGCAAAATGAAATTGTACCCTAACCCCACAAAAGGCACGTTGCATTTTGAAATGGAACAGGGTATAACAATAGTACATGCAACTGTAATTAATACACGAGGTATTGTGCAAAAGGAGTTTGAGTTAAGCACTGGCAATGGCGCGATTGATGTTACCACCCTCAGTTACGGACAGAATTTTATTAAGCTGACGGATAGCGAGGGTAAAGTGTACATAAAATCGTACCTTATGGAGTAAGTTTTAAATGGGACGCACCATGGTACACAGAACTAAATCAATAAGACCATTTATAGGAGCTAAAAACTATGAAATTTCTCGTAGCTTTTATCGCGAACTTGGTTTTCAGGAAAGTGTGATAACTCCCGATATGTCTTATTTTAAGGCTGATACAATTGGCTTTTATTTGCAGCATGCTGATGTGAAAGATTGGATAGATAATAC
Source organism: Chitinophagales bacterium (assembly GCA_038228575.1). Lineage (GTDB taxonomy): Bacteria > Bacteroidota > Bacteroidia > Chitinophagales > Chitinophagaceae > Flavipsychrobacter. Next base: position 17,664 of record JBBRPD010000039.1, on the reverse strand, counting down.
AATGGTTTTCGTAGAAGTAGACGATATAGACAGATACTGGCAGGCGCTTTCTGCTTTAGAGCTTAACGCTAAATATGAGGGTGTGCGGCTCACTCCAATTAAAAATAATAGTTGGGGAAGAGAGTGTTTTTTGCATGACCCGTCCGGTATTTTGTGGCATTTTGGTGTGTTTTTCGCAATGCCTGAATAGTCTTGATCCTGAAATATAATTCATCGGGTGCTGTATCCGTCAACGAAGCTTATCACTATTCCATGAAATTACTACAGTTATTTTTGTTTATTGCAATCCTCATTTTCTGTAGCGCGTTCGCACCTGCTGCCGGGTATAAAATTGGTGATGAGGTGGCTGATTTCAGCCTGAAAAGCGTAACGGGAAAAATGGTGTCGATGGCTGATTATAAAGGTGCTAAAGGCTTTGTCGTTATTTTTACGTGCAACCATTGCCCTTATGCCAAACGTTACCAGGAAAGATTAAACCTTCTGAGCAAAAAATATGCGCGGTTGGGAATTCAATTGCTGGCTATAAGTGCCACAGACCCCACAGTAGTACCAATGGATTCTTACGAAAATATGGTAGTTGCTGCCAGGCAGGGGAAATATACTTACCCATACCTGTATGATGAAACCCAAGCTGTCGCAAAGGCTTTTAATGCGGCTAAAACACCACATGCTTTTGTGTTATTCAAAAGTAATGGTAAATGGATACTCCGATATTCTGGCGCTATTGACGACAATGGGGCGGATGCCGTTAAAGTAAAAAACCATTATCTGGAAGATGCCGTTGATGCACTAATTGCTGGCAAACCGATTGCGGCTGAGGTTACAAAATCGGTGGGTTGCCCTATAAAATGGAAGGGTGGTAATTAAAAAATGTTTCGCTTGCCATGGCCATAACTTCCGGTTACGTTTATGCATCAATGGTAGCATGCAGTCCGCGTTCTATAAGCGCAACGGCACGCGGGTACAGAAATTTAAAACTACCAGCCTTTACGCTGTACTTGCCGGTATTCTGAATAATGAGTGCACACTGCTCGGCCTGCAGGGGAGTGTGGTCGCAGATATCAACCAGCGATTTGGCTATTTGTGCAACATTGCTTTTCGCATCCTTCCATATTATAAGATTGTGCCAGTAAATATCTTCTACATCTACCTCGTCCGATTCGCTTGTCAGCCAGTGTTCAGCAGCACTATGCAATAATTTTTCCATGACTTACTTCCGTTTTTCGTTATTTATTCAATAGTTTCCAATAAAATTATTCCAAATGCTGTGCCAAAAATAGCCAGTTTGCATACCGGAAAATGTTGTCGGGCTGTAAAGCAACGGCTGTGAGGTTGTTGCTTGTTGATAATATTTATATAATATTATTATGCTATCGGTAAGTGAGTACTGTAAAGCCTGTATTTCGTATGAACGTATGTTGTGGTGAATTTATATGGATAATATTTACAAAAAAATGACGAAGTGAAAGTGAAGAAAAGTTGTTGAAAGAATAGTATTTTTATTTTACAATCATTTTCATGAAGCCATTTTACTACACAATAGCCTTTTTACTTGAAATGGGTATGTTCATAGCATTTTTTCTATGGGGTTACCTGCAAGGGGCAACTATCGTCTGGAAATGGTGTTTCGCGTTAGGCTTAGTAACGGCCCTTGTAATTTTCTGGGGTATATTCATGTCGCCCAAAGCGCCGGTGCGGTTAAGTTTTGCCGTAAAAACAGGTGTTGAAGTAATCTTGTTTTTAGCAGCAACCTGTATACTTTCGCGGGCGGGCTATAAGGTTGCCGCTATTGTTTTTGGTACTGCAACAGTTGTAAAAGAAGTCTGTTCACTGGTTTATGGTGAATAAAAAGCTAATTAATGTTAATGATGCGCCTGTAATTGCAGATTATAGCTAACTTTCAACTACAATTGAGTTTATGAAGAAAGCCTTTATTCTTTTACTATCTGTATTTTCATTAGGTCTGTCTGTTGCCAGTGGACAATCTTTTGGTGTAGAAGGCGATACAATAAGTTATTACTACAATGTAGGGGCGGGTGGGGCGCAGAACGTTCGCGACTCCATAAAGTTGCCTGAAGGCAGCGGCCCGGTTACCCTTAAATGGTATGTATGCGCTACCAACTTCCCTGCTGACTGGCAGGCAAATACGGGCATTTGCGACAATACGCTGTGTTTCCCTATGAGCGGGCTTTGGCCATCGGGTAGTGCCGCAACAAAAACTACCAGCCCTTATACAGCAACAAGTACCCATGATTTTCACTTACAGGTGAACCTGGCGGGTACAACCAGCACCGGCACTTATTACGTGAAAGTAAGGTTGAACAACAGCGCAATTCCGGGCGATACCGCTACACAAACCTATATGGTTTCCCGCTCACCAACGGGTGTTATCAATACAACTGCCGTATTGCAAGAAATTACCTTGTATCCGAACCCGGCTCATAACGATATTAATGTGCAGTTCGGCGCCAACAGTGGAATTACCACAGTGTCATTATACAACATCATTGGCAAGACGGTGGCGGCCTACAAGGTAAATGGCACCAGTGCTAACATCAATCTGGAAGCGCTACAGTCAGGAGTATACTTTGTAAGGATGCTGGATGCCCAAGGGGATTTAGTGGCTACCAGGAAGTTTACCAAGCAATGATGATGTGAATATCTTTGCTTAGTGCATTAAGCTCAATTACTTACCCGTTAGGTCTTTCCTTTGTCAAGTTCGTTTATCTTGTATACCACATCTCTTACTATTTCATCCAGTTTCTTTGAAACTAATGCCACACCTTCTATCAATTCAGTATTGTTGGGGTCGGCTGGGTATTCATAGTTATAGTGTTGCACTAACCCCAAAATAGTACTTACCGGCCCTCTTACATTATGTGATTGTGTGTAGGCAATATCAAGCAATATTTTATTTTGTTCTTCTATCTGCTCAATATGGTGTTTCTTTTCCTCGGTTAGTATCAAGTTGGTGTTTTTTACAGTCCTAAAATTTTTCCAAGCCCATAGGGTTGTTATCACAAGGAATAAAATAATGAGTATAAAAATAACAATATCCCTTTTTTTGTTGGAGATTTCAAGGTTTTTGATTTGCAGTTTTTTTTCAGTCAATTCCATTTCCCGCTCCTTTTCAATGTTGGCAAGCATTTCCTGGTTTTTAATGGAGAAAACAGAATCATTATAACGGATATATTTTTTTTGGCTGGCTAATCCTTCCTTGTAATTGCCAGCCAGTTCATGGGCTTCAGATAGAGCCTTATAAAACATGGCTAAATTCCGCAAGTCATTAATTTGCATGCAGGCACTTACCCCCTTGTTAAGATAAATGATAGCAGTCTGTAAATTTGCAGTAAAGCTGTAATAGTCAATTTTAGAACATACCGGATTTTCTTTAAGTGTTTTTGCAATAGATAAATAGGCTTCGCCAATATTACCTAAGCATATGGCTACATTTCGCAGGTTGCCTAATTCTTCTGATAATTTCATGGATTGATTAAGGCACTCTAATGTTTTGTTCCAGTTACCCATTCTTGAGTAGATATTACCCATATTACTGAGGTCATTGGCAATATTACCCTTATCCCCAAGTTCTATATGCAGTATTTTGGCTTTCAATTGGTAATCTAAGCCCATTGGGAAATTCCCTTTAAGTCCGTAAATGATGCCTAAATTGGCATAGTTTGCTGCCATACCCTTTTTGTCTCCAAGCTGGGTACACATTATTAGTGCTTTTGTATAATAATCAAAAGCTTTAGGGTAGTTATTCTGGTAATGGTAAACAAGCCCTATATTACTTAATTCAGTAGCAATACCTGCTGAATCTCGCATTGTTTCATCAAGCCTTAACGCTTTAATATAATTATCTAATGCCTCCGGGTATCTGCTTATACTCAGGTAGATATCGCCAATATTGCAGAGTGTACTTACTTTGATGGAATAATTTCCTATTTCGTCACTTATTAATAATGCTTTTTTGTTTGCTTCTAATGCTTTTTGAAAATTTCCGAGATGGTAATAAGCACTGGCAATATTGCCTAATGTATTGGCTATTTGCTTTTTGTCTTTTATTGTTTCGTTGATGCTTAATGCCTTTGTATAATTGTTAATTGCTGAATCATCCTCCGATTTTGATTCGTAATTCAGCCCAATAGCATTATGTGCTTTGCTTAGCCCTTTTTTCCATGTTACCTTTTGAGCTAACGATGATGCTTGCTTCCCCAATTGAATACCTGTATCAGCGTTAATGTAGTTGTATTCTAAAGATAAGGCAATGTAGAGGGTGACTTTATCGGTATCTGTTTGCGCAGCTTTTATCTCTTTGAATAATGAATCAATTTTCTGCCTCCCTTCATTTTTAGCAAATAAGGTAGTACAGTAAAATAAGGTTAGAACAAGCACAATCGATACGTTTCGTAGCAGTACATTCATTAACACCCATTTGTATACTACCATTTACGATTCTTAACTGAATGTGGATTTACAATAACAGGCGAAAATGTGAACATAATGTGTCAACCGAATTCAGTATTCGTTACGTTTCAGTCAACCAAAAGCTGGATTATCTTCAAAAAGTATCAAACAAAATCAGGACGAGACAGTTTCAGGAAATGATAAAAGCGGCAACAATACCATTTTAGGTAATGCTGCCGCTTCAGTTGAGAAGGGCGGGAATATGTCGAACTTTTTTGTGGAGGATTTGGAGCGGTTTCAGGATATGGGAATGTCTTTTTAGAGCGGGAAACAGAGCGGGAGCGGAGGTAAAATTGAGAACGGGTGGCATCGCTCACCGCTCTGCGCACCCGCTCTCAATTTCGTGGTCTTGCCAGGAATCGAACCTGGATCCGGAGCTTCGGAAACTCATATACTATCCATTGTACTACAGGACCAATTATGCTGCAAAGGTAACTGATAAAAGTAATTTTTGAAAATAGATTCCTTTACTATTTGTAATCTTCCAGCACTATTTGCTCTTTGCAGAAAAAATATTCCCGGGGGTCGTTACTGGCAACAACAATAAGGCGGTTTTGTGCATATTGTTCCATCCAGTTGCGGTATTGTTCTACGCCTTGCTGGTCAAGGTTGGTGCAGGGTTCGTCCAGCAATAGTACTGGTGTATTCGAAAATATAGCCTGCGCCAATTTAACCCTTTGTTTCATGCCCGATGAATAGTCGCCAATGGGCTTATCACTTACGTTTTGCAAACCGGTAAGGGCTATAATATCGATAATGGAAAGGCCGGGTAGGGGCTGTTTAAATGAAAAATGAAAGCTGAGAAATTCTTGCAAAGTCAATTCTTCCACTATCTCCATTCCGGGGGCACAAAAGCTAATGTTGTTGAATATTGCTCCGCCAGTAATAGCCTTGTCGTCATTGCTGAAATATTGTAATGTACCTTTCGAAGGGTTCTGCATCCCGGCTACAACCCGCATTAATGTAGACTTGCCACTGCCATTGGATCCTAGCAGGCAATACGCATTGGCAGACTTAAAGGAAAATGAAATATCCTTAAATATCCAATGCCGCTGAAAACGCTTGCTTACGTGGTCCAGGTTTATCTTCATGTAACGCCGAAAAACATTTTAAGTAGTTGCATGAGAGGTAGGGTGGTTTGCTTTATCGCTGAGCGCAATTAATTATCTTCCGTGTGCGGTGTTAGTTCATTCAGTGTAGGGCAGAAAAGGTATTGCGGGTCTATCTTTACATAGAATGTAGGCAACTTACTTTTGCGCCATGCCTGAATTTTATTGTTCTTTTTCTGTACAATAGCTACTTCTTGTATGCGGTTGTAGTCATCCCGCAGGTTAGCTTTATGCGGCAAGGTGCGGTTACGCAGGTAAATAATACGGCAAGATTGCTCGTGAATTTCGTTATAAAAAATATGCGGCTTTGAAAAATCACCAGCTTTCATACTATCCAGCATGAGTACCATGCCTGCATCCAGTTTCGTAATATCCAGTTCAAATGTTCCTGTTTGCGGGTCGGTTATCATGCCTCCGGTACGTTTGGCCCCTTCGTCAGTAGAGAACTTGCCTACAGCTTCAGAGAAGCCCATTTTACCCGAAGCCAAGAGGTTATGTATGCTATCTAGTTTAGCCAATGCCACTTTATAGTCGCCCGATGTTACTTCTGGCTTAATAAGAATGTGTGCCAGATCGCACTCATCGCCACGGCGGCTGAGCATTTTTATGATGTGGAAACCAAATTTAGTTTTAAAAATAGGTGATATTTCTCCATTTTGCAATTTAAAAGCAGCGGCAACAAATTCCTGTGCCCAAGGTCCGTTACGGGTAACACCGTCATAGCGACCGCCATTGTCGCGGCTACCGGGGTCATCAGTATTGAAGGTGGCGGCGTTTTCAAAAGTTATTTCGCCCGCAACAATTTTCTTGCGGATATCTTCTAACTTGGTATGTGCATATTCTTCCAGCTCAGGGTTTACCGGTGGGGCAACCACTATCTGGCCAACTTCAACTGTTGCGGGGAAGAAAGGCAAGCTATCAACCGGTATTTTGTTGTAAAATGCGGTTACTTCTGCCGGCGTTATTTTCGTGTTCTCGAAAATCTGGCCCTGCATTTTTTCAGCAACCATTTGTTCGCGCACATTGTCTTTAAATTCCTCTTTTATCTGGTAAACAGTTTTGCCAGACATTTGTTCCAGCTTTTCTTTAGAACCATACAGCTGTATAAAGTAACGCAAACGGTTATCAATCTGTCCGTCTACGTCGTCGTCGCTTACCGTCACACTGTCACGTTCCGCCTGCTCCATCAACATTTTGGTATTGATCATTTGCAGCAAAACAGCACAGGTGTCTTTAAAGTTAGGATCTTGTTGTTTGGCTTCCATCAAGGCCCTCGCAAGGTCCGATTGCAGAATTATACGGTTCCGGCCCACGACTGTAATTATTTTATCCGCACTTTCCTGTGCGAACAAACTAAACGTTACGAGCATAATTATGGGTAGCAAAGCGAAAATTTTAACTACCTTCTGGATATTATTCGGTTTAATGGAAATCATATTAGTAAAAAGTGCGAAAAATACGCGCAAGCGCAAAAATAGATTATTTATAGGCTTTATTAGTATAGCCGTTGATTTTTAACGTTTTTTCTTTTCTGGGCTTTCTACGTTGGACACTAATGGGATAAGTACGCCAGACATGTTGGGGTGGTTCTATTTTTAGAAGATGTGCTTCGCGCCACTGTTCAAAGCGTTCCATATCACCTTTGTGAAACTTGTTCCAACCATCATATTGCCCCATGTGTTCTGCTTTACCAAATAACCATTCATTGTAAATGTCAAACCAGCCATTCCGGATAAGTTCAAGTTGGTAAGTGAACAATGCGTCCTGAAATGCGGCTGTATCGTTAAACTTCATTAGAAGACGGGTGCTAACCATGGTTAGGTTTTCAGTGGTAATGCCGTCGCTGATTACTGGGGTAAGTTCCCTATATATGGAAAGTGAAGAGTCGTTAATATTAATTTCAGCTGCAAGAGAGTTGAAAAGCATGCCCCAACCATTATAAATTATTTGTTTAAGGCTGTCGTTACCTGAGGTATCTGCCCTCATAACAAGGTAAGTTTCCCCGAATTTGAGCGCAAGTGTGAGCATAGGATATTCCTTTCCTTTCCCTAGCATTGTATGGCAAGCAGCCAAATAATTTTCCTTGAATTCAGGTGCACGATTAATGCCTGATATAAAGCGGACAATTGCAGCATCAGCATCATTATTATGTAAGAAAAGTTGCCCCCGGGTATGCAATAATAATCCTGAACATAAATATTTTTTCAGTCCCTTATCCAGTGTTCTTCCGGCCTGTTTATATTGTTTGCGCTCTATTTGACAACTTGCAAGCAGGTAATATGTAGAATCTGTAGCATTCCCGTCGTCAATTAATGGGTTCAATGTTTCTACTCCTAGTTCATAACTACCCGATAAATAATACAAATTCCCCAACTCAGTTTTAAGGCCCGGCATACCGGGTGCAATGCTCATTAACTGCTTCAAAGTAACAATAGCATCTTTGTAGTTACCAAGTTTTTCATAGGCCAGTACATTGTTGTGCATTTGTTCCAGTTCAGGCGATGCCCATTTTTCCTGGCCCAAACATAAAAGTTTGCAGGAAAATAATATGAAACAGAGAAATAGTTGTTTAATAAACATAATGAAGGGCTAAATTTACAAGGTGGAAAGCAATTTCTGCATAAAAATTTTATCAAACAGCAATCGGCATGAGCATTGGCAACATAGGTATACTTACATCGGGCGGCGATAGTCCTGGTATGAATGCAGCGATAAGGGCTGTAGTGCGTACAGGTTTGCATTATGGTATGGATGTGTATGGTATACACCGTGGTTATCAGGGTATGATAGAAGGGGACATCAGTAAAATGAAAACTACCGACGTGTCTAACATCATACAACGGGGTGGTACCATTCTAAAAACCGCTCGCAGTAAGGAATTTATGACGGAGGATGGTATGGCTAAGGCTTATGCCCAGTTGCAGAAACATGGTATTGAAGGTTTGGTGTTGATAGGTGGGGATGGTACATTCCGTGGAGCCGTAGCTTTTTTTGAAAGATATACTATTCCTGCGGTTGGCTTGCCGGGTACTATTGATAAAGACCTTTCAGGTACGGACTTTACTATTGGCTTTGATACCGCTGTAAATACTGCTGTGGAAGCCATTGATAAGATTCGCGATACCGCCGATGCCCACGACCGGTTGTTTATTATTGAGGTTATGGGGCGCGATGCTGGTTATATTGCCCTGAACAGTGGCATATCATGCGGTGCTGAGGATATTCTTATCCCTGAAATGTATACGGATATCAACGAGGTGCTTTGCCGCATCAACAGCGATGAACTGCGTAAGAAAACAGTGCACATACTGGTAGTGGCTGAAGGCGATGATTTTGGTGGAGCTGGCAAGGTTGCGCAGAAAGTGACAGCACAGTTCCCCAAGCTTGATGTGCGTACCTGTGTACTGGGCCATATACAGCGTGGTGGTTCACCCACTTATGCAGACAGGGTATTGGCAAGCAGGCTAGGGTACGCTGCTGTTAATGCTTTGCGCAATGGCGATACGCAAGTAATGGCAGGTATTGTAAATGACAAGGTGATGCTTACGCCATTCAATAAGGTGATAAAGGGCACTTCTCCTATTTCCCCCGACCTTCTGGATATGATAAGGGTATTGGCGAGCTAAGTTGTTGGTGTCAATTTTCGTAAGTTTATTATAAGATAACTAATATGCAATTCGCAGATCTGGATTTAAATAAAATTTACACTTATGCTGATTACTTCAAATGGGACTTTGAGGAAAGGGTAGAATTGATTAAAGGCAAGATATTTAAAATTAGTCCAGCTCCGAATTTGTTGCACCAGGTAATTTTACGTAAATTGATGATTAGTCTGGGGGTGTTTTTAGAAAAGAGCCTTTGCCAGTTATTTTGCGCACCATTTGATGTACGCTTCCCTGGAAAATCTAAAAAAGACCAGGATATTATTACCGTACTTCAACCTGATTTGTGTGTAGTATGTGATCCTTCGAAATTAGATTCCAGAGGGTGTAATGGCGCACCAGATATTATTATTGAAATTCTTTCCCCGGGCAATACTACCAGAGAAATGAATAACAAGTATGAAATTTACGAAGAAGCTGGTGTGCAAGAATACTGGATAATAGCTCCGTTATACGAATCGATAACCGTATATCAATTAAACAACGGGCAATTTGCCGCCACACAACCTATAACTGCTGGCAACATGCTCACATCAACGCTCTTACCCGGGTTTTCTCTTGATCTTACTCAATTGTTTGCCGACAAATAGAAAAAAATTTAGCTTATTTCAACAAATCCGGGCGATATCTACTTCTTAAAAAATCTCCGCGCTACTTCAACTGTCCGGTCAATGTCAGCAATACTTATAGCGGTACTGATAAACCATGTTTCGTAAGCAGAAGGGGGTAAATATATGCCTTCGTTAAGCATGGCATGGAAGAAGTCATTGAAAAGTGTGTTATTGGCAGCGGCCGCATCAGTAAAATTAGTAACTGGCTTATCACTGAAATGCACACTTATCATGGAGCCTAAACGGTTAATGGTGTAGGGTACACCAGCAGCGACTAGTACTTCTTCCAACCCTTTGTGCAAATAGGCTGTCTTTTCCTCCAGTTCGTTATAAATGTCAGGGTTTTCATTCAGGGTTTTCAGCATGGTGTACCCAGCTATCATAGCAATTGGGTTGCCACTCAAGGTGCCAGCCTGGTAAACATTACCCAATGGGGCAATGTGCTGCATTATTTCCTTTTTGCCACCAAATGCACCAACCGGCATGCCGCCGCCAATTACTTTGCCATAGGTAACAAGGTCGGCATTAACGCCAAGCCTTTCCTGCGCTCCACCGGCGGCGAGCCTGAAGCCAGTCATCACCTCATCAAATATCAGTACAATACCTTCGGCATCGCAAATCGCTCTTAAGCCCTCAAGGTAGCCCGGTGCAGGGGGTATGCAGCCCATATTGCCCGCAACCGGCTCTATTATAATGGCTGCTATTTCACCTTTATTTGCGGCTACTAATTGGTTAACTGCTGCTATGTCGTTATAAGGCGCAGTGAGTGTATCCATGGATACTCCTGCAGTTACACCCGGTATAGTTTGTATATTGAATGTGGCAACACCGCTACCTGCTTTTACCAGGAAAGCGTCTGCATGGCCGTGGTAGCAGCCTTCAAATTTTATAAATTTATTTTTGCCGGTATAACCCCTTGCAAGGCGCAGCGCACTCATACATGCTTCTGTGCCACTGCTCACCATACGTACCATATCTACATTCGGTACCATGCTCTTGATTAATTCAGCCATTTCAATTTCCAACTCAGTTGGCGCGCCGAACGATGTAGAATCATTGGCTTTTTCCTGAATGGCCTTTACAACAGGCTCAAAGGCATGACCCAGAATCATTGGTCCCCAAGAATTGATGTAGTCAATGTATTGGTTGCCATCAGCATCATACATGTAAGCCCCTTTGGCTTTTTTCATGAATACAGGTGTGCCGCCAACGCTTTTAAAGGCCCTTACAGGAGAATTAACTCCGCCCGGAATGCTGAGTTGTGCGCGATTAAAAAGGGTAGTACTGGCAGTTCTTTGTGTTCCCATGCTGAATTGTTGTGTGTAATTGAGGGTGCAATTTAGTTCGGTATACCGACAACTTTGTAAAGAGATTTTCATTTTATGCTTGGATGCTGAAAAAAGTCAGCGACAACAGACGAGAAATTTTGGAGGATAAAGTTTAGTTTTCAACGATTTTTCTAATCTTTGTATACAAAATCAACCTGCACACCATGATACTCATCGCAATTATATTCCCAGGCCTGTCATTTATTTTACGTGGCAAATTGTTGTCGGGTATTGTGGCAATATTATTGCAGGTGTTTGCATTCCTTACTTCTTTCCTTTTTGGGTTGGGTTTTATTGTTTGGGTAATACTTGCCGCATGGGCAGTAGTTTCTTATTTTCAAGGTAAAGCAGACAGAAGAAATGAAGCGCTCATTAACGCAATAAAAAACAAAGGAAATTCAGATAACGGTTACCCATACCGCGATCGTTTTGATGGTGATAATAGCAGCAGCCGTTTCCGTTAATTTTACTTTTTACCCTCTGCTAAATCGATGATAGCTTTGTCGATGCGCCTTTGGCGGGTATCTTCGGTTTTAGCCAGGCCTATGGGTAGTACAAACCGTTGCTTATTGCTGTGTGAGAGCGTTTCGAAAAATGTTTTTGCCGCATTATTTTTATCGAGTGCGCGCTTAAAATCTTCAGGTAATTCCAATTCACGGGGCTGGGTGTCTAATTCCAGGTCTACCGTAACTTTATCGCCACCTTTTATACCTGCTTTTTCGCGCACTTCGGCACTAACACCCAACATAAAAACACCACCCATTACGGCAACTGTACTGCGGTAGGTATAGCCGTTGATGGTTACTTTAACCGGCGGTTTTTTGCCTGCACCCAATTGTTCAACAATATCATCGGGCACACAAATGCCCGTCGCTGTTTTCTTTGCCTGAAGCAGAGTGGTAGTAAAGTTTATTTTAGGTGAACTCATGTGTGTTTTTTCTTATTTACCGTAAATTTACTGCTTATGATTTTTATGCAGTCTGAGCAAAGAGCCTGCCCACGCAGCTAAACCGCCGACCAGACCACCAATAAATGAGGTAACAAACAGGAACAAGCCATAGTCGCCCAATTTGAAGAGAACAGCCATGCGGTGAGAAAGCAGGTGTTTGTTTGGAATATCGTTCATGAGCGCTGCAACATACCAGAATATTGCTATGCCCAGGAAACCGGCGAGAAATGAATGGCCACCTTTAATGTTTATAGCCAGCGATAAGCCAAACGGCACGACGGCAACCATCCACCAGGGCAGGAAATACTCGCCGATCGGTGTAATGATAAGTATGAGCAGTAGCAGTAGGAAGAAGCGCATTTTTCTAAAAGTTAGTATTCAATTGAAATTTGGTAACGGGTATTTTGAATTTAAAATCTGGAATTGGTTATTTGGAATTGGTTATGAGCATTTTGTAAGTGATCGCTTTATTGTTCTGTTCAGTGCTGTTGGGTAAAAATAGTAATTTGTAATACTTGCCTGCAGCCCAGTCATTGAGGAAAGTAGCGTAGTACTTGCTTCCAGGGTTTCCCGATTGGCCACCCGGATAAACACCATAGGCTTCAATTTCATTCTTGCCCATTTGTACTACCATGCGCCAGGAAGGACCGTGGTCTTTTTTTGCTGCATTGAGGGTATTGCCCCAGCCACCAATTTTAAAGTGATCGTAACTGAATGCAGGTAATTTGGTAAGGTGGGTAACTGAGGTGTTTTTTACATTGTACCATTGCAAGCCGCCTTTTTCAGCCTTCTTCAGGCTATCTGCCATTTGCCTAAAACTTGCTTGCATTAAGCCTGAAAGGTTGTCAAATTGCTTGATATTCAATTTGCTGGAATCTGCTGCCTGAAGTAACTGCATAGTACGCTCGGGTAACGGATAGTATAAGGAAGGCACATTGCTGAAGCCTGACCATACCTTGCTGTAAAAGTAATACCACCATACCTGGTATATACTGGCTTCCACGCCCTCGGCAGAAAGTTTATAGTCCCATGTACGAAGTTTATCGGCATATATTTTCTCCTGTCCGGCAAGGTTAGTCGGCAAATATTTCAACATAATGGGTAGGGTATGGGCTGCGAGAATAGAATACGTATCATTCTGCATGGCAAACATATCCTGAATGGTTGCTTTGGGATTAGCGGCCAATAGCTGATTCACACGCCACCCCCGGAATTCAATATAATCGCCATTATACAAATAAGGATAAGTGCTGTCTGTCACGCACTGGTTAGCAGATGACAGATAACCTTGTGCCGGATTTAGCGCATGCGGGTTTTCCCTCGGTGGAATCAGTTCGCCCCACATGGCACTTTTCTTACTGCCATCCAGTATAAAACGCCCCTGGTCTTTCCATTTATTAATGAATTGGCCTTGCCCCCATAGTGCTATGTTTCCGGCCCTGTCGGCATATATCATGCTCTGGCCCGGGCATTGAAAATTGATAATGCCATCTACAAAACTGTTATAATCCTTCGCCCTGTTCATCAGGTATACTGCCAGCAATTCGTTGGTTGCTTTGTGCCCCATCCAGCACATAGCTAAGGGTTTATCTAATCCACCCTCGGCAGCATAATGCTCATCATACAATACAGGCCCATGAACAGAATAACTTACGGTATCAATACAATCTTTCCCGTTCTTCACCTTAATGAGTTCCATTCTTTGTGTGAATGTTTTTTGCTCACCATCCAGCCAGTATTTGTCGGCTGTGCCCGCTACTCTTTTAATCAGGAAATAATCTTTCACGTCGCGGTAATTATTGGTGAAACCCCAGCTTATGCTATCGTTAAAACCAATAATAACACCGGGCGCGCCCGGTAGCGAAACACCGTACACATTCATTTCAGGTGTTTGTAGTTGTGCTTCAAACCAAAGTGAGGGCATGTGTAAACCCAGGTGTGGGTCATCGCATAAAATGGGTGCTCCGCTCTGGGTGCGGCTGCCACTTACTGCCCAGTTGTTACTACCTATGCCATCTTCATTGGCTGTTTTAAAGTCCTTCTTGCTGAAGTGCGGGAATACGGTATCAACCGGCGCCGGAGGGCGGGCGAGCGAAGGTTTTTCAAATACAGTGCCAGCCGGAATAACTGTCGTTGACCCCTTGATGGTTGCTGGGTATAGTAACTGGAAAATTTCGGGCGACAATACTTCCCGCAAGTAGGTGAGGGGTATATCATTGGTGCCGCCGGTAAGGTCGTCGGCCATATACTTCATGAGCAATGCACTTTTTATATTGGTCCACTGTTCGGGGCAAAAGCCCATTATTTTGTATTCCAGCGGATAGTCGCGGTATTTTAAGGTGGCTATGTATTGGTTTATCCCATCGGTATATGCACCAAGCATCGTTTTTGTGCGCGGCTCCCGCTCCATTTCTTTGAGCGAATTTTCAGCAGCAAAAACCATACCCTTGCGGCGTTGCAAACGATCATACGCCAGCCCCTTTTCGCCAATTACTTCACTAACCCTGCCTGCCGCGGCACGGGTTTCCATATCCATTTGCCACAGTCTTTGGCTGGCATGAATGTAGCCTTCCACAAAATAGAGGTCATAGTCATTTTCAGCACGTATATGGGGCACCATGCGGTCATCAATCCAAACCTGTACTTCCTGGTGCAGTTTGGGAATATTGAGTGCCGCATTAAAATCCTTGTCTGTAGGTTCAGCATTGGCAAGGCAACCATTCACAGGGTCAATAAGCCGACCCAATGGCGGCAACGCCCCATTGTTAATGGGGTGGTCCATTAACCACACTAGGCCAAACGTCAACACAGCTATCAGGAAACCTGCAATTTGCTTCATGAAAATTAGAGAATGCTATTATTTTTGATCAATTAATGAACATTAAATTATTTATAATCAACGTATTGTAAGTTAAGCGGGTAGTAAAATCTGATATCTTTTTCCACTCTTAACAGTGAGCTTATGTGCCCGTAACCAAGGGTTATAGATCTTAAGCATTTTGTAATTTGTATTGTTCATTTTCGCCCAGTCGGCAAGGTCTTCAATAGTTTTATCCACGTCAACGGTGCGGCTTTTCAGTGGTTTGTACTCTTCTGAGGCTTCCAGTATATTACCCATTTTTTTAGGGTTGCTCAGCAGGTATTTCAGTGCCAGTATCCTGAAGAGGTAACGATTGGTTTCATCTGGAAATATCAGATCGTAATAATTGTCCGAACCCTGATAATCGGCTTGCTTGCTGTAACCACCCTGACCGCAATTGTATGAAGCTGCTGCGGCCGTCCATGAATGGAATTTTTCGTGAGCCTGAATAAAGTATTTACAGGCAGCATCAGTCGCTTTTGTAGCGTTGAAACGCTCATCAACTTCTTCGTTAATTTCCAGGCCGTACGAAGGTCCTGTATCCTTCATAAACTGCCAGAAGCTAGCTGCACCAACGCCCGAAAGTGCATTCTGTTGCAATGAACTTTCCGCTACACAAACGTATTTAAAATCATCGGGCACTCCGTTAGCTTTCAATCGTTCCTCTATAAGGGGCATATATCTGCCCGCCAGCTTAAGAATGTACAGCTGGCTGCCATGCAAATAGTAATTGCTCAGCAATTCACGATCCAGGCGTTCCTTTACTTCCCACTTATCCAGCGGCACTTGCTCACCGCTGAAATCAAGTGCTGTAGGTAGTTCAGGAGCATAGTATTTGAACAGGGGCTTACCTTCTTTATTTACATCAACTGCCGGTGTTGCGGGGTCAATTCTGCCTGAAGCAACGAAAGCCACTATAGCAATACCCAACGTAAGGCCGGAAATGAAATAAACCAATGGCCGTGTCTTTATTAACATTAATTGTACCCGATTTTAATGGTGAGTTATCTTGTACCAAATATACTGAAACTAACAGAATTACCGAAATTTGCGCACACATTCTTACGCCTTTGGGTGTAATAAACTGGCATGGCAAATTTTGGCAGGAGTACAGCTAAACGCGTGATTTTCGTTTTCAGCCATTTCAGTATTAGTATTTTTCGCCGTTTTAGGTACATTTGTAATCCATTTCTCATCTTACAATCTTAATAATGAAAAAACTGACATTGCTTTTGGTTGCACTGGGTCCGGTATTAGCTTTCGGGCAAGATAACCTGATCTTAAAATTAGAGGCCAACAAAAAGACGGATACTAACAGCGACAAGAAATACATTTTTTCCAAGATGGTGAATCTGGAGAATACATCAGTTAAAAATCAGGCTAGTTCTGGTACTTGCTGGAGTTATTCTACCAACTCATTCCTGGAAAGTGAGATGATGCGTATGGGAAAAACGCCCGTTCAGTTGGCACAATTATACAGTGCCCGCAGGGTATATGAAGAAAAAGCGACGAATTATGTGCGCATGCACGGTTCTGTTAGCTGGGGTGATGGTGGTGAGTGTCATGATGTACTTAATATGTATGCCAAGTATGGCGCAATGCCGCAGTCAGCTTACACCGGTTTGCATTATGGTACCGATAAAAACAAGTTTGCGGAATTCCAGGCAATGTTGAAGGCAATGCTTGATGTGGTGGTAGCAAACCACAATGGCAAACTCACTACATCATGGAGAACAGCTTATGATGCGGTTCTTGATGCGTATCTGGGCCCCGTGCCTGAAACATTTACGTGGGAACACAAAAAGTATACGCCACAGAGCTTTGCGCGCGAAGTTGTAGGTATCCATCCTGAAGATTATGTTGAATTTGGTTCTATGACCACATCGCCATACTACAAACAAACTACTTTCATGGTGCCAGACAACTGGTCGTTTGAAAAGGTTTACAACGTAAAAATGAATGACCTTACTGATATTATTGACAATGCTGTAAACAACGGTTATACTGTTGCGTGGGCTACCGATGTTAGTGAGAAATACTTCAGCTGGAAGAACGGCGTAGCCTTCGTACCTGAAAAGGACTATGAAGATATGGACGACACTGAAAAGAAACACATGTTTGACGGACCGATGGACGAAAGGCATATTACACCAGAAATGAGGCAGAAGGCGTTCGACAACTATGAAACAACCGATGACCATGGTATGCACATTGTGGGGATGGCCAAAGACCAGATTGGCAGGCAATACTACATTGTTAAGAATTCGTGGGGAGATAAAAATGATTACAAAGGCTACATTTATGTTTCAAAAGCTTATGTAAAATATAAAACCACTGCTATACTGTTACACAAAAATGGCGTGCCAAATGAATTAAGGAAGAAAATGGATTTGAACAGGGAAAGAGATTAATCTTATTTATAGTATCACTACTGTCCGATTAAGATATTATTTGTAAAAGTACGTAACACCTGCGCCGCCGTCCCGGCGCAGACATTAGAGTAACAAGCTTCAGCAAAACAAGCCGCAGGGCTCCTCCTTTGGGCAGCGGAGCGATTGCCCAACGGCGTAAGCCCTCATTGAGTCCATTAAAAGACAAACATTACCGAAATAAAGTGCCGCTTTTTTTGGTTCTTTTTTTGCGGCAGCACAAAAAAAGAACATGGAGACGCGATG
>JBBRPD010000038.1:0-44564 GCA_038228575.1 Chitinophagales bacterium | reverse complement strand
TATTCAGAACACTTGATGATTTATCCGATGCACTTATGGCTACCGTCAACAAACTCGAATCTCAAACAGTTATATCAATAACTTCTTACAATTATTACATCGATGCATTTAATGCCGTTTTTTAAAGTATAAATGGTATTACCCATCCTTCCGGTGAAAATAAGCTTAAGGCACTCAAAGCCATTATGAGTGCACTCAAAATTAAATTCGAAGTCACTAAATCCCCATATAAAGCTGAATTTGTAAAAATGGTATTGCAAGGGGACGAAGACATTAAAGCCGGCAAAGGCAAAAAAATTACATTAGACGAACTTTATGCCATCTGCAATTAATTGTCAGTTAAAACCTCTAGCTTTTTTGCTAACCTAATACATAAAAAAGCGCCACAATATGCGGCGCTTGTATGTATCTAATACGGTCTGCTAGTATTCCCATTTATCGTGTTCGTGGTTAAAAATGCCATTGGCAATATGCTGTCCCTCATAAAGCGACTCCATTTTACCTCTTTCATCCGTACCGAAAACTTCATCCAGTTTCTGGTTCAGCGGGTTGGAAACTTTTGTTATGCGGCTGGCAAACATACGCCGTTCAAAAAAATCTTCCCACGTGTTGCGGTTGGCATTATTAGCGGCATTATATACTTCATAGCCTGCCAGTACTTCGCGCACCTGCGGGTATGATAGCCAGCAAATAGCAAACGAACCTTTATAGGTATGGTCTGCCTCGTTATAAACATCAAGCACTGGTGCAATGCCCACTATTTTAGCAATCATTTTGCCTTGGTTGCGGTCAAATACCCACTCCTCTTTTATCCTCAGTTTAGTAACTGAGTGCGGGTCAAACTCGCGACGTATAACCCTGTGTATTATTTCTCCGTCAGGTCCATCTACATCAAACTCCTGTGCGCTGGGCGTAATTTGCTCTGTTATCTGCTCTATGGTCGTTTTTGTCGTAAACCTGTCATCGCCGCCAAAAGCAGAATAGGCATCTATTTTACCGCGCCTTACGGCATCAAGCAATATTTCAACAAACATACCGCCACCCGTACTTTCATCGCCTTCGTACCGGAATGGCATGTTCTGTTTTTCCATCATGTCCACTTCTCTCCACACGGTTTTGGTCCACAGCACATCGGCACCACGAACCGCCTGGTAGGGTAATGCGGCAGGCACTACATCAGCTTTTGTGTAACCTGAATTTGGGGCCAGCGAAGGCAGCCATTCGGCATTTACAACATTCGTTGCAGCCGCGCCCGGGGCGCACGTTTTTTCAGTTGTTGATGCATCCTGGCAAAACCCATTGATGCTGCCCGATAAAAGCGCCGACACCATTGCAACGCGACAAACATTACCTATTTCCATAAGCGAGATTTTACCGAAGTTAATTAATTACAGGTTAATAACCAAATTTATTTTAATCTAAAATACAGCATGTTCAATCGTAATTCGCCTGTCTTATTGTTAGCTATCTGGTGGTTTTTATGCTTGTATATTTGTCGCATTTGCATATTGTTCCGGGCTAAATAAGCAAAGGAATTAGAGCAGGGAAATCAATTCCCGTAAGTCGAGATATAGTGTTGATTTGGCGGCATAAATCCCTTAACGGGACATTGTCTGGAATTGTCCTCCGTCTGCCTCAGAGGCATCTAATAAATTGTCAGCTAACTCATCAAATGCATTGCTGTTGATCTTCATTTTTTTCGAAACAAGCACCTCATATATAGTGTCGCCACCACCAGCAAGCTTTCTAGTATTTACCTTTTCAATTACGAGACCCATATTTTTAGCTACAGTTACAAAATGTTCACTTTCCGTTTCCTTTGCAAAATAGAAACCTACATGCACTGTTTTTATGTTGCCTTCTTTAAAATCTTTGGCTCCCACCATTGTTTTTAATTGCTAAAAGGCTTCATAATGATGGTAGGCGTTGTCATACATGCTATGTTTAAAGAAAATATCCCATCCCTTTGCCAAAACTATGGTAGTCCTGTACTTCGATGAGTTATCCTGCGCATATATTTTTTTCAATCCATCCCTTACGCCTGTGGTATCATCAACACAGTAAAAATAGTGCTCCACGGCAGAATTAGCCAGCGGCAAACTACCTAAATTATCGCAGCGGCCCCGGCGTTGAAAGAAATTAATTGTTTCCTGTAGTACTTTGGCACGGTTCTTTTTATCGTCCGTGCTTATTGCAGAATCATTCTTTTGGTACACCTGCCCCCAGCCTACAATATACTTATAATGCGCCTTCACTTGCGCGGCACTCAACGCCATATCGTTACTCATATTTCCCCAAACTGCGTCAAAAGGGTTAGCGGATGGCGTATTGGGTTTTACTACGAGGGCCGAACCTTCCACTACTGCTATGGTTATAGGTTCGGAGTATATTATTTTGCCTTCGCGGGTAGTTAGTGCCGCCCTTCCTATCTTTAATGTGCCAGTCCTCTTTGCTTTCAGGGTATAGGTAAACGTCACTACCGTATCGCAGCAATTCATCGTACCGTCTTTCATGCTGCGCGACGAGGAAACAGATAAATAGTAGCCTTTGATTTTGGTAAAGTCCTGAAAATCGGGCTCAATGGTCTTAACGCTGCCAGTGCGGCTTTTGTATTCCATTTCAAACTCATCGTCTATTCCTACACTACTATATCTTACAACAGCCGTGAATAAATTATCCTGGGCGTTTCCGCTGCATGAAAACAGCAATGCAAACACTAAAAAAAGAAATGGCTTTATAGTAATGTGGCGCATAAGGCAACTTTATAGGTAAAAATAGCGGCTTTTTATGAGTATGGGGATCATTATGTACTATTTCATCCTTAAAAGCAAAAGCCCCCGATTCACGGAGGCTTTTGCTTTTATAATATATACTACAAATTATCGTGCTAAGTTAAAGCGGACTACCTGGCGGCCACTGTTAGTAACTACCTGCAGCATATAAATGCCGTTAGTAAACTGGTCTGCAACGGTTATTTGCTTCCTTATTTTTCCGTTTACAATAGCTGCATCATCACTATAAACAACTTTACCCAGCAGGTCGGTTATCATTACTGTTGCCTGCTGGTCGTCGCCAACAACGCTGCAATTGAAAGTAAATGAACCTGCATTCGGATTAGGTATCAAATTGATGGCACTTATTGATGGTGCGGCATTATGCACTGCATTAACAATAATAACGTGGATCTTCAGGCCGTTGCTGTACACAACAGCAGGCGAAGAGCAAGGGTTGGTGCCATGTACCACACAATAAACAGAATCATTGTCTGAAAAAGTACTACTGATATAGTTCATGTCCGTTGCACCCACAACCGGTAAACCATTCAGGTACCACTGGTAAGTTGCACCTGCACCTGCATTCAGGGCAGTAGCGGTTAACGTATCGCTGGTGCCTATAATGATGGTAGTATCAGGGTGTGCTGCTATGGTAACCGATGTTGTGGTTATAGGCCCTACAACCATGTGGAATACATTGCTTAATGCAGAGTCAACCGTACGGCAGATCGCATTGCTGTAGAAAACGCACTGAACGCTATCGCCGGTAACCGGAGTGAAAGTGAAATTGATACCAGTGGCTACGTGTATGCCATTCTTTATCCAGATATAGCTTGGGTTATCGCCCCTGTAACGGGCATGTGCGGTGTAAGTAACCGCATAACCAGTGCATGAAGTATCGCCAGGGTAAGCAGTAATGTTTACATCAGGCGTTTCAGTTGTATCAACCACCATCAACATGGTATCGAATGCAGTTGCAGGTGATGCACAGGTAAAGCTGCTGGTAATGCGTAAACCGATCACGTCGCCATTTGAAGGTGTGTAACTAAGGGTTGGTGTAGTTACGCTTGCAGCACCATTAATGAACCATTGATAAGTTGGGGCACCGCCACCGTTAACAACATTGCCATAATAAGTAACCGAGGTGCCTCTGCAAACTGTATCGCCCAGTGAGCCATTGGCAACCGTAACACCCGGAACCAATAAAGAAGTAACCGTCATGGTTGCTGAAGCAATAGCCGAAGCAATGGTAGCGCAAGGTGCACTGGTGGTAAGCGTTACTGCAATTATGTCACCATTAGCCGGGGTATAGGTAAAGAATGCACCTACGCCAGCAAATGTTCCGTTAACTGTCCAGACGTATGAAGGGGTAGAACCACCGTTAACAGGTGTTGCGGTAAAGTTTACTGACATGCCGTTACAAACTGCAAAACCAGGATTGGCAGACATAGTAACTGATGGTGTTACAACCGGATTAACCATTACTACCTGCGTAGTGGTTGTAGTACCACAAGCATTAGTGGCACTGTACCTGATCGTATCTAAACCAGTTGCAACACCTGTTACCAGGCCCGCAGTAGTTATGGTTGCGTTGCCATTGCTGGCAGCCCAGGTGCCTGAAGTTGCCGTATCGCTCAAGGTAATTGCAGAACCGATACATACTGAACCAGGACCCGAAATAGCCGAAATTACCGGCAGCGGATCAACATTAAGGAAAACAGCGCTGGAAACCGCAGCACTGCCGCTGGTGTTACAAATAATTATGCACTGGAAATAAGTAGAAGCTGAAAGTGCCGGGCTGTATGTGCCATTGGTAGCACCCGTTATGTTAGTGTAGCTGGTGCCATCGGTTGATGACTGCCATTGGTACGAAATATCGCAACCACGGGTTGAACCCGTTGTGAAAAGTTGTGTAGTATAAAAAGGACAACCCGTAGTAACTGTTGCATTGGCACCGCCACCCGCTGGGGTACCTGCGCATAGAGCCATTATTTTACGCACGCGGTTGTTGCCGCAATCTGAAATATTCAATTCACCTGCAAGGTTAATCAACACACCTGTAGGGGTATTAAGTTGTGCCGATATGGGTGCTATGCAATCGCCATTAAACCCTGCTGTGCCTGTACCTGTAACGGTAACTATTGTACCTGTTGCATTGCTTACCATACGAACGGAATGGTTACCCGCATCAGCTATATAATAATTGTTACTTGCATCGAAAACCATAGCTGTAGGGCTGTTTATGCCTGTACCTGTAGCTGCGCTACCGTCGCCTGCATAACCGGTGCTACCGTCGCCGGCTTCGGTATTGATATTGCCTGAACCATCAACAGAACGGATACGGTTGTTACCATTGTCAATGAGGAACATATTGCCTGAACCATCGAACGCAACAAATATGGGGCGGTTAAGGTTAGCGTTGGTAGCAGGGCCACCATCACCCGAAAAACCTACTGTACCGCTACCTGCAACGGTATTAATGTTACCGGTGGACATACTTAGTTTTCTAACCCTGTTGTTACTTCTGTCAGCTATATAAAGGTCTCCGGCAGCATCAAGAGCAACACCATAGGGCCTGTTAAGTTTTGCCGCTACAGCTGAACCGCCATCGCCGGAAAAACCTGGTGTGCCGGTTCCTGCAACCGTGCTGATGAGCCCGGTTGAAGCATCGACCATGCGCACACGGTGGTTAAACTGGTCAGCAATGTATATGTTGTCCGATGCATCAATAACTACACTGGTAGGGGTGTTCATTCTTGCGGCAGTTGCTGCGCCACCATCGCCGGAAAAGCCCGCTGTGCCAGTGCCCGCAACCGTAGTAATAATACCGGTAGCTATGGTAACCTTACGTATGCAATGGTTGCCGGTATCAGCAATATATATATTGCCTGCGCCATCAATACCCAGCCCAAACTGGCCATGTAGCTGGGCTGCGGTTGCAGCACCACCATCACCACTGTAAGCAGGGGTACCTGTTCCCACTATTGTAGTAATATACTGAGCCTGAACACCAGAGGTAATCGCTAGAAGGAAAATGATAAGGTAAGAGGAAAATAGTGTTTTTTTCATGATATGTTATATTACCTTGCGAAGTTAGAAATGTTTATTAAGAATGTAAAGAAAACAGGCCTTATAATTTAATTCTTTACCAATTGATAGACTAATTATACCCGCACAGGTTAAATGAATCAGGTGCTTGCTCAGTTTTCAGCGGTTATTGGCCATGGAGAAAGATAGTTAGAAGTTTATTAATGTAAGGTTAAGTAGGCCAAATCAACAATTTTTTTACCTTTATACTTTAACGGAATGGGGGGTAGCCCCTGGCCGCTTACTATGTTGTGCACCACGTGCTGGCTGGCTTTTTTAAAAAATAGTACCGCCACACCTGCTTTCAGGATATCAATTTTTATTATGAAAAATAAGTATTTGTCATATTTACCGGGTATAGCCCTGTTCATTATAGCACTCATAGTAACTGCGGTTACCTATAAAGATTATGGTATGACCTGGGATGAACTTGACCAAAGGCAGACAGGTTTGCTCAGTTACAATTATGCTACCACCGGCAATCCGGAACTTTACACCTATGCCTACCGCTGGTATGGTGCCGGTTTTGAACTGCCACTATACTGTTTTGAAAAATGGTTCAGCCTTACCGACTACCGCGATATATTTTTCATGCGGCATTTGGTAACGCACATTTTGTTTCTGATAAGTGCGCTTGCGGTGTATGTATTGTCGTTCAAGCTTTCAAAAAATGTTATTGTAGCCAGCATCTGCTGCATCATGGCCCTGTTTGCCCCGCGCATCTACGCCCATTCCTTTTTCAACACGAAGGATATCCCCTTTCTGGCACTTTTTATAATTACATTGGCGTTCAGCAAAATAGCATTCGACCGCAATAAGCCGGTGTGGTATGCGGCACTTGGCATTTTGACAGGCTACACTACCAGTATAAGGGTAATGGGCATAATGCTGGTTGGGTTACTTCTGGGTATGCTGGTTATTGATTGGTGGAAAGAAGCCGATAAAACAGCCAAAAAGAAATTACTGATAAGCCTCGGTCTGTATGTGTTTTTCTTTTCTGTTACACTCATTGGCGCATGGCCGTTTTTATGGAAGGCCCCGGTAGCCAACTTCCTGGAAAGTTATAGCGTTATGTCGCACTACAAATGGGATGGCGCGGTATTGGTGCGTGGTATTTATGAGCGCACCACCGAATTGCCGTGGGATTATTTCCCTACCTGGTTTGTTGTAACCACTCCCATTTTATGGACGGCATTAGGCATAGCCGGCTTCGGCCTGATAATAAGGGATTTTGTAAAGCGTGCGAAGGTGTTTTTTACCAATTCCCCCGAGCGGCACTACATGCTTACCCTGCTGTGCTTCTTCGTACCTATTTTTGCAGTAGTAAAACTGAACGCTGTAATTTATGACGACTGGCGTCACCTTTACTTTGTGTACCCACCTTTTGTAATACTGGCAGGCTATGCCATCTCGCAGATCATCAATGGCAAATTTAAGTGGGTGGTAGTTTCAGTTTGCGCATTGCAAATGGGTATTGTAGGCTTCTTCATGATGCATAACCACCCGTTTCAGGAAGTATATTTCAATGAACTGACTTCGCATGATGACCAATACCTCCGGGAAAACTATGAGCTGGATTACTGGGGCGCAAGCTTTAAACAAGGATTGGAATACCTTGCTAAAAAACAACCTACTGATACTATACACATAGCCTGTAACTACGAAGACCCGGTTAGGCACAATACCAAAATACTACCGGTTAAAGACCGCGTAAGATTTGTATTTACCGACCTGCAACATGCCGACTATTTTATTACCAATTTCCGTGGGCATAAAGAAGATTATCCGTCAAAGAACGTTGAATACGAAATATCGGTGCTGAACAGTTGCATAATGCGTATTTACAACCTGAAGCCAGCGCCTGCTGCGGCTAAATAACCCCTTACCAATACCAAACACGAATATTGTATAATGGCTAAGAAAATAACACAACCTAATATACCAAACCCCATGGCTGCACCCGCATCGCCACGGCCAAAGCAGGAAGGTGCCAAGGGTGGCATGTCATTCAGTTTAAAGATGGCTATACTGCTGGGTGTAATCGCGTTTATGGCGTATGCCAATACCTTCAGCAACAATTATGCGCTGGATGATTTTACTGTAATACGAGACAATAACATTGTTACCAAGGGCATGTCTGCAATACCGCAGATACTTACTACCCCATACCGCCGTGGCTGGTTCATTACCACTAACGATCTGTACCGCCCGCTTTCGCTGATTATGTTTGCCACAGAATACCAATTGTTCGATGGCGAACCTAAGGTAAGTCACGTAATGAATGTGCTTGTATTTGCAGGCTGCGTTATTTTACTCTTCCTTTTTTTAGATGAATTGTTCGGCAAGAAGCGAACTGGAGTAGCGTTCTTCGCTACCCTGCTCTTTGCCCTACACCCCATACATACCGAGGTTGTCGCCAATATTAAAAGTCGCGATGAATTGCTGTGTTTCTTTTTCGCATTCCTGAGCCTCAACATGTTTTTAAAGTATGCCAATTCCGGGCTAATGAAGCACCTGCTGTATGGCATTGTAGCCTTCTTCCTGTCCTACCTCAGCAAGGAAACCGTTATCTCCTTTCTGTTCATTATACCGTTCGTTTTTTACTTTTATAAGAACGAAAATAAAACCCGCAGCCTGTACATTACCATTAGTGCAGTGGGCGTTTCTGTATTGTTCCTCATTGTGCGTTTTTCAGTTTTAAGGCATTACGATGCCAATACTACCAGCATTGTTAGTTTTATTGATAACCACCTCGTTAAAGCACCTTCGCCGGCAATTGCTTTTGCAACCGAGATTTTGATTCTGGGTAAGTATATCGCTCTACTGTTTGTTCCTTATCCGTTGGTGTGCGACTATTCTTACAACAGCGTTCCTTTTGCATCTCTGGGTAATATATGGGTTATCTTATCCCTTGTATTTTATATAGCTATTGCTGTATTTGGCATTATGCGCCTGGTAAAAAAGCCTAAAGACCCCTATGCATTTGCCATACTATTCTTTCTGGCTACCATAGCCTTGTTCTCCAACATCGTCTTCATTATAGGTGCGCCAATGGCAGAGCGTTTTGTGTTCTTTGCATCGGTGGGTTTCTGCCTTGCCATTGCATTAATAGTTGACCAGTTTTTAGCTGGCGCCAAAGAAGAAGAGGCAACCATGGGTACGATAACTAACCCTAAAATGCTGGCTATTTTTGTGCCGGTATGCCTGGTGTTCGGCTTCATGGTCGTAAACCGTAATGGCGACTGGCTAGATAATTATACACTGTTCAAAACCGATGTTAAGAAGTCGCCCAACGATAGCCGCATAGCTTATTACCTGGGTACAGAAATGGTGGTGACCAATGCTAAAAGCGAAGGCAATCCCGAAGTGAGAAAACAGATCATACAGGAAGCCAGTACCTACCTGAAACAGGCACTGCGCATATACCCTGATTATACCGATGCAAATGCGTCGCTGGGCGATGCGTATTTTAAACTCGCGATCTACGATTCAGCGGAACACTACGATAAGCGTGCACTGGAAATTGACCCGAAATACACTATTGCCATCAATAACCTCGCGGGCGTATATTTCATGACCAACCGTTATGAAAAAGCGCTGGAAGTTTGCCAGAAAGCCATTGTACTGAACCCTAACTACGTAAATGCATATGCCAATATTGGGCTGTGTTACATGCGCATGGGCAAGTACGATATGGCACTGACCAATTTGTACAAAGCCATATCGCTCGACCCCAATTTCCTATCAGCATACGAGAACCTGGCATTGACCTATAAGGCATTGGGCAAAGAAGATTCGGTGCGCAAATACAATCTCTTAGCTCAGCCCGCACAGTAACAGCTTGCCGTAAAATATCGCTTATGAAAAACCTTTTCAGATTGAGTACGTTGTTGTGTTGTTGCTTACTTGCTGCAATGCTACTGCCTTCGTGTAAAGATGCAAGACGAAAAGGTGATGGTAAGCCAGCGGAAAGCGCATTCCCCATTGCATATTCTTACGATTCGTTGCAGGGCATTTATTCGGGCGATTTTGGCGGCAGTGTCATTCACCTTTCTTTAAGATTGGCAACGGGCAGAAATGCGGTAGGCTATACCATACACAAGGGCCTGAAGCGAAATTTTTCAGGGCAAATGGAGGTTGCAGACCGTGGTTTTCATTTGCTATTGAAAGAGCCCGGCAACAACCCCTATGATGGCGTTTTTGATGTTAAACTAGATACCACCTTGCATACGATTACCGGCAACTGGACCCCAAAAAATAACGCCAAGCTGAAGACCATAACCTTTGTACTAAAAAAGGAAGCGGCAAACCTCGATATGTCGTATGAAGACCAGCCCGAAGGAACTTACCGCGACAGCACCGCAACACTTGTTTTTAATGCCGATGGCCAATGTGTTTATGAATTTTACGAAGTAACGAATGGCGTAAGATCTCAACAGTTAAAATCGGTAAGAGGAAGCTGGCACAGGCAGGCAGCGACGTACTACATCAGTTGGGCAAAAAATACGGAATTACCAGAAGGCACCTCCGCCCTGCAGCTAGACAGTACAGCACGCAATAGCGAAGAGAATGTGTACATGGTGCCATGCCTCAAATTTAACGGCAGAGTGCTTTCCCGTGAATATGAATATTAGGGCATACTATGGGCAAGAAGCAACAGCTGGTATTTATCATTTTTAATGTATTGGTTGTTGTGGGTATCCTGCTCATGTATCGGCTATCTGTGCCAGATATTGCGCTTAAACCCGACATTGATTTTCTTCGCACAAAAACTTCGGTTTACCACATAGCGCACTGGCGATGGAGTTTTTACCTGCATGTTTTCACGAGCACTTTTGTACTAATAGCCGGGTTATTGCAGTTCAATAGCTTTATACTCAGCAGGTTTCGGAAATTGCACCGGGCAAGCGGCTATGTATATATAACTATTGTGCTGTTGCTCAGCGGGCCGACTGGTCTGGTTATGGGTTGCTATGCTAATGGTGGCTTACCTGCCCGTATTAGTTTTGTGCTGCTGGCATGCCTATGGTTATTTACAACTGCCATGGCTCTTAAACGGGCACTGGACCGTAAATTCACCCAGCATGGCGCATGGATGGCCCGTAGCTACGCATTAGCACTTTCCGCACTTACGCTACGCGCTTATGCATTAGTAATTGGTGTTTTAAATCTGGAATTGCGGCCAGCAACCACTTACATTATTATAGCCTGGCTCAGCTGGACCGTTAACCTGATTGTTGCTGAAGTATGGATACGCAAAGGGGGTATACAACGGCTTATGACCTCTTACTTTCCCCGTTGAGGTTTTTATCTATTGCGCCCAGCGCCGGGCCTGTTTCCATAAACTTACCTTCGTCGGTTATTTTAAAATTGCGGCAGCTTTTTACATTTGTCTTTACAATCTCATTGTTATAATAACCGGAATCCTGCACCGGGTATTTATAAGTTTGCTCCAACTCCTTTACTTCGAAAGTAAGATTGCCATTTATGCTGAAGGTTTTGATGGGGTTGGCTATACTTGTTCTGCCCGCTATCAGCATTTTATCAATAATGATTCCATTGGGTTTGTAGGTAGCCATATAATAGGCAAGCGAGCCGTTGCCCCCATATTCATCATCCATTGTTTTCAGGTAAATAACGGCAATGTAATTGCCGTTGGTTTCTACTGTGCCATAAGGGTAGAACAATTCTCCGTCTCCCCTTGAAAACCGCACGCGGTCATGCATTTCGGCAACATACTTTTCATATTCAAAACTCAGGCAGTGGTCGTAGTTAAAATTTCTCACCGGGGCCACATCAATAGCAACAGGCAGCACCAATGCATGGAACGACTGCATGAAGCTCTCCCAAACAAGACCTTCCGCATTTTCAACACCCTGCATGGCATCTAGGAATACCTTCTGAAAGCGGTTGCCTCGCAGCAGTTCCAGGTCAGGGTCTTTAGTTAGCTGGTTCTTATTTACAAAGCCTGCCTCTATGGCATATTCCAGGTGGTTAAGTGCCTCGCTTACCTTACTGCTCCAGGAATAGGCGCAAGCCTCATTATACAGCAGTTTTGAAAGTGGCTGAAAACCCAATTGCTCGGCAAATGAATAACACAGTACTGCCTTATCGTATTTTTTTTCTGTAGCACATGCGTTACCTAATTCAAAGTACGCTTTCGCAGTCGGATATGTAGTGATTGATGTAGTATAAATATCGATGGCCGCGGCAGCATTTTTCTCTGCCCTGAATTTTCTGTTACCCTTCTCTAAAAGAGCAACCGCTTCCTTTTGCTTTTCTTTGTTTTGCGCTACCAGATTCGAAATTTGGTCCTTGCTGAAAATATCAACACTATCGGGCGTAGATTCCTGTCTGTTACATGAGCTCACTAAAAAAATACTTGCGGCAATGAACAGTGCAGTTCTCATGGGGTTGCTTTTTACGAAAATACGTACATTTTCGGTTCTTGTGTAAATAATGTAATACATACCGTAAATTATGAAAACCGTCTTTACGGCAAAATGCCAATTTTGTATAAATTATTCAGGCATTAAATGACCGTGCAACTTCAGAATATTCATACGCAATTGCTTTGGCTTTTCATACTGGCACTCTTCTTCACCAATTACAAGTTGCTGTTACCTGACTGGCGTGGTTATATAATTGCAGGCTTTGCCTTAGTATGGGTGGCTAATCTCTACATGAATATCTATGCCTTTATCAGGCAGGGTATTAAAAAAGAAAAGACAGAAATTAAACGGCTTGAAAAAGATGTAACTGACTTATAACCCCTGTAAAATTGTAAATAATTAGTGCTGGAACTGTAGCCGCACATCATTGCTATTAATGAAATTTGGGCTTCATGCTGGTATGCCTGATGGCAAGTATCCTTATTTCGTCCCCTTTTATCCGATATGAAATACGATAGTGAAATATTGTAAATGCCCTGAAACTTCCATCGTTTGAAGTTTTGTATTTGTCCTTCGGACACATTTCGGGGTGCAAAGCAATTTTCTCTAACTTTTCTCTTAACAAATTTTGCGCGTTTTCAGCACCTGCTATTGAGTCATCAGCTATATAGGCAATGATATCGATAAGTTGTTTTTGAGCAATAGCATTCCAGACAATTCTATTTTCGGCCACTGATCACGTTATTTATCGTGGTAAATACTTCATCATTTGTAACATATTCGCCTCTTTCTATTGCAGCATCGGCTTCATCCAAATCTTTATTGTACTGCGCTACACTAAAGGAAACGTCCTCTTCTATGGCTGGAACTATAGTTTTAATAAAACCCAATAATGACTTCTTCTGAGCCGCACTAAGCTGCTCAATGGTGGCATATAGTTTTCTGTCAATACCGGCTGTCATAAAAATCTTGTTTGTACAAAGTTAAGGAAAACCAACATAAAACGCCTTCAGCCAGAGCTCTGGCTGAAGGCGTTTTATGATACTGTATGCACTACATTTTCACAAAATTCCTTACCACATTATTTCCTGCACCTTTCAGGTTTATGAAGTACAACCCGGCAGGTAGCGATTTGATGTTGATTTGGGTCTGTCGCTGAACAAGGTTGCCGGTAGTAATAACCGCACCCACACTATTGGTAATCGTGTAGTTTTCAAAAACATCGTTATCCGCTTTTATGTTCAAAACATCGAAGGCCGGGTTTGGATAAACCACCGGACTACCAACTGCCAACTGCTGACTGCCAACTGATACAACGGGGCAACCAATAACATTATGCGCTTCATTGGTCATTACAACGTCATTCACATCAAAGTAAATACCTGCACGGTTCATGATATCGGTACCCATAGTGAGACCTGGTTTAGTATTGATGGTATAGATAATTGCACCATCGCACTCGCCGTGGTGCGAACTATCGCGCAGGTTTATTTTAGGGAAATCGAATTTAAGCATGTTATGCCCTGCTATTTTCAGCTTTGACACATACATTTCGTGCGATGCCATTACCAGTCGCATACTGTTAGCGTCAACGTAGTCGGGCAGGGTATCCATCACATAAATATTGTGAGCAGTATCGTTGCCAGTGTTCTCAAACGTAATTGTGTATTGCAATTGGGTGGGCAATATGCCTGACACCATACAGCCTGGTTTTACATAAATGGCGTTAGGGTCGCAGCCGGCACGAACGGTGTCAATAATTATTTCTGTATTGTTAGTAGTGTCAGCGTCGCCAGTACCCGGTGCAATAGAGAAATAAGACTGTACAGTATCGCCAATGGGCAAAAGCGTACCGCCGCTCCAAATAGCATAATATAAATGAACGGGAGAAGATAGCGTTGAAGATAACGAACTAATGCTCCACACAATGTTATTACCTGCCGTAGAAACCGGTGCTGGCGTTACCGGGTGCGCCCCACCTGCATATTTGGGGCTGTAGTGCAAAGTAATTGTTCCGGTAGTGGGTGCGCAATAGGCATTTTGCACATACACATTGGCCCATTGGTCGTTATTGCCGGTTACAGGAATAATGGCGTGGATGCCCAAATCGAAAACTGACCCGCCTGAGCATTGAAAACTTATATAGTGTACTGTACCAGGAGCGGTAGAAGATCCTAAGGTATCGTATACAATTCCTGTAGAAGGGCAACCAACATAAAAACCTGCCGGCATGCTGAGCACTCTAAAGCTATAAATATCCCCTGAGCTGCCGTAAGCTGTATAATACAATCCACTCGTTGCCGAAAGAGTATCAATAGTAACTCCATTTGAATCTACTTCAATTGTAACAGGCATATATAGCGCCGCTTCATCGGTATCCTGAACACAATTACCGTTATTATCGAAAAAGAATTGCAGGGGAATAGCACTGCAAAGTGTATAGTTATAATTATACTGCACGGAATCGATAGCAGCACTGCCATTAAAAAGCACGTGCTTGATGTTATAAATTCCGGAGTTTGTGTACGTATGGTAGAGCACGGTATCGCCCGAATAGGCAGAGCAACTATCAATTTGGGAAGTGCCATCGCCAAAAGAAGATTTAACACGCAATAGCGAGGAATAATTGCGGGGCAAAATGAACATTGCCGGGCCAGGACAGATGGCTTTTGTAAATACAGCAAAGCTATCAGAAACAGCTGTTGGCTGCGTATGATAAATGGCAGAAAGCTCATCTTCCGACAGCGCCCTGTTCCACACACCTATATCATCTATGGACCCGTAAAAGAACCTGCGGCATGCTGCGTAATGCCCGGCACCAATACAAAAGCGCTCCGTTGTATCCGTTATTACTGCAGTTGTGCTACCGTATATACCAGTATGCGTTGCCTTGTACTCTCCATCAATATAAAGTTTAATAGTGGTAAAATCGCCAAAAGAAGGATCGTAAACTGCTGCGAAAAAATGCCAGTCATTGTTGAGTGTATCTGCTACCCCATCTGCCGCATTCGATATACAAATGCCATCCACCCTTGCAGTGGCACCGCTGCTGCTTGAATAGTATATTTCCATGGAAAAATTCATATCAGCATAAGAACAGGAACCGTCATGAAAACCATAACCAGCCATGGCAAGACTGTTATCACAGTGGTGAGGTAAAGAATCGTATTTAAACCAGCAGGAAACAGTGCGCGGCGCATTACCTGACGGTGGCTGGAGTGCCGTTGTTATCTCAGAGGTACTTCCGTTAAAAGTGTAAGCGCTGTTCATATTGCCAAACCGGTCAATGGTTAGTGCTGCACCTCCAATTGCCGTACCGTTATTACCACTACCGCTACTGTCATCAGCATTCCCGGTAAAAGGATACCATGCAATAAGCCCAACTTTGGGCAAATAAAAAGGCAGATTTTGAGCAAAAGTGCCGCCGCTGATAATTACCAGCGTAATAAAAACCAAGATACTTTTCATAACCGTCATTTCGTAAAATTCATTACCCTCTTTCATGCTGTCCGAACCGAGACACATGCACCAAAATTACTGTCTCTTTTAGTTGCTTAGTGTTTGTAAATATATTCGATAATTTTGGTCACATAAAATTACAATATAATATTCACTCACGGCCAGACACTTGTACTTATTTTCTAAAATAAGTAGCTATACCCAACTTTTACGAGTCCAATATCTCCTGAGCAGGCCGATTGAGTAGTTGCACAAACAAAAAAAGCGGCAATAGTTTTCCAACCATCGCCGCTTCAATCTATTGACCTTTTTTACTTTTAATTTTTAAACCTACATTTTCACAAACTTCTTCACCACATTGCCGCTAACACCTTTAAGATTCACAAAGTATAAACCTGCGGGCAATTCTTTAATATTTGCCTGGGTCACTCCGCTGTTGATGGAGCTGGTCAGTACTGTGCTACCAACACTATTAGTAATGGTGTAGGTTTCAAAAATGACACCATCTGTTTTGATATTCAAAACATCGAAGGCCGGGTTGGGATAAACCACCGGACTACCAACTGCCAACTGCTGACTGCTAACTGATACAGGGGTGCAACCTATAACATTATGCGCTTCATTGGTCATTACCACATCATTCACATCAAAATAAATACCCGCACGGTTCATGATATCGGCACCATCAGCTATGCCAGTTTTTGTTTTAATATTAAAAATTAATCCACCATCGCATTCACTATGATGGGAACTATCGAGCAAATTGATTTTTGGGAAATCAAATTTCAGGATATTGTGGTTGGCAGCATCTTTAAGTTTAGTAACATACATTTCATTGGTGCTCATTACAATACCCATGGTGGATACATCAACCAAATCAGAAAGGGTATCCATTACATAAATATTGTGTGCCGTATCGTTGCCTGTATTTTCAAAATTGATAGTGTACCGCAACTGTATTGCGGCAGTACCTGATGCAATACAACCCGCCGGTTTTACCCACATTTCATTAGGGTCACACCCGGCCCTGACGGTATCGTTGATGAACTCGGTATTGTTGGTAGTGTCAGCATCACCGGTCATTGGGGTTAAAACAAAATAAGAATGTACGGTATCGCGAATTGTTAAAGGTGTACCTCCGTCTTCCCCTTCCCAATGCAATTTAACTGGAGCCGATGCCGATGAGCTTAATGAACTTAGATTCCATACAATAGTACCTGCAGTAGCTGACACAGGGGTGGGGCTTACCTGGGTGGGAGAGCCTGCATATTTTGAACTATAGTGCAAGGTAAGTGTTCCGCTTGCAGGAGCACAATGGCTGTTCTGTACGTATGCATTGCCCCATTGGTCACGCACACCTGTAACAGGTATCACCGCATTTACGGAGAGGTCATAGGAACTCCCTCCGGTACAATTAAGCCCGAAATATTTGATAGGATAGATAAAGATACCCGGTACCAAACTGTCGTATAAAATACCGGTAGAAGGGCAGGAAGTATACATATTACCGGGGGTTGATAATACCCTGAACGAATAAATATCGCCAACTGCCCCATGAACGTCATAATAAAAACCGCTCGTTGCTGAAATAGTATCGACAGGAATACCATTAGAGTCAATTTCTGTAACTACAGTTTGGGCTATATATGATTCCGAGGATTGGAAAAAGCAATCAGAATTGAAATCGTTATAAAATTTTACAGGGAGCGTAGCGCAAAAAATATTTTCATACAGGAAGCTTAAAGAATCGAGTAATGTTGTACCGTTATACAATTTCTCACGGATTGTATAATGACCGGGCGCAGTATAGTTATGTGATAACACAACATACCCCCCTATCGTGGCATGCATTAAAACCGAGGAATCGTGAGTGCCATCGCCATAATAGGTTTTAACGTAATAAGAAGAAGTGTAGGTATTGGTTTGAATGGTTATTTGCGGGCCATTGCAGAGCCTGTTAACATAAGTGCCAAAGCTGTCAGACGCATGAGTCGGGGTTCCTAACCCAGCACATAACTGTATATTCTTTAAACATTTGCGACTATAGCCGCCACCATTTGTTCCCATAAAACCAAAATGCCCTGTACCATATATAGGAGAATAGCCTGAAACTGTAACACGCCCCCCATCGAAAGAAGTGGTAATATAACCGTGGTCATAGTTAACAATGCAATGGTGCCATTGGGAATCAGTCAAGAACATCTGGTGCGTTAACGGGGTGGAAACATTAGTATCATGACTGCAAGAGCTAGAGCCACTACACCAATTATAACTTGTTGAATTAATTTTTTTCATGTAAATTTCATCGACACAACCAATTGTTCTGAATGCGAGTGCGAATCCTGAGGTTGTATCCGGGAAACCCATATCTCCACCTTCATGGGAACTAGATCCCATTTAATAAAGGCTTGATGTGAAAAACCAGAAAGTCAACCCATCGGAGCAAGAATGATTACTATCAATTCTGAAATCGAACGACATACTGAAAGCCGAAGCTGTGCCATATAGTGTAGTGGGAAAACTATTATACAGGTAATTGTTTTCTCCACCATGCGAATTGCAG
The DNA here is from genome assembly GCA_038228575.1 of Chitinophagales bacterium. Taxonomy (GTDB): domain Bacteria; phylum Bacteroidota; class Bacteroidia; order Chitinophagales; family Chitinophagaceae; genus Flavipsychrobacter. Next base: position 26,289 of record JBBRPD010000038.1, on the reverse strand, counting down.
ATCACAAATGTGTCATTATTGTAGTGCCCGGGATGTGTAGGTTGGCTTGTACCGTGTACCCACCCCATGGTATCAGTTGGACAATGTACCAATTGCAGGCATTGAGCCATAGCATTACTACTATTCAAAAAAATGTTTACGCAAAAAGCTATAAAGAGGACTATCTTTTTCATGAGCTACAATTTATAATTGCAATTTATACAATATTTTTCATTTGCACTGAAATAATTATATAAAATAAAAGCGGCAATAGTTTTCCAACCATCGCCGCTTCAATCTATTGAACTTTTTTACTTTTAATTTTTACCCCTACATATTTCTCCTATACTGCCCGCCCACCTCAAACAACGCTTTCGATATCTGGCCGAGGGAGCAGTATTTTACTGCTTCCATCAGTTCGGCAAAAACATTTTTGTTGTGTATGGCGGCTTGCTGTAGTTTGTGCAACACCTCTTCGCCCCGGTTGCCACTACGTTTCCATAAGTTTTGTACGGAGCGTATCTGGAACTCTTTTTCTTCTTCGGTAGAGCGGATAACCTCGCGCGGTAAAACAGTTGGAGAGCCTTTTGAACTGAGGAACGTATTTACACCGATGATCGGGAACTCCCCTGTATGTTTCAGTGTTTCGTAGTACAGGCTTTCTTCTTGTATTTTGCCACGTTGGTACATGGTTTCCATTGCACCCAGTACACCACCGCGTTCTGTAATGCGGTCAAATTCGGTTAACACTGCTTCTTCTACTAGGTCCGTCAGTTCTTCTATTATGAACGAACCCTGTAACGGATTCTCGTTCTTAGCCAGACCTAATTCTTTATTAATGATGAGCTGTATTGCCATTGCCCTGCGCACGCTTTCTTCCGTAGGCGTGGTTATAGCCTCATCATAAGCGTTGGTGTGCAGCGAATTACAGTTATCGTATATAGCGTACAGTGCCTGCAATGTGGTGCGGATATCGTTAAAATCAATTTCCTGTGCGTGCAGCGAGCGGCCCGAGGTCTGTATGTGGTACTTCAGCATCTGCGAACGCTCGTTACCGCCATATTTCAGCTTCATTGCCTTGGCCCAAATGCGCCTGGCCACACGGCCTATTACGCTATATTCAGGGTCAATACCATTGCTGAAGAAGAACGATAAGTTGGGTGCAAAATCATCGATATGCATACCCCGGCTCAGGTAATATTCCACAAACGTAAAGCCGTTGGAAATGGTGAAAGCCAACTGCGAAATAGGGTTGGCTCCCGCTTCTGCTATGTGGTAACCACTAATAGAAACAGAGTAGAAATTACGCACCTTGTTATCAATGAAATATTGCTGCACATCGCCCATAACCCGTAAGGAGAATTCAGTAGAGAAGATACAGGTATTTTGCGCCTGGTCTTCTTTAAGAATATCGGCCTGTACTGTACCCCTTACTTGTGCGAGGGTACTTACTTTAATTTTCTCGTACACATCGGCTGGTAAAACCATATCTCCAGTTACGCCGAGCAACATCAGGCCAAGGCCATCATTGCCTTCAGGTAAAGAGACCTCACCCCGGCCCTCTCCAAGGGAGAGGGAGGTGTTTTGTGAAGCTGCCTTTGCATTGTAGTGCGGGCGTTCGATGCCTTTGTCTTTATATATGGCGTCTATTTTCTTATTTACTTCTTCTTCAAGGCCATTGGCCTCAATGTATAGCTCGCACTGCTGGTCAATGGCCGCATTCATAAAGAAAGCGGTGATAGTAGGCGCGGGGCCATTAATGGTCATGGAAACCGACGTTTTAGGGTCGGCAAGGTTAAAGCCGCTATAGAGCTTCTTAGCGTCATCGAGGCTCGCAACGCTTACACCTGAATTACCTACTTTACCATAAATATCAGGGCGGTGATCAGGGTCTTGTCCGTATAGGGTAACGCTATCAAATGCAGTACTTAAACGCTTGGCTGGCAAGCCTTTCGATACATAGTGGAAGCGCTTGTTGGTGCGCTCCGGCCCACCCTCGCCCGCAAACATGCGGGTAGGGTCTTCCCCTTCCCGCTTGAACGGATAGATACCTGCTGCGTAAGGGAATTCGCCAGGGAAATTTTCTGATAATGCCCATTGCAAAATCTCTCCCCAAGCCTGATAACGAGGCACAGCTACCTTAGGTATCTGCAAGTGAGAAAGTGATTCGGTATGCGTTTGTATTTTCAGTTCTTTATCCCTTACTTTAAATATGTAGAACTCGTCAGTGTACTGTTTTTTCTTGGCTTCCCAATGTTGCAGCAACACCTTGTTCTTAGGGTCAAGATCAAGCTCTGTTTTGGCGTAAACCTCTTGTAGTGTTTTTACTAAACGGTCTTTGTCATCTGCATCCCCGGCTTTAATAATATCGATGGTAGTCTTCAGGCCAAACAGCTTTTGTGCAATTGCACTTTGTGTTTTTGTCCATTCGTCGTATTTACGGTTGTTCTCCGATATTTCGCTCAGATAACGGGTTCTGTGAGGAGGGATAATGTATATCTTCTCACTCATTTCGTCGCTGATGGTGTAAGTGGTTTGCAACCCTGTATGGGTTTTCTTCTCCACAACATCCATCAATGCCTTGTACATGGTATTCGTGCCAGGGTCATTGAACTGAGAAGCTATCGTACCGTAAACGGGCATGTCATCAGGGTTCTTGTCAAACAGCTTGTGGTTACGCTGGTATTGCTTCTTTACATCGCGCAGGGAATCTAACGCGCCGCGCTTGTCGAACTTATTGATGACAACAATGTCAGCAAAATCAAGCATATCTATCTTCTCCAACTGCGTAGCGGCACCGTATTCAGGTGTCATTACGTACATGCTCGAATCGCAATAGTCTGTGATCTGTGTATCACTCTGACCAATACCCGATGTTTCCAGTATTATCAGGTCGTAATGCGCGGCTTTAAGAATATTCACCGCATCAAGTATGTGCTTTGATACTGCCAAATTGCTTTGGCGGGTAGCCATAGACCGCATATACACCCTGCTGTTGCGGATGGCGTTCATACGGATACGGTCGCCCAAAAGTGCACCGCCTGTTTTCCTTTTTGAAGGGTCAACAGAAATGATGCCTATATTTTTGTCTTTAAAATCGATAAGGAAGCGACGTACTATTTCATCTACCAACGAGCTTTTACCTGCACCACCGGTGCCTGTAATACCTAAAACCGGGGTTTTAGATAGCTTGGCTTGTTCTGCAATTTTGGTAAGAGCCATTTGTGTGGCCGGCAGGTCGTGATAATTTTCGGCAGCCGATATTAAGCGCGCTATCGATTTTACATCTTTTTCAGGTATGTGGCCTACTTCGCCATTTAATACCGCACCTGTAGCATAGTCACTTTGTTCCAGCAGGTCGTCTATCATACCCTGCAGGCCCATGTGGCGGCCATCATCGGGCGAATAGATGCGGGTTATACCGTAGTCATGCAGTTCCTTAATTTCATCGGGCAGAATAACGCCGCCGCCGCCGCCAAATATTTTAATATGGCCACAGCCTGCTTCCTTAAGCAAGTCGTGCATATACTTAAAGTATTCCACGTGCCCGCCCTGGTAACTTGTTATGGCAATAGCATTGGCATCTTCCTGAATGGCGCAATCCACTACTTCCTGCACACTGCGGTCGTGACCGAGATGTATCACCTCCGCACCACTGGCCTGCATAACGCGGCGCATAATATTAATAGACGCATCATGCCCATCAAAAAGCGATGCAGCAGTAACTAAACGTACTTTATTCTTCAACGAATAAGACATACCCGAAATAAGTTAGTGAAAATTCGGCTGCGAAGTTACGAATAAGGTGTGGAAAGTGGTATAGGGGTGTCTTCATCTAAATTTCTGTTTTTGTGTTGTTTTATTCTATTTTTGAAGAAAGTGTAAATAAATGAAAATTGCCTTAGAAGATATCAGGACAAAACTGAAAGATGGACTTTACAAAAATGAAGAACAAATAAGGTTTTCGCTTATTGGAAGAATATTGATAGAACTAGGGTGGGACATCTGGAACCCAAAAGAAGTTAACACTGAATTCCATGTGGCAAAGTCAGAGGATAACACCAAAGTAGACATAGCATTGTTTGTGTGGCCTAATTTCCCCTCCGTTTACATTGAAATTAAAGCCCATTCAAAAATTGAACAAAATCTTTCAAATATTGAGAAGCAATTACGTGACTACAACAGGAACAATACCGCAACTTTTACGATAATAACGGATGGACAACAATGGCGTTTTTATTATTCGCAGACGGGCGGCGAATTTGCCGATAAATGCTACAGGATAATAGACTTTCTAAAAGATGATATAGAGCAATTGGAAGATGAATTTACAACGCTCTTGTCTAAAAACAATATAGTTAACGGAGGTGCAAAGCATATAGCAGAAAAGTACCTTGAACTTTCAACGAAAGAGCGGGTTATTAAAGATGCATTACCTGAGGCAAATAAAATGATGGATAACAACCCATTGTTAAACAAAGTGCAGGCCATAGAGCAATCTGTAAAAGAAAAAGGCTATCAAATTACCCAACAGGAAATATTAGATTTTTTAAATAATAGCACCAATCTAGTAAATCCACCTACAATATTGCAATTAAAATCAGATCCACAGCAGTATAAACACAACCACACTCCGGAATCGAACCAGAAGTTCGATCAAGATGTCAGCGCTGATAAAAATTTAAGAGAAAAGATATTTGTTCAATTCCCCGATGGAACAAAGTTTAACGATAACAATGTCACCGAGACCTTTTTAAAAACAATTGAAAAAATAGGGACTAACCAAATAAAGCGACTACAAATAATAAAATCAAAAGTACCCCTAATTTCAGATAGTAAAAACGATAAGTATCAAATGCAGCACCAATTAGGAGGGTACTTCGTCATGACCAAACTTTCTACAAATGATAAATTTAATGTGCTCAGGGAAATCAATAAACGGTTGATTTTGAATTTAATTCTTACAAAAGCATAAATAACAAACCAAATGAAAGATACCATAAAAATATTTGAAGATAGAAAGGTTAGAATCATTTGGGTTGAAGATGATGAGAAGTGGTATTTCTCCATTATTGACGTAATCGAAATTTTGACTAATAGCGATCGGCCAAGGAAATACTGGAGCGACTTAAAAGTTAAACTCAAAAAAGAGGGAAGTGAGCTGTCCGAAAAAATCGGACAACTGAAAATGAAAGCAACAGATGGCAAAGCATATAAAACTGACGCGGCTGATACCGAACAGCTTTTCCGGCTTATTCAATCCATACCGTCACCAAAGGCTGAACCATTTAAGCAATGGCTAGCAAAAGTTGCGTCAGAAAGACTAGATGAAATGCAAGATCCTGAATTAACTATTGATAGGGCATTAGAACAGTATTTGCATTTGGGTTATTCTGAAAACTGGATCAACCAACGTCTGAAAAGTATAGAAATACGTAAAGAATTAACTGATGAATGGAAAAGCAGAGGTGTAAAAGAAGGTTTGCAGTTCGCAACACTTACTGATATAATTACAAATGCATGGTCAGGAAAGACCACTAAAGAATATAAAACCTTCAAAGGATTAAAGAAAGAAAACCTTAGGGATAACATGACCAATACCGAATTGATATTAAATATGCTGGCAGAAGCATCAACAAAAGATATTTCGCAAGCTGTCAATCCCGGAACTTTTGAAGAAAACAAAAAAGTTGCCCGTCAAGGTGGGAATGTGGCTAAGGTTGCGCTAAAGGAACTGGAAGCTCAAACTGGCAAAAACGTCGTTAGTTCATTAAATGCAAAGTCCGTATTGAAAGGCGAAGCCAATTTGAAAGATCTCCCTCCAGAAAAAAGTTAAAACACCACCTTATGATAAATATCACTTTTGGGTAGCGACAGCCCTATTGCTCGTATCTCCAGCACTTCATGCTTTTGTTCTGTTTCTACCACTTTAAATGATCGGTCTGGTTGTATTATTACAGATTTTATAGCAAATGATGTGCTGCTTATAAGTATGTATTCTTGTAAAGAGGGTATCTGAAGGTAACGGAATAACTTCTTGCCCATATCAATACCTTCCGTTGAAGGGCTCATCACCTCTATAATAATAGAAGGGTTGGTTAAAGTTGTAAAGGTGTCATCCTGTAGCTTATGTTCATCACACACTATGGTAACATCCGGGTACATATAAGAATCAAAAAAAGGGGTACATACTCTCAGGTCCGATGGGAGAATAGCACAATCTTTATCCTGCAAATGATTACCTATTGTACGTAGAAGATTGGCTACAATAAGGTTATAGTTCCAGCCTGCACCAACCATGGCAACCACCTGACCACTATAATATTCATGCTTACTTTCGGCATTGGCCTCTATTGCAAGGTATTCATGGGGTGTTACGTATATTTGCGAGGGCGCTGGCATTCTTATTGTCTATCTAAAAATATCGTTTTCTTAAGTCAGGTCAAAATCCTGTAAGACGTATTGCATTCCTGGCTCCAGCTAAGTAACTACATTTTTTTGTGGGGAGTATGCGATGCAAGGTGTGCGCCATTATAAGTACGCTTGCTACTAACCCAGCACCTTCTCATAACAAAGGCTATGTGCCAAGCCCTCATATTGGCCGTAATTGGGTATGCGTTTATAGCCGCCTTTTTCGTACATGCTTATAGCTTCCTGTTGCCGTATGCCGGTTTCCAGAACACATTTTTTGTAGTTAAGGTCGTGCGCCCAGTTTTCCAGTTCGGTTAAAATGGCCTTTGCGGCACCTTTGCCCCGGGCTGGTATTTGCATGAACATCCTTTTTACCTCCATGGCATCATGCCCAAATGCTTTAATGGCCCCGCAACCAATGGGCGCATCGCCATTGTAGGCTACAACGGCATATTTTATCATGTCAATTTTATTGAACTGATTGTAAAACGTTTGTTCATCGCCATTCCGCACCAGCAGGTCTGCATCCAGTTCGCGCACCATTTGCTGAAAATCTGTATCGGTTGAATCGGTTCTTTTAAGGGTAAACATAACTGCTGTTAAAAAGTGAGTAACATTTGATGATTGGGATTGTAATGGTTTTCGCTGATCTTAAAATCATGACTACCAATTATGTGAAAACCAACTTTCTGGTAGAAATTGATTGCCCGCTGGTTGCCGGTCCAGGTAAATAACCACATGCCAGCCTGTTTATTTCGCGTTGCTAACGCAATATTGAATTGCAATAGCTCCTGCCCAAGTTTCAGATCGTAAAACTCTTTCAGCAAATACAGCCGTTCCAGCTTGGTTACATTTTCAATTGCAATATTGGGATGCCCGGCATTCAAAACAATTTTAGAGTAACCAGCCGCCACTCCGTTGTAATAAATAATGTGGTAGATGTTGTTAGCATCGGCCAATTCATTTTTAAAAGCAGCATCAGTGTATTTCTCCGTAACATAGGCCGCTATATCAGCAGCTGACGCACTGCTGCCGTGCGATTCAATGAAAGATGTTTTGCCGATTTCTGCAATTAATTGGGAGTGGTCGCTGGTAGCGGGTGTTATTGAAATCATGGCTTTAAAAAATACTGGGTAAACAAATCTGCTTCAGGCACAAACCTTTGCTTGAGAACTAAAAATCCCCCTAACTAAATGCCAGGGGGATTTCTAAATGATATTATCTCATGAACAACAACTCGCGGTATTTTGGTAATGGCCACAACTTATCTTCAACAATCAACTCCAGCTTATCTGCATGATAGCGTATTTTGTCGAAATATGGTTTTACTTCGTGGCAATACAAGTGGGCGCGTTTGTGTGTGTCAGCTTCGTTATTGGCCGTTTTGCGAGCCTCAATCATCGCTTCTACATTGTCGTTAATGTGCTGTATATGTTCGCTCATTTTTTCAAGCAGGTTAAGCTGTGCTTTGTAGCTGCTTTTGTTCAGGCCAACTTCTTTAAGTCCGCGTATGTTAGTGATGAGTATATTCTGATACTCAATGGCAGCAGGCAATACGTGGTTGGTTGAAAGGTAACCAATTACACGCGCTTCTATCTGCACTTTCTTCACATACTCTTCCAGCATAATTTCATGACGCGCTTCCAGTTCACGCTTGCTGAAAATGCCGTTATCGAAGAAGACTTGTTTCGATTTATCGGTAATGTATGCATCCAGTGCCTCAGGCGTGGTTTTGAAGTTATTCAGGCCACGGCTTTTAGCCTCTTCAGCCCACTCTTCGCTATAGTTGTCGCCTTCAAAACGGATCTTTTTAGAATCGGCTATGTAAGAACGTAGTATTTGCAGAATAGCTATTTCTTTCTTTTCACCCTTTTCAATCAACGCATCAACGTCTTTCTTAAAGTTTTTCAGGGTTTCGGTCATAATGGTATTTAATACAACCATTGGTGCGCCACAGTTAGCAGAAGAACCTACTGCGCGGAACTCAAATTTATTACCAGTGAATGCGAATGGGCTGGTACGGTTACGATCGGTATTGTCCATCAACACCTCTGGTAATTGCTTATGGATATCGAGCTTCAATATCACTTCATCCTGCTCGCTGAATTTTTCCTTAACCCTCGATTCTACTTCATCAAGCACCTGCGTAAGATACTTACCTACGTATACCGAAATGATTGCCGGAGGGGCTTCGTTAGCACCTAAGCGATGGTCGTTATTGGCAGATGCTATTGATGCACGTATCAGATCGGCATAATCATGTACCGCCTTAATTGTGTTTACAAAGAAGGTAAGGAACATCAGGTTGGTACGTGGTGTTTTACCCGGAGCTAACAGGTTAACGCCTGTATCTGTAGCCAGACTCCAGTTGTTGTGCTTGCCGCTACCGTTTACACCAGCGAATGGCTTTTCGTGCATCAGCGCTTTCAGCTTGTGGCGTTTAGCTACTTTGCTCATTACGTCCATCAACAGGGTGTTGTGGTCAACAGCTATGTTCACTTCTTCATACATCGGTGCACACTCAAACTGAGACGGTGCTACCTCGTTATGGCGGGTGCGAAGCGGAATACCTAATTTATAACTCTCCTGCTCAAAATCCTGCATGAAGGCGAACACACGCTCCGGTATAGAACCGAAGTAGTGATCTTCCAACTGCTGGCCTTTTGCAGGGCTGTGGCCTAATAAGGTGCGGCCGCACATCATTAAGTCAGGTCGGGCATTGGCAAGTGCTTCGTCAATAACGAAGTACTCTTGTTCCCAGCCCAGGGTCGCGGTTACTTTGGTAACATTCTTATCAAAGTAATGGCAAACATCAACAGCTGCTTTGTCTAAAGCGCCTATTGATTTTAGTAATGGAGCTTTATAATCGAGCGACTCGCCATTGTAAGCTATAAATATAGTAGGAATGCAAAGGGTTTTGCCAAAACCAGCTTCCATTATGAAGGCTGGTGATGATGGGTCCCATGCGGTATAGCCACGTGCCTCGAAAGTAGCACGTATGCCACCGTTAGGGAAGCTGGATGCGTCAGGCTCCTGCTGTATAAGCGCTTCGCCATCAAAAAGTTCTATGGCAGTGCCATCGCTCTTTACAGTAAAAAAGGAATCATGTTTTTCAGCGGTAGTGCCGGTAAGTGGCTGGAACCAGTGTGTGAAGTGGGTTACGCCCCTTTCTTCAGCCCATGCCTTCATACCTACGGCAACCTGATCTGCAATGCGGCGGTCAATTCTTTGTCCGGATTTAGCGGAGTTCATGAGGCTTTTGTACGCCTCATCGCTCAGGTGTTCGCGCATAGTGCGACCACTAAATACATTGCTTCCAAAGATGGCAGTGATTTTTTTGCCGCCATAGCCCGAAACAATTTTCTCTTCGCCTTGTAACGACTGTAAGGCCTGAAAACGTAATGATGACATAATATTAAATTTTGTACAAATCTACACGTTTTTCTGAAAAAGAAAGAATTTTTGATAAATTTCAGAAAATTTTACAACATTTAAAATATTTCATACATGTCAGTATATCTCCCAATCTTGCGCCCTTGCAACGTAAGCACAAGCAAAATCAGGTGTTATAATAGTTTCTATAAATATCATTTGCGGCCGCGGCTTCAGTTTAGAATAAATCATCAAGCTTTCTTCGCAATTATTGTAGTCGCACAAATCCTGTGTGTTAGACCGAAAAATGGTATGGAAAGAAAATGTGTTCAATATGGGGTGGGGAATAAGGACAAAATGCTAAGATTAAATTAAAATAATGTGATTTAGGGTGAGTAAATGCAATGAATGGTAATTCATTCATATCTTTATTTAAGAGTTTTCTATTCACTTTTAGAAAAATATAATCATGAATCTTTTCGACACATCCAGACTGCCTGCCGCGTTTTAACTGTTGATCCCTTATTACGGTTTACGAATATGCTTGGCATTTTGCGCAATTTATTTTTGAGCAATACAAATATGATCAATACTTTAATAGCCTATGAAGCTCATCCAGCCATTGTTGGAAGGCAAGTAAATCTGCTAGCAATACAATCGGAGGCAAGTATCTCAATTCCGGTGGGTTCGGCAGCAATAATTGCTCAAGGCGTGAAAGATTTTATAGCTTGCACTAGCATAGATGCTGGAATTAAGGTGTGGGAAGATTTGTTTAACTTTTATAAAGTTGATGCTACATATAAGAATACGCCACTAGTGGGAGTCCTAAGTATCGCAAATTATTCTGCGCAATATTGGTCTTATGTAGTTAATACTTGGGACTCAGGACATGATAATCCACCCCACCCTGCTTTTAGACTTTTTAAGATTCCAGGGTGGTTAAAAGCAACCTTGATTGATTTAGCCGGTGCACTCGTTGGAGCAGAGGCAGGAATATCCGTTGGCAGTATAATACCTGGCATAGGAAATGGAGTAGGTGCAGTAGTAGGTGCAATAATTGGAGGAGCCGGGGCTTCCGCAGGCGGCGGAGCATAAATAAACATAATATGAAATATTTATATATAATTATTATTTTGTTGCCTTTCATTTCCTCCGCTAAAGGAAAAAAATATGATTCCTCGACCTGTTCCAATTTTAATGAACGGTGTAGGTTCGGTGACAACCAACAATGGCGATTTATAAATTCTGGGCTTGAAAGAAAATATGGTGGTAATTCGTATCAATTAATTGATACTACAGGTGTTTTTGTATATTCTAAGACAGGGAATTCAACACAGTGGATTGGTCATTTATTGCTACACAAAAAGAAAACAGAGTTTTTTTTTAGTTTAAGTCCATGCGATAAGATGTATGCGCTTGATTACTTCAAAATCAAGAAAAAATTCAACCTGTACCCCAATTTTTACAACGCTGTCAAACGACAAAAAACAGAAGAGTTAGGGCAGTTTTATCAATCAGACAGCAGTGTAATTAATTTACTATATCATCAATTTGTAAAGTAGTTTTCTAAGCTAGGGGGCGTTGACAGAACAATAGCCAACAACATATTATTATGTCAACGTTCCTTATCGCTGTTTTGTTTGTCGCCTCACTATAGAACAAAGTAAATAATATTGCGCAAAACGCCTGAAGGGGTGATATAAATTTTTGAATCGCACAACAGACTAAACATTTTAATTTGTTGAAAAATAGAAAGGGTTAGTATATCTCCCAATCTTGCGCCCTTGCCACGTAAGCACAAGCAAAATCAGGTGTTATAATAGTTTCTATAAATATCATTTGCGGCCGCGGCTTCAATTTAGAATAAATCATCAATTCTGAATTGTTGCCGTAAAAAGCAATGGGGAGCTCTTCAATAAACTCCACTTTACGCCTGCCATTCCATTTATAGGCGGCTTCTTTGGCACTCCACGCCAGGTTAAACAACGCAGGGTCGTGGCTCAACATATCTTGTTCGTCTTCCGAAAGGAATTTATGTTTTATGTTTTCAATTTTTGCCGTCGGGATCTGTATGTCTATGCCGGCTTCACAAACCGGGTCAATAACCACAGCCACATATGGGTAGGAGTGGGAGATAGAGAAAAACCATTCGTCATCGGGCAGCCGGGGTTTGTCGTGCTCATCGGGGGCAATGTCGTGCAAAGGAAAATCTTCCTGCAAATGCTTTAGCAAAAAACGCCCTGCCAAATGCTCGATTCGCCTTTTGTCATTCTTAATATCAGAAACTACCCCAGTCTGTTCCGCAAAAAATGCCTCCGCCTCCTCAATTTTCCATATTGCGGCGCGGCCCAGGTTATTGATATTCCATTTTTGGAGAAGTGGCATGTTTTTATCAAACTTAAAAGGCAAAAATTAAAACGACGAAAGGTGTGCGAAGATAGGCATGTAAGGGCAATCCTTTACAGTTGCCCTATTGGACAAACCAGTTTTCTGCAACTTCAATTACAAAGAATTTTAAACTGGATAAACATATCTGGACGGAAGAGCATTTTACCGGCATGGTTTGGCACGACTGTAGCATCCGCAGAATTGATTATTCAATGGTTTTCCATTGGAAATTGGTACAAGCTGAAGTAGAATGTACGTGAATTGGAGAGGCTGACTAATCAGTTGGTATAGTTCACCACTGCACCATCTGTATACCCATCTTCCCATTACAGTATATCACCAATCGGGAAATTCACAACTAACACCTACGACCCCATCTTTGTTTTCCTGATGACCAGCTTGGGGTTTTCGAGCCTTTTGATGGATAGGTCCTGTATACGGGAAATCAATTCCTCGGCATTGATGGGCTTATTTATAAAGTAGTCTGCACCCATCCTGAATACTTCTTTTAGTGTGTCTTCGTGGCGTACAGTGGAACATACTATGATGCCCATATCCCTTTTTACGGCATTGGCGGTTATGCTGCTCACTATTTCAAGCCCATTGGCAAAAGGCAGCATCAGGTCAATAATAACTGTATCAAATGTTCCTTTATCCAGTTCATCGAACCCTTCTTTACCATCCTTCGCAACAGTAACGATATGCCCTTCTCTTTCCAGTATCCTTTTTACGGCTGTCAACATTACCTGATCGTCTTCTATTACCAATACCCTGTTAGAAATTACTGTGGGTGTTTTTCGCTGTGGTGAAGGTGGTGTTATTTTGGCAGGCTCCGATGCTGGTGCCAGAGTGTCTTTAGGGGGTGCTACAGGTTCAGCAACCTTAACCACGACCTTTTTGCGGCGCATAACAAAAACTATTACCGAAGCGATAACAAGCAGTATTACAACAAGCAAAATAACTCCAAATGACATACGCACTATTTTATATTAGTAATGTTTTATGTTTCGATGGGCTTATTAGGAACAGAACTGACATAAAATCAGAACGAAGGTAACATTAGTAATGCTTACATAAAAATACCTGCATGTTAAATGTGGTCCTAACTAATTGTTGGTTGCCGGAATTACCGCATTCGCAGCTGCACTAAAACGGGTGAGAACAATAAAAATTTGTTCAAAAAATGCGCCTACCATTACCTTGCTTAAATAATATTGAGTATCTTGCCCGCAATACGCTAAAAATAGTTAGGTTTTATTACTTTTACTAAGAAAGAAACAACGCTGTAATGATGAAAAATATGTTGAAAAACATGCTGCTTATTTGCCTGCTCGCATTGACTACAGGCGCTTTTGCTCAAACTATTGACAGAAAAGAACTTTTGGACAAGACCTGGTATTTCGTAGGTATGAAATGTCAGGATAAAGTGAGCAATACTAATGATGGTCACTATATCCATTATTTTTGCACGCTGAAGATGGTTGCGGCCAATGCCAATAACATAAACTATGGTACTTACGAAAAAACGTATAAGGACGTTCGTGATAACCCGAATGAAAAAGGCACTTACGCCATAACTACTGACGAAGTAGGTAATGTTGTATTGACCCTTAAAAAAGCAAAGACCGGTACTACTGCAAAGTATAATGTACCAATGGTTGAAACAAGTCACCTTACCCTGATAAGGATTGACGAAGGTGACAAGTGCAACACCAGTTACGCTATTGCACCATAATATTGGTTATAATTGGCAGTTTACAGTTGGTGTTTGCCTCAGTAAATTGTTTAATAAATATACTAAGCCCCGCAATGCGGGGCTTTTTTTTGTGGTTTGTTTAGCTGTGCGGCACATCGGAGGTGTGGTACATGTTGCGTGCAAGAACGTGGGTGGAGACGCAAGCATGTCGTCTCTACAAGCGCCTTTGATTCCTTTCATTTTGGGGGAAACAGCTACATGTTGTGTGCAAGAACGTGGGTAGAGACGCCAGGCATGTCGTCTCTACAAACTCTTGAACAAATACCGTTAAAACATTTTATTTTCCTTTAGGGGCGTGATTGGTTATTATTTTGGCTATTATATCGGCGGTTTGGTCGGGATAGTTTACCGTTATTGGTTTACCGTTATTGACCCATTCCCTTATGGTATCGTAACTCTTTTCGTCAAGACGCGGTATGGAAGTGGCCCCCATAGCTACTGCGCCAACAGCATTGCATTGCTGTTCAAACTGAACCTGCATAGGCACTACCAGCACTTTTTTGCCTAGGAACATGGCTTCTGCGGGACCTTCAAAACCACCTCCGCACAAAACACCGGCCGATGATGCCATGCTTTTTACAAATTCGGCATTGTCTATTTTTTGTATGGTAACATTACCGGTAGTAAAAGGCTCCTTGTTATGCTTTGAAAATACCACCCACTTTGCTTCTGGAAACTGAGAGAGGTGCTTGGTTATCAGTTCGTCGCTGTAGGCAGGCAGGTATACCGTGTAATGCCCTTCGTTGGTAGGCGATAGCGCCCTTATCTCCTTGCGTATTACAGGGGTAAAAATATTTTCGGCAAACGCTTTAAAATGGAAGCCGTATGCGGCCGTTACCGGAGCGTACCTGCTGAGAACCAGTTTACCTATGGGGTCAATTTCGGCAGGCATGGGTGCGGCGGGGTGCAGCACTGCGCATTGGTGGCTTAGCGATATGCAAGGCAATTTTTTGCGGTGGCATGCCCATGACGAAACAGGTTCAAAATCGTTAATGACGAGGTCGTAATCTTCTATAGGCAGAGCACGTATGTCATGCACCAGCTTTACCAGGTTGGCACGTTTTATGGACGTCAAAATATCAACCCCGCCATTTTTGCCGAAGATGAAACTCATGCCGTGCATCTTGTATTTAACCGGGTAGGGAAAATCAACATCGGCCTGCACACCGCTTATTAATACATCAACATCGCCATATCTGGCCAGTTCCGGGTACACGTCGCGGGCACGGCTCAGGTGGCCATTGCCAGTGCCCTGTATAGCAAAAAGTATCTTCACCGTGTGAAAGTAGTATTTTATACGTTATGAAAAAGCAATAAACACAGCCATTTCCCTATGCTGCCTCCCTGCCGTCTTCCTTGGTTGTAAAAGTACTGTTTACATTCAATTCCAGCATCAGGCTGGCCATCATTGCCTTGGCGGACTCCTTGCTTTGCTTCTTCTTTTCAATATCCACCGCCTGCGCCACAGGGTCGTTCATGTAGCTGTAAACTTTCCATTCTTTATTGCAGTATTCCAGCGAGGTGAGGTTTTCTATCCAGTCGCCCGAATTCATATAGGTAACACTACCCTTTTCGGTCACCACTTCTTTTATCTCCGGTGCGTGTATGTGCCCGCAAATAACGTAATCATATTCATTTTCAATAGCTATATCGCAAACCGTGGTCTCAAAGTTATTAATGAATTTCACGGCGCTCTTTACGCTGTTCTTTACCCTTTTTGATAGTGAAATTTTGCCTTTACCCATCTTTTGGGCTACCCAATTAACTACGCTGTTAATGAGTATCAGCGCATCATAACCCACAGCACCCAGTTTAGCCAGCCAACGGCTATGCTGCATAACCACATCAAATACGTCGCCATGAAATATCCAAACCTTCGAATCGTTGATTTTAAGGGATAGCTTGTTTGTAATTTTAAGTGAACCAAGGTGAAAATCTTTAAAGCGGCGCAGCATTTCGTCATGATTGCCGGGTATGTAATAAACTGGGATCTCTTTTGCTATTAAACCAACCAGGTGCTTTACCACCATCATGTGGTCGGCGGGCCAATACCGCTTGCTGAATTGCCAGATATCGATGATATCGCCATTCAGTACCACCACTTTGGGCTTTATGGTCTTCAGATACTGGAGGAGTTCTTTCGCATGGCAGCCATATGTACCAAGGTGTATGTCAGACAGGATCAGGATGTCCACTTCTCTTTTAGCCATGCGTTACTTCAGCGAAGTATTTAGTTAGGCAAAAAAAACAATATCATATAAAGGGATTGTTAGCCATCAGTTAAATTAGCATTAAGTTCTATAAAAATTATGCGGCAAGCGCATTAAATAACGTAAATTACATATACAGTGCAACACACGGAAAGTGTTGTATCACCACTCTTTTGTGGCCAAAAAGTTATCAACAACTTGTGTATTACTTTAAACGTAAAGAAGCCGAAGTAGTACTAATTTCGATAGCGAAAAGTAAAAGTATAATAGCATGGATATTGAACAACTGATGCCGCACGTAGAAGCCCTTGTTTTCGCAAGTGATAAGGCGCTTACACAAATAGAGATGACCGAAGTTCTCGGCCAGGCTCTGGAAGAAGTTATTGAAGCAGAGCGTATTGCCACCTGCATTTCCGCTATTATGGAAAAATATTCGGCTGACTACTACCCTTTCCATTTAATGGAAGTTGGTGGCGGTTACCAATTCCTTACTAAAAAGGCTTTCCATAAAACAGTATTAAAGCTGAATGGCGAAAAGCACATCAAGAAGCTCTCTGCAGCTGCAATGGAGACTTTATCTATCATTGCCTACAAGCAACCCATAACTAAAAGCGAAATTGAATACATACGTGGCGTAAGCGCTGACTACAGCATTCAGAAATTGCTTGAAAAAGAATTGATCGTAATCAGTGGCCGTAACGAAGAAATGGTAGGTAAACCACTGATATACAATACTTCTAAAAACTTTATGGATTATCTGGGCATTAATTCCCCATCACAATTGCCTCAGCTGAAGGATATTACTGATATGGAAATAGTAATGCCTACCAACGCTGCTGAAGCCGCACCTGAAGATACCAACCAGATAATGGTTGCGCCTTACGAAGGCTTGAAGCAAGCATCATAACCACATATATTTATAGCATTTGTAAGGGTTGGCCGTATAAGCCAACCCTTTTTATTTGTGGTGCGTGCGTAGAAGATAATTCATTATTTTTTCGCTCAACGCCAAACAAAACCACGTTACGTGCCGCAGAAACACTAAGTTTGCCGTTTTTCAAAAATTACGGGCTACATTGAAAAAGTACATTTACGGAATTGACTTTGGCACTACCAACTCTGCACTTTCTATACTCGATACAGAAGCGAATAAAATCGTAAAGACCTTTAACGAATCATCTATCCTGTTCTTTATTCAGCAGCCCAATAGTGCTGTGGTGAAAACCTTTGTAGGGCAACCTGCCATTGAAGCGTATCTAGAAAACGGTATGACCGGACGTTTCATGAAATCGATAAAACGTATTTTGCCCCGCACCAGTTTTGTTGATACCAGGGTGTATACCAAAAAATATACGGCATCTGACCTTGTTACACTCATACTGCAATACCTAAAAGAAAAAGCCGACGCTTTTACTGGCGAGGATATTACCGAAATTATATTGGGCAGGCCCGTTGTGTTTGATGAAGACCCCGCTAAAGACCAGATAGCGCAGGAGCGACTGGAAAAAGCGGCACTCAACGCAGGCTTTACAACCATATCGTTCCAAATGGAACCCATAGCGGCGGCCTTTGCTTATGAAAGAACCCTTACGGAAGACGAAACTGTATTGGTAGCAGATATAGGTGGCGGAACATCGGACTTTACCGTAATGAAATTGGGGCCTGAAAAATATAAGAACCAGGCACGCAAGCAGGATATTATTGCACAAGGTGGCATTTATATAGGTGGCGATAGCTTTGATTCGGCCTATATGTCGAAGGCGTTGACACCCTATTTCGGTAAAAATGTACAATACGAATCGAGCCCCGGCAAAATGCTGGATGTGCCGGGTGTATTGTTTGATAACATCACATCATGGGAGAAGATGAACTTCTTTAATGTGCACAAACTGGTGCGCGATATTGAGAAGTACTACATCTATGCCCGTAAAAACGAAAAGCTGATGAACCTCCGGGTGCTCATTGAAAAAAACCTTGGCTATTCGCTCTTCCGCGAAATAGAAAAGACCAAAATAACACTTTCCAATACCGATATCAGCCACTTCCATTTTGACAAAGAGCGTATTGATATTGCGGAAACAACGACCATTGACGAATACAACGAAATAATAGACGGCAGTATTAGTAAAATAGGTAATTACCTCGATGGCTTCCTTGTTAAAAACAATATTGTTACCAGTGACATAGATACTGTTTTCATAACGGGTGGCTCGGCTCAAGTACGGGCACTTAAAAACCTGATGGGCGATAAATTTGGTGAAGACAAGCTCCGCTCCGGCGACTACCTGAATAGTGTATCGCAGGGGCTTGCATGGAGTTATTATAACTAGAAACCTGGGGATTGATTTTCGCACAAAGACGCAAGGGCGCATTTCATTTTCCTACCTATGGGCGTTGCCCATCGCTGATATATCGTGCCCCTTCAGGGCGTGACCAGCATCATTGGCGAATATACACGCCAATCAGTTTTCACTTGCCCAACAGGCAATCATAGCCTATCATTCGATCAAGAAAATCATAGTTCAGACAAATAACCCGGTGGGCGTGACCATCGGGAGACGCAAGGCGCAATACATGTTCGTTTCGATGGGCGTTGCCCATCGCTATCATATTATGCCCTTTCAGGGCGTGACCAGCATCATTGGGGAATCTACACAACCATCATTTTTCACTTGCCTAACAGGCAATCATAGCCTATCATTCCATCAAAAAAATCATAGTTCAGACAAATAACCGGGTGGTCACTCCCAGCCTCTACAACAAAATGAGCAAGGGGTGAGGCCCCGAAATACGATAGCGGTGGGCAACGCCCATCGGGAGACGCAGGGGCGCATTTCACCTTCGTTAGCCCACCACAAAATGATAACCCTTACCTTTAAGGGTAACTATTTCTATGCCTGAACCCTCGGCGAAATAGCCACGTATTTTGCGGATGTATACATCCAGGTTGCGGGAATTAAAGAAGGAATCATCGCCCCATACTATCTTGAGCAATTCGCGCCTGTCCAGCGGGCTATTGGCGTGGCTGCACAGCATACCCAGTATTTGCGATTCGCGGTTGGAAAGCTTGACCACCCGATCGGGCGTGTGTAGTTCATACCTACCCGGATAGAAGCGGTAATCTTTTAAAACTACCTCGTCAGGCAGCGATTGCGTGGTTGATGCATCGCGGTGTGTAAGTTTCAATTGGTTTTCAATACGGGCCAACAACTCTTCCATGCTGAAAGGCTTTTTCAGGTAGTCGGTGCCGCCCGATGAAAATCCCTTTACAATATCGTCAGTCTGTGTTTTTGCGGTGAGGAAAATAATAGGTAGTCTGGGGCTTATGTTGTGTATATGGTTACCAACGGTGAAACCATCCACATCGGGCAACATTACATCAAGCAGGCAAATATCTGGTGCGAAGGTTGACATAGCATCCTGTATGCGGTTACCGTCCTTTTTATGCAGCACTTCATAGCCCTGTAGTTCCAGCGTATCTTTTACAATACGGGCCAGGTATACTTCGTCTTCAATATAAAGCACTTTCTTTTTCATAGGCGAAGATTAAAGTTAACCAGCTTTGACATTATTTAGGGAACACAATTCCAGCAAAGCGGTTTTTTTGTCTGATTGAAATTCGAAAAACAAGAAACCCAACCGTTGAAACCGTATACATCTGGCGGCTATTCTCAGCAGTCGGGCCAACCTTGGTTATACCTGAAGCTTATCAAAACCGGCAACCTAGAACGACAAGGTAAATACACAGCCCCCTGTTGCCACATTGTTTACATTAATGCTGCCATTGTGCTGGCGCATTACCTGGGCAGCATAGCTCAGCCCGAGTCCATAGCCCTTGGTATTATGGCGCATGCCGTTAGGTACCCTGAAGAATTTTTCGAATATTTTTTCACGGTATTCCTCCGGTATGCCGGGTCCGTTATCGGTTAGCGAAAGCCTTACTTTGCCTGCGTCTTCCGCCAGTTTAATAACAATATTGGGTGGGGTAACGGCATATTTAAGGCTGTTATCCAGCAGGTTTACAATTACCCCTTGCATGTGCAGTTTATCAACCGGCACCACAAAATTATTGCCCGTAGTTTCGAAAGATATCCGGGCATCATGATGGTCGAACCTGATTTGCATGGTTTGTAATACCTGTTGCACCAATTGTTTCAGGTCACATTGTTCGCGATGCAGGCCCATTTTACCGGTTTCCAGCAGCGATGTATTCAGCACTCGGGTAGCCAGTAGTTCCAGCCTGTCCATTTCGCTGGTAGCCATGCCCAGGTATTCCCTGTTTTGTTTTGGGTTATCAATTACGTTGTAGTTACCCAGTGCCTCCAGCGCAAGTTTTACGGTAGAAATAGGTGTTTTCAACTCATGCGACATATTGCTGATGAAATCGTCTTTCAGCTGGCTGAGTTTCATTTGCGATTGCAGGCTCCTGTAAGTAACATAAAATGCAAAGCCGGTAACTGCCAGCAGCACAAACACAAAAAACAGTTGCGGCAGCAGCAGCAGCCATAAATAGCCAGTATAGTTTCTAACCGCAATACCATTTTCCTGAGTAAAGAAATCGCTCTTTATAAATATGTTCTTACCTTCTTTATTACTATCGTTATTATTGATCCACTGCGAATTAAAGTCCCATCCGTTTTGCTTCATCTGGCTACAAAACAGTTCGTTAAAGGCAATGGTATCTATTATAAACAGTTCCTTCTCTTTAGCTTTTGAAATATTGCTGGTACTGCTCAAAATGTTGTACAAACCACTTGGGGAAAGTGCATAGTTCTTACCTTGTTCATCAACTATCTGCCCATGGCTTGCCTTGGGCCAGTAAGCGGTATCTTTTGCACTAAAAGTTTGGGAAAGCAACAACGAATCAGATATTTTATGCTGAACGTCGGTAAATACCTTGGTAAGGTCGGTCTTCAATTCCTGCCGGTTACTCTTGTATTGCGTGTACAACCATTGCGAAGCAAAAAGCATCAGCAATAGCTGGCTTACTATCATAAGGCCGCGCAGGTACTTGAGGTTTATTTTTTTCATTGATGCCATAATACAAAAACAAATGTAATACCCAATTGAGTATTCATCTAATGGTTTAACGTTATTTAACGTTAATTGTTATCTTGTATTGCACCCTTATTTTGTGGTTTTCGTCTCTGGCCAAACCTCATTGTAGCAGCCTACAGCCTCCATTAGGTTCCGCCTCGAACGCGTCTTACTCACTCCAGCCGAAAGAAACCCGCCGAAACCACCAACTACCATCATGCCCGTTCCTCCTATTACGTAACCTGGTTTTATACTCATATCAGACTGAATGTTGCCTAACAAAAGAGCGGCGCCGCCTATAAACATGGCAACTGCCCCCAATACTTTATAAGTGCTTATGCGCCTGTTTGTTTTGGACGATTGTAAATATTTATAGGCAGGCACCGTAGGCGCTATAATCAATTTGAGATTTTTATAACTGGACTCTATCAGCGAATCGTTGCCGGATACAGCAAAATAGAGGAAGTCGCCGGTCGTTAGGGTAAGCGCACGTTCTTGCTCCACATGGACGTTTGGAGTCAAGCTACCGAATTTATAAATATCCACCTTACCCTCATATGCTTTTTGGTAGAAGGTACCTTTTCTTGCCAAAAAGGTATTAATGCCATCGCAAAAGCCCCTTACGTCAATTTTTGCATACCGCTTACCATCGGCCTCAATTCGGGAGATCGTTTCTTCTACTTTTGCAGCGGGTATCTTATTGCCGTTCTTTAATAATACGTAAGGCGCAGGGTTGGGTAATGGTGTATTACCCAATTTCACTACTTTGCACGAGCACATCATAGCAATGGCCAGCAGCAACAAATAGATGTTTTTCATGATTGAATTTTGTTTTACTTAGCGGTATGGGCATTAATTACCGGGTATGTTTTTTTACAGGGTAAACGCCATTGTAATTACCAATCGCCTCCTGTAAATTCCTCTTGCTTTTTGCTTTGTTTATCGTCCCGGAAATAAATAAATAGAAGGTGCCCGGGAATAGTAGTGTAGCACCCGCTAGCGCCATTGCCCCGTTTACCTTAGCATTATCAACACTATTACTAAGTAAAGCAACCCCGCCTATAACAGCCCCTATCATAGCCAGCTTTTTATACGTTCCCAGCCGCTTATTGTGCTTTGACGCTACCATGTACTTATAAGAGGGCATCTGTGGCTTAATAACCATAGCCAGGTTTTTATAAGATACTTTACTAAAGGAGTCTGTTCCTGATTTTTCGAAATATTCCTCAATATGCTGGTGGGTGCTGGTTCTTGGGCTTCCGTTTGGTGAATAAGAGGTTGTAGTGTACATAAAACTATACCTGTACACATTCAGTTTACCCTCAAATACCCGCTCAGCGACGGCCTTTTTTGGGGTAATCATATACGTATTAACGCCATCGGAATACGATTTCACCTCACTCTTCTTATAGCCTGTGCCATCTGCTTGTATCCTCTTTAGGTGCTCTTCAACCGAAGTTGCTTCTATTTTGGTACCATCAGTAAGTTTTACGAAGGGCCGGGGGTTGGGTAAAGGCTTATTACCCATGGGTATTGTTTTGCAGGAGCAAACCATTGAAAACAACAAAACGAAGAGGCATATATTTTTCACAAGCTAGACTTTAAGCCACTAAAATATAGCAACGACCTGATAATTTCAAATCAGTAATACTTGCTATAAAAAACGAATGCTTGCAAAACGATCGCCGCACAGCAACCGGAATGCAAACATCCGTACAAATTAGTAATGGTAACTGTAGAAAAACTTGGGTTTTCTATTCATATAAAGACCAATCATTATTCTGATTAGTTGGGTTTCGCTATCATATAAAAATGTTAATGCTTATTTATGCCTATTACACAAAAATGTTACCCCGCTTACTACAACAACAAAAAATCGTACATTGTCTTGCTTTTAAAAAACACAACTATATGAATGAAGTAGTTTCGTATGTAATAGTATTGGGGTTACTGGTACTTATTGTTATACTGCAATTTGCCCTGAAAAACAAGGGCGGCGGTGGCGATAGCAGCGATAAAGTAGATAAAATGTCAGATGTGCTGCTGCGCATTGAAGACAGCCTGAAGAACGACTTTAAATCGAACCGGGAAGAAAGTGCTAAAATAGCCCGGGAAAACCGCGAGGAACTGAATAAAACCCTGCTGGACTTTAAAGCTGAATTTGCCCAAACGCTCAATTCCATTACGCTGCAAAACCAAAAAGCGCTGGAACTGATCAATAAAACACTGGATAATAAAGTGGGGGAACTTACCCGCAGAATGGAAGACACCAATGATAAAAGCCGCGAGTCGCTGGCAACAGGGTTAAAAGACTTTACCCTGGAATTACGCTCGAAATTTGACGACCTGAAACGCGAACAAAAAGAGCTTACCGATAAAACTACTACCCAACTGGATAAAATAACCACCAAGGTGGAAGAGAAAATGGTAGCCCTCACCGATCGTGCCAAGGCGGATAATAACCAGATGCGCGAGACCATTGATAATTCCTTTAAGGGTTTCCAAACGACGTTTGATAAAAACATGGAAGCCTTCAATAATCTGCAACGCGATAAATTCGCACAGATGGAAGAAAAGCAGAACAGGCTGGTAGAAGGCACAGAAAAGAAACTGGAACAGATACGCGAAACCGTTGACGAAAAACTACAAAAAACACTCAATGAGCGACTGGGTCAGTCGTTTGAAATTGTAGGCCGTCAGTTGGAAAATGTGCAGAAGGGTCTTGGCGAAATGCAAACCCTGGCACAAGATGTAGGTGGCTTAAAGAAAGTACTGAGCAATGTGAAAATGCGCGGTGGTATTGGCGAAGTGCAACTGGAAATGTTGCTGGAACAAATACTGGCCCCTGAACAATATGCAGCCAATGTAAAGACTAAGGTAGGCAGCAACGATATAGTGGAATTCGCTATTAAGCTACCGGGGCGCGATGAAAATAAGAGCGTGGTTTGGTTGCCAATTGACGCTAAATTCCCAAAAGATGTTTACGAAGAATTGCAGACTGCCTATGAAATTGGCGACCCCTTCAAGGTAGAAGTAGCGCAGAAAATGCTGGAAATTGCCGTGAAGAACATGGCCAAAGACATACATGATAAATACATAGACCCGCCCAACACTACCGACTTCGGCATCATGTTCCTGCCGTTTGAGGGCATTTACGGCGAAATTGTACGTAAGGCTGCCTTGCTCGATGATTTGCAGCGCCATTACAAGATAATTGTTACCGGGCCAACTACCCTTGCCGCAATACTCAACAGCCTGCAAATGGGCTTTAAAACGCTGGCTATACAACAACGCAGCGGCGAAGTGTGGAAGATACTGGGCGCAGTGAAAAAGGAATTTGAACTTTTCGGCGGCCTGATGGAAAAAGCACAAAGCAATATACAAACCGGCCTTAACCAGCTTGATGATGTTATGGGCAAACGCACCCGCGCCATACAGCGCAAACTAAGGGGTGTTGAAACCATTGGTGTAGCGGAAACCATAGCCATACTGGCTGAAGACGCAGATATGTCTGGGGAGAATAACGGAGAGGAGGAGGAGGCATAATACGATATTTAATAAACTAACATGATTTAGCGCTAGTTTCTTGCAGGCGCTTATGTCAACTATATTCTATCCATTGGCATGTTTTTTGTGCATTGTTGTCAAATAATTATACCCTATGCCCAGCAAAATCCGCACGCTATTGTTTGTTATTTTATTCTTTGCTGCAAGCCCATATTTGCATGCATCATTTAAAATAAAACAAGGCAAACCCTACGCGATAACTACCCTATCTACACATGAAAATCAGCTTTTTCAGAATACTGCACCACCATACAGCCCCTCTTTTATAAAGAGCGCTAAACGATGGCCAGGTCGCATTTTCAAAAACAGACAAGGAAGAGAACCCTGGAGCGAAAAAGGCAAAAAGGTAAGGCTACTTCGCATCTTCTCAATGGTCTTCTTGATTTTAGCCTCCGTGCCTGGCGCATTGGCGCTTGGTCTGTTTTTGTTAAGTGCGGGTGTCATTGCACCATTAGTTCTGGCCTGTGCAGGTTTATCTGCAATATCCCTTGTACTGAGTGTTTTGGCCCGCTCTGGCATCGAAGATGTGCCCTATGCAAAACAAGGCAGGTATAGTCTTGCGCTAGGACTACAGTCGACTAATGCACTTATATATCTTTGTTTTTCTATAATCGCGCTTCTTACACTTTTGTAATTTTGGCGTTTGGCAATTGTACGCAAAATAATTAATGTTCAATTGCCCCGGCTGACTATAGATGTAGTCAAGGCCCATGTAACGCGAAACTATCTTAACATGAATTGCTGAGGATTATGGGCTACGAGTTACACATAACAAGGAAAGAACACTGGGTAGATGAAAATCCTGAGCTGGAGATAAGCCTTAATGAATGGAAACAATATGTGACCAACGACCCATCTATGCGACTGGACAATTACGCAGAAGCAACCACAACCGGCGGTGAGACACTGGCAGTATATAGCGAAGGTTTATCGGTATGGACGCTATATTCCCGCAATGGCTTTGGTGGTGGTTATGCATGGTTCAGTTATTCGGAAGGGGATGTTGTTGTTAAAGGCCCCGATAACGAAATGAGAAAAAAAATGTGGCAGATAGCACAGGTATTTGGCGCGAAAGTACAAGGCGATGATGGTGAGTGCTATGATGAAAACGGGAATGAAATAAAAAATGAAACAGGGAACGACGGTACAGAAACCGTTAAGAAACCGTGGTGGAAAATATGGTAAAGACAGCGCAAAATCATGTTGCTTCGCACATTAGCGAAGCAACAGCCTTTCTATTTTTTGTAAATGTACCCAAAGCACCAAGTTTGAAAATAAAGGTCATACTATTCCTTACTTTGCATCTCCCAATATTGGCATTATCTCAGAATGGCACCTGAAAATAAAATCCCTGAATTACGCCAATAATAGCCACGACTTTTAAGCCGTGGAACAATAGTTCACAAAGCGGCTTTAGCCGAAATCACCCCAATTGCACACCAAATTTCGGCATGTAGGCATCCTCTCTGAGCTGCGCTAGTGCCCATGCAGACATCTTTCAAAGGCTATGCGTGCCCAAAAATTATTTTTCAGCATACGAACTGCCCCAGCGGGGCTACCGCTTTGTAG
>JBBRPD010000037.1:0-46364 GCA_038228575.1 Chitinophagales bacterium | reverse complement strand
CATTAACTTAGCGCAAATATCCTCACCCCCGGCCTCCCGAAGCGAGTTCGGGACAGGCTCTCTCCATAAATGGTAGAGGGGAGATTAATGTCTACGGCGTGCCGCAGGGATGACGCAAAATCCATTAAGTTAATGACATTGTGTTTAATACCTTAAAAATGTCTTCCGCTCGTTAAGATCCCGTACTGAAAGGTGACATGTTTCATCTTCATTTTATTGATTGGTAATGAATGCATTACACAACATAGCATGTCACACTTCAGGGATGGGTGACCCAGCGGCAGAGAATTTGTGAATAGTGCAGGTTAGATTGGAATAGTGACCTTCTTCAAATTAATTTGCCACAGAGTGATTTTTTGAGATGAGTTATTTAAAAAACGGGCCAGGTACTTGCTAATTTAAATACGATACTACCCTACCAATCAACCTTAACCCATTTAGGATGCACGTTCATTTTTACGAATGGTTGCAAACGGCCCCCTTTTAGATGCTTGTACCAGGCGTGTTTTATAAGGCGGCCTGCACGGTAGTGCTTGCTGGTATTTTCGGCATAAAAGTTAATACCACTGCCGGTAATGGTGCCATATCGGTGATCTATCTGCCCGCGGCCACTGCCGTCGCTTTTAAAACCGGGATAGGCAAACAATATTTGTAGCCGCACTATGCTGTCTTCAATGTGGTAGTAGCCAACATAGCCCGTATTAGTATTTGCAAAACTATCAACGCTGAATGGCCTCGTTTTTGTGTAGAACGATTGATAAACCACCTGCCCTGTGGCAAAGAAACGGTAACATTCAAAATATTCGGGGTTGTCCCTCCCATACGAATAACAATAAATATCATTGGTATCAATAATGTTGCTGGTAAGCCGGAAGCCCTTCTTTTTATAAGAAAAGGTATTGGCCTTTCCCGGCCGGGGATGGCCAGCTGTAGATGTAGTATGCTTTACACCTCCACACGCACTCATAAGCAAACTTGCCAGCACAATTGGTAAAACGTAGCGCATGTTTATGGGTTTTAATAAGGTCGGCAAATTTATGCCATAAATAAGTACTGCGTTTATACAGTGTTGCATCAAATTCCTTCGGCTTGTTAATCATTGCCCAATTTTACATATTCTTATCACACCCGTGTGAAAACTTAAATTACTGGTTTTGATTGTTTAGCTTTGGTTTTGTAATGGGCGATACTGATAAACCTGCGAACATTTTTACCCAAGAATATATTGCTGATATTCTAAGAAAAAATAAAGCCACACCTGCTGAAACGGAAGGCTTTGTAGTGATTTTTGACAAAGAATTGCAGTATATGTATGTAAATGAAACTGTACTAACCTTTCTTGCCCGTAAGCCTGAAGAACTGTTGGGCAACAGCATACTGGAAGTGTATCCCGATGTGATAGCTTCAGACAACCACCGAAATCTTTTAAAAGCGCTTTCCGGGGAAACTATTGAAGAAGTACTTCAGGGCCGCACCCCCGGTATATTTTTTAATGCTGTGTATACGCCCATTACCCTAAAAAAATCTGTGGTCGGTGTATTAACGCATATGAGCAAGCGCTGACCATTCTACTTGTTTCTATATGCCTACACAATGGTGTATCCGCATAACTCATCCATATTCCCGGCATTGCCATACACACATTGCAGCCATGGCAGCTGGTCTAAAACCGCGCTACACGGTCCGTATGTGAATATATGCAACTCCCTTTTTCGCATTTCCAGCAACAGTATTTTCAGCACCTGCTGCAATATCTGGCCGGTAAAAGGGGTGTACATAAACACTACAGTTGCACTGGTATAATTTGCGGTGCGTGCATCGGTATTTATCAATTCAATATTAGGCAAATTAAGTTGCGCGGCGCAAGCATTTGCATAACTACAGTAAGCAGGCTCATACTCTATCCCAATTGTGTTATTGCCTGTTATTAAATTTACCAGTATAGCCACCTGCCCCAGTCCGCAACCAATATCCATGAAAACATCGCCGGGCTGTAAATGCCTGGCTAATTCAAATACTACCCTGGCGGGGGTCTTCTGGTAAAAAACCATTTCGGGTTCCAGAGCCATTGTTGGCTCTGGGGCAAGCCCGTCAGCCAACAGTCCATTTATGAAAATATCCAGGTTATCGTACCCCGCGTTTTGTGTACTGCCGCTATTAAAACAAGCAGGTACATATTTACGCACCATATCGCCGAAAGCACTGCCGTAATACGTACCGGCTTTGATGCCTTCGCGCAACTCTGCAAACAAAGCTGCATCTACCTGCTGTAGTTGCAGCTTACGGTTTTCGGCGCGCAGCATTAATGTATCGGTTACAGCTTGGGGTTTCAGCCCTCCCAGCCGGTCAATCAGGTGAAAATCTATAAAGTCAATGGTATCCGCCCTGCGTTCAAAATTAAGCGCATCAAGCACACTGTTGTTGCTTTCTATAGCCGCTATGTCAGCTTCAATTTCTGCGTATATTGCGGCTAGTTGTTCCTCCATTGGCAACAAAGGTATAAGAACTGTGGTGCGGGCGAGCAAGTACTATTGAAAAAATGCTGCCGCCGCGCTTTTATAAAAATAACATAAATATTTATCTTATTAACCAGGTTATAAGGCTCAACTATCTATATTCACCAACTCAACACCCGCATCATGTTTCAGACCGCTTACCTGTTTCGCCTTGCTAAAACTATTTCAGTATTCGCCATAGGGCTGCTGGCCTTACTCATTGTATTCGGCAACATTACCGACTACTATACCAATTTTTATTTTGTGGCGCATGTTATGAAAATGGATACCATTTTCCCGAATGGCACTATCCAATATCGCAGCATCAACAGCTCGTTGCTTTACCATGCCGGGTACATCTTCATTATAGCTATGGAGGCCGCAATGGCCTTTTGCTGCCTTATGGGTAGCTGGCGGCTATTTAAAGCCCTTAAAAGCGATGCAGCAACATTTCATGCTTCCAAAAACTGGGCTGTAGCGGGGCTTATAATCGGCATCGTTATCTGGTTCCTGGGGTTTGAGGTGGTTGGTGGCGAGTGGTTCGCCATGTGGCAAAGTACCAGTTGGAACGGGCTTGCCAGCGCCGAAAGAATTGTCAGTTTTATAGTAATGATATTGATAGCGCTACAATTGAAAGATGAAGCCATTGTTAATTGATAAGAGGTGCGGTACCAGGCAATGCCATTAAGTTGACGTGGGCGCATCAATAATATCCCGCCCGCTCTTGTCCGTTCTATTTGTTAACTGCTGTAATCGCGTCTGTATTGTTTCGATGGGCAACGCCCATCGCTAACATATTATTGCCCCTTCAGGGCGTTACCAGTTTACACAACAAAACGAGCAAGGGGTGAAGCCCCGAAATACGCCAGCGATGGGCAACGCCCATCGGGAGACGCGGGTTGCATTTTATGTTCGGTTCGATGGGCGTTGCCCATCGCTGACATATCATGCCCTTTCAGGGCGTTACCAGTTTCTACGGCAAAATGGGCAAGGGGTGAAGCCCCGAAATATATTACCGATGGGCGTTGCCCATCTGGAGACGCGGATGCATGCCATTGACAGCACAAATAGGCGTTGTCCATCGGGTTTATCCCGCCCCTTCAATTATATATCTGTCAAAGTAATTCCTTTACCCTGCGTGGTTTTGTTTAATTATCTCCGGGCTTCTATGGGCATAGCACTACTTCCGGATTTGCTCTGCTATAAGTTTTAGTTAAGCTTATTAACACACCTAAATTGCTGGGTGCTAATGATTAAATTTGCGCCATCAAGCGAAAAAATGAGCATCAAGGAAAGACAACGGAAAATAATGGAAAAGGGAGCATCCAATGTAACAAAATGGGTGGGGTCTACCTCATCTGTGTTACTGCACACCATACTTTTCCTGGTTTCCTTCCTGCTACCTATTATTGGCCTGGTTAGTTTTGAACGAATGCTGCTGGTGCTCACTACCATGGTTTCGCTGGAAGCCATCTACCTGTCCATCTTCATACAAATATCGCTGAACCTGAATAATCAGAACATTGAAATAATACAAGACGATATTGAAGAACTGGGTGAAGAAATTGAAGAGCTTGGAGATGACATTGAAGAACTAGGAGAAGATATTGAGGAATTGGGCGAAGACATTGAAGAACTTGGGGAAGACCTGGAGGAGCTGGGCGAGGACCTGGAAGAAATACAAAAGGATGTGGACGAGATGCAGGAAGAGGTGGATGAAATAAACGAAGAAGCCGAAGAGGAGCAACATGCCGAAAAGAAAGACATGGAGATACTTTTAGCCATACAGGCTACCCTGCTGCACTTGCAAAAAGAAATAGAACACCTGAAAGCCACCGGAAAAAACTAGTTGTTTCACCTTTGCTGTTCCAGCTTTTCCAGCTGGTTTATCCAGCTTTTTACTATCAACAGGGGTATTAATCCGAAAACACCAAAGCTGCAATCAATAACAATATGAAACCAGGGTATATCGCGGATAGGCCCTGCTATTAACGCCAGAGGGAAGACCCCAAAGCATGCCAGCATTGCCCAGTCAATTATCCACTTATTGCGCACCGGCTCGCGGAAGGGACCTATGAAGGCCATGCCTATTACAAGGTGCGCAAACGCCATCCAGTCATAACCGTAAAACAGAAAGGCATGTTTATCGTTCATATCCTGCACGCCCAGCCATACTTTATTCAGCCAAGCCCCCATTACAGAATCGAGGCTGAATACATGCAACGACATGAGCCATTTCATTTCCGTATACACGGGGAAGGCAGTAATGCCACTTAACATTAGCAACACCACAAACAGCACTATCATAAAGCGAATACGAAATAACAATTGGGCCTCGGTCATAAAATGGTGTGTAGGTTCTTAATATTTACAGGGTAAAGGTACAAGGCCTGCGTTAAAACCGATAGGTGCTAACATTTTTTAACCTTGGGGCAATGGAAAACTGCGCGCTGCAAACCCCAAAAAATACAAGCCCGAAAACCCTGTAAAACAGTACTTTTATACCATGGCTGATACATACGTTGAATCGCAAAAGTTCGAAAATATTGATTTCGCAGTCACTCCGCTACCTTTTGGCGAGTATGACGATTGCACTTTTATTAATTGCAATTTCGGTGGCGCCAACCTTAACAGCTTTAAGCTGATTGCCTGCACTTTTACCGATTGCAACCTGAGCATGGCACAAACACTCAAGACTACCTTGCGGGATGTAAAATTTAAAGGGTGCAAAATAATGGGCGTGCACTTTGAAAGCTGCGACCAGTTTATCTTTTCAGTTTCTCTGGAAGCGTGCATCCTGAACCTTTCTTCGTTCTACAAAATGAAAATGAAGAAAATGAAATTCCATTCCTGCACCATGCATGAAGTCGACTTCACGGAAACTGACCTGTCGGCAGCCACCTTCGATAATTGCGATTTGATGGGTGCCCGTTTTGAGCAAACATTGCTTGAAAAAGCCGATTTCCGCACTGCCTATAACTATTCGCTTGACCCTGAAATAAACAAGATAAGGAAGGCCCGGTTTTCCGTTGCTGGCATTGCTGGCTTATTGGTAAAGTATGGCATTGAAATAGAAAACTGACCTTATGAAATTCTGGCAACTTAATAAGTACAAAATTTTGCGGATGGTAGTAGTGTCTTCCGTTTTTCTGTGCAGTTTGGGTTTATACTTTGACTGGAAAGATAACGAGTTGCGACAGCCATTGGTTGTAATACTATCGCTGCTCGCCGCTGTATTGAGTTCGGGGTACGTGGTCATGAATGGCGTTATTGCCTTTAATGGCATAAAGCGGTTGCAAAATGACACATCAGAAAAGGCTATGATTCATCTCTTCGACAATGGCTTTACCATGAAACTGGCCGACGAAAAAAGCTGGATACTTATGACCACTGAAAATTTTGTCGGGCGCATTAACGGGTTTCCAACCGAGGTATCTTATGAGCCATCCAGTAAATATTCCGGTGCCGGCCTTACATTTATCTTCGAGCCACTTTATAAACCAGGCCAAAAAGATGCAACTATCAAATCGATCAAATTTGACCTCTTGGCTAAATATCAGTTGAAAGAAGAAACAAAACCTAATTTACTCCATTTTATTGAAGATCTAAAACAACAAGGCTATTCTGTTGAACGCACCTGATTAAAATTGAGGTTGCTCTTCGCCACCATCAAAAAAGGCCGAAGGTATTTCCCTCCGGCCTTGCTAATTGCTATGTCCACTATATTTAAATGAAGCCAACTACTGGTGTTTCATTGCGTCCATTATCTTATCTACATCAACGTTCAAACCCTTTGCTACTGCCATGCCTAAATTAGCATTGGCACGGAAGAAATGGCAAAGCTGCCGGTTAATGATCAACTCTTTCTTTTCACCGGTAATACCACTCATAGCACCTACAATGTTACTCACCAGGTTATGCCGGTCGTAGTCGTTCATAGCCTTGGTGAATAATAAACCCGGTTGCGAATAATGGTCATTTTCTCCATCGCCATTGCGGTCATACCAATCGGCAACCGCACTGTGTAAAACCATAGGTTGTTCCTTATAACTCTGGTCGGCATAAATATCGTCAAAGCTATTCGGGTAATAATTCGGCTTATCTTCTCCGTTACCGTCTATGCGCATGTGGCCGTCACGCTCGTAGTTATTAACAGCGTAGGGGCATCTGTTCACGGGTATTTGCTCGTAATTGGCCCCTAGCCTGTAGCGATGGGCATCAGGATAAGAAAGTAAACGGCCCTGCAACATTTTATCGGGCGAGTAGCCAATACCATCTACTACATGGGCCGGAGCAAAGGCCGATTGTTCCACCTGGGCAAAGTAGTTCTTAGGCACTTCGTTCAGCTCAAATTCGCCTACATCAATCAGCGGGAAATCGCCATGCGGCCAAACCTTCGTAACATCGAAAGGATTGAATGGTAAAGCATTGGCCTGGTCTTGCGTCATTACCTGTATCTTCATAGCCCATTTCGGAAAGTCCTTCCTGTCTATGGCATCGACCAGGTCGCGCTGCGAAAAATCAGGGTCTTGCCCCTTCATGGCAACGGCCTCATCGTTAGTAAAGTTTTTTATGCCCTGCTGGTTTTTAAAGTGAAATTTCACCCAAACCAATTCATTGCTGCTATTGATCATTGAAAAAGTATGGCTGCCGAAACCATCCATGTGCCGGTGGCCGTATGGCGTGCCCCGGTCGCTCATCAATATCAGTACCTGGTGCAAACTCTCCGGATTCAGGCTCCAGAAATCCCACATCATGGTTGGGCTTTTACAGTTTGTGCGGGGGTCTCTTTTTTGGGTGTGTATAAAGTCGCCGAATTTCTTCGCGTCTTTTATAAAAAAGACCGGTGTGTTGTTACCTACTAAATCCCAGTTGCCATCTTCGGTATAAAATTTAATGGCAAACCCACGCGGGTCGCGCTCGGTATCCGCACTACCCTTTTCGCCACCCACCGTACTAAAGCGGATAAGCATCTTTGTTTGCTTCCCTATCTTGTTAAATATTTTAGCCTTGGTATACTTACTAATATCGTGCGTAACAGTAAAGGTGCCAAATGCCCCTGTACCCTTCGCATGCACAACACGTTCAGGTATACGTTCGCGATTAAAATGCGCCATCTTCTCATGCAAAATAAAATCCTGCAGCAACAAAGGGCCGCGGCTGCCTGCACTCATGCTGTTTTCATTTTCCGCAATAGGTTTGCCAGAAGCTGTGGTTAGTTTATGTGTCTTGCTTTTTTCGTTTTCCATGGCATTATCATTTAGTTCTCAGCAAGTTACTGGTAAATAACCACGGTAATTATCTTATTATCCAAATTTCACGATAAGCAAATTCAATATTATCTCAGCTATTGGCGCAAAGTGCTCCCGCATATTTCCAATTGGGTTTGTTTTAGATGTACCACACCTCGCAGGTGTGGTACATCTGTGTAGGTATCATGCACACCGCTTACAGAAGATGCTTGCTGCGTCAGCATGACAAAGTGAGAGATACTCCTTTTCGGTAATTGCAACGAACTTTGTCATCCTGAGCGCAGCGAAGGATCTCTGCATGACGTTCTTGCTGTTAAAATGAACCATTGGGTTTGTTTTAGATGTGCCACACCTCGCAGGTGTGGTACATCTAGGGCATCGTGCATGAAGCTTACAGAAGATGCTTCCTGCGTCAGCATGACAAAGTGAGAGATACGCTTTGCCCGTCCCTTAATAATATTTCAGAAAATATTTCGCTGGCCAGTTTATGTATGCACAGGGGTTGGGCAACACAAATAAGGTATACATCTATGTGGATAGCAATTTTTTTTGAAGGAAATAGCAAAAAGGCATAATTACCGAAATGAAATACGCCTAATATATATAAATTTTATTTTTTTATTGTAAATTGAAGTTTCAAAAAAATATTAAACAGGTCTTTCAATTGATTCTAAAACGGTGTTACCAATAGACCTTTATTCAATTTACTACGTCGTTTTTCCTTGGCTAAAACTGCAGCCTTGCTCTTTCTAATGATTTCACTCAATTCGTCAAGCTCCTTTTCACTCCAAGGTTTTGATTTGATCGTTAAATCTACGTTTCTTGGTTCTTTTATTAGTCCCATTGCGGTAATTATTTAAAATATTTTGAAATAAGGTATTTGGCCCCCTTTGTATCAATGTACATCCTTTGTCCATTAATTTGAATAGCGCCAAGTGTTTCTTTGTAATGATTAACCAACGCTGACTTTGCATCAAAAGCAACAAATCCCTCGTAACCAGTGTCAAAAGATACTTTGCAGGCAAATGCTACTAAATTCCCAGGAACACCTAAATAAATTTTTGTTTTCCCTTTATTAAATTTTGCACTTTCAACAAGGTGAAGAAATATATGGTCCCTTTTTTCTTCTATGCTAATCAATCCCTGTATGATTAATGCATTGTTTGTGGTTGTGACCTTGAACACTTGTTTCGATTTATCCTTGATTTCATTTTTCCAGTCGAACTTCCAGTCTGCTTTAACAATAGAATTTACATTTTTCAAGTCCAGTCTAACAATCTCTGTGTCAAAAACCTCACCGGTTACAGCGTTCTCAATAGAATTAGTGAGTTTATCAATTTCGATATCGATGTAATTTTTTATTTTTTTCATCACGACATCAAACTACTGCTATTGTGAAAATTATTCTACACAAATTTACTGAAATTCCCACCTTAAAAAGTCATTTTGGATAACATTAAGGCAATTTAGAACTTGAACAACAGATACTCGCAGAGATTCATGCCTTCGGGGCCGCTAATTTTGAACAATTTCGCCCAATTAAATTAGTTTTGCAGCCAATTTCAAAGAAGAATTATGCTTACTGCAAACGAAATACGCCGTCAATATCTTGAATTTTTCCGCTCGAAAGGCCATGAAATAGTGTCTTCAGCGCCTATAGTTATAAAAAATGACCCTACATTATTGTTCACTAATGCAGGTATGAACCAGTTCAAGGATTTTTTCCTTGGCAATGGTGAACCCTCCAATACCCGTATTGCCGACACTCAAAAATGCCTGCGCGTAAGCGGTAAACATAACGACCTTGAAGAAGTAGGCGTTGATACCTACCACCATACCATGTTCGAGATGCTGGGCAACTGGAGCTTTGGCGACTACTTTAAGAAAGAGGCTATACAGTGGAGCTGGGAATTGCTGACCGACGTTTATGGCATACCTAAAGACAAATTGTATGTCACCGTTTTTCAGGGCGATGCCACTGAAAACCTGGAAAAAGATCAGGAAGCATACGACTACTGGAAGCAATACATTGCAGAAGACCGCATACTGATGGGTAATAAGAAGGATAACTTCTGGGAAATGGGCGATACAGGCCCATGTGGCCCATGCTCTGAAATTCATGTAGATTGCCGCAGCGAAGAAGAAAAGCGAATGGTAGATGGCGCAACGCTTGTAAATGCCGACCACCCGCAGGTGATTGAAATATGGAACAACGTTTTTATGCAGTACAACCGTCTTAAAGACGGCAGGCTGGACCCTTTGCCAGCCAAGCATGTGGATACAGGTATGGGTCTTGAGCGCCTGGTGCGTGTATTGCAGGGTAAACAGAGCAATTACGATACCGATCTTTTTACGGGGACTATCGCTGCAATAGAAAAGATCACTGGCAAGACCTATGGCTATACCGATAGCAAGCCCGATGTTGCCTTCCGTGTACTTTCTGATCATATTCGGGCTATTGGTTTCACTATTGCTGATGGTCAGTTGCCATCTAACACCGGTGCGGGTTATGTTATACGCCGTATTCTTCGCCGCGCGGTAAGGTATTACTATTCTTACCTCGACTACAAGCAACCACTATTGCACAAATTGATGCCGGTTTTGGCTAAGCAATTTGAAGGTGTGTTTTCAGAATTGCAACAGCAGATAGACCTTGTAAGCCGCGTGGTGAAGGAAGAAGAAGATGCTTTCTTACGCACACTGGATAAGGGCCTGAAGAAAATTGATGACATAATAAACGAAACAAAAGGCCAGAATACACAAACCATTAATGGTAAAGCGGCTTTTGAATTATATGATACTTACGGCTTCCCCATAGACCTTACGCGGCTTATAGGCAGCGAAAACGGCCTGCATGTTGATGAAGCTGCGTTCACCAGCGAAATGCAGCAGCAAAAGACCCGTAGCCGTGCCGCAACAGCATTGGATACTGACGACTGGGTTATACTTAAAGAAACCACCCCTACCAACTTTGTAGGCTATGACAATACCGAGGCCGAGGCATCTATACTGAAATACCGCAGGGTATCATCGAAAGGTAAGGAGTCGTACCAGTTAGTGTTAGATACCACACCTTTCTATGCCGAAAGCGGTGGACAGGTAGGCGATACTGGTGAGTTCATTTTCCCGAACGATACCATACAAATTATTGATACCAAGAAGGAAGACGGCCTTACCATTCATTTCGCGGAAATGTTGCCGGAGAATGTTAATGCACCTGTACTGGCTAAAATTGATACTGGCAAACGTATTGCAACTACCGTTCACCACAGTGCTACGCACCTGCTGCACGCCGCATTGCGCGATGTATTAGGCATGCACGTTGCACAAAAAGGATCGTTAGTAAACGAAGAGCATCTTCGTTTCGACTTTTCGCACTTTTCAAAAGTTACCGATGAAGAGATTGCACGTATTGAAACCATAGTAAACGCCAAGATCCGCGAGAATGTACCGGTGGTTATTAAAACAATGGCTAAAGATGATGCTGTAGCTATGGGTGCTATGGCGTTGTTCGGTGAGAAATATGGCAATATGGTTCGCGTGGTAGTTATGGATCCAGCTTATTCTATAGAGCTTTGTGGTGGTACCCATGTGGGCTATACTGGCCAGTTGGGTTACTTTAAAATAACCAGCGAAGGTGCTGTAGCTGCGGGTGTTCGCCGTATGGAAGCAGTAAGCGGCCATGCAGCCGAGAACTTTATCAATGAAAAGCTACAGCTAATTTCGGCCGTATCAGCCCAGCTTAAAAATGCTAAAGACCCTGTAAAAGCTATAGAAAAACTACAGGAGGAAAAGAGCGCCCTGGAAAAGCATGTTGAAGCATTGGAAGCACGTCAATTGGTAGGTGTTCGCAACGAACTGCTCACTAAAGATGAAACCATTAATGATGTTTCTTTCATAGGCCAGATGGTAGCTGTAAGCACAGCCGATAATCTAAAGAAACTGGCCCTTGATCTGAAGAGCCACCTTACTGACCATGTAATAGTTTTATGTGCCAACATAGATGGCAAACCATTTGTGGCAGTAGGTGTTGATGAAAAGATAAATGCATCAAAAGGCCTGGACGCAGGAAAAATAATTAAAGATCACGTAGCCCCACTCATAAAAGGCGGCGGCGGCGGCCAGAAAACCCTCGCAACAGCCGGCGGCCAGGATGTTAGCGGCCTGCAAGCTGTAATTGATAAGGTGAGGGGATTGTTATAGAGGATTGAAGGATATTATTTTTGTAAGGGCGGG
The DNA here is from genome assembly GCA_038228575.1 of Chitinophagales bacterium. GTDB lineage: Bacteria > Bacteroidota > Bacteroidia > Chitinophagales > Chitinophagaceae > Flavipsychrobacter. The sequence goes on along the minus strand of JBBRPD010000037.1, from coordinate 34,381 downwards.
GGATTACCTCCGCTCTTATTTATGTAAGCAATTCACGGTCTAGATGTCACCGAGGTTATTATATGTTGCAGCAAACATTCGTTTAATAGCAATTTCTTTCACAGCGAGGTCAGAGGTGACTCTGTTGATAAGCAGGTACCCACTTATTTCAGGATACTCAATATGCTCAAAAGTCAGTGTTCCAATTTTTTGCGCAATTACATTTTTATATACTCTGAAACGCTGGTTATTATTGTAGAATTCCACTTTCCTGGAAGTGCTATCCAACGTTCTTGCGCCGATAAACCCAAATGATGCATCAGGAAAATCTTTTAAGAGAATAGGTATCGCCTTTACGCAGGTAATGAGTATGTTGCCAACATCACCCCTATTGATGATTTTGGAATATTTGAATTCACTTTTGCGATCTTTTTTGCAATAAAATTTTATAGAGAATACAGCTTCTTCATGGTATTCTGCTCTCAAAACGTAGTAGTACTTTGTTACGGACGAATAGAACTTATAGATACGAGTAAACTGATGACTCGAGCCATCTTTACATCGTTCTTGTTGAACGAATTTCAATTCGTATCCTGCATAGTCAAATGTCAAGGGACGAAAACTATCTTCGGAGTACCAAGTTTTTTGGTCTTAAGGTCTGTTTCAGTCAAAACACGACCACTAACATTTAGCAATGTTATATTTACTGGCTTCAATTCCTTCAAGGGAGTCCATTTAAGGCGATCTCCTTTTGATGCACGGTTATTGCCGGTTGACTTCATATAGCAAAAATAAGGAAAATTTAATTATTGGCAATTAGTTGGTCGTAAGCATGGCCATCCCTACCCCACCTCCAATATATGCTCACTAAGCTTCTTGGAAACAGTAGTATTACCCCCGGCACCTATTTTTATCACCAATGAGCCATCATAGGTTATCTTTTCTACAATGCTGATTTTGGTGCTTATACCTACGCTCAGTCGCACTGTACTTAAACATACCTACCCCTGTATCTTACCCAACACCTCCTGCATAAAATCAGCCAATGAAATTGCGGTTACGTTCTCGCCCATAGGGAAACTGTCAATGCCTGAATAGAGCACAAATTTTCTATCGGCCTGTATATCTTCGCAAGCTATGTGAAAGCCTTTAGACAAGGCGGGGGCTGAACTGCGCTTAATTTCGATAGCCCACTTTTCCTGTCCTGAAAACTCCAGGATAAGGTCGATCTCGGCTCCTGCGGATGTGCGATAATAATAAGGCAGTGCTCTGCCTTGTACAACCGACATGATATTTTCAATGACAAACCCTTCCCAGCTACCGCCTACTACCGGATGGCTTACCAGGTCGTTATAGGTGGGGATATTCAACAGGGCGTGTACCAGGCCACTATCCCGTACATAAACTTTGGGTGCACGTACGAGGCGCTTACCGGTATTTACCGCCCAGGGCTGCAACCGCCTCACGAGCAAAAGGTCAACCATCAGGTCCAGGTAGCGATTTATGGTTACGCTACTCACTTCAAGGTTTCTTGCCAGTTGGGCCGCATTCAGTATACCACTCTGGTTATGGGCCAGCATTGTCCAGAAGCGCTCAAGGGTTTGTGCAGGTATCCGTGGCCCTAATTGTGGAATATCGCGCTCCAGATAAGTTCGGATAAAGTCACGACGCCAATCCATACTTTGGTTGCCAGATACGGCTAAAAGGCTTTCGGGAAAGCCGCCACGCACCCACAAATGGTTTACGGAATCAATTTTATTTCCGGCAAATTCCAATACGTCAATACCAAAGAGTTCAAGATAGGCAATGCGCCCGGCCAACGATTCCCCCGATTGCTGCAACAATTCCATTGAAGCCGAACCGAGAAACAGGAATAATCCGGCCTTATTTCCCTTACGGCGTTCCTTATCAATGATACCCCGCAACGGCGCAAATATCTCCGGAGTGCGTTGCACTTCATCCAGTATAATCAGCTTAGATTTATTTTCAGCATGGAAAGCAGTAATATCCCGCACTTTTGCTGCGTCAAGGTTGTTTTCAAGGTCAAGATAAATGGCCGGTATCGTTTCTGATAGGTTTACGGCAATAGTGGTTTTGCCAACCTGGCGCGGCCCCATCAGTGCTACCGATGGGCTGCGTTCTATTATTTTTCGAATTTTAGCTTCTAAACGACGCTGTATCATCCTTGCAAATCTAACACAAAATATTAAATTTACAAGGTTCTGACTCAAAATGAAGCGTAACACCTCTACGCCACCACCAATATATTCTCACTAAATTTCTTGGAAACAGTAGTATTACCACCGGCACCTATTTTTATCACCAACGATCCATCGTAAGCAATTTTTTCTACGATGCTGATTTTGGTGCCGATGCCTACACTGAGTTGTTTGAGGTATTGCAGGAAGGGGGTTGAGGTATCTTTAACGCCTACTACCTGGCATTTTTTGCCGGGTTCTATTTCTTCCAGGGTTGTGTTGCTGGTAACGGGCAATTCCCCGTTCGATTTGGGTATGGGGTCGCCGTGGGGGTCAAACTGAGGGAAGCCCAGGAATTTATCTAAACGGTCGGCAAGGTCGGGATGGTGAATGTGTTCCAGTTGTTCGGCAATTTCATGTATCTCGTCCCAGCTGTATGCCAGTTTTTCCAGCAGAAAAACTTCCCAAAGGCGGTGTTTACGCACAATAAGCAATGCTGCCTTTTTGCCTTTATCGGTTAGCTTTACACCCTTGGTTTTCTCATAGCTGATCAGTTTTTTTTCAACCAGCTTTTTTATCATGTCCACCACCGAAGCCGGGTTATTATTCAGTTCTTCTGCAATTGCGGTCGGGCTTATCTTTACCGTAGCATCCGGTTTACCTATTTTGTATATCGCCTTAAGATAGTTCTCTTCCGAAAGTGTTTGCATGCCTGACATTAGCCAAAGATAAATAAATGTTTAGCAATACCGTCAGCGGCATTGGTGTTGTGCAAACCTTATTTTTTCCTTATCTGCACCAGCGACTGCGAGCCTTTCGGGTTGTAGGCAAGCAGGTTGTAATGTTTGTCGCCATCAGTTATGGTCAGGCTTGCGGTATTGGGCGGGTCCGATCCTTCTTCATCGGCTATAATGGCCAGGTAATGCAGCCCCTTTGCCGTTACAGGTATGGTTATTTTTTTCTTGGGCTTTTGTATGGTGTAGCGTTTCAATACTGTCGCATCATCAAATGTTATGGTAACCTTATCGCCGTCAAAAGTGCCGCCGTCCCAAATTTCAACTACTACACTATCGCTGTACCAGTCATAGGCTTTTTCGGTGCCGGCAGTTATCTTGTCCAGCTTTGCGGGCTGTGGCTCAGCAACTGGCGCCGTAGGTGGGGCATCGGCCTCTTTAACTGGTTTATTACCCATGCTCACTTCCATATCGTATTTGTCATGGCTACTGAAAAGTTCGTCTACCTCGCTGCTATTTGCAAACTTTATCACGCCTTCCGTGCAGGCAGTATTGTCCAGTTCTTTGCTGGTGGCTGGGCCTGCCAAAGCACTATTCTTCATTTCCAGCCTGGCATGTACCAGGCACATAAATGCTTTTGTTTTTACATCGTGCGATGAAATGATCTCTACCTCCTTAAACGAAATTTTCCGTTTCTGCTTATCAATGGTACCCTCTATGGCGGCCCGAGTTTCATCAGGTTCGGCATAAGTATAGGCATCACCCTTTAGCAGGCCATTTGTTTCAGTACCAACTATTTTATACGGGAAGGTTTCGCCCGTTTGCATAGTTATAGTGCCGTTTAGCACAACTTTATTTGCCTGACCCGATACAGCCGTGCAAACCAACAACGCCACAAAAAGACAATAGTATTTCACACGGCAATATTAGGATATTATACCCTTAAACCCAATGTCATTAACTTAATGGATTTTGCGTCATGCCTGCGGCACGCCGTAGACATTAATCTCCCCTCTACCATTTATGGAGAGGGGCCGGGGGTGAGGATATTTGCGCTAAGTTAATGACATTGCCCTTAAACCTATAATTTTGCGGCCATGGCGCGTAGTTTTTCCCACCAGATAGCATTTAACAAACAGACTGTTCTTGCTGTTGTCGTTCCGCAACTAAGACAGGACGGCATGTATTATGAGGTAAATATCGGTGGGCAGCCCCGGTTTTATATGGCATGGTCGCCACTGGGGCGCTATGATATTACCGATGAAGAAACCAATGTGCCTTATGAACTGGTATTATCAGTAGCCGACCTGCTGGAAAAGGAAACAAAGAAGCGGTAGTATTAATGCAATGCCGTTAATTTAAGCGAAGGTACAGGCACTTTTACCAACCTACATTTGTATAAAAACCTACTTTAAGAAAATAATGAACAAAAATTAAGAAAATTTGCCGCTAAAAACAAAAAATGCCTATCTTTGCACTCCCTTAAATGACACGGAGGCTGTAGCTCAGTTGGTTAGAGCATCAGTTTGTGGTTCTGAGGGTCGAGGGTTCGAGACCCTTCAGCCTCCCCAGAGAATTAAAAAAGTGCCTCATTGGCACTTTTTTAATTACATATACCCTTACATTTGTATAGTAACCATTTTTTGTCTTTTTATAAAATTTAATTAACATGAGTTTAGAAGTAACCGGAAAGCTGCTCTTGAAGTATGAAACAATACAGGTAAGTGAAAAATTCAAAAAACGTGAATTTGTTCTCGAACTTGCTGAAGAAATAAATGGTAACACGTATACTAACTATGCTAAAATGCAATTAGTACAAACCAAATGCGATATCATTGATCGTTATAACGAAGGTGATATGGTTAAGGTTTCTTTCAATATTAAGGGTACCCGCTACGAAAAAGACGGCAAAGTAAATTATTTCAGTAACCTGGATGCATGGAGGGTAGAACCAGCCGGTGCCGCGCAAGCTAACACTACTGCTAATACCAATAACTACAGCCAACCAGCACCAGCTTACAATAATGCACCGGCAAATAATAACTACAGCCAACCTAACAACGTAAATTCATCGGCAGAAGCAGTTGATGATTTGCCATTCTAAGGAATGAAGATAAAATAAAAGATACTAATTTGACTGTTGAAAAAGAACGATACAACTTAGCACGCTTTAATTTCATCACCATCCCTAAATTAATTTATAACCATAATTTTCATGCTTCGCCATTCCCGTTTCATAGTATTATTCTCTGTTGCAGTTACCTTACTTTATGCCTGCAACAAAGTACCCGACCACAGGCGCTACATACCGAAAGATGCCGCACTTGTAGCGGGAATTGACCTAAAGTCGCTGGGCAAAACAATAGCCTGGAACATGATAACGGGGAGCAAGCTCTTTAAAGAAATGGAAAAAAAGGTGCCACAAAAAAATGGCACCGATATTATGAGCGGATTGGGTAATGCGGGCATTGACGCATTAAATACCTTTTACGTTTACCTCAAGACTGATAAAAGATTCAATAGTGGCATCAAGGTTACGGCCTTGGTGCCACTTAGCAATTCAGGAGACTGGGAAACTTACGTTAAAAAGAACTTCCCCCAGGCAGTAGTAAAGAAACATAACGATATACAAACCGCTTCACTGAGTAAGGATATGTATGTGGGCTGGAATAATAACCTCCTCATAATTATTAATGCCGCAAGCGGATCGGTTGACGAAACAAACACCAACCAACCAACTACCGCCCCAGTAGATATGGAAATGGAGCTGGATGCCGCATTCAGCATCACTAACGATAACTCCATTATTGCAGACAAAAACTTTACGAAGCTGGAAAATAGCGGCCACGATATTACATTGTGGATCAACTATGAAGAGATAATGAGCCAGTACGGCAATGAAGGTATGGCATCTAAAATGGGTGGCGTTTCCCTTGCACCTGCCATCTGGAAGGGTACTGCGTTTGCGTGTGGTTTCGATTTCAAGAAAGGAAAAATAACAGGCGACCTCACCTACTATTCCTCAAAAGAAATGAGTGAGGTGTATAAAGAGTTTGGCGCAACCAATGCCAGCCAAGAAATGGTGGAAAGGTTACCCGCAAAGGATCTGGATATGTTGCTTGCCATGCACCTTTCGCCCAAAGGCATCAGATCAATGCTCACCAAAACCGATATGCTTGGGCTGGCAAATGCCGGACTTGCGTCGGTTGATGAAATGGATGTTGATAAGCTGCTGGATGCTTTTACCGGAGATATAGCTTTTACTATGAACAGCCTGAGTGTTGAAAAGGCAACAGGCAACTATATGGAAGAAGGCAGGCCGGAACAAACAACCAAGGCTGGCGTTTGCTATATTATGAAAATTAATAAGCAGGAAAATTTTCAGAAAATAATGGATATAGCCGGTAAAACAGGAATGCTATTGCCCGATACCCGTAATGCTGCTACCAAGGGTTTTGTGGTGCCGGTTAGCGTGCGTGATTCATTTTATATACTGGTACAATACCCTTATGTAGTTATTTCTAACAAATATCCTCAGGCCAAGGCGGCAATAGAAGGTGGTGATAAGGCCAATAAACTACCGGCAAACATATTGAGTGAAGTTACAGGCCATCCGCTCGGCTTGTACTTTGATATTCAGCAGTCTATACAAAAATTCAATGTAGGTAACGCCACAAATGAGTCGGATTCAATATTGTATGCCGAAAGCCGCAAACTACTCACCAATTTTTCTTTAAATGGCGGTGAATTTAAGGACGATGCCATGCAGACGCACCTTGAGGTGAACTTTACCAATAAGGATGAAAGCAGCATAATTGTATTGCTCAATTATGGCATGAAGATTACCGAAGCACTGGAAAAAGCAAAAGAAAAAGAGCAGGACGCAGCACCCGCAGCCCAACCTTATTAGTAGTTTCTGGTGTCTTTATAGCGATTACCTTTTCTTATTGTTTTTATTTACCTTTGGAACACCTTGAATTAATCAATCCTCAAAAAACCGATCAATGAAGAAATTATTCCGCTATTCCGCCCTATTAGCTATTGCAAGTATTGTACTGTTCAGCTGCTCTAAAAAAAGCGACACTATTAATAACAGCCAGGTTATTGAAACTCCTTTCAGCCTGTATTTTACTGATTCTTCCGGCGTTTTGTATAATACCAACGACGGTAAATCTTCCAAAATTATTTTCACTTCCGACGGCCGCCCTTCGCGCGCCTTGGTAACTATGGGTGAAAACCTGTTATGGATAAAAGGGCAGGATATTGCTTTGCCTGGCCCTACCATGTATTACAGCATTAACGAAGGCAGGAACTTTAACCATGGTTTTGATTCTATTACATCAATTCCGCTGGTTACTAATAATGGAAAAATTGCCAACCTGAACCAATCGATGGTGATGTATGTGCCTAAGTGGGATGCAGCCTATTGCGTAACCAATAACCCTGATGGGCAGAACATATTTGGCCTTGCTGGCAACCCATTGAAAGGCTTACCTGGATACTGGACACGCGAAAACTATTACGATACCGACCAGATCACTAATCCGCATGATATTACCTGCACTTCGCTTGCTTTAACTAAAGAAAGTACACTCTGCGCTTACGATGCGGTGCATAACCGTAGCTTTTACCGGACAGAATTGCTAAACCGCTGGAAGGAAGCTTTCCCGGGCTCCGGCACACTGCCAGCTATGTCACCAACTACATTTTTCTCTATTGGCCATTATAACAACAGGCTTATTGCTATCGATAATCTGGGTGGCAGCCTCGCATCAGGCAACAGCACTGTTTATTATAGCGATGACCATGGTTCTAACTGGTCTCCATATACAGGCATACCCGTTGGCGTTCCGTTACAGTGCATTTGCTCACCGTTTGAGCAAGTTTGCCTGGTAGGTACTGACGGTAAAGGTATTTATATGCTTAACTCCAATACTGGCGTATTTGAAGCCAGGAGCAATGGTTTACCGGGCAATGCATCCGTTCGTGGCATAGCCTTCAAAGAAAATATTTACAAGAATGGTACACATACCCAATATGTATTCGCTACTACCAATATGGGCTTGTATCAGAGTTCTGATATGGGTGCGAGCTGGGTTAAAACTATTGCAGGCAATATGGTCAGCATTTACTAAGCTGCATTATTGTTGGCTAAGGAACAATAACGTTTTCCTCCTCTTTATCATCAAAAAAATCTCCCAGGTCGCGCCGCTGTTTTTTAGTGGGGCGACCTGTTTTACTTAGGCGCTTCCCCGTGTAAAAGCCCGATTCCAGCACCTTGGTCACCACCTTATCTTCTTCTGAAGTCAGGTCAACATACTTGGTAGTAGCATCATCAAAGCCTACCCGGTTTTCTATAATGCCTGTTACTTCAATGGTCCATTTGCGGGCAGGCGTTTTAATATCATACCTTTCCCCCAGGGCCACCGGTTTCGATGGTTTTATATTATTGCCATTCCACTTTACTTTACCTTCATCAATAGCATTTGTAGCCAGTGTGCGCGTCTTGAAGATGCGTATAGCCCACAAATACTTATCCAGCCTTACCTTATTTTCCATGCACCAAATTTAAACCATGCGCCTGCAATAAAAAAGAGAAATTATGGCGGTGTCGAATAGTATCAGGTTCATTGAGCGTGGCATCGCAGCTGGTACCTACCAATAGCCATGGCCTTCAGGCCGTGGACCAAAATTGATAATTGTGCCTTTAGCCAAAATAGTATTTAGGTTACTTTTGTCTAAAGCAGCAAATTTTTCCTGTTCCCACGACTTGAAAGTCCTTGCTATTACCTTCAATTCACTACCTCTCAATTTTGGCCCTGACCATCTTATAACCTGTTTTTTATAATCATGTCACACATTCCGGGCAGTATAATCGCTTTAACTATTTACATTGCCCATTACCTCCCAGCATAATTATTCCCGCTAAAGTATATCTTTGTTACACTATGAATGAACAACCAAATCCGGCTCCCGCCGAACACCTGGGCTACCTGGACTCGGCAAGGGGCATTGCGGCGGTGATGGTAATGTTATTTCACTTTATAAGCTGGAAATACGAAAACACCACCAAGGGTGCGCTTGCATCCATCATTTTTAACGGCAGTGATGCCGTATCGTTCTTTTTCGTGCTCAGTGGCTTTGTATTGTCATATAAATACCTGGTGCTGGGCCAGCAGCTGGATATACGCAAGTATTACATCAATCGTATTTTCAGGTTGTGGCCGGCTTTTTTTGTGGCGGTATTTGTGCACGCCCTTAACGCCCTTCGGCTAGATATGAGTGCCGCAAAATTTGCAGATATGTTCCTGCTCAATAAATCGCAGTTTTGGGAAGAGGCTATACTGCTCAGGAGCCGCAATGTGCTTTGCGGCCCCGGCTGGACTTTAGTGGTGGAACTGTGGCTATCGTTCTTTATTCCCTTTTTTATACTTGTTGTCAGGAAGGACAAGCGCCTGGTATGGTGGCTGCTAATGGCGTACATGCTGGTACGCGAAATATTTTACATTCACTTTGTGCTCGGCATTGTTATCAGCCTTATTTACAGCCACGTTAAAGATGTTTCCTTTAAACAAACAAAATGGTATCGGTATCGCTATCTTATATTGCCGGTGGCTTTCGTGCTGTTTTCAATAAGGCACATTAACCGGCTTTCCCCAATGGGGCCAACATATACTTACCTTGCCGATTATATTGGCATACCTTTCTTTTACTATACTGCATTCGCATCGTTCGTATTCATAGTTGCCATTATACAGAGTAAAAATGCCCAGCGTATACTGGAACACAAAATATTGCGCTTTATAGGCAAGATCTCGTTTGGCATTTACCTCATGCACTGGTTCATAGTGGGCGATATCTATTTCTACTGGAACGATCTGGTGCGGTATTTTGGCAGCGAAAAGCTGACTTTTGCCGTTATGCTGGCGGTATGTACTGTTTGTACATTTACTTTGGCAACACTGCTGCACTATTGTGTTGAATTGCCTTTTATACGCTACAGCAGGCGCCTCACCAGCCGCATGAAGCCCTCCATACAAATATAAATTAACGGCTGGTTGGCTGCGCCGCAAATGTTGATTGTGCCGCCTCAGCATCAAAATCCTCAACTGGCCTGAAACCTACAAAGTTATAACGGTCTTTAGGGTTGTTACTTTCGCGTACTGATACACCGCAGTAATTACCGGCCGAGTACCAGCTGCCACCCCTGTAAACCCTGAACGCACCCACTGCTGCACCCTTGGGGTTCATGGCTACTTTGGTGGAATAGTTGCCGTATCTATCGGCACACCATTCGTAAACATTTCCGCTCATATCAAACAAGCCCAATTCATTTGCGCGTTTAGTGGCAACAGCATGTGGCTTGCCTCCGCTATTCTCACTGGTCCAGCCCACCATTTCCGACCCTTTACCTCCGCTGAAGGGATAGCCCTTGGTTGCACTGCCACCGCGTGCGGCAAATTCCCATTCTGCTTCCGTTGGCAGGCGGTATTTTTGTCTCTTTTCAGTACTCAGCCATTCGCAGTATTCAACGGCATCTTCCCAGCTAATATTCACCATCGGGTTATCGTCTATCCAACCGTAATTAGGGGCTTCGGCAGGCATTGGGTTAGCCGTTACTTCGCAGTAATGCTTCCATTGCTTTACCGTTACCTCTGTTTTGGCAATTTTGAACGTACCCAGTATTACCTTATGCGGCGTATGGTCTTCCCCTGTATTCAGAGACGGGTCGGTACCCATTCTGAAGGTATCACCAATTACCGTTACCATTTCCGGGTAAAGCTGTGCGCTCGCTGATTTTGAACTTAATGCAATGGCTGCAATGCAGGCTGTTTTGAATAGAAGGGACTTCATAACTATTGTTTTTTGTTGACGTTAACTAATGTGGTTGCGTTTGTGGTACCCGATACATTTAGCACAAAAAAACATTCAGAGCGATAGGTATAAAGTGTAAATTCGAATGTGTGATTTTTGAAAGCGATAATCAAAGTTAACAACTCATTAACCAATGAACAAAATTATTTCGAAATAATTAATGGGATGATAACGTTAACAAAATTGCGTAATTACACAATCAATTATTAATCAATGGTTAATGAAATTTAAGGAGGTTATAAAAAATGACGCATTCAGGTGAAATAGACTACATTTTCATCAGCTCTTCTTATGCAGTAATGCAATAACCCCTTCTTTTTGCAAAATGCGGTAGCCTATTCTGTCGTTTGAAATGCCCTGTTTCAGTTCGTACGTAAAATGATAGCTTCCATCAGCAGCCATCTCCGTTACAAAGTAGGCAAATAGAATTTCGTTGGTGGTGTTGAACTGATGCGCTACCTCGTATAGATGTGTAGATAGCAGCATAAGGTGGTTACGATGGTTCAGCAAGCCCTCCATAACACCCTTGGTACATTCGTAGGCATCATGCACGTTGGTGCCTTTAAACAGTTCGTCCATCAGTACAAGGTGTGGCTTATCCTGCAGCAATTTTTCGGCGGTTTGCTTCATGCGCTGCACTTCGGCAAAGAAGTAACTTTCGCCCTTCAGTATGTTATCTTCTACATGCATATTGGTAATAATACCCTGCATAAAACTTATGGATAGCGACTTTGCGGGCACGCCCATACCCAGGTGTGCAAGTAGTGCACCAACCCCCAGCGCCCGCATAAACGTTGTTTTACCCGACATATTTGCACCCGTAAGCACCAGGAAATTCCGGTTATCGTGGAACGTGATATTGTAGGGCACGGGCACAGGTAGCAGCGGGTGATAGAGTTGCGCCGCCTCAAGACAAATAGGTAATTCCGGCTGCAGTGCCGGGAAAACCCATTTATGTTCCACCGTGGCTTTAGCCATAGCTTGCCATGCATCGAGCCGCGCATAGCTGGCCATAAGGCGGTATACCATGCTTTTCATTTCGCGGCGGGCCAGGTAGTTGAGCTCCGATAGCTCCGCGTATTTCGCTTCCTTGGGTATGTTCACTACCCTATCGGTGAGGCGGTGTTTTAGTTCTTCATTGATCAATGCCATTTCCTGTTGCAGCATTGCGGGTAGTTCTTGCTTTTCGGCAATGGCAGTGAGTTGCATGCAGCCCTTCAGGAAATCGGAAAGATGCGAGATGGAAAATTTGGTGAAAAAATATTGGTTGCGGTTAAATATCTTCTGGAAAAAAGCACTCATAACCAGTGTTATACCAGTTGGCGGTGTGCTCACATGGTCGGCCGATTCAAAAAATTTATCCAGCATAACCAGTGTGCCGTTAGATATTACCGATGGCCATAAATTCAGGTTCCCTGCCCAGAATTTTACCGCATCCTGCGTTGCAGTAAGCTGTTGCGGAGTATCGGGCGGGTTATGAATATGCTTGCGCAACACGTCGCGCCCATACTGGGTAGTGGTACGGTCCAGCAGATCAAAAACCCCGCCGCTACCATCGGAGGTAAAAATAGAAAGGTCTTTGAGCGTTATTCTATCGTTTTGCATTTAAAAAAAATTCGTGAATGGTAACGGATTTAGTTCATTTCTCTTGATTTGTAAACCCCGAAGGGCAATGTCATTAACTTAGCTCCTTAATCTTATGTCACCCCTTCGGGGTTTTACGCATTTGTAATTTTCTGTTCTACAATCATGTCACCCCTTCGGGGTTTTAACCATAAGTGCTCATGCACCTAATAATAGACTAATACGGCACGCAACAGGGTTATAGTTTATTCCTTAATCTTATATCACCCCTTCGGGGTTTTGCGCATTTGTAATTTTCTGTTCTACAATCATATCACCCCTTCGGGGTTTTAACCATCGGTGCTCATTTCTCTAATAATAGACCAATACGGCACGCAACAGGGTTATAGTTTATTCCTTAATCTTATGTCACCCCTTCGGGGTTGCTCATTTTAATAGTTCTTTATTAGAAACGCACGGTAAATCTTATTTGCCACACATTACGTTGTAAACCCCGAAGGGTAATGTCATAAAATTTAGCTCCTGAACTATATCATCCCTTCGGGGTTTTGTGTTATGAAAAATTTGTTATTCTACAATCATATCACCCCTTCGGGGTTTTAACATACTACACTTTTTTTTACAATCGTATAAAACTGTGCTTTTAGGTTCTTTAACAGCTCATTTTTAGCAAACAGCAATGGTTTTGTTTGCTACATACATTGCTTTGTAAACCCCGAAGGGGTGGTATTATTGTAGCAAAAATGCATACACGACACCAAACCCCGAAGGGGTGACATATAGCTACAGTATCCAATCAAACAAATACTTTTCATCAAATTCTATTTCGAATTTCTTGAGCAAACCAATGTACTCTTCGCGGAAAGTTTGTTTTTTATGGTGTTCTTCCTGATTTAAAATGTACTGATAAACCTTGTCGATATGAGATTGGCTATAAGAAAAAGCACCATATCCTTCCTGCCATGAGAACTTACCATGAACCAGTTTATTTTCATTGATAAAATTGCTAGAATTGTTTTTCATTTCCCTTACAACCTCGGCAATGGACATAGACGGCCTTAAACCTATAAACGCATGAATATGATCTGCCACGCCATTTACAATTATTGGCTTTTGATCTTTTGCTTTTACAATTCCAGCAATGTATCTATGCAATTCATCTTTCCATATTTTGCTGATTAAGTTTTCTCTGCCTTTAACAGCAAACACAACCTGTATATATACTTGCGAAAACGTACCCGGCATAGCTCTTTTTATATCACCCCTTCGGGGTTTGTGTTATGAAAAATTTGTTGTTCTACAATCATATCACCCCTTCGGGGTTGCTCATTTTAATAATTCTTTCTTAGAAACGCGCAGTAAATCTTATTTGCCACACATTACGCTGTAAACCAAAGGGGCAATGTCATAAAATTTAGCTCCTGAACTATGTCACCCCTTCGGGGTTTTGCGCATTTGTAATTTTCTGTTCTACAATCATATCACCCCTTCGGGGTTTTCACCATAAGTGCTCATGCACCTAATAATAGACCAAAACGGCACGCAACAGGGTTATAGTTTATTCCTTAAATTTATGTCACCCCTTCGGGGTTTTGCGCATTTGTAATTTTCTGTTCTACAGTCGTATCACCCCTTCGGGGTTTTAACCATAAGTGCTCATGCACCTAATAATAGACTAATACGGCACGCAAGAGGGTTATAGTTTATTCCTTAATCTTCTGTCACCCCTTCGGGATTTTGCGCATTTGTAATTTTCCGTTCTACAATCATATCACCCCTTCGGGGTTGCTCATTTTAATGGTTCTGTATTAGAAACACACAATAATCTCTTTTGCTACAGACATTGCTTTGTAAACCCCGAAGGGGTGGTATTATTGTAGCAAAAATGCGTACACGACACCAAACCCCGAAGGGGTGACATAACGTCCAACTATAATCATATCACGAACAAAACAATCAACTTCTGTCAAACATCATCCTTTGTCCCCTATATAGATCCGAAACTGCGCCGTTTTCATAAACGATATTTCCGTTAACTAATGTGTATTCCACTTTGGCCGGGAAGGTGTGGCCCTCAAATGGTGACCAACCACATTTATATAAAATATTTTCTTTGGTTACGGCATAGCCTGTGTTCATGTTCACCAACACCAGGTCGGCATGGTAGCCTTCGCGTACATACCCGCGTTTCGCTATCTGGAAACATTGTGCTGGGGCATGGCTCATTTTTTCCACCACCTTTTCAATGCTTATTTTGCCTTGTTTCACATATTGCAACATCAATAACAAAGAATGCTGCACCAGTGGAACGCCCGATGGCGCCTGCTGGTAGGGCTGCTGCTTTTCTTCCCATGTATGCGGGGCATGGTCGGTAGCAATAATATCCAGGCGGTCGTCAAGCAATGCTTCCCATAATGCTTCCTTGTTTTCGGCGGCTTTAATGGCGGGGTTGCACTTTATCTGGTTACCGTATTGTGCATAGTCATTGGCTGTAAAATGCAGGTGGTGCACACAAACTTCCGATGTTATGCGCTTATCCGGTATGGGGAACATATTGGTGAATAACTGTAGCTCCCTTTTCGTGGATATATGCAGTATATGCAACCTGGTATTGTGCTGTTTAGCCAGTTGCACCGCGGTAAACGAACTTTCGAAACAGGCTTCTACATCGCGTATCAGCGGGTGGAACGATGCATCGTCAGCATCCGGGTATTTAGCCTTATTGTCTTTAATAATGTTCTCGTTCTCGCAATGGGTAGCTATCAGCAATTCTGATTCTGAGAATATCTTGCCCAGTGTAAGGTAATTATCCACCAGCATATCGCCAGTGCTTGACCCCATGAATATCTTTACGCCACAAACGCTGTTCTTCTTTTCATTGGTGCGCAATACCTCATCGGCATTGATGTTCGATACCCCCATAAAAAAGGAATAATTACCTACGGATGAATTGGCGGCTATGGCATATTTATCTTCCAACAATTGCTGGGTAACTGCCGGCGGGTTGGTGTTGGGCATCTCCATGAACGAGGTGGTGCCGCCGGCAACCGCTGCCCTTGCTTCACTAGCAATATTGGCTTTGTGTGTAAGCCCCGGTTCGCGAAAATGCACCTGGTCATCAATAACGCCGGGCAGCAAATGCAGGCCCTCGCCATTTATTTCGCGGTAATTTCCCTTCGGGCTCAGGTTGGTGCCTATCTGGTCAATCAGGCCGTCTTCTATCCATACATCGGCCACTTTACTGTTACCTTCGTTAACTACCGTAACATTCTTTATTAATACTGGAGTCATATTTTTAGCTACATTACGTTTGTAATACAATGCGCGTCAGCCGTTAGCGGAATAACGCTTATTTTTGCTGTGCAAATCTACTATTTACGTAACTGGTAAAACGCCTTTATGCAGAAAAAAGCATACTTACTATTATTATTCGTCCTTTCAGCCAGCTATGGTATAGCGCAAACAACCTATCTGCCAATGGGTTCTGACGACTATTTGCTGCTGGACCGCCTGGAAACAAAATCGGGCAGGCTATGCGATAGCCTGAGGCTCAGCGACAAGGCAGAATCGAGGAAAAACGCAGTCAACTTCCTGGAAATGATCAATAAGGGTTTGGCAGATAGTGCCGATAGCGCCAGATACAGCACCATTGATATGTATAATATGCGCCAGATGCTTTCAGAAAATGGCGAATGGACGCACGATGAAAACGGGTTTATCAAATCGAAACATCCCTGGTTCAATACATTCTACAAATACCAGTACGATTTTGTACACATTAAAACCAAGGATTTCTTTTTGGTGATGAATCCCGTGCTGAACGGTATGACCACTATTGAACATAACAGCCCTACCGTTGCAGGCACAGCAGACCGATTACTTTGCAATAACCATGACCTTGAAGTAAGGGGCTGGATAGGTAAGAAAATAGGGTTCTATACTTGCTTTACCGATAACCAGGAAAAGCTACCGGCCTATGTTTACAACTATGCTATTAAAGACAATGGCAGGGTGGGCCTGCCGGGTGCAGATTATGTGCTGATGCCCCGCACCCGCAGTAATTATTTCGATTACCTGAACGCCAGTGGTTATATAGATTTCGCGGCTATAAAAGACAGGGTGAATATTACCTTCGGTTCCGGCAAACACTTTGTTGGCGATGGTATCAGCAGCTTGTTCCTCACCGATTTTTCTTCCAATACACCCTTCCTCAGGTTGCGTACCAGGATATGGAAACTGAATTATGAAACCATGTACCTGGAGCTCACAGGCCAGTTTAAGAAAGAAAAAGACACTAACTATCCGCACAAGTTTGCAACCATGCACTCTATTTCGGTAAACGCTACAAAATGGCTGAATATAGGCTTCTTTGAAGCGGTGGTTTTCAACAGGCCTAATGTGTATGAGATATCTTACCTTAACCCTGTAGTATTTACTTTGTCGCTGAATAGCTTTAATGGCGGTGGCGATAAATCGTTATTGGGCTTTTCGGCTAAGATCATTGCTGCAAAACACATTCAACTATACGGGCAGGTTATGCTGAACGAATTTAAATCATCAGAATTCTTTAGCGGCAAGGGCTGGTATGGCAACAAATGGGGGTTGCTCGCCGGTGCCAAATACTTCGATGCCTTTGGCATGAAGAACCTTGACCTGCAAGGCGAATTGAATGCTGTGCGCCCTTACACCTACAGCGCGCAGGATACGCTGGCCAACTACACCAACTACAACCAACCCCTCGCCGACCCATTGGGAGCGGGCTTTGTAAAGGCTGTGGGCATCATCCGCTATCAGCCTATACGCAATGTTACCCTTACGGTAAAAGGCATGTACTATGTGCAAGGGTCTGACACGGGCCACACCAATAGCGGCAACAATATTTTCAACAACTACACCACTGCGCCAAAGGGCTCAGCCACCTATGGGGTGAAGCTCATCAACGGGCCTAAAAATACGTGTTCGCTTATTAACGTAAATCTTTCGTACCAGGTGCGCAGGAACATGTTTATTGATGCAGGTGTTATATACCGCAAGTTTGAAAACACTTCGAAGGTTTACCCAAACTACTCCACCGCCGGCGATGTTTACGGCCCTCTCAATACCAACCTTACTTACCTGGCGTTAAGAATAAATGCGGCGAGAAGGGACTATAGCTTTTATTAAGATTGTGATAGTTGAACTTGTTTTAGGGTTGGGTAGATGATGACCATTTTATTCGCGAGAACGTTGTGTGAGGTTGCTCAACTACGTTCGCAATGACCGTGTTTTGGGGAGGGATGCGCAACAGGACCGTACCCCTTATTTTGTCAGTTTTATTCGGCGATAAATCATGAAACAAGATGCTTACTTAGTATTGCTCTGCTTCGGTGAAGAAGGCTTTTTTTATGAATGTGCGTTTGCTTTGCTATCCCTTTCCCGGTTGCATACTGCCGCCGGTTTCCCGTTTAAGCAGGTATGTATCTATACTGATAATGCCCGATGGTTTTCCCGCTTTAAAGATTGCCCCTTGCCATTGAAATTCAGGAAAATTACCGATACTGATATCAATAATTGGAAGGGCAGCATCAACTACTTATACCGCGCCAAAATAGAAGTGCTTAAAGACTTTACTGCAACGCACAGCGGCAATATCCTTTTTTGCGATACCGATATTGTATTTACAGCGCCACTCACACCGTTACTGGAAGGCCTTGAAAACGGACAGGTATTTATGCACAGCAGCGATGGTATTATTAGCAGCCGCAGCACACCTATGCTGAAAAAGCTTGACGACTACCTGCGTAAAAAAGAACACCCGCAGGTAAACGGGAAATACCTGTATGACCTGCCCATGTGGAATTCCGGCATAATAGGTTTTAACACGCGGATACCCAACATAGCAGAAGATGCACTAACCTTCACCGACGAATATTACCCGCGCAACCACGCTATAAGGGTAGTAGAACAATTTGCTTTCACGGTGGTATTGCTGAAGGCTGGGCCTATTTATGCCACAACACCCTATGCACTTCATTACTGGAATTTAAGGGAAGCCCGTGGCATATTTAAAGCATTCTTTACCCATTTTACAAACAGTAGCTGGCAGCACCTTACGCAACTCAGCGGCATGATACAACTCTTTGAAACCATGATGGAAAAAGTGAGGTTCGGCAATAGTCAGGGTTTTGTAGGGCAACTGCTGCAAATACCGTGGAAGCCCCCAACCATGAAATGGGATGAATTAGAAAGGCAGTTGTAATGCTAAACTTTGTTTCCCGAACTCATACTTTGCACAAGGCGCGATAGTAGCCAGAACACCATAAATGGCAACGGACCAATGAAACTGCTCCGCACGTCTGCCATGGCAATTATCCATTTATGCGTGGTAGCCGTGTGCGGCAAAAAATAGGTAACGGCAGTAACAGCAATAACACCGGCGAACCCTGCAGCATAAGTGGCAACCCATAACATGCGCAACCATTTTTCTTTATCCTTCCAGTTCATGTACCCTATAAAACCCGTTGTGGCGAATAAAAAATAGTGGGCGGCCTGCCTTAGTAGGTGCGAAAGATGGTATGGTTTGCTGAATGCAAAAAAGCGGTTGTCGGCCAGGCTTATGAGCACTATTACCACCAGCGATATGATGAACGTGAGCTTACCCGGCTTCATTGGCTATTCCATTTTTAGTATAGAGTACCCAAACATAGAACACCAGCAGGTACAGGGCCGTTGTAAAAATATAGTGATGGCTTATTTCCACCCAGCCGCGGTAATGTATATTCATCCAGGCAATAATGGCACACCTTATTACATTTAGCACAAAAATATAAGCAATGCCAAAAACAATAAACTTCAGCCGCCGCTTCCAATCAGCCGGGAAACAGAACAGGAACGAAATGTACAGCACATAAATATCCAGCGCATTACAGGGGTCTGCCACGCTTATTATTTTATGCCCTTCAATAAGTATGGTAGCCGCCTTACGGTCAACCCTGTGGGGGTAAAGTGTAGTTACGTTATTATAGAAAAGAGACAATAGTTTTTCCGTGCTGAATGCTGTAACATTGGTGAGTATACCATCAGGAAAACGTCTCGGTTCCAGCACCAGGCGATATGCAAATTGCCACACTACAAAAATCAACAACGCCCGTAATAAAAACGATTTTATTAGCGTAGGTATTTTATCGTAGTAAGTTCTTAAACGCACAGGCCCCTTATATTGTTTGCAGAAAATATCTGGTAAATATATTAAGTACCAGCGTTGCAAAGGTAGTCCTTTCGTTTAAAAATTTTGTCAATAAACCGTTATGATTCATTTCAAATCATAACCGTATTTTTCTCACCTCTGTCTCGCCCTTTATAAATGGTAGAGGGAAAACCAATGTATGCGCAGTCACAGGTTCCATTGAAATAATTAAAAATGGGCATACGGTATTTTCAGTATCTCAGTAGTCCGTAACTTTGCGCGAAAGTACAGGCAGCATAAATCAGGATTGTGACCAACGAACAGCTAACCCCTCTTAAAGAACAATTAAAACTACCGTTGCCAGGCAGGCCAGCACAAGAGCGCATGGTAGGCAGGGTGCGGTTAATGCCACTTGTAGTGCCTGAAAATGCCAGGCCCAGCGCTGTGCTATGTTTACTTTTCCCGATTGACAATGAGCTGCATATTTTGCTGATGAAACGCCGCGAAGACCGTACCGCACACAGCGGACAAGTGAGTTTCCCCGGCGGCAGGTATGAAAAAGAAGATGCCGACTATAAAACTACTGCGCTGCGGGAGGCCAATGAAGAAGTAGGCATACTTGCCGCTGACGTGGAAGTACTGGCACCACTCACCTCCTTATACATACCCGTAAGCAACTTTAATGTGTATCCATATCTCGGCTACACACCGCAGCGCCCGCAATACAACCTCAGCCATGCCGAAGTTTCGTATATACTGGAGGTGCCACTCGCCAGCCTATTCCATGTTGATAGAAAAATAATTACTGACGTTACGTCTCCCATCTCCCCAGAGCCCATAAAAAATGTGCATGCCTACCAATTAGCTGATGGCACCATAATTTGGGGCGCTACTGCTATGATACTTTCAGAAATAGAAGCGGTGGTAAACTCTCTGTAAAGGCAATTCATTTATAGTGATCATCCCTGAAGTGATTAAATGTCTGTAGCATCTTGCCGGCATCGGCTATACCATTTGTGCTTTAAAAACAGATCATTAACAGCATGTCATTGCTCCGTTAGGCGCCCTATCCGGACTATCCATACTATTTCCGTGACCACTAGTGAACCGAACGAAAAAGCCGCCCTGCAAAAAAAGGGCGGCTTTCTATAAATTCATTTGTTGTAATTCAAATTAACCTTGCGGGGCATCTTCTGTACTTGCTTCCGCAACCACTTCGGGCTCCCTTACTTCTGCAACAGCTTCCGGCTCTGCTGCTTCAGCAATGGCTTCTGTGTTCGTTTCGGCAACTACCTCTGGCTCTTTTACTTCAGCAACCGCAACTGGTTCTGCAACCGCTGCAACTACTTCGGCTTTAGGGGCTGTAACAGGTGCTGCATTTTCCTTTTCTTTAGCCGCTGCTTCATCCTTCTGCTTCTTAGCCTGCTCTTCTTCCTGTATGTGCTTCAGTTCATCTTCACCGGCAGCAAGCTTCTCTTTCAGACGCTTCATTTTTGCATTGCTGTCGCTTATCAGCACCTCCAAGTGCGTACGCAATTCATCTGCTTTTTTGCCCGGTGTAATATTATCAAGCGCATTCTTAAAGTCAGCTAGTTTTTCTTCTTCAATAGCAATTTCTTCGCGCATTTTATGCACTATAGTATAGGCCTGCTCCATGCGTGCCGACTTCTGAGCTTCGGCAAACGTTTTGCGTTGGTCGCGGTTAGCATCTTTACGATTAAAGAAATGCTTGCGTGCACCCAAAAACGCATCCCACATAGTATTGTTGTGCTCGCGGGGTACAGGGCCTATTTTTTTCCACTCGTCAAAAATGCGGTTCATTTCTATAGTGGTCTCGCCCCAGCGGCTTGAATTCTTTATCTCTTCAGCCCTTTTCAGCAATGCCGATTTCAGGTTAAAGTTGCTTTCCATAGCCAGGCGTGTAGACTCGGTATGTTTCTTACGCGCTTCAAAGAATTGCTCCTGCGCTTCATTGTAGCGCTTCCATAATTCTTCGCCTTTATCTGCGGCAATACGGCCTGTCTTTTTCCACTCTTCCATAAGGCCGGCAAAGGCAAGTGCCGTGCTGTTCCATTCTGTACTTTCTCTAAGTGCTTCAGCGCGCTCTACAATGGCCAGCTTTAAAATATAGTTGGCTTCCTGTTCGCCCTGCACCATATTATAATGCTCCTTCTTCCTGTCAAAGAAAGTACTGCGGGCAGTCATAATGCGCTGCCACAATTCTTCATTCTTTTTAGGCAGGGTGCGGCCTATTGTTTTCCACTGTTCAATTATTTGTGTAAAGGCTTCTGTGGCTGCTTTCCATTCGCCGGAATTAGCCAGAGCTTCGGCCTTTTCAGCTAATTCTATTTTCAGGTCAAGCGTAAGGAAAAGGTCTTTTTCTTCATCTTCCTGATGCAGCCTTTTGCGCTCAGCGAATGCTTTGCGTGCGGCTTCAATGCGGTTGTATAATTTATCATTACGGCCCCTGTCAATGTAGCCGGTCTGTTTCCATTTGTCTAAAATATCTTTAAATGCCTGGTTAGTTTCCTTCCAGTCTGTGCTTTCTGCAAGCGCTTCGGCTTGTTCAGCAAGCTGGGTTTTCGCCATCACATTCACTTCAATAAGTGCCTTAATGCCTTTGTCCCAATCAGCCACTACAGCCATAGGTTTTTCAAAATCGCCAAGGGCCACTACATGTTGCAGGTATTCCTTCAGGCTCTCTACCTTGTCTGCCAGTTTCAGTTTGTCATCTGTTGCCAGCCACTCTACTTCCGCTTCGCGTACCCTCGATAGAACCGTATCAAATTTTTCTACAAGGTTCTTTATCGTAGCATCGCCATTTTCGGGGGTAAGCGTAGCGATAGTGCGTTCGGTAATATTGGGTTTTGCGCAAAGCACCACATCGCCGCTTTCTTCCAGTTTAAATAATTCTTTGCCAGAGAATGTTTGTTGTTCCCACCATAAGTTTAGGTCGTTAGCCTGTTCCAAAGTCATAGCCATCTGTTTTAAATAGTACCAATTATTGAGTGTTATAATTCCCCTGCTGCCAACACCATGTATATACCTTAAATTTTTGCCGGTGTACTACCTTCCTGCTTACTTTTAGTAGTGATAAATATCGCTAAAACAGTATTTGGACGCTTAGTAAACACAAAAAATCATAAGGCCATATTATGGCATTTGTTGCGGAGCTTCCACATTGCAACGATAAAGCTAATATTTTATTTGAAAGAATGGTAATGTTCTACCAAGGAAAAATAATGAATTTATTAATTAGCGGCAATTCACCCGCAATAAATTCAAAATATATACCCTCACAGCTACCAATAAATAATGTAAAAATAACCTTTTTACACATAAATAAATTTACATAATGCCTGACAATCAAATGACATACTTTAATAACTGCCAAAAATCAAATAGTTTCGCAGTCGCAAAGCATTTAAAAACTATGGGCGAATTAAGACATAACTGGACAAAGCAGGAAATTAAAGCGATATACGACCTGCCTTTACTTTCATTGGTTTTGCAAGCGGCGAACGTACACAGCAAAAATCACGTTTTTGGCGAGGTGCAAATCAGCAGCCTTTTATCAATAAAAACTGGTGGCTGCTCTGAAGATTGCGCTTACTGCCCACAAGCGGCACGGTATAATACCGGTGTTAAAGTACAGGCGCTCATGAAAACCGACGAAGTACTGAAGGCGGCTGAAAATGCCAAAGCCGGCGGTGCATCGCGTTTTTGTATGGGTGCCGCATGGCGCGAAGTAAGGGACAACAGCGATTTTGACCGTGTTATTGATATGGTTAAAGCCGTAAACTCATTAGATATGGAAGTTTGCTGCACCCTGGGCATGATAAACGAGCACCAGGCTGCAAGGCTTGCTGAAGCTGGTTTATATGCTTACAACCACAACGTTGATACATCAGCAGAACATTATAGCGAAGTAATAACCACGCGTACTTACGATGACCGCCTCAATACGCTCAGCAATGTGCGTAAAGCGGGCATATCGGTTTGCAGCGGCGGCATTATAGGCCTGGGCGAAAAAGATGATGACCGTATAGGCATGATCATGACGCTGGCCAACCTGCCACAACACCCTGAATCGGTGCCTATAAATACACTGGTTCCGGTAGCAGGCACACCACTTTCAGAAAACGATAAAGTACCATTCGATGAACTGGTGCGCATGATTGCTACTGCTCGTATAGTTATGCCACATTCCGCCGTAAGGCTTTCGGCAGGCCGTTTGGCGCTTTCGGTTGCAGAACAAGCTATGTGCTTTATGGCAGGTGCCAATTCAATTTTCGCGGGCGATAAATTGTTAACCACGCCGAATCCTGAATTTAACAGCGATATGGAAATGTTCAAATTACTTGGCCTTACGCCTAAAGCTGCATTCGCAGATGTAAAGGAAAAAAGCCAGCAGACAGTAATGGAGCATGAACCCGCTTGAGCAAGCCCTCGAAGCTAAACTAAGGGAACGGCAGAAAGCAGGCAACCTACGGACCTTGGCCATTCCCGGCAATGGAACAGACTTTTTTTCAAACGACTATTTAGGCATATCGAAGGGTGGTCTTCTACCTACTCTTCTCGAATCAAAAGAATCAATACAGAACCAAGATACGCAACACGTCACCGCTCTCCATTTATGGAGAGGGGAGGGGGTGAGGCTGCCAACCGGCTCTACCGGCTCTCGACTCATTTCGGGTAACAGCGCTGAATTTGAAGCACTTGAAGCTACCATAGCTGCATTCCACAAAGCGGAAGCTGCACTGATATTCAATTCCGGCTACGATGCCAATACGGGGCTTATTTCGGCAGTAGCCAACAGGCACACCACTATTCTTTACGACGAGCTGTGCCATGCCAGCATTATTGATGGTATAAGGCTGAGCCTCTGCGCCAACAAATACAGGTTTGCGCACAACAACCTTGCGGCGCTTGAAGAAAAATTACAGCAGCACTCAGCCGAATCGAGAACGGTTTTGGTGATAGTAGAGTCCGTCTATTCCATGGATGGCGATATGGCTCCGCTTACCGAAATGGTAGCCTTGTGCCAGCAATACGACGCACAACTGATTGTTGACGAAGCGCATGCCACTGGCGTTTTTGGCGCACATGGCGAAGGGCTGGTTGTTGCGCTGGGTTTGCAGGATGGTGTTTTTGCACGGGTGCATACATTCGGTAAAGCATTGGGTTGCCATGGCGCTGCTGTTGTAGGCAGTAAACTGTTGCGCGACTACCTCATTAATTTTGCCCGTTCATTTATTTATACAACAGCACTGCCGCCACATTCTGTGCAGCTAATTGCGGCGGCATATCAATACCTGGCAGCGCCTACCTTTACCAACCAACCGCTGAACGACCTTATCGCTTACTTCCGCCGGCGCATAGCCGAAAACAATCTACAGGGCTGGGTGGACAGCACCAGCCCCATACAAGCCCTTGTAGTTGGCGACAGCACCCAATGCCGCGCCATAGCCCAAAGGCTGCAAAACAACGGCATACTCGTAAAAGCCATCCTGCACCCTACCGTGCCCTTGGGCAGTGAGCGGCTGAGGGTTTGCTTGCATGCGTTTAATACGTGTGGTGAGGTGGATGGGGTGATGGGCTAACGTTACGGCGTCAAAGCCCAAGGCCATTTGGTTTTATAGGCATCTAAAGTTTTCCTGCAATCTGACCCATCTTTTAGATCAAATTCTCCATCCCATGCAAACCCCTTTGCTTTCCAAAAATCTCTTCCCTTTTGCGTTGATAACAACTCTGCAAGATTTTCATCCTTCCGCATATGTCTTTTAATGAATTGTTGAAATTCAGCGATAGACTCCCCAACCATTTTAAAACCCATTACCCCCCAGCTGTAATACCCATTGCAGGTTTTTTTAATTTGGCCGGCATGCAAATTTATTTTATTGAACCCTGCGCTGCTTGCAGCCCTAACCTGTGCTACCAAAACAGATGTACCTATGCCTCCACCTCGTTTTTTTAAATCATTTAACTCAAAATTATTATTAATAATGATTCCCGTCTGAAAATCTAATATTCTTAGCATGTAAAAATCATCTGTCGTGCTATAAACATTCAAATTTGGGTATATTCCTGAAATATTCATTGTACTTATTTCCCTACCTAGAGAATTTGCACCTGTAAATGACAAAATTTGCGACTCACTATACCCCGTTATATCAAATACATTTTCGTTGTCAATTTTTTGTTTTAAACTACCTTTTCTAAATTTTAATCCCATTAATTTTTTAATATAATTTTTAAATAAAAAGCTCAACTATATAGTTGAGCTTTTTTGTAAACACTCTTTTTTTATGCCTGTCATATTATAAGACAGCATTTTACAGAAAATAGTTGGCTAAATTTTAAAATATACGCATTAGTTTAATTTCATACACTCCTAGCTCAAGAATTCAGCGAAGCGTTCTCGTATCTTTACAAATGAATGGGTGTCCGACCGGCACCCTCAATGGGGACAAAACTAAGTGCACCGTTTATGTGATTCTTGAACTCATTGGCTCAATTTGCAAACAAGAAATAACTCATGGCCGCACCCATAATAAACGAACAACAATATGATGACGCTCTTGCCCGTATGCATACATTGATGCAGATGGATATTCGGGAGGGTTCTGACCAATCAAATGAATTAGAAAAGCTGGTTCATTTCGTTGAGGTATATGAAAAGGAGCATTATTCGATAAAGAACGTCTCGTAAGTTGGCTTCGTTCCTCGCCATGACCGCGTTGTTGTAGCAATGGATTCTTTATTAGTAGCATGCCAAATACAATTGCGTTTTGCAGCCTCATTTTATTCATGTTGAAGCCCGTCGGGCTTCGTCATGTCTCTTTGCAATCCGGGAGTTTCACTCCCGGCTATTGTTGTTCAAGCCCTTCGGGCTTGTAGCTATTGTGGTTCCGTTTGAGAAAAAGTCTGGAGGACTTTAACTACAATAGCCCCTGGTGAAACCAGGGTGAAATGATAACAAAACGTGCCAACCCCGAAGGGTGTTGAACTGCATCTTCCTTGGGATTGCTATTCCCACTTGTTTTATTGAATCTCAAATCCCGGTTTACAATGACAAAATTTTATGAAAGGGCATCGTGTTGAAGCCCGTCGGGCTTCGTCATGTCTCTTTGCAATCCGGGAGTTTCACTCCCGGCTATTGTTGTTCAAGCCCTTCGGGCTTGTAGCTGTTGTGGTTCCGTTTGAGAAAAAGTCTGGAGGACTTTAACTACAATAGCCCCTGGTGAAACCAGGGGGAAACGATAACAAAAGAACCAACCCCGAAGGGCGTTGAACTGCACATTCCTTGGGATTGTCATTCCCACTTGGCTACGGAACGTTCTGGCGCAAAAGTTCCGCGAAGTGCTCGGATATAAGACCCGCAAGAAGGAAACAATATTTTACCTTTAACCATTACACACTACACTTTAACCCCAAAAGCTTACGAAACTATTAACCGCCTACCCTCACAAAACCAAACAAACTACCCCATAAACGCCATAACTGTGGTAATTTGCTTTAGAACCACTAAAATTCACGCTATTAATAAACGTTATTTTTGTATTATTGTACCTTAATTGTTTTTACTTGGGGCAATACTATTGCTTTGAGTAGTCTTTTTTATAATTTTAAGGCGTGTTCTAAAATATCACCATTGTTATCAATATACCGTGGTGCAAACAATATAAGTATGAAACTAAATATGGGATCAGAAAATACACAAGTGGAAGAAGCTGGTTTGATGCACAATGTATCGCGCCGTAACTTTCTTGCGCTTGCAGGTGGTATTGCGGGTGTGGGTATGTTAGCATCTTCATGCCGCAGAACCCCTCCTGATACGGTTTACGTAGGTAAGGGCGATGTAGCTTTGCTCAATTTCCTTTTAATTGTTGAAGAGGTGCTTGCCGCGGTTTATACCCAGGCTAATCTTACTGCCTACTACGGTCTCACCAAAAGCGAACTTGACCTGATGGCCGATATGCGCGATCATCAATACGCCCATAAAGTATTACTGAAGAAAGTATTGGGCACTAACGCCATTACTGATGTCACTACCGTTCTTTCTAAAGTTACCTATGCTGATAAGACCGACTTCCTGAAAAATTCTATTTTACTGGAAGATCTGGCTGTTGCTGCGTATAATGGTGTAGCAAAGCGTTTTACCGATACCAATTATGTATTGCTTACGGCTAAAATGGCAACCCTTCAGGCACGCCACGCAGCTTATTCGCGCGAATTGCTGGCACATAACTCATTGGCCGATACTGTAATTGTTAACACCGATGGGCTGGACAGGGCAATGGCGCCAATAGAAGTGTATAATGCACTTGCACCTTACATACAAACCAAATTCGACATCAGTAACTTGCCTGCTTAATAACAGCGGTATTCATTAAAGAAGAAACGGGGCGCGCCCCATTCAAACCAATAAGAAAGCATGAACTTCAAAAATATTCTGCACCAAATAGAGCAAGCTGATCCCGAAGTGTATGAAAAGCAAAGTGACCGCCGTAACCTGCTCAGGAACCTCGGTTCAAAAGCAGCTATGGCTGCAGTGCCGTTTGCATTAGGTTCGTTATTTACTACCAAAACTTACGCAAAAACTACCGACAATATTGCCAATGCGCTCAATTTTATATTGGAGTTGGAATATTTTCAGTACAATTTTTACCATACCGCACTGGCTACTGGTTCAAACACCACTACCCTGCTCATACCCGCTGCAGACCGCGATGGTTTCAGCATGATAGAAGGCCACCAGAAAGCCCACATCACCTTTTTGCGCAATACTATTGATAAAATGGGGGTAGTACCTTTTACGCCTCATTTATACACTGCCGATCCGGTTACCGGCAATCCGTACACGCCGCCATCCTACGACTTTACTGCACATGCAAAGTTTCATATCTACGAAGACTATGATACCTTCCTTGCTTTAGCACAAACTTTCGAAGACACGATGGTGCGCGCTTATCAAGGCCAATTAAGTAATTTGCTGGCTAATACCAACGATATACTTACAGCAGTATTGCGTATGAGCACTGTGGAAGCAAGGCATGCATCTTACATCCGCAATCTGCGCCGCGACCGTGGAGCAATTGATATACCAAAGCCATGGGTAACCCTCAACGCCGCTCCTAACCTGAGCCTTATTGATTTCTACCTTCAGGAAGATAACGTTATACAAAAGGGTATTGACGTTACCACACTCACTGATGGCACCAGAACCATCAATGCTACAGCTGCTTCCGAGGCGTTTGACGAGCCATTGACACAAACCAATGTGAATGCGCTTATAGCACAATTCTTACTTTAATTTCCAACCATATTTTACGAATAAGGGCCGCAAATTGCGGCCCTTTATTTTTTTAAATCCATTACGCGAGTCAGCGTCATAAAATTATTTGCAGGTTTATCTGTATATCAGAACCTCGTTCCGTCCATCATTATCTTTGCAGGCGCGGTACATACCTTCGCTGTTAAACGGCATAGCTATATTACCGTGCTTATCAATAGCTATCAGGCCGCCTTCGCCCTCAATTTTTACCAGTTTTTCCATCACTACCAGGTCGCAGGCCGCTTGTAAGGATAGCCCCTTGTATTCCATAAGGCAGGATATATCGTAAGCCACGACAGAACGGATAAATAACTCACCCACACCGGTGCAGGAAATAGCACAGGTATTGTTGTTAGCATAGGTACCCGCACCTATTACACAGCTATCCCCTATCCGGCCAAACTTCTTATTGGTGAGCCCGCCAGTGCTGGTAGCTCCGGCCAGGTTACCCTGCTTATCTAAAGCGACCGCACCAACCGTTCCGAATTTCTTCTCGGTATGGTCCAGCTGCACTTTGCCTTCCTTCAGTGCTGCCTGCCACTGGCTGTAGCGCTGCAAGGTATAGAAATAGGCATCATCTTCCATAGGCAGGTTACGTGCCCTTGCAAACTCTTCGGCGCCCTTGCCGCCCAGCATAACGTGGCCACTGTGCAACATTACTTCGCGCGCCAGCAATACCGGGTTCTTTACATGGCTTACGCCGCATACGGCACCGGCTTCCAGGTTTTTGCCATTCATTATTGCGGCATCCATTTCATGCTGACCAATATGGTTAAACACAGCACCCTTACCCGCATTAAACAAAGGGAAATCTTCCAGTGATGCTACCGCTGCAGCTACCGCATCCATAGCAGAACCGCCATCCCTTATAATGTCGTAACCAGCATCTAGTGCAGCCTGCAAACCACCCTCATATTGTTCCTGCAATTCGGGCGTCATCGTACTGCGTAAAATAGTTCCTGCGCCGCCATGAATGGCTATGCCTGCTTTATGTGCCATGATAGTATTAATTATTGAAGTGCTGCAAAGGTAAGTGCAGTGCCCGAAGAAATGGTGCCTGAGTGCTGCAACCGTCCTATTTCCTCAGTTGTTTGTATTCGTTATTAGAAATGATCTTGTAGTCTGAAGGGAGCTTGAACATCGAGTTCTCTACAGCCGAAATACTAACCGTTTCCGCTTCAAACTGCATACTGGAGCCACTTTCGTCCTTATAAGTATAACTTAAAGGCAGGAATTTCGCACCGGGGAAATGATCATAGGTCAGGCTCTTTTCGGGATACCAATCAGGTGTTGAATATATTTCGGAAGAAGAGCCATCGGCATAGGTAACACTGCCTTTAAAAACAGTATAACCGGCTATAACCTTACCCGTATTCCTTTCTTCCTTCAACACAAAACCCTCGTATTTCCGTTGGTTGTTTTCCAATTCTTCGGTCTTCAGCTGAACCGCATATTTGCGGCCGTTCCTCATTACCAGTGAATACGCAGTATTGTTGGCCGTGTTAATAAGCAAAATGTATTGATAGTTGTTGCTCAGTTTCAGTTCCTTTCTTATACAGCCATCCTTAATTGTAAAAGTGAATTCACCATCATAATAATGCTTATCGGGCGTGGCAAGTTTCACCTTGTATACAATAACGCCTTCCATAAAAGGTTTTTGAGCCAATGCAGGGGCCACCATGCACAGCAGAAGCGCCAATATTGCGCCAGCATTCATTTTCATCGAAGAAGAAAGGGGATATGTCATTTATCTAAATAAACATAAATTTGATACAAATTACGGAATCGTTGGCATTCCCAACGTTTTTTGGGAAATTATATTTTCCATAGCATTTTAAAAGCATTACTATTCGTACATTGCTTGTTGATACTATAAGGCTCATAACATGGTTTTTTGGAATAAGATTAAGAAGTATAAAGGTTTTATTGCGGGTGCAGGCCTGTCGGCCGTTGCGTTCATGTTCATACATGCCAAAAGCAACAACGACCCCTATTTTGAGATAGCCAAAAACCTGGATGTCTACGCCAATTTGTTCAAGGAACTGAACTCTTATTATGTTGACCCTATTGAACCCGGCAAACTGGTAAAAACAGGCGTTGATGCCATGCTGGAAGACCTTGACCCCTATACCAACTACATCACAGAATCGGACATTGAAGAGTATGAATTCATGATGACGGGCAGGTATGGCGGCATTGGCGCTAATATGCACCGTAAAGGCGATGAAATATACATTGGCGACGTGTATGAGAACAGCCCGTCGCAAAAGGCAGGCTTGCATCCCGGCGATGCGGTACTCACTATAGACAACCAATCAGTAAAGGGCAAGAGTATCGATGACCTCAGCATTATGCTTAAGGGTTCACCAGGCACGCAACTTACCCTTAAAATACGGGATGCTTATACGGGTGTAGAGTCTCAAAAAATGATAACCCGTGGCGAAATAGAAATTTCGAGCGTACCGTATGCCGCACTTATTGGCCCGCAAAAAGATATTGCCTTCGTAAAGCTGACACAATTTACACAAGGTTGTGGCCGCATGGTGCGTGCAGCTTACGATAGCCTGCAAAAAGCACAGCCCGCACTGAAGGGCCTGGTGCTGGATTTGCGGAATAACCCCGGTGGCTTGGTTGATGAAGCCGTACACATCTGTAATATATTTGTTGACAGGGATCAACTGGTGGTGAGCACCCGTGGTAAAATACCTGATATGGACAAGGAATATAAAACCAATGGTGTGGTTTGGAATAAAGATATTCCGCTCGCAGTGCTGGTGAATAAATCTTCTGCTTCGGCCTCTGAAATTGTAGCGGGCACCATACAAGATGTAGATAGGGGTGTTATTATTGGCGAACGTTCTTACGGCAAGGGCCTCGTGCAAATAACGCGCCCACTAGGCTTTAATTCGCACCTTAAGCTTACCATAGCCCGTTATTACACACCCAGTGGCAGGTGTATACAAGCACTGGACTATGCGCACCGCAATGCCGATAAAAGCGTTAGTGTAATAGCCGATTCGCTAAAGAAGGCTTACAAAACAATGAATGGCCGCACAGTACTAAGTGGTGGTGGCATAGAGCCCGATGTAAAAATAAAGGACGATGCAATGCCTATGATAGCCGTGGCCTTGTATACCAAAAACTATCTGTTCGATTATGCAACTGACTACGCGGGCAAACACCCTAAAATAGCCGACCCAAGCACATTTGCACTTACCGAAACCGAGTTCACTGAGTTTACCAAGTGGGTGGACAAGAAAGACTATTCTTACAAAACAGAAACAGAATATGCGCTTGATTCGCTGAAGGCACTTGCGGTTAAGGAGAAATATTACGACGATTCCAAATCGGAATTTGATGCATTGAAATCAAAACTTTCTCACGATAAAAAGCAAGACCTGCTGAAGCATAAAGACAATGTAAGGTACATGCTTGAAAATGAAATTGTTTCCCGCTATTATTTTACCCGCGGCCGCATAGCACAAAATATGCAGCACGATAAAGAACTAGATAAAGCACTTTCCATTTTAAAACAGCCAACAGAATACAGCGGTATTTTAAAGGTTAAAAAATAGTTTGTGCTTTTTAAAACCATGCTAACCTGCTTACTGAAAGAGCCTTTGCCGCACGGCAAAGGCTCTTTCAGTAAAAGCACATGGCGTGTAATGAACATAACAATTATCCTTCATTACCGGGAACAGAATTAGCTGGTGTACCTCTACAATTAAGTGCTAATTTTGCACACAATTCAAAGCTGAAAAGCAGCATAAGAGATGAAATCAAAAATAGCCACTATAGTCATATTGGTGTTCATGATACTGCCGGTATCTTTTGCACTGATAAGCCGCTGCAATGAAAAGCACGATAGTAATAATGCTGCAAAGACCGATATGCCCGATATTAAGGTGCTCACGCACGACCCTAAGCTAAAAGGTTATGTACTTTCCGCACCCTATACCTTGCTAAAATGGAACAAAGGGCAATTACTGATCACCGACCTTGACGGCAATACAATTGTGCAGCGCAATACACCCGGTGCAGTATATGATTTCAGGCAATGGAAAATAGGCGGCACAGTGTATTACACCTACATGGTCAACGACACCAATGCCTATCATATAAAACGCATTGCACTAACGGCTGGTTATGCTGTTTTGCTGGATGCTGCGTTGAATGAAATTAAACAAATGCACCTTTTGCCGCACAACAACGTTGTGCCGAACAACAAACAGGACCTTGATATGCACGACCTGATACTGCTATCACCCAACCACTACATAGCCTGTGCATCTTACGAAAAGCAAGTAAACAATATACCGGCCAGCCTGAAGCCTGATAAAAACCTGAAAGTAGCTGCAAACATTATACAGGAGGTTGATAACGGCAAGGTAATATGGCAGTGGGACGCGACACAGTACCCTGAATTTTACACCACGAGCAGTGAAAAGAATATCTTTCAATCGAGCGTGATGACGCAGGACTATTTGCACATCAATTCAATGATCATTGACCCGCGCGACAGTAACCTTATCTGCTCTTTCAGAAGCACGGACCAGGTAATAAAAATAAACAGGCATACGGGTAATATTATGTGGCGGCTGGGCGGCAAAAATTCCGACTACCCGCTTACCGATAGTCAGGTATTTCAGCGGCAGCATCACGCTACATTAGTCAACAACAACCAAACCCTTTTACTACTGGACAATGGCGACAGCACCAAAAGAAAAACATCGCGCATACTGGAGTTTGGCCTCGATGAAAAGAATAAAAAAATAACCTCGTTTAAATCATTCACCATTCCTGCACCCTACAACCAATACATGGGCAGTGTTACCGAGCAAAAAGGCCACTACTTCATTGGCGGCGGTACCGGCAAATACGCCCTGGAAATTGACCCTACCACCGGCGCAAAAGGCTATGAGTCCCGCAGTGAAAAACTCTCTTACCGGCATTATTTAGTAGATAGCATTTATGGTTTGGAAAAGAAATAGTTTTAAATGGTTGGCCAAAGACGGCAATGCTGTGTTTTAAAATTATCTACACAATGATTAAAATGATTGATTGATATGCAGGATTGCCGCTGCACTATCGTCTTCTTTTGGGTATTGGGAATATATTATGCAGCCCACCAATAGTTTGTTTAATAGCCACGGCCTTCAGGCCGTGGAACCGAATATTTATAAACGGCTTTAGCCAAAAAACACACCTCATAAATTTTGGCTAAAGCCGAGCTATTCGTTCATGGTCCACGACCTAAAGGCCGTGGCAATTGGTGAGATTTGCTAAGCATCAATTGATGGTGCTATGGGTAGCTTTGACAACTTTTTAGAAAGTTGTCAAAGCGGTTGGTGCCAAAAAGAAACGATGTATTAATTGCAGGCTTCACAAATTCGCTTTGACAACTTTTTCAGAAGTTGTCAAAGCTCCTTAGCGGCTGGGCAAAGATGGCAGTGCTGTGTTTTAAAATTATCTGAACCATGATTAAAATGATTGATTGATATGCATGATT
>JBBRPD010000036.1:0-48295 GCA_038228575.1 Chitinophagales bacterium | reverse complement strand
TTCCCTGACTTAAATTGTGCTAATGCTTGCTGGCGGACTTCGTCACTTAGTGTGACCCCGGTATTGCGTCTTTTGGTCATGTTATCTATGTTAAAGTTGTTACTAATTTTCAACTTTGACACAGTTTAATTTACGCCCTCCCGTTTATCGTAACAACAGCAGAATATTGAGTTTTAATCTTGTTCCGATTATGCTTTAATTAACCATAGTGAAAGATAATTAAGGGAAGTGCCTACGGACATACCGTTTAAACCCTAAAATAGCTATACAGCCTGCGTTAATTGCCCTGATAAGCCACATTTGTTGTATTTTTCAGCATTAAATACCAATAGCAGGATATAATTATGCCCACACTACACTGGATAGGCAAGGAAAAAGTGGTAAATCATCATCAGGATGTACCCTACCGGGTATTAGAACATCAATATGGCTTTACGGTTGCCGATGGCGAACTGAATGGAAAAGAAACCGGGAGTGGGAACAAAATAATACATGGTGATAACCTGGAAGCGTTAAAATCACTGCTGCCGGAATATGAAGGTAGGATAAACTGTATCTATATAGACCCTCCGTATAACACCGGGAATGAAGGGTGGGTGTATAATGACAATGTAAATGACCCCAAAATAAAAAAATGGTTACATCAGGTGGTTGGCAAGGATGGTGAAGACCTCAGCCGTCACGATAAATGGCTATGTATGATGTATCCACGTTTGAAGTTGCTTCATAAATTGTTAGCAGAAAATGGAGCGATATTTATTTCGATAGACGATAATGAACAGGCAAATCTGAAATTAGTATGTGACGAAATATTTGGCAGTTCTAATTTACTTTCTTCTTTTGTTTGGAGACGTAGAGCGTCATCCCAGCTATCGCAAAATAACGTTTCAGTAGATCATGAATACGTTGTCACATATATAAAGTCCAACGCAACGAAATTCAATGGGGTAAAAAAAGATTATAAAAATTACTCAAATCCAGATGATGATCCAAAAGGTGATTGGACTTTGGGCGACTTGACAGTTGGTATGACAAAAGATCAACGACCAAACCAATTTTTTGATTTAATAGACCCTGCTACTTTAAAAGTATATGCTCCAAGCCCCAAAAGAGTGTGGACATATGCGCCAGAAACCATGAAAGAAAAAATTAAAGAAAATAGAGTGGTTTTCCCAAAAAGCCAATCTGGTCGTCCAATGCTTAAGCGATATTTAAGAGAACTTAAAACAGACATTAATCCACTTTCTAGTTGGATCAGCAATGAAGCATATGGCATTGGCTTGAATTCCGAAGGAACAAAAATAATTCAATCGTATTTTGAAGAAAAAGTTTTTGATTATCCTAAACCTGTATCACTAATTGAAATCTTAGTAGACCAAGCCACCACCGAAAATGGCATTGTCTTAGATTCTTTTGCTGGCTCTGGTACAACAGGCCACGCCGTTTTAAATCTCAATAAACGAGACGGTGGAAAACGGAATTTCATCTTGATAGAAATGGAAGACTATGCTGAAACTATAACCGCCGAGCGAGTAAAGAGGGTATCAAAAGGTTACAGTGATGTCGAAGGTACTGGCGGTGCATTTGATTATTATACATTGGGCGAACCGATGTTTAATGAAGACACTAACCTGAACGAAACTGTGGGCGTAGAAAAGATAAGGCAATATGTATATTATACCGAGACCAAACAGCCACTAGAAAACTGCAAGCCATACCAGAAAAAAGACAATGCTTATTTTCTGGATAAGTACAATGCAACAGGCTATTACTTTTTTTATGAGAAAGATACTATGACAACGCTCAAAAATGAATTTCTGGCAACAATGAAGACCAAGGCCGACCAGTATGTGATATATGCTGATAACTGCCTGCTGAGTAAAGAGTTTATGCTAAAAAAGAATATAGTTTTTAAGAAAATACCAAGAGACATAACCCGCTTCTGATACATGGAACTGAAACCATACCAGCAAAAAGTAATTACCGATCTGGACGAATACCTGGATTATGTGCAACTGCATAAGCGCACCGATGTAGCCTACAATAAATATTGGGAAGATAAGATAGGTGAGTATAATCCGCTGACCCAAACGGGTATGCGCCCCTACCAGAACAGTGTGCCGGGTGCAGTGCATATATGCATGAAAGTACCAACGGCAGGAGGCAAAACCTTCATAGCCTGCAATGCCCTGAAAACAATATTTGAATCGTACGATACTACCCGGCCAAAGGCTGTAGTATGGCTGGTGCCTTGGAGTAATCTGCTGGATCAAACAGTTAAAAATCTATCCGATCCGGCGCATCCCTACCGCCAAAAACTAAATGCGTTATTTAATGGGCGGGTTGAGGTCTACGAAAAGAAAGACCTGCTGCAAGGCACTAATTTCAATCCTACCGTAGTTAGCGAGCAGTTGAGCATATTTGTTATGAATTTTGCCAGCATACGGGCCAGGAAAAAGGAAGACCGTAAAATATTTGAAGAAAACGGACAACTGGCTCAATTTGCAGACCTGTCGAAAGACAACACACATGTGTTGCCGGATACTGACGAAACGGCATTGATAAACGTGATACGCAGTCTTTGCCCCGTAGTTATTGTGGACGAAAGCCATAATGCCGAAAGTGAGCTAAGTACCGACATGCTGCAAAACCTGAATCCAAGCTTTATCCTTGACCTTACCGCAACCCCCAAGGACAAAAGCAACATCATCAGTTTTGTAAATGCGCTGGAGCTGAAAAAGGAGCAAATGGTAAAGCTCCCGGTTATTGCTTATAATCATCACGATAAAAATGAAGTAATCAGCAGCGCATTGCACCTGCAAAGAAAGCTGGAAATACTGGCAGAAAAAGAAGATGCCGATGGCGGCAGGTACATTCGCCCGATAGTACTGTTTCAGGCACAACCAAGAACTAAGGATGAAAATATTGATTTCAGAAAACTGAAAGAGAAACTACTGAGCCTAGGCATACCTGAAGGCCAGATAAAAATAAAGACTGCCGATATAGACGAGCTAAAGAACATAAACCTGATGAGCAAAGATTGCCAGGTAAGGTATATAATAACGGTAAATGCGCTTAAAGAAGGATGGGATTGTCCGTTTGCTTATATACTGGCTTCATTGGCCGACAAGTCATCGGCGGTAGATGTGGAGCAGATATTAGGTCGTGTGCTGCGCCAGCCCTATGTTGTTAAGCATAATAACTTTCAGCTTAACCTTTCTTATGTGCTTACCGCATCGGGCAAATTCTCTGAAACATTGCAGAACATAGTAAAGGGGCTGCAAAATGCCGGTTTCAGTAAAAACGATTATCGGGGGCTGGATAAAATGCCGGAGGAAGCCAAGGCCGCTATCCCAAACCCGGTAGATAATTTCCTTTTCCCTGAAAGGCAGGAAGTAGTGGCAGCAGGCATTGAAGAGATTGACCCTGATAAGATCAATTTTAATCCAAATGAAGTTCCAGCAGATACCTATAAACCAGTTGCAGATATAGAAACACTGGCAAAGGAAACCAATACTGCATTTGAACAACAGGTACAAGAGCAGGCAAACGATCCGAATTTTTCATTGTTTTCAGAAATACCAGATAAGGTGAAAAAATATAAAATGCGAGATGGTGTAGCCCAGCAGGCAAAAGCTATACGCCTGCCACAGTTCTACATAGACACTCCCAAAGATGAACTTCAATTCTTTGACGAGACAGGTAGTAAATTGCTGGAACAGGGAGAACTGCTTGATGATTTTAAGCTATCTAACCAAAATTCGGAGATAAACTTCGAAAGCATAAAATCCGACTTATTTAAGATAGATATAGAAGAAGTAAGAAAAGGAGAATTTACACCCAAATATATACCCATAGAGGATAGCGTGGTTAAAGAGCCACTTGTGGAATACATATTGGCTAAACCAAGAGAAAACCAGATAAAGGATATTGCCAAGGTAATGGTGGAACTGATTGGCGACATGTACCCATTAAAAGACCAGGACATAAGTAAATATGTGGAGCGCATTATTTCTGACATGAATGCAGAACAATTGCAGGATTTTCTTACCCGGAAATATACTTACAGCTTTAAGCTTAAAATTAAGATGCGCCAACTTGCCGATGGTTATGCCGAAAAGAAGTTTAAGGAAATGCTGCTGGCAGGTAAAATAAAAATGCAATTCAATTATGCACTGCAAGAATATATTGTGCCCGGTAAATTGGGCAGTGATATAGCCAATGCATTGTATGAGCGTGAGGGTGACATGAACAATTTTGAGGCAAAGGTGATTGCGGAAATTGCAAGTCTCCCGAACATAGCCTTTTGGCACCGCAACCTCGGTAGAGGAAAGGGTTTTGCAATCAACGGATTTAAAAACAATCATTATCCCGATTTTATTATTGTGACCAAACAGGGCAAAACGATACTGTTGGAAACTAAGGGCGATGATCGGGATAATTCAGATAGCGAAGCAAAAAACCGCCTCGGCAGAGATTGGGCAAATGAAGCGGGTAAGGATTATAGATACTTCATGGTATTTGAAAATGGCAAATTGGCAGATACGCTGAGTGTAGATGAGGTGAAGAACATTATTAAGCAACTTTGATAAGAAAGACAGGCAATGTTAACTCCCAGTTACCTGCGCACTAATTATACAAATAATGCGGCATTCAATGCGAGATGTAAAAAAACGGTGTGAAGTCTTCCTAAAATTCTTATCTGTCTTGCTTTTCATTAAATGCAACTCTTAATATAGGTTTCCGCTTAAACGTCATGTGAGTCTCTCAACTGACGTTCACATATTGTACATTTGCCCTGATCAATGGACTTATGACAGAGGATAGAAAAACACATTGGGAAACCGTATATCAGACGAAAACGCCTAACGAGGTTAGCTGGACTCAGGAACGACCGCAGACCTCGCTCGACTTCATACATGGCTTCAATTTGCCCAAGGCGGCCAGTATCATCGATATTGGTGGTGGAGACAGTAAGCTGGTAGACTACCTGCTCGACGAAGGATTCGAGAACGTGACTGTACTCGACATTTCAGAAAAAGCGCTGGAGAAAGCAAAGCGGCGTCTGGGAGAAAGAGCAAATAACATAACCTGGATTGTAAGCGATATAACAGAGTTCAAGCCGACCGAGAAATATGATCTATGGCATGACCGGGCGACCTTTCACTTTCTGACTACAGAGAAAGAGATTGCTACATATCTTGATATAGCTCAGCATTCAGTCAACGGTTATCTAATTGTCGGTACGTTCTCAGAAAATGGCCCAAAGAAATGCAGCGGCCTTGAAATAAAGCAGTACACCGAAGATCAACTACAGCATCAGTTGGAAAGTAGATTCGAGAAGATACGCTGCGTCACCATAGATCATATCACTCCATTTCAGACGACACAGAATTTTTTGTTCTGTAGCTTCAGTAAAGTCTTTTAGAGACGATGAAAATATATCGTTCATTCATCAAAATGGGGTTTCGGAAAACAGTTTATTACTCGGCATTATTATAAACAAGTTTAGTTGACACAGCAATTCTGTTCCATGAATTGATGAGTACAATCTGCATAACCATTTGCGCGAAACCATCTGCTCCGAAGATGCTAACTACTTTAGCGTAGGTCTCATCTTTTACACCGTTTGCAGCAATAATTGTTACCTCTTCCGTTAATTGGAGAACTGCTCTTTCTTCTTCTGAAAAAAGATGGGACTCTTTCCACTTTTATCTACATCCATCCATTTTCTTAAAGTATCACCGCTTTTATCATTCCATGGTATCCCAGTCTCATGTACACGACTTTCCGGCGCCTGGCCAATTACTATAATTTTCGAAAAAGCACTTAGCTGCACAACAGGATTACAACCCTGCGGCAAATTATTGATGCAGACTTCGCATTTTTGTATTTTTTTATGAGTGGCTCCATTAAAAATTTTTAAACCATGCCCGGACATTCTATAATGTAGCATTAAACGGAAGTGAGCCTTGATTTTCATAACTCAAATCTCCGTTCACAATTCTTGCTGGTCCTGTGTATGGGTGTTCTTCTTCTTTTCCTACCCCCATAATGTGCATAACCTTCCAATTATGCACTTTCAAATAATCTGAAACCATTGAGCGGTGGCAACGCCACCACACGGCTTCTGAGCACATATAGGCAGTGCGTTGTCTTAATGCAATCTCTTCAAGTATCTTTATTCCTTCTTTGAATGCATCCGTCTCCATATAATCAGCATAACCACGAAATGCCGGATGTCTCCACACTGTATTTTTTGAATTAGGATTTGTTTTTCGTCTTCCACCCAGTGCTTTTAAATGAAAATATCGAATATCATTTTCCGGTAAAGAAGTTTCCAATGATTCTCTATTAAAATGCGGAAATTTCCGGGAACCCGGGAAGCTTCTGATATCTATCACCATTTCAATTTGAAATGAATGTAGCATTTCAACGAATTCTTTAAGAGTACGAGTGGAATGCCCGATAGTCCAAACAGTTTTATTGTGCGATTCGTTTTTCAAGCCAAGGTAAGAGTTATGAAATTTCGATTGTAGCGATATTTTTTATGCCATTCCTCCCAGTTCATTTACTTTTTGCAACTAACCAAACTTAGGATATATAAATGCTATTCAATATTATACTCACTTTTTTACTTGGACCAGATTTTAAATATCACCTGATAAATAGTAGTAAATAGTTACGATTTTTTTTACTTCCTAATCAAGAGATGGCAAATTTTATTTCTAAATTGATTGTCTAAACAATTTTAGTTTGGGAGTTTCTTTCATGTAATATCGTCAATAGAATTATTGTTTCATCAATTGCTGTCAGGGTATGTTTTATATTTTCATGAAGTGTAAGTAAATTGCCTTTATGAAGAATTATTGAATCTTTTTCAGTGGCAAGGGTTAGTTTACCTTCAACAATATGTAGACTAAGCGGTCCTCCTGTCTTGTGCATTTCCATTTCATTCCCTTCATGCATGGCAATAAGCACAATGCGCATAATGTCTGATTTCATCAGTGTTATTGCATTGTGTTTACCTGAAATCCAGTCTTCTTCCTGTTTAATCCGTTCGACTATTGAGGGCAGATCAAAGTTCAGCATGGGGGCATCAAGCTGCCGGTTTGAATCAAGACGTGGGTGTGAAGGCATAATGATTGCAAGATGTTTAAGGATGTTATCGAGAGATTCATAATACTCTTCTAAAAGCTTAATATTGATATCAGGATTACTCACATTGGGAATTGTAATCGGCATTTCATTCAAAAGCTCTGAAAGTTCAGGATGCTTTTCCATTATTTTCATGGTTATTGCCATGATTTTCGCATTAAGTTCCAATTCTGTTTTCATAATCCTGCTTATTTTATTTTCCCCATTTAGCTATAAGATACATAAACTTTGTGCTCTCCCTGTCAAATAATGCAGGGTTAAATAATTCTCTCGGCAGAATAAACCAAGACGGTATACCTTTTAATGCTGGAGAGCCATGACACCTCAATATTCCAGTTTTCTTTTCCATATTCTCCTTTTCCTTTATTGCAACATTCCACCGAATACCGATGTGATCAACCTCTTCCCAGTTAATGTTAGCTAAAGAAAACCCATCTTCTCCGCCATCATATAATACGTCAACTTTATTAATAAACTTTTTAGGGTGTAAGACTGTATTTGGGTCGTAATAAATAAATGGCATAAGTAATAATTTAGCGGTCAACTCTTTTATAAAATTCCGTCATTATTTCGGATGTATCATTCATCAAAACCTCTATCATTTCCATAGCGTATTATTGTTTGAGGAATAAAACGCTTCCAATTATATATACTTTTCATCCAAAATGTATACACTTATATTATCCAGTAATTTATCAATCAGAACCTGACAAGCCAAGCGAACGTTGTTATTCCGAATGTTTAATTTTGAAATAGTAGCAAATTCATTTCTATCCATTATCGTCAGCAATGGGCAATCTTTAATTTCAACCAAACAAGTGCCGCACCTGCCCATACCCTTACATGCTCCAAAGCCGTCAATGTATATTTTGTCATAAATAAGCATCATCAGACTCCTATATTCTCCTTCATAAATATCAAATTCATAGGTATGCCCGTCACACACAATCTTGATCTTAATATCCCTGATACGTTCCTTCATGACATTTCAGCTAGGCTTTTACCCAAAACTCATCAGCATAGTCATCAGACAGGGGATTTTGATGTGCCTGCGATAATTTCAGTCCGATACTGACCATTTTTTCAGGTGAGATTGCCAGTTCCAAAAAAGGAAACAGTTCCCGTTCCTCGAATCGTATATGGTTTTCTAGTGTTGACGCAAGCAATGCAAACGTATCATCATCAGCTTTTTGGTCATGCACAATCATTCTGATCAGTTCCGCAATTTCAGCATGCTGCAAAATGGCATCATCACACAACTTATCGTCTACCTCATGAAACAACAAACGCTCCTCCTCCTCAAAATGGCTGCATAAATGCCTATCCCAAAAGTAACTGACATATTGCTGCATTCTGATTGACTGCACATTCTTTATTATCCCTTGTTTTATCTTCCAGCAAAATAATAATCCATAATGATGGTCTCTTGATAACTGCAATATATTTTCGTTCCGTTTAATTGGTTTACTATCTGGCATCGATTACGAATGTTTTTGGATAAGCTGTTTATTAGGCAAGCAAAATAGAGTTATTGCATTAATGCCTGTTCCATTTCAATTGCTTTTGGGAATAGAATGTTATTTTCAAGATGAATGTGCAGATGCAAGTCCTCTTCAAACTCTTTTAACAATTTGTAAGTAACAAGATAGGTATTGCAGCCATCAGCAGGAACCTGGTAATTGTTGGTTAATGCCGCAATTTTCCTGAAGCGGACACCTTCCGTATCATGCTCATGCATCATCATTCTTATAGGATTCTGAACAGTACCAAATGGAGCCTCAAGGCTACTCAGGTTGTCGTGCTTTGTTGTAACCATTTTCCTTATAAAAGGGAAGAGCAGCATTTCTTCTTTTTTCATGTTGGCAGTAAGCTCTTCCGCCGATCCGTCAAACAATTCTTTTATTTCCTGAAGCTCCGGATGCCTGCCTCCATGCACGGAGGTGATTTTCAATAAATAAGCCTGAAGCACCGGAATTTGTGTCGCTACGTATCTGTGGTGTTTCTTTTCAATATAGTCTGCAAGCAAATCAAGTGGCCATGATTTGAAGTCGATTGCCGACTCCTGGCTTCCTCCA
Source organism: Chitinophagales bacterium (assembly GCA_038228575.1). Taxonomy (GTDB): domain Bacteria; phylum Bacteroidota; class Bacteroidia; order Chitinophagales; family Chitinophagaceae; genus Flavipsychrobacter. The sequence goes on along the minus strand of JBBRPD010000036.1, from coordinate 39,062 downwards.
CTTACGGTAAGTGCCTGCAAGTCGTTTTCTATCAGCGTAGCATCTAAATTCCCTTCCTTACATGCATCATCAATACTCCGATTACCGTTGCAGCAAAAGTCAATGCCATATTTCCTAAACACATCTGCCGTGCGGTAATCGGTGGCAACTATAGCGCCTATTGTTACCTTCTTGTTATTATCCATTTTTGTTTTTTGTTTTAATTGCCCCAAATATTAATTTCTTCGTTTGTCCAGAATTCAGGAAAAAACTTCCTCTGTTGAGAATGAGGGTTCAAATATTTTTTCCATTCAGAACCGCCTGTTGCAGCCTGATTTTCTTTTTTACTATCCAAATATTGCTTTGCCGTATTCAGGTGTACAATAGGCCATTCTATGTTGTACAATCTGTCGAATGCTCTTAATTGATCTTTTAGTTCCTGAGACGGAGTTACTATTGCGTTCACTCTATCTTCTATAGTTTTGCCCTCCAGCTTTTTGGCAAGTGCAATAAATCCTTCCAGGTATTTTTCTTCAAATTGCTTTAGCGTAAGCGTTTTTCTCCCCGTGTTTCTGTTCAGCCCGGCATCTCGCCAATAAATATTTTCGAAATACTGTTCTATCGAAGGTTCCTGCGGCAGCCTTTTACGTCCGTCTTCATTTATTAAGTTTTGCAGGCGGGTGCAGTAAAGCTCAATGTACCTGAATTGCGCACTTTGGAATCCGCTAGCGGGCGTTAACGTGGCCCTGAAGGTGTTATAATCGTCATAGTTCATACCGTCCTTCATAATGCCGAAAGACGATATAAGCATACCCGTATATCTATTCACCCGTTTAAGCTTTTCTATAAGGAAGCTTTCTTCTGGGCTATCTGCGGCAGCCATCTGCTTTATTTCATGCAGCATCAACTTCAAGGTGAGCTCCGTTATCTGATGATAGATAATAAAGACTTCCTCGTCCTTAAAGTCTGTTCGTGGTTTTTGTAATGACAGTAATGTATCCACCTCTATATAATCCCAATAATTTATCAATTTCGCCTGCAATAAACCTTTAAGATAAGTATCGGGGTTCTCGCCTAACAATTGGTATTTCTCTTCAATAGCCTTTACAATTTCATTCCTATCCATATAACATTATTGTTTAAAAAGATTGATACCAACAATTATAAGCCCAATAGTTTTGAGCGTTTCTCCACCCACAAAAAACAGGTGCAGATTAGAGGGCGCTACCGCATGCCCTTGAATATGCAGCTCGGCCCTGGCATCAAGGGCAGGCAGCAGCCAAACTGTCTGGGCTAATAAAACCGCTAATACAATTGCCAGTATAGAATTGTTCAATGAGATAAAAGATATGTTACTCCTAAAAGAACTTATAACAATTACAATTGCCAACACCCATTCCACTTTATTGAGCATATTAAACACCAGACGGCCTATGCCTAACCCAATTGCGAGTGTAATACCCGGCGCTCTGAACTTTAGCCAGGCTTCAAGAAAACTAATGCCGCAAACAAACCCTACCCAGGTAAAAATGCAAGCTATCGCTACAGGTTGCTCTACTCTGATTATAGCAATGGAATTGATGGATTATTCTTGTAATAGTCGATCTTGGAAAGAAACATAACGGCCATTTTATCTCCCCGCCATTTGGCTTCAGCTGCCTTTTCACCAATAAAATTGTCGTCGATAGTCCTATGCCATATCTCCAGCCATGTATCGAAATGGGCTTGATTTACGGGCAGTTTTGCATGCGGTGGAAACGGGCTGCCATAATAAGTATGTTCCTGTAATAATACTGTTTGCCAGAAGCGATACATTTTCTCAAGATGCTCCGGCCACCGATCCTGAATCTTAAGATTAAAAATGGGTGAAAGCAATTCATTCCCTCTTATTTTCTCATAAAATGTATTCACAAGTAGCTTTATGTCATCCATAGTTGAGATCTCCTTCCTGGCCTCCATAACGTTATTGTTTTAAAGAATAATACATAAACAAGTAGTACGATGCCCATCCTACAAAACCAATAATCAAGATCCACACCCATGCAGGAATACTTTGAGGCGTTTCGCTACCTTCAATTAAGAAGCTTTTTTGATCACCTTTGCCATATGCGTTTATCATAAGGGGAACAATACCATCTACCACAGCATTTTCTTTAATGCCTTCTACTGCTATTGCAGGGCCATTTCTCACAATAAAAGGAATATACCTTACACCTTCTTTGCCTGATGGATCTTTGCTCACAATTTTAAGCTTATGCTCACCATCTACCAGTTTCCTGGTATCTAATTCGAAATTGACGGGCGAGATCACCGAGGCAACCGGTGTGGGGTTGTCGTCTAAAAAAATAATTATTTGACTTTTATCCTTCATCTTAATCGTAGTTTAAAATATGTCTCTTTATGTGATCAGCAGATTTTTCGCCCGGGCGAATCAACCATTTTACAGAAAAAAAAAGTGTAAAAAGTACAATTCCGATAGCTACCCAAACTATTACATAATCAGCATTACCATCGGGGCCTGCGCCATGTGTTATACCCCTCAATATTTTGGGTTGTTGTCGTTCGCAAACCGGGCAGGCAATTGCCATGCCACTTATAAACAAACAAAATGCAGTTAAAAGTGTCTTTCTCATTCTAAATTGAATTACGAGTTTAATACCTATTGCGCTACTTTTAATTTCACAAAATCCATTACCTTTTTCACCTCTTCGGGAGTAACCTTCTTCCCACTATTACCCCAACTACTTCTTTCATAGTTTATCAGAGCCGACATTTCTTTTTCAGTAAAGTTCATATTTGTTCCTACGGGTGGCATAACTCCATATTCAGCCCTTGCATCATAACCATGCATTATTATATCTATGTATTTTTCCAAATTGTCGCCAAGCACTATAGGGCTTCCTTTTAATGGAGGGAATGCACCTTTCAAACCTTCTCCATTAGCCTGATGGCAGCTTTGGCAGTTGGTCGTATATATCATTTTACCATCGAGCTCGCCGGCGGCAGCACCGGTTTTTGTTTCTTCAACGCTTTTATACAAGAATGCCGACGACTGGCTGCCATCGGGTAGCTTTGTTTGCTTTAGCGATTGCAAATAAGCGATGAGTTGCATCGCCTCGACTGTGGCTACAATTTTCCCTTGCACACCTTCCCTATATTGCGAGGGTACATTTACTACAATATCCCTTTTGTCCGGCGTTTCTTTAACCATAAACAACCAGGTATATGCGGGCATGATCGACTCTTTTACAACAATGCGAGGATTATATAAGTGCACAAGATTCCAGTCGGTACTCGGCTGCCTATTGCCAATATTGGTAAGGTCGGGGCCGGTTCTTTCCGTGCCCATCAATGTAGCCGAATTACGCCAAAAGTCGGTACGGTGTATATCGGCATAATCTGCGGCCATGCTAGGCCGCGCACCCCAGACTTTGTCCATATCTACATTACGCACCTGCTGTGTGTGGCAAGCCACACAACCATTGGCTATAAATAATGCCTTCCCTTTTACCGCATCGGCACTCAGCTCTACTGCATTGGGCAATGGTGCATTGTTCTTTTGATTTTGCAATGCAGGAATGATAGCAACAAATGTGGTAAGACCTGCGAAAAACAGAAATGCTGCTATAAAAAGCTTCTTGTGATTATCGAAAAAATCCATCTGATATTATATGTTTTTCCAGAAATTAAATAGTATTTGCTTAAGCTTCTAACAGCTTTATTGCTTCTTCCTTTATGTCAATTTCCTTCCTTTTGGAAAGCATTTTGTACATATTGTAAGCGAAGAATAGGTGAGACAACCACATAAGGCTGCCCCCTATAGCCCTCCATAGCCAATAAGGCGCCATCAAACCAACCCCATCAATAAAAGGTTTCCCTTGCATCCATAATAATCCTTTCAAGGTGCTGCCGTACATTAAGGGTATGGTATAGAACATCATTCCTATAAGTGCAAACCAAAAGTGAGCGCCTATCGTTATTTGTGGTGCTTCCTTACCGGTTAAGCGGGGAATGAGTGCGTATATTGCGGCCCATAAAAAGAAACATATGATGCCATACATGGTTAAATGTGAATGGGCAACAGTAAAGTCGGTAAAATGCCAAATTAGGTTCGTAGACCTGAATGCCTCCGCTGTACCCTGCATAGAACCTGTAAAATAAAAGACGATGCCAACCAGAAAAAAGGGCAATGTATAGCTATCCTTTATCTTGTACCAGGCACCTTTAAAGGTCAAGAAGAAATTAGTAGTTCCCGCTACCACCGGTATTATCATACCCACGCTACCTACTATAGCTATAGTTTGCAGCCACCACGGTATAGCACTGAATACAAAATGATGGGTGCCAATTAATGTATAGAATAGGATCTGTGTCCAGAAAGCCAGTATGCCAAGACTGTATGAATAAATTGGCTTATTAAGTTGCTGAGGTAGGAAGTAATAAACAATACCAAGGGTAAATAACATAAACCACATGCCTACACCCTGGTGCATATAGTAACCTTGTATTATTGTCTCGCCAAGGCCGTCCTGCCATAATGGAACATACGCAACGATGGAAATAACAATAGCGAAAATTATGGACGCAACAATATACCAGTTAGAGATATAAATTTCCTTTGTGGTTCTTTTGGCAATAGTTTGTATAAAGTTTATCAACGTCAATATCAACCCTATCCCGAACAATAACATTACAGGCCATATATATTCTCTGTATTCCCCACCGCCGTTATTTATACCTGCCATAAGCGTGAGCGTGCCTAGTATAACTGCCGCGTTTATAAGATACAATGCATACCACCCTTTTTTAAGGCTGGCCAATGGCGCATTGCTTACGCGCGGCACTATATAATAGCCTAAACCCAGCATGCCAAGCGATGCCCAACCCCAGAATACCGCATTTGTGTGAACCGGCCGCAAGCGACCGAAACTTAACCAGCTTATATGGTCGGCATCTGGAGCAACAAACTTTATACCTAGGTATTCACCTACTGTTGTTCCAAAAAGCAACCAAAAAGTAGCGCAGCCCAAATACCAGAGAATGAGTTTAGATAAGTCGGGGTCTATCTTTGGCCTGTATAGGCCACTTTTTTTCTGTGCAACTATTGGTAAGCCAGACTCGCTGCTTACATTTATTATGCCTTTGGTATCTTCGGGATTATTGTTGCCAGACAATTCATTGCCGGCCAACTGATAGTCCAAAGCTTTTTTACGATTAAATAATTCAGAATCTACTTCACTATCCGATTGTGCTTTTATAAAACTGCTGAATTTCTCCGCTTCCTTCAAATCCTGATCCCGACGATAACTTTGTAAACTTCCTATTACTTTTACTACTACAAGTAAGAGGCCGAGGAGAATAGGAATGAGGATGAGAATTATAGTAATCAAAACCCCCTTCTCGCCTAATAATGCCCCCTCAGTGATAGGGCCTGCGCCCTGTGCCATGGCAACATTGCTTAGTAACGATGCGCCTGCCAGCAAGGCTATAGACAGGATCTTTTTATTGCTTTTCTGCTTTTTATACTCCATATATGCATCTATTTGTTTGCCGCTAAGGTTCTTCATTAGTGTTGTGAATTTCATTTTTTCCGCATCATTGGTCTGCATATTCTTAAGCCTGAACTGCCTCACTTTATAACCCAATATCAAAACCAGGAAAAAAAGAAAAAGAAAGAGCAGGGATATAATTGTTACATATCCTTGTCTTGAAGCGAATGAAAAATCAGATGGCCCCGTCTCTTGCGCATATGAACTCTGAGGAAGGAGTACGAAACACATAAGCAAAAATGCCAGCGATGTAATTCTATCTCTACTTTTTACGCAAAAGGAGATAAACACCTTTTTATCTTGTATTTTCATAAAAAAACTAGTTTCTCTTTAAAAAAGATAAGCTCCGTTCAAGCTCGTCATTAAATGCACCGAGCTTTGCAGTTTCCAGCATGGTGTAGATATCTTTCCTTATTTTCTTAAATTCGTTATGAATTGGACAAGGTTGGGTCTCAGAACATTGTTTAAGTCCTAAGCCACAACCTGAGAATATTTTATCGCCATCTATCGCCTTTACTACATCTGCTATAGAAAATTTCAGATTATCTATTGCCATGTAAAACCCACCATTAGGGCCTTTTAAAGATTGCATCAAGCCTCTCTTACATAAATCCTGCAATATTTTGGCTATAAAATGTTCCGGAGAGTCAATGCCCTTTGCAATTTCCTTAACACCGACTTTACCGCCATCTTTAGATTTCTGTGCAACAAAAAGCACAGCACGAATGGCATATTCACAAGTCTTTGAAAACATTTATTTCGAGTTGATAGCGCAAAGGTAAAAGACAATTTCAAAATAAAAGATAAAAAACTCTTTTAACTAAATATAATTTTTTAAACAATATGCAACACATTGACAATAAGGTAAAAAGGCACATAAATGTCTCTAAAATATTGATAAGATTGACGAATATGACATCACATTCGCCAAGACCTCATGCTAAAAAAACCATCATTTCTTATAAACAGTAGGAAAATCATACCAAGTGGCTATTAATAATTTTCAGTAGTTTGCTTTGCCATTCATTCGATATCGTAAAAAAATAAATGTACTCTTGTCTGCCGGAAATAGAAGAGATTCTTTTAATGAAAATGATAATAAGATTTGAAGTTTTATTCAGCGACACTTAATGTTAACAGAAAGAACGTTTCTTTTATAGCGACAACGCTATGATCAAGCTTTTCTTCCAAGCATGCATGATAGTATCTCGGCCAGCACACCTAATCAGGACATTATTTAAATTCGTAGCCAGAAAAAGTAATGATTTTTTTTCCATCATAACGACTCAATCCAAACCATTTGGTACCGAACCAAATATTACCATTCTTTTCTTCCAGAATACTTAGTACCGAATTATTAATCAAACCGTCATTCGTAGTGATATTCTTGAAAGTTTTCCCATCGTAGTAAAATACGCCGTTCTTGTCTGTAGTGAACCAGAAATTGCCTTTTTCATCTTGTAAAATAGCATACACTCCATAACTAACAAAACCTTCGTTTTCTCTAAAACTCGCAAATAATTTCCCATCATAACGACAAGCCCCATGCCTTCTTGTTGCGAACCATAAATTACCAGCTCTATCTTCAGCAATGGAAAAAATCATATCATCAGTAATATGATCTTGTTGCGCATAACTAAGCGTTTTGGGCAGAAAATTAATCGAAGGTTGCTTTTCAATGTTAGTTGAGAATCTTTCATCCTCCTTTGTTTTGTAATAATCTTCAGAAGGAAGGAAGTTTTTGAATGACTTTCCATCATATCGCCATACACCACCGCCGTTCCATGAGCAGAACCACAGGTTGCCCTTTTTATCCTGTAAAATATCGAGGATGAGCTGGTAGTGGACGCCAAGATTAAATGGATGGTCATCATTATTTAGAAAATTAGTAAGCTTTTTCTCTTTGTAACGATATACCCCATTTCCCCTCGTACCGAACCAAAGACTGCCATCCACTGCTTCTAAAAGACAGGTAATACTTAAACTATCCGTTTCCAGGTATTTCGTAAATGTTTTCCCATCGTATTTGCAGATACCTCTGCTCGTGCCAAACAGTATATTTCCTGTGTTATCCTGTATAACAGGTCCGACATTGTTACTGCTCAGTCCATTTCTTGTAGTGAAATTTGTAAATGATTTTCCATCGAAACGATAAGCACCTTCACCATCTATGCTAAACCAAAGATTTCCATCTTTATCCTGCAACTGACAGTTAACAGTACCAGATACAGTGCCTTGCGTCCTTATTATTTTGGAATTTCCTTCGTTTACATGATTGGAAAGAACGGATGTCCTTAGCTCCGCTTTCTTTTGGGCCGGTTTATTTTGTCCGTTGCAGGAACTGATAACAACCAACAAGAAGTGGAGAAGAAAAATTTGCTTCATTTGTCAAAGTTAGACTATAATAATAGTTTAATGGCAGATCATATAATAGAGTTAGGAATTGGAAAACAATTTTATCAGTATTGACATTTCAGCTATCAAGGCCAAAACGTGGCTTCAAAATCCTTTAGGAAAAAAACAGTGATAATATCAATGTAGGATAACGATCAACATTCTTCAATCTTATGTACTCAGCTCCTCAAAGAATCATCATCTTATAACGGCGGAATTGGTTGACGCACATGTCATCCTACCAACAAGTCCAGACAACAAAAAACACATTATGCAGAATCATTAAGAATCGCCATCAGCAAGGCTTTTTTAAAAGCATACAATCGTAAACGATTATGAGATAGTGCAAATTATAGTGCAAGTCGTTTTTACTACAAACAAAAAGCAGTTACGTCTATGCGTAACTGATTGATTTTCAATGTGTCCAAAACAGACAAAACTTCGAACCAAATAAGAGATTTTTGGCGTAGTTCTAGTTAAGTAGAAATGCATGGCGACAAAAAGCTAATGACATTAATATACGCGGCCAAAGACGAACAACACACACACGCATTAGTTCTGCAACACTATCTTCAACATGCCTTTAATGAACAATGAAAAGAAACGGATACTTTTCATGTTTGCTTACAAAGATGAAGATAATACTGTACAGATAAGCAGCAATGACTATCACTACTTAGCGAAGATGTCAAAGTAACTTACACTACAAAAGATAGTTATACGCAATGAATAGCTATCCAAACGCCCTTAGGAACGATAATTAATAAAGTCCACCATTTTGCTTTAACACGATAGTAGATTATGCATTAATTACAATTTCTGAAAGCAGTGGTAACTGACAGCCGTGACTATCTGTGAGCTATTAACTGCTCCAGCCCCTCTTCATCCAGTATTGTAATAGCTTTCCCGTTCAGGCTAACCATTTTCTCTTTTACCAAATCATTTATCACTCTGAAAAAGGTTTCATAAGTAGTGCCGGAATAAGACGCCATGTCTTGTCTTGAAAAAGTAATATCCACAGCCCCTGAATCACTTTGTCCGAAACTGTCCTTCAGCATTAGCAGTGTTTCTGCAATACGTCCCTTTACGTCCATATGCGCCAGGTTCCTCATTCGTTGTTCTGCTGCCAGCAACTCATTGGCATAGAACTGCATAAGCGAGTAGGTAAATTGATGATTGACCTGGAGTGTTGTTTCAAAAAATGCAATATCAATGAAGCATACAGTTACTTCATCAAGCGCAGTGGCGGCTACAGGGTATGTCCTGTCGGCACCCAGGCCCCTATATCCTATCATGTCGCCCTCTTTTGCGAAATGCAGTATAAGTTGCTTCTCATCGCCCCAACTCTTGTGTACTTTAATTCTCCCTTTATACAAAAAATATATACCTGTTGCAAGCCCGCCTTCCTCAAAAATTCGCTCTCCTTTTTTAAACACAATATTTTGCCTTTGGCTGCTTATGGCCGGTATCCATTCAGGCAAGCATCCTTTACATAAAAAGCAACTTCGGAGATCGCAATTGAGCGTACTTTTTTTCATCAGTACAAAGATAGTCGATAATTAAATATTGCACATGCAATATAAAAAGGTCATTTAAAATACAATTTAGTCCATTAACATGATTTAAATCATACTTTTGCAAATAAACAATTACGCGAGTAAATAATTGCATGATGAAGAATAAAACCGTTGGTAACAGCATACCCATTTCAATTTCATTGCAGCCGGTGCTGGAAGAAGAAAATATGCATAAAAAACCTACTGTAAATAAAAGCCGTATTATCACCATATCCGCATTAGCGGTTTGCATAGCTATATGTATCAGTTTTATAGCTAAACTGTTGATTTATCTAATCAATTTTGTAACAAACATCTCTTTTCATGGCACATTTTCAACAGCCGCATCAACGCCTGCCAGTAATACATTAGGTATGTGGGTGATAGTGGTACCTGTAATAGGTGGTTTAATTGTAGGACTTATGGCCTTGTATGGCTCTAAAGCTATAAGAGGCCATGGCATACCCGAAGCCATGGAGCAGATACTGACCAATGACAGTAAGATAAAGCCTGCAATCACCTATTTAAAACCTATATCCTCGGCCATTGCAATAGGCACTGGTGGGCCATTTGGCGCAGAGGGGCCAATAATTGCTACAGGCGGCGCATTGGGATCTACCATAGGTCAACTTTTAAAGATAACCCATAATGAACGAAAGATATTGCTTGCGGCAGGTGCCACAGCGGGCATGTCGGCCATTTTCGGTAGCCCGATTGCCGCTATATTTTTAGCTATAGAGCTATTGTTGTTCGAATTTTCTCCGCGTTCTATTATTCCTGTATCGCTGGCCTGCATTACAGGTGCAGCAGGCCATCATTTATTGTTTGAGAGCGGCCCTGTATTTGCCATAGCGCACATGATTGAAGCACCGGGTAACACGGCTTTGCTTTTATATAGTGTGATGGGTGTTGCCATAGGTGTTATTTCAGTGGGTATTACAAAACTGGTCTATTTCATTGAAGATCTTTTTGAGAAACTACCTATACACTGGGCCTGGTGGCCTGCTATAGGTGGGCTTTGCGTAGGTATTGTGGGCTACTATGCACCCCGAACATTAGGTGTAGGTTACAACAACATTACAGATGTATTAGCCGGCAGCCTGCCAATGAAAGTTATAATGGCCCTTTGCATTTTAAAATTTGTATCCTGGTCTGTAGCACTTGCCAGCGGCACCTCAGGCGGCACCCTGGCCCCCTTGCTAACTATCGGTGGATGTACGGGAGCCCTTATTGGAAGTGCAGTATTGTATTTTTTCCCTGCTTCAGGTATCACTATTACGCTTGCGGCATTGGTGGGCATGTCGGCAATGTTCGCAGGAGCGTCACGAGCATTACTCACCTCTATTATTTTTGCATTGGAAACAACCGGCCAGCCAAATGCGCTTGTTACACTTCTGGCTGCCTGCACAGGATCTTACCTGGTATCATTTTTTCTTATGGAGAATACGATAATGACTGAAAAAATTGCTCGCAGAGGTGTAAAGACCCCCAATTCTTTCCACCCTGATATTTTAGATGAGGTTACCGTTAAGGAAGTGATAGGAGATACCGGCTTTGTGCTCAATGAAGAGAACGAGATAGGTGAGGCAAGAGAATGGCTGGAAAAAGAGGCAGGCTATCGCAATAACTATTTTGTTATAGTAAACAACGAGCACGCGCTTTGCGGCATAGTCAGCTCATCCAGCTTGTTTGGTGGGCAGCATGACATTAAGGCGTCTGTTGGGTCATTGATACGGCGAAAATCCGTGTCCATCAGCCTGGACGCTACGCTTAAAGAAGCAGTAGAATTGATGATAAAAGAGAACATTGATGTATTGCCAGTTGTCTCCCATGACCTGCAATTGGCAGGTATCCTTTCCCATGGAAATATCCTGTCAGCATACAAATTAGATATGAATAAGTATCACCGTTCTGAGCCACATATATCCATAAAGCGGCAATCGATGAAGATCTTGATAAAGGGACAAAGGCTGGTAACCTACAACCGCAACAGAGAATAGCAAGCACTTATCATGGCAGATCCAGTTGAGCAAATACATTGTGCACAATGAGATCGCACAGTGTAAGGTGAAAACTGTACACATGTTCCTTAATATATCCACTCAGGGTTTCTCTAAGCATGTTTAGTCTATCATTGATCTAGAGAAATTGATCGATAATGTAGAAGATAAATGAGATCTTGAATTTTCCTTTAATTTATAGAATATTTATTTGAAAATCCTCAATTGCCTTCACATCCGCCATAAAATAGTTCGAAAGTTGTAACTTTGGGCGCACTTTAAAACAAAACCCGCTTTCTGGCGGGTTTTGCTATTATACCGGTTAAGCCTGTTTTGATTTGATAATCCCAATGATTGCAGGATGAGAATCTGAAATTTGTTGCTCAAAATAATTATATTGCGATACCCAACAACATGGCAAAGCGACACAAAATAATTGGCGTATACATTTTATTACACTAATCTTGACATCAATGGGGTTATTTGGCTTTTTTAAAAAATCACCAGTGGAAGTTCGTGCCTCAATTGAGCCGTACAAAGAATCTTCTGTAAACTTCATTTATAATCTGCTTTTTTGTGACAATTTAAGCTCGTTTAAAGAAAAGGTTTCAACACCTTACACTTATCCATTTGACATTTTATTTTCGGAAATCAGTTCAACTGCCGACTTACAAAAAGTAATCGCTGATCCTTCCTCAGATCCAAGAGTAAAAATTCTTGCATACAACAGGCAACTTGTCAGTGGGCACAAACCAGTAAAGAAAGAGTTGCTCGCGGTAATTGTTGAGGCCGGGCTTGACGGAGGGCTTGATGTATTGGCTTCGTTTAATAACGGAACAGCACGCTACATTAATCAAACCGGAAAGATTTTGGTTTGGGAAACCACAACAGATGAAACTGCAAACCAGTTGACAAAGGCATTATTTCTTGCTAGTCAAAACATAGTAGATCAAATTGGTCCATGGAATAAACCTAGAAAACCGCACCCTTCAAAAGGGAATGTCAGAATAACTTTTCTCGTGTCCGATGGGCTTTATTTTGGCGAAGGGTCCATGAATATTTTATTTCAAGACCCAATGGCCGGTCCTGCTTTGGACAAGGCGACTAAATTAATGCAGTTCCTGACTGAAAAAAACGGTTGAGGAGAATAAATTATATCTGTTCTGATAAATCTTGGCTGACAATGCTCTGAAGCACAGTAAGCAATATTGGAAGTATTTCTAGAATGTATGAATTGCCTTCAAATCTTTCATGAAATAGTTCGAAAATTGACAACTGGGCCGCACATTTTGGAGAAAGTAGTAGTTTGTACTGTTACTTACTTAAATGAACGACCTGCTGAAAAGCGGGTCGTTTTTGTTTTTGTAGGAAGGCATACTCCACTTATGCAATATTTTTATTTTTCATAAATATGGTATCTTATGCTTTAAAAGTGAGTAAATACATTGTATCTTTCGTTTTAAACTACAATTATAGCTTTATGGAATATATTTCAACTTCAGCTCTAGCAAACGAACTTCAATTAAAATCGAGTGACTTATTCGATAAGTTAAAAACGCTTGGTTGGATAGATCGAAAAAATGAAAAATGGTTATTAACTGATTTAGGCAAGCAAAAAGGAGGACAAACAAGAAATAGCCCCAAATTTGGTGAGTATATTGTTTGGCCTGAGAATATTTCCATAGACACCACTCAAAATAAGGAAGCGCCAAAGCTCCTAAGTGCTACTGCTATTGGAAAGCACTTTGAAATTTCATCGCAAAGGCTAAATCTATTGCTTAATGAATTAGGTTGGGTGGAGAAAACCGTTGCGGGATGGGGAATTACTAAACTAGGTAAAACAATAGGTGGTAAACAATTTGAACACGACACATCAGGAGGACATTACGTTCTATGGCCAGAGTCAGCACTAAAAAATAAGGACTTATTAGAATTGTTTCAAGAAACACCAAAAGAAAAAGCAATAAAGAGCAACAATGATCAAACTGTTGAGAAATCTGATATTGTTGAGGATTTCAGGAAAAAATACCCGGCTGAATATAGAACTAAGGATGGACATTATGTTCGTTCAAAAGCAGAGTTAACTATTGATGATTCACTTTATTTGTGGGGTATCGCTCATGCGTATGAAAAGAAACTTCCTAATACAGAAGAAAATGTTTATTCCGACTTCCATATTCCGTCTGGTAATGGAAGACCTAAAGCCGTATATATTGAATATTGGGGAATGGAGAATGACGAAAAATATAATCAGCGGAAAAATAAAAAAATTGAAATTTATAATCAACTTGGTTTAAGTCTAATTCAATTAAATGACGCAGATATAAAAAATATCGAAGATTCGCTGCAAAAGTATTTGCTTCAACATGGCATTAGGGTAAATTGATATGTGCGCCTATAGATAGTTATATAGCGGTTATAAATTGCTCTATCACCCTCAAATCTTCCATAAAATAGTTCGAACATTGACAACCACGCGCACTTTTTGGAGAAAAAAACAAATAGGTTTTATTCCTGTGTGTCTTTTTTGTTTTTAGCTTTATGTTTTAAAACGGACAAAATGGGTCTATTTGATATCTTCAAGAAGAAGAATACAGCATCCGACAACCGACATATTCCACATGTGTTAAACGAAGAATTGGAGGGACCTACTTTTCTTGAAGGTTATACTGTCGCTGGGAATTGGCATACAAAACCGGATACATTTGAATGGAGAAGGAAACTTCAATTGCCATCCGGGAGTGATAAGTTTAAAATAAAATATTACGGGACGCAGCAGGACGATGAACCTATATTATTTGGCACAGCTGTTGCACCTATCCTCGTATTGGCTGTAAGTGAAGATACCGGACATGAAATACTCTTATTTGATGGTTGCAGACATGGTTACAACGCTATGTTCTGCGACAGCTATTCAAGAGAACAGTTAGATAAAAGAACAGCTTGTCACATATATAAAGACAAATGGGGAAATGAAACTTTTGAAATTTTGCTCTCAGCTTACTATCAAATGAGTCATTATGAATTTCTCCAGATGATAGATGAAAATGGGAACGTAGAACTGCTTGATGGCACAACAATACGATATGAAATTGCATGGAGAAATTGCTATGATGTATTTTCGGTGTTTGCAATAAATGAGGCAGGTGATATTACTGAAGTTGTTTCAGAAGAATTAGCTTAGGAGCAAACGCAGAATAAGTACTTTGTAATTATTTTAACTTCTATCTTTAGCCTGCTTCTTCGAAAAAACGGAAAATCAGCAGGCCAAATAAAAAATGAAAAAAATATCCGAGCACCGAAGATTACTTACTATACTCATCTTCATCTTTATGGGCTTTTTTAGCTTTTTTAAAAGATCATCGGCTCAGGTTAATGGGCCACATGAGCCGTACAAAACTGCGGCTGTAAACACGGTTTATAATTTGCTCTTTTGTGACAATGTAAAATTATATAAGGAAATTACAGCAAAGCCCTATGTTTATCCATTCAACGTTCTGTTTTCCGGCAGTAACACCATCGGCGACTTACAAAAAATTACTAAAGACCCCCATGCAGAGCCGAGAATAAAAGTACTGGCGTACAACCAATTGCTTGCAAAGCGAGTTAAACCTGACAAAAAAGAGCTGCTTGCTGTAATTGTTGAAATTGGACTGGATAACGGCCTAGATGTGTTGGCTTCATTTAGCAACGGCACAGCACGTTATATCAATCAAACCGGGAAAATTTTAGTTTGGGAAACGACGACAGACCAAACTGCTAACGAATTGACGCGGGCTTTATTTACTGCAAGCCAAAAGATACTCCCACAAATTGGCCCATGGGATAAAGCAAGAAGGCCTTACCCTACAAAAGGAAATATGAGAATTACCTTTCTTGTGGCGGACGGATTGTATTTGGGAGAAGGCCCAATAGACGTTTTATTCCAAGACCCAATAGCCGGACCTGCTTTGCAAAAAGCTACTGCCTTAATGAAATATCTTACTACTAAACAGTAACTATGAGAGTACAGAGATAGACACCTGCTCTTAAGAGAGTAGACCAGTTTGGCTTTCGCTCAATTTCTGTACATTGATCATTATTTGCAGTACATTAATGGGAGTTTCTTATCAAAATGAACGGGCTTCATAAAATATTTAGGGTTAGTTATATTTTTTTCAATTCGCGCCCTCACTGCATTACTGCTTGTTAGCTCTTTCAGTGTGGTATCAGCGACCAGTGAAAGTGACATGTGCCACCCCCGATTATCACGATCAATTACTTTTAAGAAAAAGAATCCCGGTGTGTTTGTCTCTTGATCATAAAGACATACAGTCAGAAAATCAACATTCCCTATTTTCGAAAAGAATGCGCTCACATTCTCATAAGTTCTGTTAGAGCCACCACGGTTCATATATGTAAACACAAATTCATTGATCTGATAACGTTCCACTACAAAGTAATCATGTGGGTCAACACCTTCTTTCATCTTCCAGATGGCTATGAGGTCGGTATCTGCAATCACACTTGGTTTTTCATCGAGTGGAAACTTGGCAGTAAATTTCCCGAAATAGCGCACCTCTGGAAATGGATCCTTACTCTGCGCGTTACCAACCAAAGTAGCAAACGATACTACGAAGAAAAAAAAGATAAATTTCATATACGGGAAATTTAGAAAATAAATATACTATTTTTAATCGGTGTTCTGCCTTTGCATGCTTATCCAAATCTACATGTTAATGCGTAATACTTATAATCTATAGCCAGTTTCGTCAGACAATTTATTAGTTTGAGAGAAACTCATTAATCGCTTTCAAATCTTCAAAAATCTGGTCGAACTTTGACAACTTTGCTGCACATTAAGATGAGAGCGAAAGAAACAGAGCGTTGAGCGATGTGGCTTTCGGTCTCCTATTTGTTGTAAGTTTTTTGCATTATTTCGGATCAATATTCTCAATATCGTCTAAGTCCTTGTGACGACCTGCTGCTTTCTTTGCTGTAATAAGGTCACGCAATTCAAGCACCTTGACGGGAACCTTGTCCCAAATAGTTCTAATAGCATGATGAAATGCATCCTCGAAAACCAACCCTTTAACGTTGGTAAGAACATCAATAGAAACTGAGGGACTGCCGAAAGAAAAAACGTCCATGTTGTCGTTATATAGAAAATTATCTTTCGTCATATCAAAAACAGGCATACCAAACAGATGGAAAGCATGGCGTATTTTGATGTAGTTTTCCTCTGATCGCCTGACCCATATAACCTATATCACCCGTGGTTCTGGAAGGCCCTTAATGAATAACTGCATACCCTCCCACAACAACATAATCTACATTTGCACTATTGAAGGCGTTAATGAAATCTTGAAAATCCGGATTAAGCGAAACACTCATCTAACCTTATGTTTTCTTGTGCTAAAAGCAGTTCTATCAATACGCGGAGGGTTATTGATGTCGAAGTTATATGCAACGCTATTAAGATACATAGCAGCAGCCAGCCTCTCGTCTACTGTTTTAGATTTCCAGTATGCCGTTTGATTTGCCGCCGCATCATGAGATTGTCCTTTCCCTATTGTCCTGTCTAACTTAAACATGCTTTTCAAAGTTAGTTCTAATGTTGTACAAAACCTCAATTCCCACAAATCCACGTGGCATTTGTTTGAAAACTGAAATAGAGGAAGCTGAAATTCACCTTCAATCTCATTGCTTGTTAAAATTACTTAGAAGCACATACTACGGAAATTTCAGGCTGAAGGAAATCGACCAAATACCTCTACCCTATCACCGTTCCATCAAATCCCTAATAACCACAGAAGCCACAGTAGCACCGAAGGTGGCGGGCAAATAAGATACCGTGCCGTAGGCTGATTTTTTGAAATTAGAGCCGTCTGTGAGCATCAGGGACTCTTTAATGAGTTCTTCCGGGGAGAATACACACCGGATGCCTTTGTAGATGCCGGATTTCTTTAATTCTTTGCGTATTTGCTGGGCGAAGGGGCACATGTATGTTTTAGAAATATCGGCTACCTTTAGCTGGGTGGGGTCCAGCTTGCCGCCGGCACCCATGGAACTTACCAGGTTGAGGCCCTTGGCATAGGCCGCTCTCATAAAGGTTAATTTAGGCGTAATGCTGTCAATGGCATCCACTACATAGTCAAGCTTGCCTTCCAGCAGGGCATCTACCTTGCCGGGCATTATGAACTCTTTTATAACGTGCAACTTTAGTTCAGGGTTAATGGCCATCAGGCGCTCGCCCATCACATCGGCTTTGCTCATACCATGTGTTGTGGCCAATGCGGGCAACTGCCGGTTGCGATTGGTGGGGTCTACTATATCACCGTCTATAATGGTCATCTCCCCCACTCCTGAACGGCAAATAAATTCAGCAGCAAACGAGCCTACTCCTCCCATGCCTACTACCAGCACATGCGCATTCATCAGTTTATTCAGCTTCTCCTTACCAATCAATAATTCGGTGCGTGAAAGCCATGCAGTATCCACCATCATAAGCCAAATACGGTTTTGAAATTCCTTCTTACCTGCAAAATAATCTCTTCTTCGCTGGTTTGCCTTATTTCGGCCATTTTTTTATAAATATCCGCTATAGAGATATCCGCACTATCGGTTTCCAGGAAAAATTGGTCTGACGGTACCTCTTTCAGTACTTGTAAAAGGGCATCGCCAGGGGTAAAAATTGCCTTGCCGAACGATAGATACAAACCACCTTCCAACCAACTACCGGCAATAGCGCTGTTCTTATTAAATCCATGTATAATAACCGGCACCGTTGGTTTCACTTCCCTAAATATCTGTAATATCTCATTATATGCCTTCACGCAATGGATGACGAGCGGCTTGCCCACAGTATTCGCAAGCAATATTTGTGCACGGAAAACTTTAACCTGCAGCTTCCAATCTGTATCGCATACCTTGTCTAAACCACACTCACCAATTGCCACAACATTTTGCTGGCTTGCCAGTGCTGTTATTTCCTGAATACCGGCTTCGCAGTTAGAGAGATACCATGGATGCAACCCTATACTGCAATAGCCGCCTGCACCCACCAATTGAGTAAAGCCTTCATACGCGTTTACAACCTGCAAAACACCTGCATCACTTTTACCCTTGTGGGTGTGAACATCGTAATATGTAGGTGCTACTTGTGGCATAGTTTCAAATATTATTCTTCGGAATGACTATTCCCATTTGAACAACCTGCTTGCAACTGCATACACCACAACACCCCAGATAGTGAGTACCATAATATCGAACCGCACCGTCCAGAGGTTGGCGCCATCGAATGAAATTTTGCGCAGGGCATCGTTCAAATAAGTTAATGGTAATGCCTTGCAAAACGGCTGCAACCATTTAGGAAAGGATTCAATTGGGAAAAAAGTACCTGCCAGCAAAAATTGAGGCAATGTAATAAGGTTGGAAAAAGGTGGTATTGCCGACTCACTTTTTGCGATGGAACTAATAATAAAACCAAAACCCATAAACACCAATAAGCCCAACGCGCAAACAGCCAGCATATTAAGAAATGTGACTACCCCATTGGCAAGTGTAAAACCAAACACGAAGTACCCAAGCGATATAATAATGACGGAGCCCAGCATCTGGAACAACATTCTGGAGATACCCTCGCTTAATACAATGGTTTCGCGGCGCACAGGGGTGGCAAAAAAGCGTTTAAGTACTAAGGTCTGCCTCAGGTTATAGAAAACGAATGCGGTGCCAAAAACGCCTGATGCCAAAAGCGAAAAGCTTAACTGGCCGGGCAATATAAAATCGATGGATTTGTATTCCTTTACTTCGGCCTTTTTCAGGGTTGTGCTTACAATTTCAGCCTGACGCTTGCGTATTTCAGGGTCTTGCATTTGCACAATGTTATTAATGAGTGCCTCCAATTGCCTGGCCTTGTTAATTTCGCTCGATGCTGCATTCAGGGCTATCGTGTATTCGGGCTTTTGCCCATCGGGCATCTTCTTTACATCTATCGTTGCCACGATATCGCCTTGTTGCAGCATTTTTTTTATATCAGCGGTATCTTTCGCGCCTACCCATTTTAATGCCTCCACATGGCGCAACACGTTGTAAGGCGGGCTGGTGGTATCGCTACCCGGTGCTGAGGCCACCTTTATGCTAAACCGCGATTCGTTGCCCAGGAAGCCAAAGACCAGAATAAAAATAAGCGGGAACGCTATGGTAAATACAATAGCCGATGGGCTTTTCAATATTGCCTGTAAACTTGCCTTGATCATTGACCGCATTGCGCGGAGGTTACTGTATTGGGCCATAATGCGGAGTAGGAATTACTGCAAAGGTAAGTAATGCAATGGTACTTGGAGTGCACGAAAAGATTCAGTGCAGCCGATTGGGGTTATGCACATTTTATACCAGACATAGTTGAGATTGTTGTGTACCTACGGCACACGTTTCATATAACGTATTGTTGGCTACAAACATTTTGCACCTACCGGAGCAATGACATGAGATTAGTAGCGGGTTGTAAAGCATTGACAATGTTATTTAGTTAGGCTACCTACCTATGTCACCCATTCTGGGTTTCGCCCATTTTATTACTGTTGTCTACAATCATATCACCCATTCTGGGTTGTCCATTTGGTTAGCTACAACGTTTTGTACCTACGGAGCAATGACATGAACTTACATGTGGTACGTCAAGCATTGACAATGTATTATGTTAGTGCGCTGATTTATGTCACCCATTCTGGGTTTTGCCCATTTTATTACTGTTGTCTACAATCATATCACCCATTCTGGATTGCTCATTTGCTTAGCTACAAACATTTCGCACCTGACGGAGCAATGACATGAGTTGAGTAGCGGGTTGTAAAGCATTGGCGATATTATTAAGGTAGGCTGCAGAGGTATATCACCCATTCTGGGTTTTGCCCATTTTATAATCTTTTATCTACAATCATATCACCCATTCTGGGTTGTATTGAGTAGACGGAGCATTCTTTAAATGCAAACAGCCTGCCACATAAGGGCAGGCTGTCTACTTAAAAATTGTTATTGATTATTGCTCCAAAACAAAGTGAAATACTTTATTCAGATGCTCAGACTTAACATTGATCAAATACATACCGTTAGCCAATTTACCGATAAGTGTTACACCATGGTTGAATTCACCACGTACAGCTTTCACATTATCGCGATAAATAACCTGACCTAACATATCTGTGATCTCAAGAGCAACTGCTTCGTCGAAGCTACCACCCAGGTTACCATTGATGGTGAATACACCATTGTTAGGGTTAGGAAGCACTGTAACATTAGCAACACCTTGACCAACCTGGCCAACGCCTGCACTTGAGTTGCTTACCACCATTGTGATACCAGTAAATGTAGATACTGTGCTACATGGGTCAGTGTTCGTTACGATACAAGTTACAACAGAACCTGTAGATAATGAGCTTGTTGCAAAAGTAGCATTGGTAGCACCCGATACCGGCGCAGAGTTAACTGTCCATTGATATGTTGGAGTTGAACCACCACCACTTGTAATTGTGCAAGTGAATGTAGCAAGCGTACCGGTAGCAATAATGTAACCAGGTGATACTGTAACTACACCAACAGGAGCAGTAGTAGGCAGAACCGTCATAACAACATTGTCGGTTGCAGTTGCAGAAGTTACGCAAGGGAAATTACTTGTGTAAACAACCGTTACTACGTCGCCGTTAAGCGGTATGTAGCTGTAAGTAGGCGCAGTACTAACTGTACCACCACCATGAGACCATGCGAATGCAGGGGCAGTACCACCACCAATGCCTGTGCCTGTATAAGTAACCAAAGTACCTTCACAAACAGTAGTACCTGGTGCAGTAGCAATAGAAACCGAAGGTGTTACATAAGGACTAACCGTAAGCACTTTACTGAACGATCCTGAATCAGCGGTACGGCAAGGCGCATTACTAATAACACGAACTGTAACCACATCGCCATTTGTTGGGATATAACTGTACGAACCAGCAGTAGAACCAACAGGTATTGTGTTAACATACCAGTGATAATAAGGAGCTGAGCCACCACCTGCTGACGTAGCGGTAAGTGTAACAACAGAACCTAAACAAACTGTATCACCTACACCAGTTGAAGCTGTAACTACTGGAGTAACAACCGGATTAACTGACATGGTACGTATTACGCTCATAGAATCAGGTACGGCACATGTTGCACTGCTTGCGAACCATAACCTAACCACATCGCCACTTGCAGGAACATAAGTGTAGTTGGATGCACCGCTCACAATAACACCATTCACACTCCAAACATACGTTGGAGAAGTACCTGGGTTAGTTACTGTACTGGTTAATGTAACTGACGTACCGGCACAAACTGCTGTACTTGGTGTAGCCGATACTGCAAGAGTTGGATTGACAACCGCATTAACACTAACGCTGGTAGTTGTTTTGCAACCTGTAGCCGTTACAGTGTAAGTAATTGTAGCAGAACCGACAGACATACCAGTTACGCTACCTGTAGTACCTGAAATAGACGCAATAGTACTTGAACTACTGCTCCATGTGCCACCACCGGTTGCTGAAGACAATGTAGAAGGATAACCCATGCACAATGCAGTGTTACCTGTAATTGTAGCAGGAATAGGGTTAACTGTGAAAGTCATAGTTGTTGTAGGTGAAGAACCTGCGCAACCAGTAGGCAATGTATAAGATATAGTTACTGTACCAACAGCAAGACCGTAAACAACACCAGTTGAAATATCAACAGACGCAATTGAGGTATTGCTACTTGACCAGTTACCACCCGATGTAGCATCAGACAGTGTTCTTGCAGCACCCAGACAAACATTTGGTGTACCTGTAATAGCAGCAGGTGATGGATTAACAACAACTGTTCTTGATGAATAACAACCAGTAGGCAGCATATAAGTTATAACAGAAGTACCTGTAGCTAAACCATGTATCCAACCTGAACCTGCATCCACCGAAGCGATAGAGGTACTTGAAGAAGACCATGCCCCACCTGAAGGTGATGCTGACCATAAAATAGAATCACCAGAACATGTATAATAAGTACCAGCCGGAGTAGAAGGTGGTGTAGCTACGTTGCAATAAACTGAAGTTGAAGTAGAACTTAATGTAGTAGTACCACACGTTACTATTGCCCTAAAGTACTTAGGCGTAACAATAGTTGTAGTGTAAGTTGACAATGTTGCACCTGTAATAGTTGTCCATGTAGTATTATCAGGAGACACTTGCCATTGATACTGTATACCTGTGCCTGTTGAAGCACCACTCAGCGAAACGACAGTAGTATAACCTGCACAACCTGTAGTAGCAGTAGCACCTGCTGTACCCGCTGTAGGTGTACCTGTGCAACCCGGAACCACGATGCAAGCCGTGTAATCTCTTGCATCACCAAGGCTATAACCATACGTACATGGGTCCATGCTTGAGTAAGTGTAACCTGAACCTGCGTAAGCAGTAACAATCCTCATTCTGTGGCAACCAAGTGTTGCCGTAGCTGGGATAGTAAGGTTAAACTGTATGTGTGAGCTGTAATAGTTATACCCACCTACACTTTCCGTAGAAGCGAATGTTCCATCATTATTATAATCGATCCATACCTGAGCGCACATTGTACCCGCGGTGTATGCGGTCGAGACGCTATCTTGATAGGTCGTACCCTGGAAGAACGAAACCGACATACCCGTCAGGTTTTCGTAGCAGGTAGAATTACAAGCAGTAGTATCATTCAACCTTGTACCAGCTGCACCATTGATATAGTTGCGGCTGATAGTCATGTGGTAAGTACCGCAAGACAATGCACCAGAAGTATACGACGGTGTGCAATAGCAATAAGAGATGTAGTTAACATATACACCTATAGAATAGGCCGAAGTACCACCACTTGCGCAGATAAGTTCACAACGATAATACTTAGGACCAGTTTGTGTTGTAGTTAATGTTGTATTAGTTGCACCAGTTATTACAGACCACGCAGAACTATCATTAGAAATCCACCACTGGAAAGTTAACCCTGAAGCCGTACCGTAACCGAAGTCAGTAAGGGTAAATGGAATACCAGGGCATGCGGTACCAGTTGAAGAGATAGCTGTACCAGGAATTAATGTGCTACTAGCGCAAGGAGGAAGTGGCACAATATTAACCATATAATCTCTTGCTTCGCCATAACTATAGCTTGGGCAAGGGTTAATTGAAGGATCGGTTGGAGTAGTACCCGAATAACCCTGAACTATCCTCATTCTGTGCGAACCTAAAGCCGCAGTAGCAGGTACAGGAATAACTTCAGTTGTTGGTGCCGTACTGGCATAACCATTATTACCGCTAACGCGTTCTGAAGTTTCAAAAGTTCCGTTATCGCTAAAATCAATCCATATCTGATTGTTCAAAGTATACGAACCGCTACCTGCTGTATTCGGTATTACAGTTGCCGTATAAGAAAGAGAACGCATTAAGGTTGTGCTCAATGATGTAAAGTTGCGGTATCCGGAACCATCACAAACGGCATTATCATTTATAGACGTACCAAATTCACCATTTATTGTAAAACCGTCAAGCGCAAAATGATATGATGTACAACTCAGCGAAGCTGAAGAGAAGTAAGGCGTGCAATAGCAATAGCTATAATATGGTATCAGCAATCCCGGTGTCGTATCTGATGCACTGCTGATCGTACAATTCACAATACAACGATAGTATAATGATGATGTTTCAGTTAAAGTATAGGTATTAGCAGTAGCACCTGAAATGTTTGTCCAGGTTGCACTATCTGGTGATGACTGCCACTGCCATGTTAAAGAACCGGCAATAGTAGAGCCTACAAGAGAGAGTGTGAATGAGAACGACGGACATGCAGTACCAGTAGTTGAAGCTACAGTACCGGCAGTTGGAGTACCCGAACAAGGAGGCAATGGGATAATGTTGGCCGTGTAGTCCCTTGCTTCTCCATAATAATAGCCTGACGTACAAGGATTAAGTGTTGGGTAGTGATCACCAAAACCTGTATACACCTGTACTACTCTCATACGGTGAT
Source organism: Chitinophagales bacterium (assembly GCA_038228575.1). GTDB lineage: Bacteria > Bacteroidota > Bacteroidia > Chitinophagales > Chitinophagaceae > Flavipsychrobacter. The sequence goes on along the minus strand of JBBRPD010000036.1, from coordinate 14,561 downwards.
GACCGGTAGTAAGGAAAGGTATAACAATCGCTACCGATACAGGGCTGCCATCAGAATAAGATGCATTACCACCAACAGTTTCAGAAGGTGCAAACGTACCATCATCGTTAAAGTCGATCCAGATCTGGCAAGAAAGTGTATACCCAGAAGAACCCGATGTACTTGGCGTTATGGTAGCGCCGTAAGTATGCGTTTGCATAAAGTCCACAGCCGTTATACCAGTCTGATCCTGATAACCAGTTCCGGTACATGCCGCAGGGTCATTAAGTGTTGAGCCAGCTTCACCAGAAAAATACACCCTGGAGATTGCAAAGTGATATGAACTGCATGAAAGTGCCGCATTAATATAAGTTGGTGTGCAAAAACAAATACCCAAGTAGTTAACAAATACCCACCTTGAAGGAGTTGTACTACCACTTGTAGAACAAGTAACAAGACAACGATAGTAAAGTGGAGAGCTCGCTGTGTAAGCGTATGTTGTTGTTGTAGCACCGGTAATATTAGTCCATGTGGTAGTATCGGAAGAATACTGCCATTGGAATGTAAGCGCACCAGCTACTGAATAACCGGTATCGGTGAGTGTGAATGGTACACTAGGGCAAGCCAGTGTTACCGATGATGTAGCACGGCCACCTGTAGGCGTACCGGAACATGCTGGTAAAGCAATGATATATATAGTGTAATCTCTTGCTTCACCATAGCTATATGGGCTAGGACAACTGACAATAGAAGGGTATGTAGAACCACCACTAGGATGACAACCTACCACCCTCATACGGTGCATACCAACAGGAGCTGACACAGGGATAGTAATATTGTATGCAGTACCCGATGCGGTATAGCCATTAAGACCACCAACGCTTTCGCTGGTTTCAAACGTACCATTATCATTATAATCAATAAATGTCTGAGCGTTCAAACTATAACCGCCCGAACACCACAGTGTGGGCCGGTAGGTAACACTTTGTTTAAAGGTATCGTATAGGGCGGTCCTGTCAAGGTAGCCCGATGAGTTACAACTCGCTACATCATTAATAGAAGAACCGGATTCACCATTAACCTGAAAATGAGAGATATTGATGCCTAAACTGGTACAAGAACTTGCTGCATTCGTAAACGTAGGGGTACAATAGCAAACAGCTATATAACGTACTTTAAAACCAGCAGAAAAAGCCGAACTGCTTGATGAAGCACAAGTTGTTTTGCGACGATAGTATGTAGTAGCAGTTTCTGTTGTAGTCCAGTTAAAGGTTGTTGCTCCAGAAATATCAGTCCAAGTAGCACTATCTGGTGACGATTGCCATTGAAAAGTAAGGGCTGACGCTGCAGTAGCGCCGGTAACAGAAAGGGTGAATGATTGTGATGGGCAAACCAGCGCTAATGTGCTTGTTGCACTTCCGCCTGTTACAGTACCTGAACATGCTGGTAATGCTACTATGTTACAATTATAATCACGTGAATCGCCATAGTAGTAAGTGTATGGCACACATGGGTTCATACCCGGATAATAACCACCTGCTCTCGCAGAGACGATCCTCATTCTTAAATTTGTACCAGTTGCGGCACCCAATGGAATGGTGAGTGTAAATGTACTGGCACTTGAATAGCTATTTAATCCGCCGCAACTTTCTGAAGCTTCGAATGTACCATTTACGTTGAAATCGATCCAAACTTCACAATCCATCGCATAGCCACCAGTGGTATTAACGGTTGCAGTGTAGGAAACCGATTGCATCATAGTAACCGTCATAGTAGTACTGGTCATATTTTCATAACCAGAACCAGAGCAGGCCGATACATCGTTAAATCCTGTACCCGATTCCCCTGATACACGATACTGGGAAATATCCATACCATACGTATAGCATGCAGCCGCGGGGCTGTAGTAAGTTGGTGTGCAATAGGAGACACCATAAGAATTTCGCGGAGCCACTATCAGAGATAGGCAGAATAGCAGCAGTAGAATAGAAAACTTCTTCATAAATTTATAGTTTGTCTGTTTAATACGGTTTTTAGCTGAACAATTACGCTCAGTTTACTATGCGGGTATATTAAGGACAAGTATTTGGGTATAAATATATAAAGATATTTTTAAAAAACAACTGAACGGTAACAGAAATTTTAAAAAAAGTTATTCACATTTCCACAAATTTAACCAAAAATTAAAAAAATAGACTTAGATTTTTAAAATATCGTTGCTCACCATCCAAAAACAACAAATATAATTTTTCAATAGTTACTTTTTTGCTGTTCAAAAATCACTTTCCTGGCACTTAGCTACCAGTGACAAATTGTTCGCATTTTCTATACAATATCCAATCTAAAGTTACGGTAAATTTTGAATAAAAGTTTTATATTATCAAAGCAACATACAAACATAATAGCAGAAAAAAAATAAAGCATATGATTTGGCTTATGTTTAACAATCTTACCATCATATCTCAGTAAAAAGCTTCTTCGAAATGCACAACTTCCTCTACCCCATTTTCCAGAAATAGGACGCTAACAATATCGAACCGGACATTTTTATATTGCGGGAAATTATCCATAAAAATCATTGCGGCAGCCTTCAGATGCGCTTTCTTTTTGCCGTTCACGGCCTCCTCAGGGTAGGCAAATTTAGTTCCTGAACGTGATTTAACTTCCACAATTGCAACCATACCATCCTTCAATATAATGATATCCACCTCCTTTTTCCCGGCTCTCCAGTTGCGATGCAATATTATATAACCTTTCTTTTGCAAAAAGTATTCTGCAATTTGTTCTCCCTTTACCCCAATTTTACTATGTTTGGACATTAAATCATAAAGTTAGTATGAAAAAGTTAGTTCTGGAATTTTCAACACAGCTTCAGGAAGCTTTAATTATAGCAAAAAACCATCGTTTTAAGACTGCTCCAAGGGATTTTTCCAATGTAGTTATCACCGGCCTTGGCGGAAGCGGTATTGGGGGTTCCATTGTTCAAAATTATGTCTTTGACAAGATGAAACTGCCTTTGCTGGTGAACAAAGACTACTTTCTGCCCTCTTTCGTGGACAAAAATACACTTGTAATTGTTTGCTCTTATTCTGGCAATACGGAAGAAACCTTAATGGCTATGCAGCAAGCTATTAAGATTAAAGCAACAATTGTTTGCATAACATCGGGCGGCCAGGTAGCCCAATTGGCAGATAAAAAAGGACTTGACTGCATACTTGTTCCTGCGGGCATGCCACCACGCGCATGCCTCGGCTATTCATTGGTGCAAATATTAAATACGCTGGCCAATTTCGGACTTATTGATAATAAGTTTGAAAAGGAAATAGCGGCATCCATCAAGCAATTGAAAGCCGAACAAAAGAATATACAGAAAAAGGCTATGACACTGGCCAAAAAGATACTGGGGAAACTCCCTATCATCTATTCCGCCCCTGCGTATGAAGGTGTTGCCATACGTTTCCGCCAGCAAATAAATGAAAATAGTAAAATGTTATGCTGGCATGCCGTTATACCTGAAATGAACCATAACGAATTAGTTGGCTGGCGCGATGATGCTAAGGACAAGGTAGTAATTATTCTCAGGAATGAGGATGACTATGAGCGTACCCAAACCAGAATGGAGATAAACAAGAAAGTAATAAAAAAACATAGTCCGGGCATTATTGAAATTTATTCTGAAGGTAATTCATATTGGGAAAAGGCATTTTACCTGATACACCTTACCGATTGGATATCAGTAGATCTTGCAGACCTGAGGGAACTGGATGCGACCGAAGTAAAAGTGATCGACTTCCTGAAAGGATCGCTTGCAAAATCATAATAACAAACTGTTTGGTTATAAAGAAAATGAGCCGCGATGCGGCTCATTTTCTTTATAACCAAAATCCAATAACAGGCACCAGTCATTAACTTTGTTTGTGAGTTGCACCTGCTCCCCATTTTTTTAGCGTTTTGCGACGGCTATATCAAATGCAACATTTAAAAAAGGTTAGCTACAATTCTCACTTTTCCTTTGGTTCTGTTAGTTTTACACAAATTTTACAAATGAAAAAGCTGTTCTCATTTTTACTTTTCTCCCCCATGCTGCTTTCGGCACAGGATAAGTTAACGCAGGCCAATTACAGGATCTATTCTGTAAAACAGGCGAAAGAAGTTACCCTTAACGATATTGCGGAAGACATGAGGGGTTATGATGTTCTCTTCTTTGGCGAAGAGCATAACGATAGTGTTACCCACTACCTTGAAAAAACTATGTTTGAAACGCTGTATAGCAAATTCGGAGATAATCTGGCACTGTCTATGGAGATGTTTGAACGTGATGTGCAGCCAGTAATGAATGAGTATCTGAAAGGTTTTATTAAGGAAAAACACTTTCTGAAAGATGCGAGAGTATGGAGTAATTACAGAGATTACAAACCAATGGTTGAATTTGCGAAAGATAAGAAACTGGACGTGATTTGTGCCAATGCACCAAGCCGGTATACTAACCTTGCGGGCCGAAAAGGACAAGCCGCATTAGTTGACCTGCCAGACGAGTCAAAAGAGTTTTTTGCTCCCCTGCCCTACGATACCGCCGAAGGCGGGTATTATGAAAAACTTACGGGGCTGCCTCAGCACGCTACCGGCACACTGACTGATACCGCAAAAGCTAAAGCCTCACCCATGGCCATGATGGGAGGCTTCAACCTGGTTGTAGCGCAGTCGCTTTGGGATGCTACCATGGCTTTTTCAATTGCAGAATACAGAAAGGATAACAAGAAGAAAAAAATAATGCAGGTGAACGGTAAGTTTCACAGCGATGAAGGCTTTGCTGTCGCCACGCAAATAAAAAAATACAGTCCCAAAGTTAAACGCCTCATTATATCTACGTCAAGCGATGAAGCATTTCCGAAGATAGACTGGAATACCTATAAAAACGACGGAGACTATATTATTATAACTGACCCAAAAGTGCCACGCACTTATAAAGACTAACTGTGTAGTACTATGCAATTTATAAATAAAGGGCCAACGTACATGTTGGCCCTTTATTTATAAGGAAAGTTGAGCAGCAACAATTACCTTAATGCCTGGAACGAATCGAAAAATCTCGCTATTTCCGGGTTGGTACCTTGTTCTTTATTTGCAATAACTGTAAGGTCATATTTACGGCCATTGGTAATGCATTCCTTTACTATTACTATCTGGTTACCATTTTTAACATCATAGAAAAAAGCCCTTGCAGGGTAACCATTTAATTCTATGTTCTGCACTGAGATCTCCTCCTTTTCCGTAAAGTCGAGTTTGCGCATTCTTATGCAACTATCCAGCATAAAGTCAACCATAATGGAATCTCGCACTAAATTGGGCGGGCATGTTGTATAGCTTATCTGAAACAGTTTAAACTTATCAATAGAAAAGGTTGCGGGCTTCCAGGTAATGAAATGCACCTTTTGCTTACCAAATGCGGTCACTTCCACCTTTTCAGATTTTACAGTGTTAGGGGGCATCATTGCTGAAAAGCCTCCATCACCCGAATTTATCTGGACCCATTCCGTGCTGTTTCCACCACACGAAGCAAAACCGACACTGATAAGTGCCCAACAAAAAATATTAAATATATAGCGCATAGAGAGATGTATTACAGGTGTTATGTGAAACCCGCTGACCGGCCTACTTTTTATCAGCAGCCTTTTTATTGGCTTTATGGCGCATATCTGGTGTGCCGTCTTTCTTCATTGGCCCTTCAGGCTTTTTCTTGGCAGCTTCCTTATTGTCTTTATAGCGCATATCAGGGGTACCATCTTTTTTCATTTTGGTTCCAGCCTTAGCATCTTGCTTGGGTTCTGCTTTAGGTTTTGCATCAGCTTTCGGTGCCTGATTGGCCTTTGCAGCTGGCTCCTTTGCTTTCTTATCACCTTTGTTCTGAGCGAATGTGCTTCCGCTTACCAAAATGAATGCCATCAACAGATAGACGATTTTCTTCATAATTAACTGATTTTTTATGCAGTAAATATAAAACAATGAGTGTTAATTTCACAAAATTACTTACAAACACCACAAAATAATAATCTACCCAACCATTTAAGCCCTCTTTTGTGTCTAATTACACGAAGGTACCCAGTTCATAAGCACATTTAACGACACCGAGAGGAGCAGAACACATCCTGTTGAACATAGCAAGATTCAGCTACGACCGTAAATTGCTGTAATACACCACATTGAAAAATAGACACCCGAAACTAAATTAACTTATTATATTAATTACATACATTATTTATTTTATTTAAAAAATACAACCAAAATCTTGGAAAACAGTACCGTTTTTTGAGTATGTTTGTAGTTAGAGACGAACCTTACATTCCATTAAAGTAACAATATGAAAACAAAAGTATTACTACTTATCTTTTTAGCCACCTTATCTCTTCAAGGCTTCGCGCAATATAACACGCAGGAAAACTATAAATGGGCATTTGGCGCAGGTGCTGGCCTCGATTTTTCATCTGGCTCACCAGTTGCTATTACGACAAGTATGACGTCGGGCGAAGGTTGCGCTATGGTTTGCGATGCAACTGGCAACATGCTTTTTTATACGGAAGGAACCAAGGTATGGGATCGTACCGGTGCCGTAATGCCATCAGGCAGCGCAATAGTTTCGTTTTTTACTTCCAGCAGCACGCAGGGTTCCCTAATAGCACCTGTTGCCTCCAACCCTAATCAGTACTATGTATTTTCGCTGGAAGATTATGCGGGCAGTTCCACCTATTGCCGTCTTGACTACTGTATAGTCGATATGACGCTCAATGCAGGTCTGGGCGACGTTATTGCGGGCAGTTTAGGCACTGTAGTTACCGACAAACTAGCTGAAAAAATGATGCTTGTTTCCGGTAATGCCTGTAATTTATGGCTGGTAACGCACCGTAAAGATTCTACTATGTTTTTATCATACAGTATATCTGGTGGCGGTATTGCCGCACCGGTTGCTACTAACGTAGGTACATTTACCGGCACAGATTCTTATACTATCGGTGTACTTAAAATATCGCCTGACAGATTGCATATCATTTCACAGGTGTACCCTACAGGTGGCGCACAAGGTACCGAACTATATGATTTTGATGCGAATACAGGTATTGTTTCCAACTGCAGAGTATTACTGACCGGCTCACCACAATATGGAGCAGATTTTTCGCCAAACAGTGCCAGGGTTTATTGCCAGGAATGGGGCGGCCAGGTTGATCAGTATGACATTTCAAGCGGGAGCGCTTCAACTATTATCGGAACAAGAACCACAATTATATCTACCTCTACCTTTTCTGATATTAAGCTGGGGCCTAACGGGAAATTATATATAAGGGCCAATGCAGGCTCTAGCCAACTCGATTGTATCCCTAGCCCCGATGTGGCTGGTACCGGTTGTGGTTATACTGCATCTGCCGTTACTCTGGCAGGTAGTTCATCAGTTACGCTGGGCTTGCCTAACACCTATGTAAAAGTTTCGGGTGGCGGCGATACGTCAATCAAGTCAATTGATATGAATGTATGTCTTTACCCTACGGGAGTAACCATAACAGCCGACACAACAGGATCAATTTACTATTGGAATATTGGCGCAACAACAAACTCCATAACAGCAACATCACTTGGCGATTATTGGGTAGTCATTAATAATAATTGCAGGGTAAACATTGATACTTTCCATGTTACAGGTACTGTGTTTTCAACAGAATCAAATGCATACGATACATCGCTTTGCGCAAACTCATCAGGCATTGACCTAACCGGAACAGCAGGTTATACCAACTATATATGGCAAGATGGCACGGCAAATATGTCAACGCACGTGAATACACCCGGCACATATTACGTAACCTTCGACTCTTATTGCAAACTACACATTGACACCTTCCATGTTGGCCTGCAATCGCTGAGCTTTACACTTGGGTCTGACGTAAGCGTTTGTAGCAATTATCAAATTATCGCCCCTTTAAGCGGCACAGATATCACTTACAAGTGGTTCGATGGTTCTACCGGCAATTCCTATTCAGCATCAAGAACGGGCGACTATTCTCTTGCCATCGCTCAAGGTAATTGCATTGCTAAAGATACTATACATGTAACATTCAATCACCTGAGCCAAAACATACCCGACACGTTTATATGTAAGGAATCAGAATTTTCAATTGAACTGAATTGCATTCGTGTACCTGGCGTAAGCGTACTGTGGAACGATGGTACAACCAGCCCTGTAAAAACTGTGAAAGACAGTGGTACGTATTGGGTTTATGTAAGCATGGGCGATTGCCAGATACTGGATACGGTACATGTAGTAACCGGATATTGCAATTGCTGGCACCATGTAGCCAGCGCATTTACACCAAACGGAGATGGATTAAACGATGTAGTTTGCCCGAAAATACAGCCCGGCTGCGCTTTTTCAAGCTACCAATTTAGTGTATATGACCGTTGGGGTGAGTTAGTTTTCACATCGGATATACCTGGAAAAGGTTGGGATGGTACTTACAAAGGACAACCTGCAGACCTTGGGGTTTATATGTACTCATTAACACTGTTTAAAGGTGTATATGACAAGGCAGCTTCCGAAAGTGGCAACATTACACTTGTTCGGTAATTGACAAATACCGGTCAGTGCCGTGGTTGTACATGTGCCTCCAGACAAAGGCCAATATTAATTTCGGTGAAATGAATGTAAAGCAAACTGCATTTCTTTATTATTTATTAATTAGCGGTTGCAATAAACACTATTAGGACTATTTTTCTTTGAATATTTTACGGATATAGTAAACCTAATATATTTTTTTGTTAAGTTTGCGTAGAGCGTTCATCCCATCAACCTCGTAAGTATGAAAAATAGAATTTTCTTAATAGTTGCATTTATTGCACTGGGGTTCACCAGCCAGGCACAATATAATATTGGCCAAAATAAAAAATGGGCGTTCGGGTCTAATTCCGGGCTTGATTTTGTTTCGGGAACTGCCACTGGCATAACCACGAGTATTTTAACCAATGAAGGATGTGCCGCTGTAGCTGATGCAACAGGCAATATGCTGTTTTATACCGAAGGAACTAAGGTTTGGGATAGAACAGGAGCCGTTATGCCATCCGGCAGCGCTATTGTTTCGTTTACAACATCAAGTTGCACACAGGGCGCTGCCATAGCACCTGTTTCCGGCAATCCGAACCAATACTATGTGTTTTCGCTGGAAGAACAGTATGCTACAACTAACTACTGCCACCTAGCTTATTGCATAGTTGACATGACGCTGAACGGCGGATTGGGAGATGTGGTTTCATCGACACTTGGCACACCTATTACCGACAAACTTTCGGAAAAAATGACGCTTTGCCAAAGTGACGAATGTAATAAATTATGGCTGATCGTGCACAGAACGGATTCAATAAAATTCCTGGCATATAGCATATCGGCAGCAGGTATTGCAGCTCCGGTGGTTTCAACCGTTGGTACATTTACCGGTATGGATGCCTATCTTATTGGTATGTTAAAGGTATCGCCTGACAGAAAGCATATTGTATCGCAGTGTTACATTAACTCAACAGGCACCGAATTGTTCGATTTTAATGCAACAACCGGTGTGGTTTCCAATTGCAAAGTACTGGATTCAACTACGATGCAATACGGCGCGGAATTTTCGCCTAACAGTACCAAGCTATACGCAGAAGAGTGGTCAACATCGGTAGAACAATACGATATTACAGGCACCACCGCAGCCGCGGTAAGGGCAACCAGAACGACAGTGATATCGAGCGGTGAGGTGTCAGACCTTCGCCTTGGGCCTGATGGCAAAATATGGGCTAATCCTGCTTATTCATCTACACAATTAGATTGTATTGCAAACCCTGATGTATCCGGGACTGGTTGCACTTATACACCGGCAGCTGTAACCCTGGCAGGTTCCAGTTATGCAATATTCGGAATGGGAAGCCAATATTATGAATTTCCAGGCGGCGGTGATACCACCATTAAATCGAAAGACACTACCATCTGCCTCTACCCTGCCGGAATTATCATTAATTCTGACACATCAGGCGCTAGCTACTACTGGAGTACAGGTGCTTCAACCAGCAGCATTAATGTATTATCGTTAGGTACTTATTGGGAAGTTATCAGCAACAATTGCAAGATCAATATTGATACCATTCATGTGAAAGGCGATATTTTCCAAACCATAACCAATGCATCAGACACTTTTCTTTGCGCCAATTCTGCGGGCATAGAGCTTACAGCACCAGCAGGATTTTCGAATTATATATGGCAGGATGGTTCCACCAACCTAGGCTTGCATGTTAACGCTGCAGGCGCTTTTTATGTAAAATATGATTCGTATTGTAAAGAAAATATAGACACCTTTAACGTATCACTCCGGTCGTTGTCCTTCACGCTGGGGCCTGATGTTACGGTGTGCAGCAACTACACCATTGATGTGCCGGTAAAAGGCACCGACGTTTCATACAGGTGGTTTGATGGCTCCATTGGAGGCAGTTATTCTGCATCAAGAACGGGCGACTACGCTGTAACGGTTACAAAAGGCAGTTGTGTAGCCAGCGATACTATAAATGTTCATTTCTTCCATTACCACCAGAATATACCGGATACATTTATTTGCAAAGACCAGCCAATTTTATTAAACCTGGTTTGTACCCCACCTCCAGGCGGCAGTGTACTTTGGAATGACGGCACAACCAATATTGTAAAAACAGTGAAGGATAGTGGCACGTATTGGGTGTATGTAAGTGTGGGCGATTGCCAGATACTGGATACCGTACACGTTGTTACCGGATATTGCGATTGCTGGTATGATGTGCCAACGGGCTTTACACCCAACGGCGACGGACTGAACGATATAGCCAAACCCAAATTACAACCGGGTTGTACTGTGTCAGGCTACCAGTTCAACATCTATAATCGTTGGGGCGAATTGGTATTTACATCTGACGTTCCGGGCAAAGGATGGGATGGGCTTTACAAAGGCCAACCAGCAGACCTTGGCGTATACATGTACTCATTGCAGTTCTTCATAGGCGTACATGATAAACCGGTAACCAAAAACGGCAGTATTACACTGATACGCTAATTATTCGCGAGGTGTTTCAATTTAGTTAATATATTTTCCCCGCACATGGGCTGCAAACATTCTGACGTATGTTTGCAGCCCATGTCTCATTTTGCAAACAAGTATATATTAATCTCTCTTTTTGTATTACTATCGGGTTCATCGCGGTTAGCTGCACAAACGGAAAACTGGGATTCCTATCTTGCAACCGTTTCTGGCAAACCGGCATCAGTACTGGTTGACCTTGGCCTCTTTACTACAGCGCCAGATAAGCGCTACCCTTTCGTTGTAATTACGGGGCCGCTTACACAAACGCCCACAGACAAAGGCATACCCAACAAAATGGAGATCAAAGACCTGGAACAGATACTGGATGTAACTACCAATTTTATTACCGGAGTTACTGCAAGAGTTCTGGCTGGCACTTTTACCTATAATAACGAGCGGCTCAACTACTATTACGTAAAAGATACCACGGGCATAAGAAATGCCATTTTAAGGGTGTACAACCGGAATTTTAAAGACTATAAATTCGTCATCAATATTAAGCATGACCCGCAGTGGCTGAACTATCTTACTTTTCTCTACCCATCGGAGCAGACACTTAACGTGATGGAAAATAACAAAGTAATTATGCAACTGCTGCAAAGTGGTGACAGCCTTACTCAACAAAGAGATATCACTTTCGCAACTTGCTTTAAAACAGATACCGCCAGAGCAGCGTTTGCCACATACGTGACCGAAAAAGGATACACGCTGCAAAAATCGCCGGTGCTTAAAAAAAGCGAGTATCCGCTATGCCAGCTTTTTTCCCGTTTTGGAAGCGTGAAAGCAGATAGCATTGCTATAATTACCGCTGAAATAAAGCAGGAAGTGAAGAAGCACAATGGCCTTTATAATGGCTGGGATGCCACCCTGAAACAATAGTTACACCCGGCTTACCGCCTTGCTTATTGCCCTTACCATAAGCAACAAAAGAATGGTTGTACTTATGGCACCAGCTACCCATACCGGCCAGCCCGGCAAATGGCTGATATTCAAGCCCCGCACATTCGCGATACCAGCGCTTATATATTGCACTGCAATAGCTGACAGCATGGCCGAGAATATTGTAGCCAATACTTTTGGCAAAAACTGTATTGCCATAAAGCGGGAAAGATATTTGGGACTGTACCCCAATTGAATGAGTAAGGTGATAGATTGCTGCGCCCTGGCTATAGTGAGCTCGATAAATAAAATAAACACCAGCGTACCGATGCCCATGAGGAGCAGTGCCAGTAGCCCTGTAGCACTACTTACCACTTCCACAATGGCTCTTATCTTACTCCACCGTAAATTCTGTGAATTGGTATTGTAGTCGTGCGATTCCAGATAATCAGTGAACTTTTTATCTGACGGGTCTTTGGCGCGTAGTATGAGGCGCGAAGGGGCAAAAACAGCATTGGGTTTGCCATACATTCTATTACCATAATCAATGAACGACTGTGGCACCATAACAGAATTGATACGATCGGAAAAGCCAACAACCTGACCGATAAATGTTTCATTATGATCGGCCGTGCCAGCCTTCATGGTAACACCAATGAGTTTAATTGAAGATTGCGACAGCTGAGGCAGCCCCTGGCTGGGTGCAAAAACGTAATTATAAATATCGAGGAATTGGTTAGAAATAATAATGGGCAAACGTCTGCTGCCGGGTTGCCACGCCCACCCTTCCGGCATTTTATCAATAAAACTATCGGGCACACTTTCCAGGGCCATATCCGTTGAAAACGCAAGGTTGCCACCCATCATTGCATAAACTGGAAAATGGTTAGACGTTATAGGCCCAACATCTTCCACCTGCACCACATGTTTCAGCGAATCAATATCACCGGCTGTAAAAACTGTAGCACGCGGTTTACCCATGTTTTCATTCGTAACCTTTTTACCAATAACCAGGAAAGTGCTCCCCAGCTTATCGTCCTGCGTGCGGCCGTAAAGCAACTCATGAAAGTTCCACCAGATCATTACCGCAAAAAGTAACAATGCCGTACCAGTAAACAGGGCAGCCAACGCAGCCCAAAGGCGCGAGCGTTGCTGTGTGCGCAACAGCAATTTTTTCAATATCCGCTTCTGCATCTTTACACTCACAGTAAAATGGTTTGGGTATAAGGGAAATAATTGTTCGCGTCCAGGTCTGCTAGCAAAAGGCCTGCTCCCTGTTGTTTTACAACCTCCTGTATCAGTGCTATTGCTTTGCGCGTATTTTCATGATCGAGGTGCGAAAACGGCTCATCCATCAGCAACCAGTCAAAAGGCTGCAGAAGAGCCCTTAAAATAGCAAGGCGCTGCTGTTCCCCGTAAGACATAGTAGCGGCTAAAGCATTCTTTTTCTCCGCAATACCTAAACGCTCCATCCAACCGATTACCGTACCTTCTGCAAAATTGTTAGATAGTGCCCCTTTAACCGCAAGATTTTCCCAAGCGGTGAGTTCGGGAAATAAGCGCATATCCTGGAAGATGATACTTACCCGCCCAGCCCTGAGAGCGGCCACCGCGTCTTCGTTCCTGCCGCCCAACGCATTATTGCCCCATTGCAAAGTGCCAGTGTAGTCATTTCTCAGGCCGTACATAATATGCAACAGCGTTGTTTTACCTGTGCCAGACGGAGCCTGCACAAAAACGTAGTCGCCTTTTTTAAAGGTAACGCTCTTGTTCCAGATGCCTGAAGCAGTATATTTTAGCTTTTCCCGTAATGGTTCGGGAATGAGTTGGTCAAAGACAAGTTGCATAACGGTTTATTACAAAAACAGAGAATTGCCCTGCATTGTTGTTGACAATAAAAGTAATTAAAGTCGGCCTCAATACTTCAAAAATACGAAGCGGCCCCAAAATAACATTTGAGGCCGCTTCACAGTATCAATAATAAAGCACTATTCCAGTATCACTTTTCTTGCAAATACCATAGCACCATTGTTTACGTTGATTTGGTAAGTGCCTGCCGCAAGTTGGCTCAGGTCTATGTCTATTTTGCCTGTATTGGTGTATTGTGTTATCACCACTTTCCCGCTCATGTCCGTTACACTAATAGTGCTTGCACCTATACCAGGAATACCGATAGATACAATACCTGATGTAGGGTTAGGGAATACCGTTATATCATCAGCTTCCGTTCCGGCTGCTACTGCACCACCATTTATAGGGCGACCTGCTGTTACACTTATGGCATAACTGGAATTAGACCTTCCGCAAACATTAGTGGCAGTATATATTACATTGGCCGTTCCCGCAGTAACACCGCGTGCCGAACCCGCTGAACCGCTACCCGCTGCTAATAGTATGCTTGAATTTGATGAATACCATGTACCGGATGAAACACCAGAAGTGGTAAGGCTTATTACACCACCCAGCACTACTGTTGATGGACCAGAAATAGTACCTGTATTCGGTAAATCATAAACGTTTACGTCTTTAGTTACGCTGCGGGTAATGCCACAGCCGTTCGTGAAGGAATAAATAATAGTGGCT
>JBBRPD010000035.1:0-48810 GCA_038228575.1 Chitinophagales bacterium | reverse complement strand
TCTTATAGTTACCCCTGGTTTTACCAGGGGCTATTCATGTTAAAGTCCTCCGGACTTTTCTCAAACTGACGCACAACATCCACAAGCCCAAAGGGCTTGAACAATAATAGCCGGGAGTGAAACTCCCGGAATGAAAAAAAAACACGACGAAGCCTGAAAGGCTTCAACACGTATAAAATGAAGCTACAAAACACACTTGTCGTTGGCAGCGTAGCGAGGCAATCTCACAAAACGTTCTTGCAGGTGTAACGAGCTCGTTTACAGGCACCAGCTACATACACTTTTTGTCATCCCCTCATAGCTACTTTTTTTTCGTGGCAAAAAAGTAGTGCAAAGAAAAGCGCCATCCCGAATGCTTTCGGGACAATCGCTCCGCTGGCCAAAGAAGCCGGGCGGCGTTTGCTGCTGAAGCTTGGCATCCTAATGACTGCGCCGGGACGGCGGCGCAGGTGTAATGCGACTATATTAGTATGACTTTACTATTCCGTACAGAAAGTGACTTGAAGATGTAAAGATGTGTCCTAACGGCAGCCACAAATGGCAGAGGGGAGGTATACAACAATCGTAAGCATGCTGGTTTTTCATGTAAAGCCGCTGCTAAGCGGCGTTATACCTGCACACTATGCGATAGCAGGATTGTAATAATTGACCTGAACAATAAAGAAAATTTGCTTTGTTGCCGTTCCGGCACCATCAAAGCGGGTTTCAGTTGTTACATGTTTTATATCGAAATTGATATGGCCTGCGGCGATACCCGCAGTAACAAAAGCGTTTACATCGCCTGTAATACCTACCGCATCTTCTGCAACGGCCGTAAAAATCATGGTCTGGTTAGTCATAAAGGTATTTTAGTTGTATTGTTGGTTAAATTGCAGTGATTGCGGTTTGGTAACAATATGTTGAGCGGTATAAAATGCAATATGTTGCCGGGCAAAAAGCGGAAGCCTGCTGCGTAACCAACCGGGATAACGCCTGAAATTGTTGGCTTCAAATTGCCATGTGTTACTTGCATGCCTTATATAGACGAAGGAATTATAACCGTTTATTGCTTGCAGCCTGGCACCCTTTTTTAATATCCGACGCAAAAAACCTGCATCTTCACCTGTGGCTATGTTGGGGTATGCAGCCATATTTTGCCACAGTAACCGGTTGTAAACCAATGAACCACCATGTACATCACCAACATATATTTCAGAAAAAAGGCCCTCGGTCGGCATCCAGCTATCGCCGGTGGCCGATTCATAGAAAATGAAATTATTAAGCCCCGTTATATCGGCCTCCCCATCCAGTATGGGCTGCACCTGGCGGCTTAAACGGTTAGGGCTGTAAATATCGTCATCATCCCATTGGGCTATTATAGCCCCTTGTGTGTTATTACAGGCAACGTTACGTTTATTGCCTATTATTTTTGTATGCGTTTGCACCAACTTTATATTGCCGGGGTACAGATATTGCAACCCACTTTCGTGTACCGGCAGGTCAGCTAATTTATTATACACGATCACCAATTCCTTATTCGGATAATCTTGCTCCAAAAAGTATTGTATAGCCCTGAATACCTGGCCCGGCCGGCCAGCCGTAGGCATTATGCAACTTACTAAGGGAAGTTGAATCTCTATTTGCGGCTGCTCGTTTGTTTCGTGAATTTCATTTGTATTTTCCATCATTTTAGTAAAACTTTGCATACTAATAGGTAATGATTTTTTGTATTTTATTTGCCCAACTCGGCATAATCTAACAGACTACGTCATAGTGGTTGTCGGTCTCCCCACGGACGAATTGTAGTTTTGCACTACTGTAATATAACCATGTCCTGTCTAACGTATTCCGAGAAGGCCAAGCTGGGTACACACAAATTGACTTATTAGTTTGCGTATCTTCCATGCATTTCAACTAAAAAAATACAAATAATAGCTATAAATACAAATAATAATACAAATATCATTGTTATGTCGTATGCGCTTCCGATTGTCCGATTTTTTATGTTAAAAGTTATATCTATTTTTTCATTGTCTTTTGGAAGCTCTAATCTAGTGGTGATTAACGTATGAAAATAATATTCCCCGTCATAGATATACCTAATTTTACATAAGGTATTTCCTCTTTCGTAAGTATTCATTTCCTCTTTTGTAAGTACCCTTGCTTCAACAATTTCTCCCTTGTCATAAATATAAAATTTCCTATTTCTAATATACCCATAAATTTGATGCAATAGCAAAATAAATACAAGGCCTAAAATCGCTAAAATGTATATGTAA
Organism: Chitinophagales bacterium; assembly: GCA_038228575.1. Taxonomy (GTDB): domain Bacteria; phylum Bacteroidota; class Bacteroidia; order Chitinophagales; family Chitinophagaceae; genus Flavipsychrobacter. Next base: position 46,552 of record JBBRPD010000035.1, on the reverse strand, counting down.
TTTTCAACTTCCATAAATATTACCGTTTAAAAATAAGAGGTATCTTCAATCTAATCCTAAAGCCAATTGAAATTTCCAAGCTAAGGGGAAAATAAAGTTTCCCTAATTCTGGCTTATAGGTTTCTGCAACAACTCTTACTCCTACAGTAACCTTCTTCTTGTCAGCCCCTCCGTCAGATTGGATTTTCACAGTGCCTACCGGTACAGGATACCCATAAACAGGAACTATAACATTTTTAGATGCATGAGTTTGTAGCACCCTTAAACCTGGGGTCCAATCACCCGTCCCAACTCCTTTTAATGGCTGCGTTCTAATTTCTGTATTTCCATCCTTCGCTGACACATACATAGATGTAGCATCAATCATAGAAACTATGGAGCTATCGGTTTCGGAATTATAATCCAACTGGACGCCCCCCCAAGGAATAACCAATTTCGGATTTTTACCGATTAACACTTTTGATAATTTAAAATCTGGCGTAGGTTCTAATGAAATTTTAATTTGACCACTTGCATATACATCTACATTATCAATCGGGCTTAAAACCTTCATACCCTCCTCGAAATCCGCTCCCCAATCTTGCCCTCTCGCTTCAATATGTGATACTTCACGAACTGTTGCTGCATCAGTAAACTTCTGTTTATAGTTTGGATCAAAAGGAGTTACTGGAGTTGCAACCTTTACATCATCGTATTTCGGTATTATCGGAGGTAATTTGGAAGGGGAATCCTTTTTCCTAGTTACATTTTTGTTAGTTACAGTTTTTTTGTGTTTTACCGGATTCTTTCGTTTTGGTTTAGCCAAAGGTGGTACAGGTACATTTTTAGGCTTATTCTCGTTCGGTTTTACCGGCATAGGCTGCTGATTTTGGGGACCAGCACCCTGCATCTCCTGCGGTTTACGGGTAACAGCACCTTTATCAGTTACACTACCATCGCCAGAGCCAGTACCCGGCGCACCGCCGTCTCCGCCGCCGGGTGCTCCCGGCGCGCCTGGAGGTCCATCTGCGCCACTGCCGCCACCACTACCGGTGCCGCCACCACCACCTCCTCCGCCTGAGCCGCTGCCGCCGCCGGCACCACCACCTTCGCCACTACCGCCGCCTGCGCCTCCACCCGAGCCACTGCCGCCGCCTGCGCCGCTACCGCCCGCGCAATCACAATCATGCCCATCTTGTGTATTCAGTTTTCTTGCGCCTGTACCATCTCCACAACTTGATTCAAAACCCACACGTTGGCCACTAGCCTGGCTGCCATCCGAATTCAGGTCACCATAAAAACTTACAGTAACCGGAGTACCTAAATCCCCAGCCCTTCCGGAGCTTATTATAGTTGTTTGGTTAACAGGGTTACCATCAACCGTATTTCTTCTACTTAGTACTACCTTTTGCCCGGCACTTACGGCTCTTTGCACACAAGGCAGGCTTAATGCATTTTTCTTAACTGATTCCAGCGAGTGTTTTCCAATGCCCGCTCTTGGTGGTATATCGCGCACCCCACTATCATTTCCCCATGCACCCGATGTTCCACCCCAACCATCCCATGGCTTTATTTTTTTTACAACCGGCATTTTATCGGTCATGGTATCCCTACCTGCTAAAGTGGAATTGGGCCAGTAAGCACCTGCCGGCGGCGCGGTAACAGGTGGGGGCGTTTTATATTGCCATGGTGGCTCGTTAGGTGGTACATAGCCGCTATCGCTATCCTGCACTTGTATTTGCTGTGCAACATATACATGCCCGGCATCATCTCCCCAGGTGCGTACGCCCGCACTATTCCTTCCCAAATAAGAAAGGCCATTTTCCCTTATGGTAGCGCGGTCAACGTCGTAGTCATCAACCCCATCGCCCCTGGTAAATTCATCATTACTATTCCAGATGCTCATAAAACTGCAATATAAAGTTATCGATTCTGTGACAATAATTACCTTCTGAAAAAATAAAAATGAATAGAGCCCTCCTGCTTATGCTCCCGTGCATACTGGCAGAACGGGCTCTATTTTAAAATTAGACCGATAATTAATCCTTACAATTACCGCAGCCGCAACCGCCAGTATATTGTGGTGTAGGGCAGCAATCTCCAAATACTTTTTTGTACCCGGTAACCTGCTCTACAGCATTTGGTGCACCTGTACCTGTACCCACATCGGTAAGTATGGTAATGCGCTGTTGCAAGGCATCATTCTCTTTTGTCATTTTATCAATAAGTTGCGCATTCATGAGTGTATTGTCGTTAGTTGCACTCAAGTTAGCGTCAACACGCTGCATAGCTGCAACATTGGTAATGAAGTCGGCCATATTTTCGGCAGCCTGGGCTTTCTGGTTAAAGCAATCAAGTGCCTCGCCGCGACCCAATAAAGCATCGGCAATTACGGAAGAAGTTTGCAGTGTTTGTTTCTTTACCGAAAGAATAACACCCGGTATTTTCAAATTCATACCTTCATGTCCGGGAAGGGTCGGGTCATAAATCTGGTGTAAATCAGCCATTAAGCCCCAGAAATACTCAGGCTCGGCACTGATTCCGCATTTAAAGAAAGTGCCTGGTGGGGGGAGAGGCACATCTGTCCCATACCAATTCCAATCTGGAAACCTTGTTGGGGAATCAGGGCAAGTCTGCACAATTTTATTCCTGCGTATAAAAGGTTGCATTACCTCGTTATAATCACGTACTGAACAGTAATTATGTAACAAAAGGCACCTGAATTTATCCCTGAAATATTCAACGGGATGATCTAATTTAGGGTTATCGCTGCCTGGAACCCCGTCGATGATCAGATCCTTAAGCATATTGTCAAGGTTATTCATATCCACTATTGTAAAACTTTCCGGATAGCCATTCGAATAAACGAACTTAAGGTTGGTAAGCGACGTTATAGTAATATATTCTTGCAATAATTGACGAAAGGTAAAATTAAGCACTCTGCTTTTGTTGTAATTTTCAAGATATCTGACCGTTGTATCTTCTTCCCCAGACCGTGCTGTATCCTGAGTTGAAGTATTGATATTTATTTGCCTGTTTGCATTACTCTGCTGTACGTGCTTGCTGAGTGCATTATTAAGATTGCTAACGTTACTTGACCGGATACCTGTATGCCCGTGTGAGTTGGATCCATTCCACCCATTGGCATTGCTAGATGCGTCACTTTCGCTTTGCCCGTACCCTCCGCTGGCACCAAAACCAGCAAAACTAAGATTTGCGCTCAGATTCCATGAACTACTGGAGTTACTTGCATCAGTGTGCGTACCAAAATTGCTACTGGAATCGCTTGATGTATCGGAATTTGATTCCATATTCCCGTCTTCATGCTGAATAAGTTTATCTAACTCATTTGCACTGCTTTCTGAAAAGCTATCCAGCATGTTTTGAGAACTCGCACGTACACTTTCCATGTCTTTATAGGTGCGAACAGTTATTGTTGTTCGCTCGCCAGGCAATAAAGAAAAAGTTTTTACAACCCTTCCTGCACCATAGTCGCCCAAAAATGCTGCCGTGGTATATTCTTCAACTATAAACAAGCGTGGATTAGGTTTTGGCGGCTCAGCAATATATTTAGTTGCAGGCACTCTTCCGTTTAGCTTAGTAATGAAAACAGGGCGCAAACCCATAGACGCATAACTTGCTACCGGAGAATCTGATTTCGGAGAAACAGGCTGCATAAATACCGGGCTGCCAGTTGACAATCCGCTATCTCCCGATATAACAGTATCGCGACGAGACATTGCATCAATTGCGCTTAAATGCAACCCAGTGTCTACGCGATATCCTATACCGCCACTACCGGGTAGCGATACCGGCATGTAAGCCATAACGGGTGCTGGTGCTGCAGTATAAGGGTTCATGAGCTGAAATACCTGGTCAGGGGACATACCCTTTACCACATTCCAATAGTTGTTCGCCGGAATTTTTGAAGTAAATTCCTTAAAACACTCGCTGAGGCTATACTCAACCTCATTTATTACGGGGCCTGCTATCGGTACAGCAATTTTACCGTAAGTGTTAAATGCAGTAGCCTGCGGAATGTTGAAATTAATTACCGGTACTTTTCCAGTTCCGGGGTCGGGGTATTTAACCATAGGGTCATCGGGAAGAGCACAGGAGGGCTGTTCAAAATTATCTTGGATTTCATTCATATTGTCCAAAATGTCTGATATTCCGGGTGTTACTGCCATAGCATTTTCAATTTGAGGTTAATGACTTTTTACTTTATAAAATTAGTTATCAAGAAAAATTGCCCTTGTCCTATTTTGTACGTACAGCAACGATTTTTTTAGTTAAAGATATATAAGTATTATATTAAATAATATTTGTATTATAGCGCAATATCACTAACTTTGAATACGATTAAATTATACCCGCACTTTGTGCAAAATATCTTGTGGAAATGACAAATGTAGCCATTGCGCACCCCAACCCGCTTTTCAGAAAAGCCCTGATTAATGAAATAGAAGAGTCAGGCCAATATAAAATTTGCATAAGCGCTTCCAATGGCGTGGAGTTGTTACAGGAAATTGAATTAAGCAATACGCTACCAGCGATATGCTTGTTTGATATCAAGATGCCGCTACTAAATGGCTATTCTACGCTATTGCAACTTAAAATGAAATGGCCGGTAATAAAAACCGTCGTTGTTACTGAACTTATCCATCCGCTTGCGTTAATGATAATGTTACAGCACGGTGTTAATGCATATACCAATACCTCCTCACAACAAATACTAGTAGACATAATGCAATATGTTGAATCAGGTCAATCATATTTTCCGAATGACCTTTTAGAAGGAGTTGAAAAATTATCTACAAGAAACAAACTGAGAAATGGCATACCATTAATTAGTAAAAAAGAATACGAGATACTTGCATTATGCGGCAAGAATATTACTTGTAAAGAGATAGCATCAACTATGAAGGTTGGTGAACGAACTATTGAAACCCATTTTAAAAGACTGTATAATAAATTGAATATAAACTCAAGAGTCGAATTGGCGCAACTAGCGCAATATATAGGGTTAAATTACTACTGCCCAAAAGGATTTCTTACCTAGACGGCTGCTTAACGCTGATCAGGAACATTTCCAGTGCCGCAACCATGGATGGTGAATTGGGTGCCGGGGCTTTGATATCTAGCCTCAAACCACTGTCTTCTACGGCTTTTGACGTAGTAGGGCCAAAGGCACCTATCAGCGTGCCGTTTTGCGTGAATTTAGGGTCGTGTTCAAATAAGGTCTGCACACTGTAAGGGCTGAAGAAAACGATCATGTCATAACCGGTTTCCATAACCATAGTTATGTCGTTAGATACCGTGCGGTAAAGGGCAGCTTCGGTATACTTTACATTGTGCTTTATCATGTATTGCGCAATGTCGTTCTTGGCACTGTCAGAAAGTGGCAGTATGAATTTTTCGTTGTTTTTGTGCTTACCCACTATTTCCAGAAGCCCTGCTGTAGTGCCATCGGCAGAAAAGAAAACCTTTCTTTTCCGGTAAAGTATGAATTTTTGAAGGTACAGGGCAACGGCTTCAGTGATGCAGAAATATTTCATTTCCTGCGAAACCTTTACCTTCAGTTCCTCACATATCCTGAAGAAGTGGTCAACTGCACTTCTGCTTGTAAAAACGATAGCGGTGTATTCGGTAATATCTACGCGTTGTTTGCGGAATTCCTTTCCTGACAACCCTTCCACGCGAATGAATGCGTGAAAATCAATCTTTACATCATATTTTTTGGCAAGTTCAAAATAGGGCGACTTATCAGTCTCGGGGCGAGGCTGCGTTATTAAAATGCTATTAACCTTAAATTCCTTTTTTTCAGCAGTTTTCTTTTTTGAGCTAACAACTTTTGCCATAATCTAGGACCCGGTAATTTTTTGAAAGGTTGTTGTATTCGGCTAACATTAATTTAATAAAACATTAGTCCTTTAACTAATAATTTCATTAAAACCGCCAGTGGCAATATTTCCGAGGCGCAAAGGTACATAAAAAAATGGAATTTACTATATTGGAAAAACGACCCGAAAACCTGCCACGACCTCACATACCTGTTTAATAACAATACGCCGCCAATAACAAATGAAATAATTACTATTTGCTGCGCAATGTCGCGGTCAGCGAAAGCAAGCACAATAATGAAGGGTATCAATATCATGGCCAGTATCTTATTGATAAGGAATACGTTGAACAAATACTGCTCCGTAACTCCCTCTAACCGGAACGCCCAGCCGCTGAAACGCACTGCAGCATACTTTGCCCCGTAAATGAGCCCGGTGCCTGTAATAAGCATAATGAGCAATAGTGATGACGGTATAACCCCTGAATGGTGCGGCGTAAATAATTTAACCACGTAGTAGATATAGGCACCCTCTGCAATGGTAAAAAAGATATTCATCAGGAAATTGGGCAAGCCCGCACTGGCCAGCTGGTCTTTTAGTTGGCGGCTGCTCAATGCAGGGTTCCAGAAAGCCATCCAGAGGTTGTAGAAATAGCGTTCATCTACAAAACGGATAACGCCCAGCATCAGGCAAAGGCAAAGCAGCAAATAGAAATCGGATGTTTGTGAGGTAAACTCATGGGGTGTTTCCACATCGCTTATAATGTGCTTCGTGGCCATCATAGGGTGACGGGTTATCACACTATCCATCAGTAGCTGTGTGCCGGCTTTCAAAACAGCAGTATCGGCAACCTGCACCATGCCGTATTTTGACAGGTTTACCCTGGCCTGCCCCTTTATAGAGGAGAAAGCCAGCATTAAAAACAACAAAAACTTTAAATACCGCATCAGGAAACGCAAAACTAACTGTTTATCGGTTCATAATATTTGCGGCCCATTATATAAGCACTAATATTTTTCCACGCCAAATGTTAGTAAGGAATGTTGACGAAATGAAATCTGCCATATTACCAAGCTATTTTCTTTTATGCAAGGCGAATCCCGAATGCTTTCGGGCGCGAATAGCGAGCTATTTATCCCACCGAATGGCGGGATTTCGACAAAGCAGAAATGTAAAAGAACAAAGTAGATTGTAGTATTTATTTTGTTATCGCTCCCTAACACTTACACGCCCCAATTAGCCTAATTTTGCACGCAATGTTACAGCCCCACAATCCTGATACGATACCCAGCCACAAGGCAGGCAGTGCAGGTATCTATCTGCACATTCCTTTTTGTAAAAAGGCTTGTGTTTACTGCAATTTCCATTTTTCAACATCGCTTAGCAATAAAAAGGAAGTATTGCAGGCTATGGTGCGCGAAATAGAACAACAGCGGGACTACCTGGAACAGACACCTATTTCCACCATCTATTTTGGCGGCGGTACGCCGTCGCTGCTTTCGGCCGATGACATCATGATGCTCATTGATACCATACACCAATACCACCCGGTTAATAACATACAGGAATGTACGCTGGAAGCCAACCCTGATGACCTAGATAAAGGCTATTTAAGGGCACTCAAGGGCACTCCCGTAAACAGACTCAGCATAGGTGTTCAATCGTTCGTAGAAAGCGACCTGGAATACATGAAAAGGGCACATACAGCGCAGCAAGCCGACTATTCCATTAAAGCGGCGCAGGATGCCGGTTTTTCCAATCTCAGCATCGATCTCATTTACGGCACTCCGGGCCTTTCAGACAAAGCCTGGAAGGAAAATCTGTCAAAGGTGCGGGAATTGCACATACCACACTTTTCGTCGTATGCACTTACGGTGGAAGAAAAAACAGCATTGAACTATGCCATTCTCAAGAAAAAATTAGCGCCGGTTGACCCTGCACAGGCCGCCAATCAATTTGAACTACTCAGCGAATTTGCAGCCGTTAATGGCTACGACCATTACGAAATATCTAACCTCGCCCTGCCGGGCAAATATGCGGTGCACAACACCAATTACTGGCTGGGCATGCCCTACCTGGGCATAGGGCCATCAGCCCACTCATTTAATGGCCTGTCGCGCAAATCGAACGTTAGCAATAATGCCTTATATACTACTGCTCTGCTTTTGGGTAAAGAGGCACCCGCTGAAACCGAGCTACTCACAACCACAGAGCACTTGAACGAGTATATCATGACCTCCATCCGCACCATGTGGGGCTGCGACCTGAACGTTATTTCCGGTAAATGGGGTAGCGACTACCGGGGCGTTATAGAAAAGGAAGCAGAAAAACACATCAGCCGGGGCTTACTGATCAGGAAGGATGCCACACTACTGCTTACCCAACATGGCAAACTGTTCGCCGACAGAATAGCATCGGAACTGTTCTTTTAGCCGATACATGGTTTTACTTTCAACTTCACCTGCATTGAATTACTTGCTGTAACAAGTACGGTTACGATCGTTGTGTACCTACGGCACACGGTTTCATTCAATTGATTATTGCTACAAACATTTTGCACCTACCGGAGCAATGACATGATTCCATTTAGTATACTTTGAAGCGTAAACGGTATTGCGTTTACACTCCTGCCACTTTATGTCCTACTCACAGCGTATGGTGCTGAACGCTCAGCCGCACACTACCCTACTACAATATTCCATACAACCTACAACCGGATGTATGCACCAATACTCCATGTTGAGGCTGAGAAACACTGGGCACATCTTCGCTTATAAAGCCACGTGAATGGGCCATAACTGCCGAAACCGCAGCACCTGCTAAAAAGAAACGAGCCGCTCCAAATTAATGGAGCGGCTCGTTTTATTCTTAGAAGTAATCAATATTCCGACTACTCTTTGATCAACCTTTGAACAACCTTCTGATCGCCTGAAGTAAGCTCAACCATGTAGATACCTGCTGCAAAATTGCTCAACTGTACGTTGATGCTGCCATTTTGCTTAGTACCTAAGTTTTGATTGTAGATGCTTACACCTGAAAGATCAAGAACGCGCACGCTAACTGATTCAGCTTTACCGTTTGTGAAACCGATAGTCACTTCGTCAGTAGCAGGGTTAGGAGTCATGGTAACATGCAGACCCTTGTTATTAGCAACGGTAGATGGAGCCATACTTAACTCGAACCTTTGTTCGCCCTGAGTTTGCTTATCAGAAGAGATAGAGAACCTGTACTCCGTACCTTGTTGTAACAATACATATTGTTTCAACAACTTGTCATGCAGGTAAACTTTACCACCTTCAGGAACAGCAACATTTTCAGCTTTGATTATGAAATCCTGAGCAACACTACTTTGGATACCCAATGGTATAGCGCTTTCAGCCTGGTAAGGACGGCCATCGATTGATAATTTCTTGTTGTCAGCTGACAAGCTATAGAAATTAAGATCAGCAGGGCTGCTTGGCTTAGTTGCGTCATAATTAGCATCTTCTTCGTTAGTAGCATCGTCGTTGAACTTGATGTTCAACATATCCCAAGGATGATAGTTTGCATCGTAAATAGTCAATGCAACATAATCAGGGCTTGCTTTCAACACATTTGTTGTAGCAGTAGCATTCTTCATGCTCTCAGTAAAGGTCATAGTAGCAGCATTGTAAGCAGCACGTACCTGGAAGCAAGCGCTACCTTGTAAGTAGTAAGGAACAGCAGTACCAGAAGGTATTGTCTGCGCCTGGAACTGACCTACGGAACCAAGGAACGGATTCCATACATAGTATGCAACGCCAGTTAGAGCACCTGCAACTTTCGCATTGTAAACACTGGTTCCTATATCAACAGGAGAAGCATAAGGGTTACCAACCATGTTGTATTCCTGATTAGCAGCAGAGCCCTTAGCAAGAACAACTGTTTGAGTCCCCTGATTCAATACACCCCACTGTGCAACAGTAGTAGATGATGGAACGTAAGCGGCATAGCCTAAACCTTCGCCCTTAGCACCACGGAAATACAAACGTAAACCTTGATACTGATGTATCCTGTTACTATCTGCTGTAGTGTAAGCGCTTGTAAATGGCCTCCAACCTGGGTCAGATGCTGCAGCAGAGTTACCAACCAAAGGATTGTACCTGAATGCAGATGGTGCATTAGAAGCTGTTGTAGTGAAACCGTTAGAAGCACCACCGGCACCAGTAACATCTATGTAGTTCTGAACCTGATCAAGACCAATGTAGTTACTGAAAGGATGACCCCAGAAACGATAAGCACGACGACCTGTTGGTATCCACTGCATTACCTTAACATTACCAGTAATAGAGCTACCTGAACCAGGTATAGGAGCAAGACGTGCAGTACCGAAACTATCAGAATAGAATACAACACTGTCGCCTGTAGCAAGTGCACCTGCTGTAATGGTTACCAAACCTTTAATTGTAAACCTTGATGCAACACTTACAGAAGCACCACTTGGGTTGTTCAATTCAAAGTTATTAACAGTACCAATACCAGAGATAGACTGGCTGCCACTTGCGCTGTTCAATACCACTGAACCTGCACCAGTAATAGTACCAGCGTGCGTCATGTTACCCTTAACGTTAAGGTTACCACCTGCACCAATAGTAACTGTAGCACCAGCTGCAATTGTGATGTTATTAGATGTACCACTTGCAGAAGCAGCGATTACAGGGCTGTAAGTAGTTCCTGACGGAATAGTTACGTTATCAGCAGCTGTAGGTATGAAACCACATGACCAGTTTGTTGTTGTGTTCCACTCAGACTCTGAACCAGTAGTACCACCTATCCAAGTCATTGGATTTGGAGTGATAACGGTATCAATGTTGATAGAATCAGAACATACCGGGTTGTGTACATCGTACAATGTGTAAGTAGTAGCAGCAGTTAACGCACCTGTTGACAGGGTATAAGTACCACCAGTCAATGTTGCATTAATGATAGAACCGTGGTTGATCTGGTAAGATACTGTAGCACCAGATGTACCGGTGAATACAATGCTTGTTGAGTAACCAGAGCAAGGAGGAACTGCTGAAGTAATGCTACCTGCAGGAACAGCGTAAACAGTAAGCGTAAAGCCATACGATGTGCTAGAGCAAGGACCGTTAGAAACTGTAATTGTACCTGTGTATGCACCAGCTATACTTGTTGAAGGTATTGCAAGTACGATAGAAGAACCAGATAATGTACCACCTGTTACGTTGCTGAAGCCATCAGTGATAGCTGCAGAACCCCATGTGATATCATACGTAGTAGGTGAGCCAGTAGCACTAGAGAACGAAATGTTAGCTGAAGTAGCTGGCTGACATAGACTTGGGTTAGCTCCTAAAGTAATAGAAGGAGTTGTGTTCACCGTATCAGCACCTGTCTGCAACACATCGCAACCACCTGCAGAAGCAATGATTGTATATGCACCAGTAGTGTACTGAGTACCGAAGGTTACACCAGTACCAGTTGAACCAGTAACAGGGCTTCCTGAAGTAGAACCATTCAAGTACATCTGGTAACTAACACCAGTTTCAGAGTTAGACGTACCAACCGCAACACCCGTTGCTGTACAACCATTACCACCGGTAACTGTGTAAGCTACAGGAGAAATAGCGATAGTAGATGAACCAGTCATAGTTGTTTGGCAACCACCTGTTGTAGCCGTACCAATTACTGAATAAGAACCAGCACCATAAACTGTGCCGAAAGATATTGCAGAACCTGTACCAGAAACAGGGCTACCTACAGTACTTGCACCGAGGTACAATTGATAAGTAACACCAGCATCAGAACCAGCTAAGCCAATTGTCACACCTGAGTATGAGCAACCTGAACCACCTGTCATAGCGTATGCGTTAGGACTGTTGTAGATAATGCAAGAACCAGTCATTGTAGTTTGGCAACCACCTGTAATAAGGGTAGCTACTATTGTATAAGTACCGGTAGCAGTAATAGTACCAAAGCTTATTGAAGAACCAGTACCTGTTATAGGGCTGCCCACAGGGCTTGCACCATTGTATAACTGATAAGTAGCGGTAGTTTCAGAACCTGGCAATGTAATATTAGTACCTGAAGTACAACCTGTTGCAGGCGATACTGTGTAAGCTGTTGGTGGCGTGTAAACGTTAACCGTGTTAGGAGAAACGTTACCAGTTGTACAACCGCTGTTAGCATCAATTGAAGTTACAGAGTAAACCAGAGTAGAACTTAAACCAGATGATACCGGATTAGCAATATTCGTAGCACTCAAACCTGTAGCAGGAGACCATGTATAAGAATAAACCGGACGCTCAAACCTCCATGCTGTACCAGCAACAGTATTGTTGATAGTATAGTTGGTGTTATTCTGACCAGAAACAGTAGTAGCTAAACTACCTGCAGGGTTTTGAATACCGCAAATTTGAGTGTAGCTGCTAGCCGTGTTTGATTTTGAAATAAACATTTCAATAACATTGCTTGTTTCATACAATACTATCTGACCTCTGTTAGTACCACTACCAGAATAATCATTATAGTCATTGTAATTAATAACAAACTTACGGTTTGGTGTAGAACCAACGGTACCATAAGTAATACCAGAACCATTCAGATCGTGCATGAACAATGCAACCATACCTAAAGGAGAACTTGTAGATGGCAATGCATACGGAGTGTATGAGGTGCTAGAACCACCGATACAGATATAACCATTGGTACAGATGCTTACAGAACTGTAAGAGGTACCGTAATAGTTAAAGGAGAACGGAATAGTTGCAGAAGAAGCAGCATCATCGCCTGAAGGACCTGCGGTTGAGGTACTCAGTGTATACGGAGCATATGGTATTGCCATAACTGTATAAGCTGTAGAACCTGAAGCCGGAGAAGTTACACTAACACTAAGGTTTGATGTACCACCTGGGCAGATACTTGCAGGAGAAGCTGTTACAGAAACTACCGGAGTAGTATCTACACTAGCCCAATATGACGTAGATGTAGTACAACCTGCCTGAGTAACAGATACGGAATAGATACCTGAACGTGCTGTTGTAGCACTGCCTATTGTAGGATTAGCTATAGTTGAAGTAAAGCCCAACGGACCTGACCATGAATAAGTGAACGAACCAGAACCTACAGTACTAGCAGTTAAGCTCAGCGTATTACCGCTACAAGCTGTTGCAGAACTTATAGAAACAGGAGATCCATTTACCGTCATAGACGAAGTAACCGGCGAACCGCAACCCGTGCTATACGTAATAGTTACAGTACCGCCACCGACACCGGTAACCACACCTGTACTAAACCCGATAGATGCAATTGATGGGTTAGACGACGTCCATGCACCACCTGTAATAGCATCAGATAAAGTAGTAGTTGCAGTTGCACAAACCGATGTAGCACCTGTAATTGTAGAAGGACCTGAACTACCTACTGCAACAGTCATAGTAACTGAGCAAGAACCGATAGCATAAGTAACAGTTTCAGTACCAACAGTAGTAGCCGTATAAAGGTCACCAGTTGTTGCATCGATTGTAGTACCTGTAGCAGAACCTGATACAGACCATGTACCACCAGAAACTGTATTGCTGAAGTTGTTAACACTTGCAGTACAAACCGATGATAACCCAATGATAGCTGAAGGAGTACTGTTTGTAGTCCATGTAGTAGTTGCAGGGGTACCGCAACCTGTGCTGTAAGTGATAGTACAAGTACCCGCACTCATAGCCGTTACTGTACCAGTGGTTGACGACGCAGAAACAACGCGGCCAATTGTAGTATCAGAACTTGTCCAGGTACCACCAGGAACTGTGTTAGATAATGTAGATGTACTGCCAACACAAGCGTTAGCTGTACCTGATATAGTACCAGGGTTAGCATTTGTAGTCCATGCCTGACTTACTGCAGAACAACCTGAAGTTGTGTACAGTATAGAACATGAACCCGGAGCACCACCTGTAACAACACCCGTAGTGGAGTTAACTGTAGCAATAGCCGTGTTAGAACTTGACCATGTACCACCAGATACCGCATTGCTCAACGTTGAAGTTGAACCAGAGCAAGCATTTGGCGTACCAGAGAATGCACCACCGGTTGGGTTTGCTGTGATCAGCTGATTAGATGATGTAGCAGAACCACCAGAAGCAGTACAAGTCAATACACAATTATAATAAGTGCTTGTTGATACTGAAGGCGCATAAGTGAAGTTGGTTGCACCAGAGATAGCAGTATATGTACCACCTGATGTAGCTGAAGACTGCCACTGATAAGTTAAACCAGTAACACCAACCGCAGCAGTAGGATACATGCTGGTAGATACCGGAGAGCAACCTGAAGTAGGTGAAGCCGAAACAGCACCCGCTGTAGGCGTTCCAGAACAAGCTACCGGAGCGATAACATTTACCTTGTAGTCACGAACATCACCATAAGTGATTGCAGATGTAGGACATGGGTCCATGCTAGGATATGAACTATAACCGCAACATGCATAGTTAACAACAACCCTCATTCTGTGTATACCAGGTGTTGCGCCTGACGGAATAGTCAAGGTAACAGGCTGCGCAGGTGCAGTGAAGAAGTTATAACCACCAACACTTTCTGATGAAGCGAAAGTACCGTTATCGTTATAGTCAATCCAAACCTGAGAGGTCATACTGCTATAGTAAGTGCTACCAGTTGTAATAGTACTGGTGAACGTATTACCACGAAGGAAAGTAACAGATGTAGAAGCAGTAAGATCTTCCCATCCTGAACCGGAACAAGCAGATGCGTCAGCTATTGAACCTGATGTACCTACTACTGCAAACTGAGCATACATATTGTAAGAAGAACATGCAGCAGATGCAGAACCAAATGTAGGTGTGCAAGATGATGGAGGTAATGTCCATGTAGCAGTAGTTGTACCCGTATTTGCAGTTAAACCTGAATAAGAGCACGACACTATGCAACGGTAATCAGTTGAGACAGATATACCAGTGAAGCTGTAAACAGCAAGTGTAGCACCGGTAATATTGCTCCATGAACCGCTACCTGCAGCTGAAGACTGCCATTGGAAGCCAATGCCACCCGAAGCAGAATAACCTGAACAAGTAAGGGTAAAGGTAGTACCACCAGAACCTGTAGTAGGAGATACTGCAGCTGTACCAGGCGTTGGAGTACCAGAGCAAGGACTTGCACCTGTACCATTAACACTTGAACAAACAGCAGAAGCTAAACCACCACCAGATACACAAATAGTACCTGAGAATGAACCCGCACTAGCTGGAGAGAACCTAACCAGAATAGTTCCGGCAGATACTGTAGCACCAGTGTAAGCTATGGTATAACTTGATACCCACGCAGAACCACTATAAACTTCGAATGCTGAGCTAGAGCTGGTAACGGTAAGGTTACTTGCTGCTGGCGTAAGATAAGAAGCGTTAAGTATAAGCGCTGATGATGATGATGATGTACCTGTAGTTGTAGGTGAGAATGCAATTGACGATGGAGTCAATGTTGCCGCCGGAGGAGGAGGCAGGATATTGATCGTATAGTCACGTGCATCACCATAGGAAATTGATGTTGTAGGGCACGGGCTGATACTTGGGTAAGTACCACCACCGCAACAGTTGTAGTTATTCACTAACCTCATTCTGTGTACGCCTACTGTAGCTGAAGAAGGAATTGCCAACGAGATTGTAGAAGAAGTACATGAGCTGAATGAGCTACCACCACCTACACTTTCTGAAGAAGCAAATGTTCCATCATCATTGTAATCGATCCATACCTGAACGGAGAAGCTGGAATAATATGAACATGACAAATTCAATGTTGGTGTATAAGTAACACCAGCAGTAAGTGAGCATGATAGTGAAGTCATATCTTCATAGCTGCTGCTTGTACATGCAGTAGCATCGCTGATAGTACCAGATACGCCTACTAATGTACCAATACTTGCATTCATAGGATATGAACTACATGGCTGGCTGAAAGCAGGAACACAATAGTTAGAGATATGACCAACAGATGAGTATTGGTTAAGACCTGAATAAGTACAACTTACCAAACAATAGTAATACGTGCTCGATGTTAAACCAGAGAATGTATACGTTGCGTTGGTAGCACCTGATAATGCAGTCCAACCACCAGTACCTGTTGCTGACGAAGACCACTGATAAGTAAGGCCAAGACCTATTGAAGAACCTGACAAACTTAATGTGAACGAAGTACTTGAAGTACCTGCACTTGGTGTAGTTACTGTAGTACCTGCAGTTGGTGTACCAGAACATGCATTAGCACTTGTACCAGTTACCGGGATATTCAATGGTGTTAAACCACCACCTGAAAGCACCACGTTACCAGAATAAGCACCAGTAGTTGCCGGAGCATCAAACTTAACAAATACGCTGGTAGCAGCAACTGTAGCAGCTGAATAAGAAATAGCATAAGATGGCACATAAGTACCACCTGATGTACTGCAAACAGAGAAGTTAGTTGGCGCAGTAACAGTAAGCGCATCGCTTGCTGGTGTTAAGAAAGAACCAGTAACAACAGTAGCCTGTGCAGTAGATGATGTACTTGCAGGAATAGTACCAAAGCTAAGCGATGCTGGTGTAGCAGTAGCCAGCGGAGCTGGGTTCTGTATGATTACATAATAATCACGGCAGTCGCCATAAGATATTGAAGCTGTAGGACATGGGTTAACGCTAGGATAAGCACTGTAACCGCAGCAACCATAGTTACCAACAATCCTCGCCCTGTGCATACCTAATGCAGCACCGCTAGGAATTGATATAGAGAACGTAGGCGTAGGTGTAGTAATAGTACCGTAAGAACTACCACCCAGGCTTTCAGTTGTTTCAAAAGTTCCATTGTCATTAAAGTCAATCCAGAACTGAGTAGTGAAGCTGCTGTAGTAAGTGGTACTAACATTCTCAGTAACGGTATAGCTTGTGCTCCTGTATAAAGTACAGCCAATTGAACCAGAATAATCAATGTAGCTTGAACTTGTACATGCATTGTTATCAACAATAGAGCCAGAGGCACCCACCAGATTTTTAATCGAGGTGTTCATTGGATATGAACTACATGGATTTGCAAATGTTGGTGTACAGCTTGAGGCTGCAAGAACCCACGTAGCAGTAGTATATGCTGTTGTTGCAGATAAACCTGAAGCAGAGCACGTTACTACACATTTGTAATAAGTAGTTGCAGTTAAGCCACTGAATGAATAGCTGGCAAGTGTTGCGCCAGTTATGTCGGTATAAGTACCACCTGATGTAGAAGCGGACTGCCATTGGAAGCCGATACCACCTGATGCAGAGTAACCAGTGCAACTCAAAGTGAATGTTGTACCAGTAGAACCTGAAGTAGGTGATACAGCCGCAGTACCTGCGGTTGGTGTACCAGAACAAATAGTTGCACCTGTACCGTTAACTGATGAGCAAACAGCAGAAGATAAACCACCACCTGTTACACAAATAGTACCAGAGAATGAACCAGTAGAACCTGGATTAAACCTAACTGGTATAGATGTAGCAGATACGGTAGCCGCAGTGTAAGCTATTGTGTAAGTTGACACCCACGCTGAACCATTGTAAACCTCGAATGCAGCATTTGAGCTGGTAACGGTAAGGCTACTTGCAGCCGGCGTTAAATAAGCCGCAGTCAGGGTAAGATATGAAGTAGCTGATGGAGTACCTACTGTTGCTGGTGAGAATGCAATTGTAGACGGTGTCAACGTTGCCGCCGGAGGAGGAGGCGCGATATTAATCGTATAGTCACGTGCATCACCATAAGAAATTGATGTTGTAGGGCAAGGGTTGATTGTTGGATAAGTACCATTGCCGCAGCACTGATAGTTATTTACCAACCTCATCCTGTGTACACCAACAGTTGCTGTTGTAGGTATTACCAGAGATACGTTTGGCGTCGTAGAACTGAAGCTTCCGCCACCGCCTACGCTCTCTGATGTAGCAAATGTACCGTCATCATTATAATCTATCCAGAATTGTAAACTGAAATTAGAATAATACGATGAAGAAAGCGACATAGTTGCTGTGTAAGTAACACCAGCAGTTAAAGTACATGACAATGCAGTCATATCTTCATAGCTGGCACTGGTACAAGTTGTACCAACATCGCTTATTGTTCCTGAAACACCATTCAAAGTACCGATAGCGGCACTCATTGGGTAAGAGCTACATGGCTGGCCAAATGCTGGTAAGCAATAAACCGCACAACCAACATTTGATGAAGTAGCTGACAAACCTGAATAAGAACAACTAACTACACAACGGAACCACCTTGCAGAAGTAAGGCCGGATACAGAATATGTAGTATTGGTAGCACCCGTAATGTTAGTATAAGTACCGCCAGATGATGTAGCAGACTGCCATTGGTAGCTAAGGCCTAAACCAATAACAGTAGCACCCGAAAGGCTAAGATTGAAGGTTGTAGCTGAAGTACCGGCTGCAGGAGAAACCAGTGCTGTACCACCTGAAGGTGTACCAGAGCAAGGGTTTGCACCTATACCTGTAACCGCTGTATTAATAGCAGCACCTAAACCACCACCTGTTACTGTAACGTTACCGCTATAAACACCAGGAGTTGACGGAGCAACGAACTGAACATAAATAGTGTTAGCTGTTATAGTAGAAGCAGAGTAAGAAATAGTGTAAGAAGTACCATAAGTACCACCCGCTGTGCTACAAACCTGATAGTTTGCTGGTGCAGTTACAGTAACCGTGCCGGTAGCAGGGGTAAGGTAGAATGCAGACAAAACTGTAGACAATGTTGATGAAGTACTGCTTGTAGCAATTGTACTAAAGTTCAACGATGTTGGAGTTGTAGAACCATAAGGAGGAGGATCTTGTACGTTGATCGCATAGTCACGAACGTCACCATAAGATATAGCACTGGTAGGGCATGGGTTAATGCTTGGATAAGAAGAATAACCGCAGCAGCCATAGTTACCTACAAACCTCGCCCTGTGTAAACCAATTGCCGCACCACTTGGTACAGTAATAGAGAACGTAGGTGTTGGTGTAGACGGGAAGTTAAGACCACCCATACTTTCTGTTGATTCGAAAGTACCGTTGTCATTGAAATCTATCCACATCTGTGTAGTGAAACTGTTATAGTAACTTGTTGTAAGGTTTTCTGTAACAGTATAAGATAAGCTCCTGTACAAAGTACAGCTTAATGAAGCTGAGAAATCTTCATAGCTTGAAGAAGTACAACCAGATACGTCAGTTATGGAACCTGAACCACCTACCAAACGACCGATAGAGGCATTCATTGGGAAAGAGCTGCAAGGGTTAGCAAATGCTGGTGTACAACTAGATGATGGTAAAACCCATGTTGCAGTTGTATATGCAGTTGTTGCTGATAAACCTGAAATAGAGCAGGTAACTATACACTTATAATAAGTAGTTGCAGTTAAACCACTGAATGAATAACTAGAAAGCGTAGCACCAGATATATTGGCATAAGTACCACCTGATGTAGAAGCTGACTGCCATTGGAAAGTGATACCACCCGCAGATGTGTAACCAGTACAGTTTAAGGTAAATGTTGTACCGGTAGAACCTGTAGTAGGTGTTACTGCCGCAGTACCAGCACTAGGTGTGCCAGAACAAGCAGTAGCACCAGTACCTGTTACTGACGAACAAACAGCAGAAGATAAACCACCACCTGAAACGCAAATAGTGCCAGAGAATGAACCTGTACCTGAAGGTGTAAACCTTACAGGGATAGTACCCGCTGAAACAGTAGCAGCAGTATAAGCTATAGTGTAGCTTAAAACCCATGCTGATCCGTCGTAAACCTCAAAGTTCGAATTTGAACTGACAACAGTAAGGTTACTTGCTGCCGGAGTCAGATATGACGCATTTAAGGTCAGATTTGATGTAGCAGATGAAGAACCCGTTGTTGTTGGTGAGAAGGCAATTGAAGCAGGCGTCAACGTAGCCGCCGGAGGAGGAGGCAGAATGTTGATCGTGTAATCACGTGCATCACCATAAGAAATAGAAGTTGTTGGGCATGGGCTAATGCTTGGGTAAGTACCACCACCACAACAGTTGTAGTTATTTACCAACCTCATTCTGTGCGTACCAACAGTAGCAGTTAAAGGTAAAGTAAGGGTAACATTCGGTGTTGATGAACCGAAGCTTCCGCCACCGCCTATGCTTTCAGATGAAGCGAACGTACCATCATCATTATAATCGATCCAGAACTGTACACTGAAACTACTATAATAAGATGAAGAAAGCGACATAGACGCTGTGTACGTATTACCTGCGATAACAGAACATGACAATGCTGTCATATCTTCATAACCGCCGCTGGTACACGTTGTACCCACATCGCTTATTGTGCCTGCAGAACCGTTCAATGTACCAATAGCAGCACTCATTGGGTAAGAGCTACATGGCTGAGCGAACGCAGGGAAGCAATAAACAGCAACGCCTACTGCGTTAGATGCAGCATTTAAACCTGAATACGAACAGCTAACAACACATTTGTAAAACCTTGCCGAAGTAAGGCCCGATACAGAATATGTAGCGTTAGTTGCACCTGAAACATTGGTGTAAGTACCACCTGATGTAGTAGCTGACTGCCATTGATAACTTAAACCCAAACCGATTGATGTACCGGAAAGGCTGAAGTTAAAGGTAGTAGCAGATGTACCTGCTAAAGGAGATACGCTTGCAGTACCTGGTGTTGGTGTGCCTGCACATGCGTTAGCACTGATACCCGTAAGGGAAGCGCAAACCGCAGTTGACAGACCGCCACCTGAAACGCAAACTGTTCCTGTGTAAGTACCAGGGGTGCCCGGTGCTACAAAATGAACATAAACACTATTAGCAGTAACTGTGCTTGAAGAATAAGAAATAGTGTAAGAGCTGGTATAAGTACCACCCGCTGTTGCACAAACCTCGTAGTTGGTTGAAGCAGTAACGGTAAGGGTACCGGTAGCGCCTGAAAGGAACGAAGCATTCAGAACCGTGCTCTGCGCTGCTGACGTAGAACTTGTACCAATAGTACCGAAGTTCAACGTAGTAGGACTAAGGTTAGCCATTGGCGGAGGTGCCGCGATGGTAACAGAATAATCACGGCAATCGCCATAGCTGGTTGATGTTGTTGGGCATGGGTTCATTGTTGGGTAAGATGAGTTACCGCAACATTGATAGTTACCTACTATCCTCATTCTGTGCAAACCAATAGCTGCAGTGGCTGGTATAGCCAATGAAATTACAGGGCTTGGTGAACTTGGGTATGCAACACCACCTACACTTTCTGAACTTTCAAATGAACCATTGTCATTGAAATCGATCCAAACCTGATCGTGGAAACTAGCATAGTAAGATGATGCTACATTTAAAGTAGCATTGTAAGAAAGTGATTGGTAAAGCGTACAAGTTAAAGTAGAAGAATAGTCTTCATAGCTTGCGCTAGTACATGCAGTTGCATCAGAAATAGTACCAACAGCGCCGACAAGTGTACGAATAGCCGATGTCATTGGGAAAGAGCTACAAGCATTCGCAAACGCTGGGGTGCAAGATGATGCTGGTATAGCCCATGTTGCAAGAACCGGAGTGGTTGTAGCTGAAAGACTCGATGCAGTACACGTAACCAGACACCTGAAGTAAGTGCTAGCCGTCATGCCGGAGAAACTGTAACTTGAAGTAGTAGCACCGGTAATATTGGTATAGGTACCACCCGAAGTAGCAGAAGACTGCCACTGGAAGGTAATACTACCAGCACTGGTAAAACCAGTTGTTGATAAAGTAAATGTAGTACCTGTAGAACCAGTAGTAGGACTCACACTGCCAGTACCTGCTGTTGGTGTGCCCGAGCAAACCGCAGCCGATGTGCCGCTAACAGAAGCACAAACCGCAGAAGATAAACCACCGCCGGTTACACAAACAGAACCAGAATAAGAACCCGTAGTAGCAGGTGCAACAAAGTGTATAGGAATAGTAGCCGCAGAAACACCCGCGCCTGAAAAAGAAATAGTATAGCTGCTAACCCATGCACTGCCATTATAAACTTCAAAGTTTGTAGGGGCAGTTACGGTAAGGTTACCTGTAGATGTAGAAAGATAGGAAGCACTAAGTACTGTATTTAAAGTACCTGAAGTAGCACCGGCCAATACCGCGCCAAAGGCACGTGTACTTGGCGTAAGCGAAGCAGTAGGAGGAGGTGTAGCAACGTTAATGGTATAGTCACGGTCTTCACCATAATAATAACCACCACATGGATTGATAGATGGGTCATGTGCGCCGCCATAGTTGGCATCATTGGTCGCAACCCTCATACGCACTGCAGTAGGATATACACTGCCTGGCAATGTAATATTAAAAATATGGTTGCCGCTGCCTGAAGCATAACCGCCAACCCTTTCTGACGCATCAAATGTGCCGTCATAGTTAAAGTCGATCCATACCTGCCCAGACATGGAATAACCTCCTGGTGTGTTAACCGTCATGCTATAGGTATTACCCATATACAACGTACACGACAAAGACGTCTGGTCAAGGTAGCCGCTACCATTACATGATGCTGCATCATTGATGGAGGTAGATGACTCCCCGTTTACCTTTACAAGGCCTATGTGCATACCATAATAGTTGCACGCCCCGTAGGCGTAACCAAAGCTCGGTGTGCAATAGCTTTGCGAGTAACCGGCAAAACTTGCAAAACAGAGCAAGAGTAGAAATACAATTTTTTTCATGCTGGTGGTTGTTTTGGTTTTAATTGTGTTTAAAAAATTGGAATTGCCTTTTTGTTTTCGTAGTGTGTGGTTCTGTAGTTTCCTAACCATAGCTCTTTGTTTTTAAAGGTGAAGAAATAGGAGAGGAGAGAAGAGAAAATTTTGAAGAAATAACCGAAACGCCATTAAACACAAAAAACCGGTAGTTGTCACTACCAGTTGCAACTACCATTTCAGGCGTGTTGTGTTCATCATACAATGTATGTTGCAGGTAACCTGCATCGGGAGATATCCCGGAATTATTTTCTGTTTGTACACTTTCGTTATGCATCGAAATCCACCTAATTGTACCGGTATAACGACTCACACAAAGGGAAGTTACTACGGGCATCATTACAATACCTGCTTTGCTAACCTTATCCTTACCCGCTAAATTGGTGGACATGATGACGACATGCTGTACCCCCGATGCATCGGGAGCAGCACCTTGAGGCAGCTGTATGCCCACTGGTGCTGCCTGCTTGGCAAAACCAGCGATGCAAAAACTGCACATCAGGATAATGATAGAATAAATTTTGCTCATAGTGTTATATTCAGTTTACTTTTTCCTTTATTCAGCGCCACTTTCAGGCGATATTGAAATTTACTTTACTGTACTTTAACTTGCAGACAATTTGCCATTGATGACATCAAATTGTAAAAAGTCTCTTGCAAGTTAAGCAAAAAACAACAAAAAGTTATTATTCTACAAAAAACTATCATCTCTTAACTATGGATTAACCGTCAATTAACGATTTTATTTACTTTTGGTTAAAAATTTAATACTCTAAACGAAATTGCTCAACAAAAAATGCTCGATACCATCTTCGCCACTATTAACCAAATGTAACTAAACCTTTAAGAGCGTTTTAACTTTTTGCAAAACCAAATTTAAGAAAAAAAAAACAAAGAAAAATAGCCGGTGACTTGCTTAACATACCAAAAAATATATATTTTATTTTAATTTTTTAGAACTTGATTTTCAATGATAAGTAAACAAAATAATTCATACTATATGCCAAAAAATATCTAAAAGATGTTAAAAAAAATCAATAAATTAGATACACATGTATGCATGCTACTGAAATTATCTTCCATATAAGTGTGTATACATGTTATTTGATTTGAACGTTGAATGCATACTATGTACATTTACTATAATCACCAATGTTTTAAAAAATAAATGGCAAGAAAAGTGATTAATAACTTACGCCTGTTTGTACTCGCATGTTGCTGTTTTGTGGCTTGTAACATTAGCTGCATGGCACAATACCACCCCGCTGAAGGCAGCCAGTTAAACTACCGGCTTATCGGTTTTTCTACACCCAACGCACCACAATATGACAATTACACACTGGAAATTGCAGATGGATACTTCAATACCGAAACAGAATTCACAAAAAACATAATAGAAAGGACCACATCAACACACAACAAAACTGTCACTTCTGTACCAGCATTTGGACACCAATATACCTGGCGCATGACCTATTTTAAGGCGGCACAACGCACGCTAACACCCTTCTTTCATTTTTCAACATTAAAAAGTGCAGTAGTTGACACAGCCAATTTCAGATTGCACATACTTAAAAAAGCTTTAAAATATAATAAGGGCTACGTATTCTGCGACAAAAACAGGGTACTTTACGATATGACTGGCAACGCTGTCTGGTTCCTACCTGATATACCCGGCATAGTGCAAAGCGGCGATGAGGTGCGGGATTTGAAAATTACCAACCTCGGGTCTATTACATTTCTTGCTAACGGAATGGCATACGAAATAACTTATGATTGCGATTTGCTATGGGTAGCACCTAACGATGGCAAAATAAGTGGCGATAGCATAGAGCGCTATCACCATGAAATGACTATTGAAAACAACGGAAACTACATGGTGCTGGGCAACGAATTACTACCCTATGAGTGGCACAAAACAACACCTCACGACAGCATACTGGAAATAATAACCGGCGAAAGCATTCAAAAGAACAAAATATACCTTCGCGTTGCATGCGGCACAATAATTGAATATGATAGTAACCAAAATGTAGTCTGGTACTGGAAATCAGCAAGCGTTTTCACCTCCAAAACACAACTTGGCAAAAACGCCAAACTGCTCTTGGATAGCCACGAAAATGCGTTCGCCTTCGACGAGGAGAAAAAATATATATATGTCAGTTTCAAGAACTACAGCCAGATATGGAAAATAAAATACCCCACGGGCGAACTGATAGAACTATACGGCAGGCAAAACGATAGCGATACCGATTACACCCATCTTTTCTGCCATCAACACTGTTGCAAAATATCAGACAATGGCTATCTTTATGTGTTTAATAACAATATTTGTAACCCTCAAGAGACACCAACAGTAGCTATCTTTCGGGAACCAACTACCACTGAAGGAAAACTTAAAAAAATATGGGAATACCACCACCCATACAAAGGTGATTTTACAGCCGTGCGCATAGCTCAGGGCTCATCGGGTGGCAGTGTTCAAGAATTACCTACAGGGGAAATATTTGTGGCAATGTGCAACCCTTATGGTAATATATTTATAGTAGGGCGCGACAAAAAATTGTACTTTGACGCTATACTGGAGAAGAAAAATACACCTGATAAAACATGGTCAATTCAGTCATCGTACAGATGCAGCATGATCATAAACAAAAGCCAGTTTGACAACCTTATTTGGTGCGAACCCATAAAAACCAATGCATACCTTTATAAGGCAAAATAACACCGCGGCCCTTATGATATTTTCTTTTGCAGCAATACTGATTTCCGTTTCATAAAATACAAGAAATTATCAATGACCAAGTACTTCATAATTGCAATATTGTTGTGCATAATATCAAACGCTGCCGAATGCCAGATAACCCCTGCACGAGATAGCAAGCTCAACTACCTGATGGTGCCATTTTCTTTTCCCGCAGTAGCCCACACAAATCAATATAAGTTAGAAATTGCCAGGGGTACGCTAAACGACGAGCCAGCATTTCATGCAAATATAGTAGCCTCCGTAACCACGCGCAATACAAAAATAATAGCTTCGGTGCCTGAATTTGGCGCTGCATATACCTGGCGAATTACCGATGCCAGCAACAATAAAACAGTATATGGCTACCAACATTTTTCAACCTTGCCATGCAAAAGCAATGACTCCACTTTATTCCATTTCAATGTGACAAAAAAGGCCAAAAAATATGCTGACGCATTTGTCTTCAGCGACGCGAATAAGGCCCTTTATGATATGACGGGAAAATTGGTTTGGTTCCTGCCAAATATTACTGGGATAGTAAATGATTACTCGGTTGTAAGGGACATTAAAATAACACCTCAAAACACCATTACATTCATAACAGGCAACATGGCATATGAAGTAAATTACGATGCTCAAATACTCTGGCAATCGCCAAGAGGCGGCTTTGTTAGCGGCGACAGCGAAGAGCACTATCATCATGAAATATCACGCACCGCAACTGGTAATTACATGCTTTTGGGCGACGAAACATTGGTATGGCAATGGCAACGGACCGATGCTGGAGACAGTGTAGCTGTACCCATAACAAATGGCGATGGCATAGCTGCAAAAACACGTGGCGGCCTGTCATTAATGGGAACAATAATGGAATGCGACAAAAGCGGTAAGATAATCTGGTCATGGAAATCATCGTCGGTATACAAATCCAGTCAATTAGAACATGTGCAGACGGCAATAGGCATAAAAGAACCCCATGAAAATGCTTTCTATTTCGATGAAAAAAGAAAGATGATCTATATCAGCTTTAAGAATACAAATCAGATTATTAAACTACAATACCCTGAAGGAAAAGTCGTTGATATTTACGATGGTGTTAAGCTAACCACAGGCACGGTAAACAAGCTTGCACTGTTTTCAGAACAACACGCCTGCAAGATAACGGCCAACGGCGACCTGATGCTTTACAATAACAATATGGCCAATAGCTATGCTGCCCCTGAAGTGCTTGTTTTGCAACAACCAGCACAACCCAATGGTAAACTTAAAAAAGTTTGGGAGTATGTATACCCCAGAATAAATAACAAACTAAAACGCCCACCATTAACGAGCGGTGGCAATGTATTGGAATTGCCGGGCGGTGAGATTTTTGTTTCGGAATGTGTACCGAATTCCGAAATGTATATTGTGGCAAAAAATAAGCAGCTACTTTGGGAAGCCAATATTGAAAAATGGGACGTCATACAGAAAGTATGGAAACCTTTCCCGCAGTACCGTGCCAGCATTATCCCTAACCGTAAAAGGCTGGAAGGCCTCATCTGGTCGGGCCGTTAAGCTACAAGGCACACTGCTGCCCTGTAGCTTAATTTATTAAAAAACCAACACAAAAAATACGTACTAACGCCCCCGAAAGTCTAGTGTTTAAAATGCCTGGTGCCGGTGAGTATCATCACCAGTTTGTTTTCAACACAATAGGCAATACTATCTTTATCGCGCACCGAACCACCGGGTTGTATAAAGGCTGTTATACCCGCCTCATGCGCCATCTTCACACAATCATCGAACGGGAAGAAGGCATCGGATGCCAGCACCGCTCCGTGCAAAGAAAAACCGAATTGCCGGCTCTTATCCAGTGCCTGCCTCAGGGCATCAACACGGCTGGTTTGCCCGCAACCCTTGCCTATTAACTGGCAGTCTTTAACCAGTGCAATGGCGTTCGATTTAAGGTGCTTACAAACTACGTTTGCAAACAATAACTGGCGCTGCTCCTCATCGCTGCAAGCAACACCGCCCACATCTTTCCACTCACCAAAATTATGTGTATCCGAATCTTGAACCAGTACGCCGTTCAGTATGCGTTTGTATTCCTTAACCGGGTAAAATTTCTTCTTCTGTTGTAACAGATTTCGGTTCTTCTTGCCCTTCAGTAATGCAAGTGCATCCTCATCGAATGATGGGGCAAGAAGTATTTCGAAAAAGAGTTCATTTATTTTCTCCGCTACCTTCAGGTCAATAGTTTGGTTAGTAACCAGTACCCCACCAAAAGCGCTTTCTGGGTCGCCCGCCAAAGCCTTATCCCACGCGGCTTCTACATTGTTGCCGAGTGCAATACCGCATACATTGGTGTGCTTTATTATGGCAAACATCGGCTCGTCAAATTCAGCACTTATCTGCACGGCAGCGTCAATATCAACCAGGTTATTATAAGACAATTCTTTTCCGTTCAGCTTCTCGAATAAATCATCGAGGTGACCGTAAAATTCCGCATGCTGGTGTGGGTTTTCGCCATAGCGCAACACCTGTCCGTTGCCATGCGAAAGCTGAAAATTACTGTGCGCTGTATGGCTCTTGAAATATGCCGATATGGCTACATCATAGTGCGCACATTCCGCAAATGCGAGCGAAGCAAAATGCTTACGGTCGTCAATAGAAGTAGTACCATTTTTTGCATTCAGCAGGTCGTATAATTCTACATATTGATTGGTAGAAGCAACGATGCAAACGTCACCAAAATTTTTACCCGCAGCCCGTATCAGCGATACCCCGCCAATATCTATTTTTTCAATGATGGTTTTCTCGTCATCAGTAGCTGCTACTGTTGCTTCAAAAGGATAGAGATCAACAATTACAAGGTCCAGCAAGGGTATCTCATATTCCTTTACCTGCTGCATATCACTATCCAGCGAACGGCGGGCTAAAATGCCACCAAATACCTTGGGGTGCAACGTCTTTACCCTGCCCCCTAAAATTGAAGGATAGTTAGTAACATCTTCCACCGCGACACAAGGCAACCCGAGTCCTTCAATAAACGTCTGCGTACCACCGGTCGAATACATGGTAACGCCCAGTTCATGCAGCCTCCTTACAATAGGTTCCAGGCCATCCTTATAAAAAACAGATATCAGTGCTGATTGTATTTTGCGATCCATCAAACAGTATTTTGGGTGCGAAGATAATAAGGTTTGGGGTAGGGATTAATCAATTATACAATATACATACTGTAAAGAAACGTAAGAGCATCAAAAAATTGAAGCAATTGCCATATATTGGTTGTGTATAGAGTTTTCATCTGAATTGATACGACAGCTAAAAATGAAAAGAACACCCATTGCATTAGTAATTTTAAATGCCATTTTTATAACTATACCAGTATTGTTTGTGGTATATCAGGCACTGTTCCCGCTTATTTACTTTCTGCTCATTTTTATTACGCGCGATGACAATGCCATGTTCTTTTATGGATATTGGATAAGCGAACTGCTATGTGTCGCTTACCTTTCAAGACAGCTTTACAGACTATTCCAAAAGAAAACTAATCTGTATAAAATAACCACTCCTATAACACTCATTGTATTCACCATTTTTGGGATAAACATATTCCCCAAATACAGCCATTTCCCGTTAAGGACATCGCGAGACATTCAATTTGAAGACAGTATTTTTGTAGCGCGGGAAATAGCGCATGCAACCAACAGGCATCCTAATCCACTTTTTTACAATACTGACAAACAAAATATAGAACGGGCTTTTAAAAAGTGCTTTGATACCATTACCCGGCGTGAGTATTATGGAAATGAAGAGGACATGAACAACATATTTTTTGCGTTCCTTGACAAAAAATACTTTGACAGCATCTTGAAAATATCAGTCGATACGATGTTTTACGACAATACTTACAACAAAATATTTGCCTTGGTAATATATGAACACAGGTCAGGTGAGTACGCCGGCAAAGCATTTTTAGGTTATAGGGTGACAAGCAATAACTCTATTAAATTATTCTCTTATGACTACGTTTGTAGTGAAACTGAAAAACTAACAAGACAACAATACATCAATTTCAGTTTGAGAAAATATTTTTTAACTGATATCAGGGATAATGTTCAGGGGCTTGATTATGGCACAACAGTGAAATTCATGTACTGTCCGTTGGACAAAGAATTCTGGACAGGACCACTATATACTAAAGGGCCGACAATTGATTCATTATATTATTTTGAAACAGACATTTATCATGACATATATCACGAAAATGCAGGCAGGTCTAAGCTTCGCCCATTTTTATTGGTGTGGCCGCAGGATAGTATGTAAGCTATAGATGTGCCCCATATTTGGAGCGTTGAAATGGACGTATTGGCAACACATAAAATTTTGTATATCTGCTGGCGCTTTATAGGATACTTTAAATTTTTGATGCGATAACATAACCAACAATGAAAAAATCAAATATTACACTTATCAGCTATAGTTGTGGGAGATTTATTGTATTGCATAAAATGGGTGCTGTTAAAATCGAAAATTCGCCCAGTTGCGCATTGTTAAGAGGCGTGGCAAGTCTTATTGGGTACAAAACTATTGTAAATTCTTAACGTAGCAGATTTTAAGAAATTAATTTCCTATGTCTATCGTAAAAATATCTTGTAAAGTATACTTTACATCGCATTTTGCCGTTACTTTATAAAAATGCAAGAAATGAAAACGCTATTACTGCTACCCAACTCCTTTAAAAGGCCCGGAACCATAATGTCGGTAGCCGGTTTACTGCTGTGGTGCTTAACTCAGCAAGACCTATTTGACAAGCTGCTCACTGACCGCACAGCCAGCCTGTACTGGCCTAAAATAATGGTACTGTCTATCTCCTTTTTTAGTTTCCTTTTTGGTTTTGCCTTCCTGGTATTCGCTAAAGAAAAAGTGGAAGATGAATATATTAATAATACCCGGCTCAGGTCATTTCAACTGGCGGCGGCTTCACAGGTGCTCTTCTTCGTTATATCATTCGTATACCTGTTCTTGTTTAAAAAAGAACCTTCAGTCGGCTATTTGCTCTTGTGCATTATTGTATTCTGGCTATTTTACATGGTTAACTTTCACGTAACGCTCTATAAAAACAAACGACGGTTCCATGAAGAATAATGTGAAGGAAGAGCGTTTGAAAGCCCAGATAACCCAACAAGCTTTAGCTGACAGCATATCAGTATCACGGCAAACTATCTTTGCCATAGAAGTGCGCAAATATGTTCCTTCCACAATATTGGCCTTAAAAATTGCCTCGGTGTTAAATAAAAGTGTGCACGACCTCTTTGCCCTGGAAGCGACTGATTAAACCCACCACACAAAAATTCAATACTTTTTAGCACCTTTATACGATACTTTATATTTTTGCCGCATCAACTGAACAAACAATGAAGAAAACCATACTTACACTTATTGCCCTGGCTTACGTATCGGCCGCTGCCTTTGCCCAAAAGAACAAGGTTAAAATTGAAACCGAATACGGCAACATTATTGTTATGCTGTATGATAATACACCCAAGAACACCGAAAATATGCTTAAAAACGCCAAAGAGCATGTGTACGACAGCACTTTGTTTCACCGTGTAATACCTAAATTCATGGTGCAGGCTGGCGACCCTGATTCAAAGCACGCCAAGCCCGGTGAAGTGCTGGGTAATGGCGGCCTCAAATACACCATACCTGCCGAAATAAACGATAGCGACTTCCATAAAAAAGGTGCATTAGGTGTTGCCCGCGACAATAATCCTGATAAATCGGGCTCTGCAAGTCAGTTTTACCTGGTTGTGGGCAAGGTGTGTACAGAAGATGAACTTAACAATATTGAAAAACGCACAGGTCGCAAGTTTACCGCAGCGCAGCGTGAAGCCTATAAAACGGTTGGTGGCACCCCGCACTTGGATGGCAACTACACTGTTTTTGGCGAAATAGTTGAAGGCCAGGATATTGCGGACAAAATATCGCTGGAAGCCCGCGATGGCAGCGACCGCCCCAATAAGGACATTAGAATAATAAGCCTGAAAGTGATGAAAAATAAAAAGAAGAGACATTTTCTGTTTTTCTAGGCTACATTATTCATAAATGCGTTTTTGAATGTTTAATACCGTGAAAAATGTCATCCGCCTGTTAAGACCCCAGCCCTAAAGGGTGACATGTCTCGTCATCATTTTTGTTGATTGGTATGAATGTATTACACAACATAGCATGTCACCCGGAATTTATCCCGATTTTCATCGGGAGGGTCGGGGTGACCCAGCGGCAGCGATTTGTGAATACTGCAGGTTTTGCTACGTGCCCAAATGCATTGTGCATAAAATGCGCATCGGCATATACACTTAAAATAAATTTATTAATTCGCTATGGCAACTTTCAAGAAAAGTTGCCATAGCTTTTTTATGCATGTAGCTGAAACCGGGTACTCCGTAGTTTTAACCATAATTTATAGAGTAAACAGCTATTTTTGCAGTATGTCCTCTTTCAATATGGGTTCCGGTCCGGGTATGCCACCAGCGGTTAAGAATATCATCATCATCAATGTAATAATGGTTCTAGCGCAATTTGCGCTCATCCGCGGCGGAATTAACCTCGATGACACACTGGCACTTCACTATTGGTCGTCGCCTGATTTCAGGTGGTGGCAGCTGCTCACCCACATGTTCATGCATGGCAGCCCTGATAATTTACAGCTGACAATTGAGCATATTTTCTTTAATATGTTTGGTCTTTTTATGTTCGGCTCCATGCTCGAAAATATATGGGGCTCTAAGCGGTTTCTCATCTTCTACCTGATCTGCGGGCTTGGTGCCGGTTTCTGCCACATGGGCGTCCTTTCCTACGAATTCACGAGTTTTCACCATGCTTTTGTTGAATACCAGCAGCACCCCACCCTTACGGAGTTTACGCGCTTCCTTTCCAGCCATGGAATCGAAATGGCAAAACCAGAATTCCTTTCTAATTGGTCCTCCGAACCAAAATCAGCATTATATTCAGCTGCCAGTATAAAAATATTACAGGCTGCCTATCTGCAAATGACCGATATTACCATGGTTGGCGCATCCGGCGCTATTTTCGGGGTAATATTCGCATTTGCTTACCTATTCCCTAATACCGAAATGTACCTTATGTTCATACCCATACCTATTAAAGCAAAATGGATGGTGACCGGCTATGCTGTAGTGGAATTGTTTTCAGGCGTCGGTCATGTAAAAGGCGATAATGTTGCGCATTTTGCGCACCTGGGGGGTATGTTGTTTGCATTCATTCTGTTAACTATCTGGAAGAGAACCAACCGAAACGACTTTTATTAATAACTTTGCAATAAATGGGAACAGGGAACAGGAGATCGGCACTATCGTACATTCCGGGCTATAAGAACAATGCAGTATTACAACTCATTATTTTTGTAGGGTCGGCATACCTTGCGCTGGCCATTTCATGGTCTATCATCATGATCGTATATTCCGGCAGCTGGGGTAATTTCAATACTTACTTCCTGCCCAATATTTCCCTAGGCTCACTGGCAACCTTTCAGCACCATTGGTGGACCATCTTTACCTACGGCTGGTTTCAGGAGCCAAATAGCTTTTTTGAACTGTTCAGCAGCATGCTGTGGTTGTATTGCTTCGGGTCGGTAGTACAAATGCTGGTTGGGCCTAAGCATGTTGTTCCGCTCTATGCCTACGGCCTTTTTGCTGGCGGTGTCTTTTATATATTGGCTCAGTTATTGCCGGGCAATCTGGCTAACATTCCCTCCACATTTTTAAGTGGCCGCGCTGGTGTTATAGCTATGGCGGTAGCCGCAATAACACTAACACCAAACTATCGTTTTTATCTTACCCCAACTTTCAGCATACCGCTATTCATTGTTTTCCTGGCCTTTTGCGGCCTTACCGTAACTACTTGTTTTGAACCTGGTTTTGGTTTTTCCTTCCCTATTCTGCTGCTTAATATGGGTGGGGCACTTCTAGGCTTTGCCTATATAAAACTTACAAAAGCAGGCTATCAACCTGCGGAATGGGCATACAGCCTGGCGGCATCAATTGAAGGTCTGGTTACGCCAAAAGCGAAACCGAGATTGATTAGCCAGAAAGGTGCAGGCGGCAATACCTACAGCATGTACCAACCTAAGCAAGGCATATCGCAACGCCTTATTGACGAAATACTCGATAAAATAAACCAAAAGGGCTACAGTGCCCTCTCTAAAGAAGAAAAAGAAATCCTTCTGCGTGCAGGCAGGGAGTAGTTACTGTGTCGCAAACGCCAAACACATCAGGAAACGGACGCTCGCTCAAGCCATCCGCTCCCTTGTTGGTGTGGTTTTTTTCTTTAGCTAGCTACCCATAGGCCATTCATTTTAGGGGTTGAAAAATAGTGTTGCGTTAACTCTTGTCTATCCATAAGCGTTACTCGTTTTTACATTAGCGAAGAATATTACCGGTGCAGTTCTCCCGGTTATAGATGCACTAATTTAAGCTGCTGGTAATGATGTTGAAACCCATTGTGAATTCAGTTTCTTTCCCCGGCTCACAGGTGAACCCGATGATACCCCCCATCAACTCCACGTATTTTTTAGCGGTATATAAACCCATACCTATGCCGGGAACTTTTTCCGCATTTACAGACCTGTAAAACAGCCTGAAAACATTGGGTTGTTCGCTGAGCGGAATGCCTACGCCCCAATTCTTGACAGACACCTCAAAGTGACGTTCTGTAAGACGCGTAGTAATGGTTATAGGATGGTCGTTGTTTGAAAATTTAATAGCGTTGGAAAGCAGGTGCAGCATCGCTCCCTTTAGTAAAACGGGGTCAAGTATAACTTTGTTTTCATCACCAATGTGGTCATAGGTAATATCCATTTTCAAGTTACAATAATTGTTGAGATCCTGTATCATTTTCGATATTTTATGCTTCACATCAAAATAGACGAAATTGGCTGAAACCTTGCCTTCCTTCAGCTTATCTACAGAAAGGAATTCATCAAGAAGTTCGGTAAGCGAATTTACCGAGGAGATTATCTTTTCCAGGTGTTTTTCCCTTTGTTCCTGCTGGCCTTCGCGGTTATATTTGCTTACCAGATATGCCGATGACAATGCCTCACAGAGCGGGGTTCGGAATTCGTGCGATGCCATTTCAATGAACCGTGATTTAAGCGATTTAAATTCGGTGTCGTATCTGGCAACTCCCACAACGTCATTGCCATAATTTGCTTTGTCTGAAGTCTGTACTTGTAGAACCGTATTGCGTTCGTTTCCTGTAACCCTACTTAAATTTTCCATATAATTTGTCTTGCTTTTCCCAGCGCCGTGCGCCAGTTTTTGTGGTCGTTAAAAATGATATAACCGGTTTGTGTTTCACGTGTCCGTTACCGATTATGTTGCAAATGTATATTGGCATGCCTCCCTTCTAAATGATGCACATCAAAAAGCCAATTGATGCTGGTCAATCCCACAGGCAGCTAAACAACGA
Source organism: Chitinophagales bacterium (assembly GCA_038228575.1). GTDB lineage: Bacteria > Bacteroidota > Bacteroidia > Chitinophagales > Chitinophagaceae > Flavipsychrobacter. The sequence continues at coordinate 11,793 of JBBRPD010000035.1, read as the reverse complement.
AAAGCCATCTGCTAAAGCACAAACAACTCAGGCATAAAAAAGACGGACGCCAGTGTGGCGTCCGTTATCATATAAACCTGTTTAAACACTATTCTACAACTACCCGCCTGGTGTATACTTTTTCTGCCGCATGTATGCGCAAAAGGTAAACACCCACAGGCAGCAGGCCTAAGTCGAGTTCTGTGCTTAAAGTATTGCTTTGTTTAACAGCCATGCGCATGCCCAGCATATCGAATACTTCCACCTCAGTAGGCGCAGCAAAAGGCAATTGAACAGTAACGCAACCTGTGGTAGGGTTGGGGTAAACTAAAACATCAAACCCTGCATCGGCCACTGCTGCTATACGACCACCAACTGCATAAACGTGTATCCGTTTCCAAACACTTGTGGTTATCCCGCAACTATTGGTGTAAGCATACACAATGGTATCATAACCGCCTGCAATACCCGTTACCACCCCAGCCGCAGAAACTATTGCTACACTAGTGCTAACGCTGCTCCATGTACCGCCTGATAGCGAGTTAGCAAGCGTTATGGTTGCTGGCATATGCAGGTCGCCAGTGCCCGTAATGGGTGGCACCGTTGTAGCACTTGCAACATAGATTGACTTAGTACCCGTACTGGTGAAACACCCATTAGTTATGGCATAACTGATACTGGCGGTACCGGTTAAAATACCTGTAACAATACCAGCTGTTGTTACAGATGCAACACCAGCACTACTGCTAGCCCAAGTGCCACCTGCTGCACTCGCCGAAATAGTTGTTGATGCGCCGGGGCATACATTTGGTGCACCCGTTAAAACAGGCATAGCCGGGTAACCCAATACTGTTATTAAAGTTCTTGTTTGTGTGCGGCAGCCATAAGCGTTGTAAGGTCCGTTATAGTATATCATTCCGCTTGGGCCGCCCATACCTGTTACTATACCGGTAGTAGTTCCAGTTCTGGTATTACCATCCATGGAACCCCAAAAGCCGCCCGATGGTGTTGCTGTAAGAGTGGTCGTTCCCCCCTGACACACGGTTGACGCACCTGAAATTACAGGCGCCGAAGGTTTAGGGTTCACGGTAATCCTGAAAGTAGAAGTTGACGACGCAATTCCATCTGATATATTCAATACCATTGTATCGTATCCCGCATACCCTGTTGCCGGTGTATAAGTTACACCCGTAGGCCTCACAATAAAACCGTTAGAAGCATCACTATAACTAACAGAAGCCGTTCCATGCCGTGGCCCCGAAACAATACTCCAGGTCAGCGTTTGCCCTGCATCCAGGTCTTTTACAGCCAGTTGTTCCGAAATTGGGAACGCCCCATAATCCTGACAAAGCGTAATCGGGTTCGATGAATTGAAGATTGGCGAATGATTGGAAGAATGAACATTGATTTTCCGAATCCGATGGTTCCATTCATCAGCAAGGTAAATATTGCCATTTCTATCAAGGGAAATACCGGTGGGGAAATTGAGGCTAGCTACACTCGCAGGCCCTCCATCTCCGCTAAATCCTGCACTTCCATTTCCCGCTAATGTTGTAATAATGCCGCTCACGTCGACTTTCCTAACACGGTGATTGTAAGAATCAGATATATACAGATTTCCAAGAGCATCTCCAACAATACCTGTCGGATAATTTAACGTAGCCGAAACCGCGCTGCCTCCATCGCCAGAATAGCCACTGCTACCATCACTGGCTCCCGCTATCGTGGATATAATTCCAGCTGCGTTGATCTTTCTAATGCTGTTAGTACACTGATCTGCTATGAAAATATTATCAAAAGCATCAACAAAAACCCCTTTGGGGCAGGCTAATTGCGCGTCAGTAGCAGGTCCTCCATCCCCACTATTGCCATAACTCCCACCTATACCTGCTATTGTAGTTATCACGCCATATACGTCCACCTTTCTTATACAGTTGTTACCCCGATCCACAACATATAAGTTATCATGATTATCCTTAAAAATTCCTGCGGGAAAATTTAAATACGCATCTGTAGCCATACCACCATCTCCACTGTAACCACCGCTAAAATAAAGTGAACTATGCCCCGCCAATGTTGAGATGACTCCAGATGAACTGACATTCCTAATGCGATTATTATCGAAATCAGATATCAAGATATTGCCCGTGCGGTCGACAAATACCGCCGATGGCTGTCCAAGTGTGGTGACAGTCGCAGCACCTCCATCAGTACTATAACCGCCTATATTTACTCCGGCCACTGTCGTGATAATTCCTGATGCACTAACTTTTCTTATCCTATTATTATTGGCATCAGAAACGTAAACATTATTGCTGCTATCCACAAAAACGCCTAACTCCCCTCTGAGCTGGGCTAATGTAGCCGCAGCACCGTCATCATTAATACCTGCTACAGTTGTTATCACCCCTGAAGTACTTATTTTCCTTATGCAATTATTCCCGGCATCTGCTATGTACATATTGCCTGCCCTATCTATAAATATACCTTGAGGTGAAGCAAAATTTGCTGAAGTCGCCTGCCCTCCGTCACCCGAATAACCCGGTCTGGTTCCGATTCCCGCGCAAGTGCTTATGACACCAGAGCTTACCTTTCTAATGCATTGATTCCCTCCATCGACAATATAAATCGAATTGCCAAATTTAGAGATGCACGATGGAGATTGCATTTCAGATATAGTTGCGCTATATCCATCTCCAAAAAAACCTGATATTGTTCTGTAACTCCCACTTCCTGCGACGGTTGAAACAATATTATTGGTATCAATTTTTCTTATTCTGCAATTGTTGCAATCAGCAATAAAAATATTTTTGCTACTATCAATGAATATACCCGTAGGTGACGCAAACTGGGCGTTTGTTGCCGGGCCTCCGTCACCACTGCACCCAAGACTTCCCCCCACTCCTGCAATCGTAGCAATTGATCCTGATAAATTTATTTTCCTTATGCACTGGTTGCCTGCGTCAGCTATATATATAATTCCAGTATCATCAACAAATACTCCACTTGGGTTGTTCAATTGTGCATTGGTTGCCTGCCCACCGTCGCCGCTGTAGCCCCCACTGTAGTACCCTGTACTTCCTGAACCAGCAACGGTTGTAATTATGCCTGAACTACTTACTTTTCTTATACGATTATTATTTTGGTCTGAGAAAAAGACGTTGCCATGCTTATCTACAAACACACAAGACGGAGAGTTTAACTTAGCGGAGGTTGCTGCTCCACCATCGCCGCTTAGACCAGCCGTTCCGATTCCGGCAATCGTCGAAATTATACCTGAAGGCGAAACTTTCCGAATGCGATTATTACCTTGATCGACGATGTAAATATTGGCAATACTATCAACGAAGACAGAACTGGGAGAAAACAACTTGGCTGCCGTTGCCGCCCCCCCATCACCACCAAAATGATAATCACTACCGGTACCTGCCACCGTCGTAATTATCTGCCCGCCCACACTAGAGCAACAAAGGAATATCGTAATGAAATAAAGTACAGCTATTTTCATAACAAAATGATTTAAAATAAATTTATGAAAATTTATTTGATAAGCATTAGAAAAATGCGCACAAATTATTTCGATAACAAAAAAATATTCAGTCCAAAGTATACCCAATCTCCCAACAAACTTTTCCCCCAACTAATCAACTAATCAATTAATTTCGCATCCAAATACAAATTCAATGAAGAAAGTAGTTACCAATGCCGATGAAGCGGTTAGCGATATTCCTTCGGGAGCAACAATTTTGTTGGGCGGTTTCGGGCTGTGTGGTATACCTGAAAACTGTATCTCCGCAATGGTGCGCAAGGGCATTAACAACTTAACCTGCATTTCTAATAATGCAGGGGTTGATGGTTTCGGAATAGGGCTTATGCTCGAAAAGAAGCAGGTAAAGAAAATGATATCGTCTTACGTAGGCGAAAATGCCGAATTTGAGCGCCAGCTTCTCAGCGGCGAACTGGAAGTGGAACTGATACCACAAGGCACGCTCGCTACCCGCTGCATGGCAGCCGGTTATGGCATGCCTGCCGTATATCTGCAGGCTGGTTATGGCACCGAAGTTGCTGAAGGCAAAGAAATAAGGGAATTCAATGGCAAGCAATACCTGTTGGAGCACGCTTTTGATGCTGATTTCGCTATAGTAAAAGCTTGGAAGGGCGATACCATGGGCAACCTCATTTTTAAAGATACCGCGCGTAACTTTAATCCGCTCATGGCAATGGCTGGTAAAATAACCATTGTAGAAGTAGAGCACCTGGTAGAACCCGGCGAATTGGACCCTAACCATATACACACCCCGGGTATTTATGTGCACCGTATTTTCCAGGGTTCTGATTATGAAAAGCGCATTGAGCAAAAAACGGTAAGGAAAAGGTAACAGCCTCTTCCCGGCCCTCTCCCGTAGCGGGAGGTTGATGTCTGCGGCATGCCGCAGCGGCCATCGGAGCCCCATTTTCTATTTCCCGGCAAATTGCTTGGGTTTTTAATTTTTAACTTTTTAGTTTTTACTTTTAATGGCACTTAATAAAGAACAAATAGCAAAAAGAATAGCTCAGGAACTGCAAGATGGTTTCTATGTAAACCTGGGCATTGGCATACCTACATTAGTGGCCAATTTTATACCACAAGGCGTTAGCGTGGTTTTGCAAAGCGAAAACGGCTTGCTGGGCATGGGTCCGTTCCCGTTCGAAGGCGATGAAGATGCCGACCTAATTAATGCCGGTAAACAAACCATTACTACCCTGCCGGGTTCTTCATTCTTCGATAGTGCCATGAGTTTTGGTATGATTCGTGCAGGCAAAGTGCACCTTACCGTACTTGGCGCCATGGAAGTATCGGAAACCGGCGATATAGCCAACTGGAAGATACCTAACAAAATGGTTAAAGGCATGGGTGGCGCTATGGATCTGGTTGCTGCTGCAAAAAACATTATTGTAGCTATGCAGCACACTAACCCGAAAGGCGAAAGCAAATTATTGCCGAAATGCTCCCTGCCCCTTACTGGCGTAGGTTGTGTTAAGAAAGTAGTGACTGATTTGGGTGTATTTGATATTACTGCTGACGGCTTTGTTTGCAGGGAATATGCGCCAGGCGTAACTATTGACGAAATAAAAGCAAAAACAGCCGGCAAATTAACTATAGCCGCCGATGTAAAAGAAATAGACGTTTAAGAGAATTGTAAATGGTAAATTATAAATGGTAAATTGTTTCTTTCTGCACCCTGTTTTATCAATATTGACTGCCATGCACGATTTATCAAATGCACGACCAACCAGCCATTTATAATTTACACTGCTCACAATTAATAAATGCACACCAACCCATTTGCAATTTATAATTTACAATTGCCATAATTGCCCGGCCGGCAGAAAAAGTATTGAACATACTTTAGTCCAGCCCAAAACCAAAGCCTATGGCTACTATTAGCCCACCCGGCGAAATAAAGTTGTAAGCCCTTGTGGTAGCATCGTTAATAGGGTCGCCACTGGTTTGGTGAAAGCGGTCGGACGTAAGCGCCTGCGACCAGCCGAGCATCGTATAGAAGCGGTTTCTGCCCCTTGCATCCAGATTGGCATAATAATGTGTAGCCACATAAAAATTGGTTACCGGATGCAGATTCAAGGTTACTGTTTCATCGCTTCCATAAATGGTGGTAGCTTTGGTTTGGTAGTTGCTGAGCCCTATGCAATGGGTAACACCTAGCCCCACAGTCCACCCCTTGTGGCACGGCTTAAAGAAGTACTGAAAACCCAGGTTCATTTTATAGCCCCAGCTGCCGATGCCAAAACCTGCATCAGCACCCACCTGCTTCACAAATTCATATTCGGCACCTACCCCAAGCAAGCCACTGCTATTATTGAAACCGGTACTTGTAGTTATAAATAGTGTTGGGCATTTCTTGCTATCGGTAGCGTTTTTCGCACTTTTAGTGCTATTCTGGGCAAATGCCGAAAGGCCAAATATCGCGAGTAGCAGGGTTAATGTGTATTTGCTCATAAGGTGGTGGTTGTGAATATAAAATTACAGTGCGTAAATTACAAATTCAAATGTTGCCATAGACACCGCGCGCCTATATGCTCACCCCCAGCCCACGCTCCATAAACGGCAGAGTGGAGATTAATGTCTGCGGCGTGCCGCAGGAATGATGCAAAATTCCTTAATTCAATGACATTGGCCATGCAGCTTGCACGCAAAAAACCTGCGGCCACACGGTAGGCCAGAAGCCTGGGCAATTGGCGTGTCGTAACATAATGGCAATGTTTGCTACGGAAGTAAATACTTCCGGAATGGAAGGACGAAGCTATAAGCTTCGACCAGAGGGAGAAGTAAAACTAGTCCACAATAAAACCTGAATTAACAAAACCCTTGCAAAAAAGGCTGATGGTTTCGCTTCTCATGCAACGTATCTTAATAAACGGCAACAGATCACTGTCGCCTTCAGCCAATTTACCATTTATAATTTATAATTTACAATTGACCTGTACCACTATCAAAACAAAGAGCCAATTTACCATTTACCATTTATAATTTACAATTGTGAAGTTGTACATTTGCAGCCGCTATGCAAATAGAAGTACTGAAATCTAAAATACACAGGGTAAAGATCACAGAATCTAACCTGAACTATATAGGCAGTATTACCATCGACGAAGATCTGATGGATGCAGCCAATATGATTGAAAATGAAAAAGTACAGGTACTGGATATCAATAATGGTTCCCGTCTTGAAACATATATCATAAAAGGCACCCGCGGTTCCGGACAAATATGCATGAACGGCCCGGCCGCATTGCTTGTTTCTGTTGGCGATACGGTAATTATTATTTCTTATGCCCGTATGGATTTTGAAGAAGCCAAGACCTTCCAACCTGTTATCATATTCCCGAAAGAAGACAATACTTTGTAAATCCTTACCTTTACCAGAATGAAGAAAGCCCTGGCCACAATACTGAAGTACGTAATTTTCCTTGGGCTGGGGATAGGTATTGGATGGTACATGTTGTACAAGGTGCAGAAGGATGGCAATCTTGATAAATTGCTGAATTCCATTTATCAAAGCGTTAATCCACCTTGGTATCTTCTTACCATTTGCTTTGTCGGTTTCCTGTCGCATTACATAAGGGCTATCCGCTGGCGCTACCTGCTGGAAACTATCGATCTGCGGCCCACACTTACCAACACTATGTTTGCGGTTATGATAGGTTATGTAACCAACCTGATACTACCGCGTGCGGGCGAAGTGGCCAAATGCACCGTACTGGCGAAATACGAAGATATGCCCGCTCATAAAATGGTAGGCACTATTGTTGCCGAACGCGCGTTCGATATGGTTTGCCTGCTGGGCATAGCCCTGGTTACCTTTTTACTGGAAATGGGCCGCATCAGCAGCTATATTTCTAAATTTATAGTACCCTACCTTAAGGGGCTGGAAACGGTGCTGTTCATAAGCCTTGGCGTGTTCGCTATTGTGTTGTTCGCTATTATGGTGTGGTACCGCAAGAACAAGGATAGCAAAATAGGCCTGTTGGTTAAAGAAATGACCCATGGCATACTATCTATAGTACACATGAAAAAGAAGTGGGAATTTGTTATCCTCACGGTTTTAATGTGGCTTATGTACACCCTGCAAATATATCTCGGGCTTAAAAGCGTGGGTGCTAATCTTTCTCTGGTTTCATCAATGGTGGTGCTGGTTTGGGGTAGTGTGGCATTAATATTTGTACCGGGTGGCATTGGCCTTTACCCGTGGCTGGTGTCGCAAATGCTACAGGGCCCTTACCAGATAGACCAGATAACATCTGATGCATTTGGCTGGATAGCCTGGGCCGTGCAAACAGGTGTAGTTATTATACTTGGTGTTTTTTCGCTGCTATTCATTCATTCTTACAATAAAAACCGAAATGCAAAAGTTGCAGTGGATACAGAATAAGATATATAGCGGCGAGGCCTTGCGCCAGCAATGTAACGTTTGGCGTGCTTCGGGTAAGAAAATTGTATTCACCAACGGTTGTTTCGATATTCTGCACCATGGCCACCTCACCTTATTGGCGGAGGCTGCTGAATTTGGCAACAAACTGATACTGGCACTCAATACCGACGCCTCAGTAAAAAGGCTGAAAGGACCTGAACGCCCCATTACCCATGAGCAAGACAGAGCCTTCCAGGCCGCTTCCCTGCTTTGTGTTGATGCTGTTTGCCTATTCAATGAAGATACCCCAGAGGCATTGATACACAGCCTTAAACCCGATGTGCTGGTAAAAGGCGGCGACTACACTATTGATAAAATAGTGGGTGCCGATTTTATGCTGGCCAATGGCGGCAGTGTAGAGATAATACCATTCGTTCAGGGCTATTCCACCACCTCCATCATAGGTAAGATTAAGAAATTGTAAATTATCTCTTTAACCCCTGCGCGTATTACCTTTTCAACATGTAAGAGGTTAATTTTGAACACATTTCAATTTCATGACCAATCACAACAAACACACCATTGTAAGGGATTTAAGCTGGCTGGCTTTTAATGCACGGGTGCTGCAGGAAGCTAATGATACCAGTAACCATATACATGACAGACTTCGTTTTTTAGGTATATTTTCTAATAATCTTGACGAGTTCTTCAGGGTGCGTGTTGCTGCATTGAGCAGGATGGTGCTATTAGGTAAAGAGGCCAAAATGCACTTGGAAGCCAACCCGGATAAGATACTCAGGAAAATTCACCTTACCGTAATAGAACAGCAGGCGGAGTTTGACCGCATCTTCCAGAATATTATTGCAGAACTGGGCAAGAAGGGCGTTCACATAAAAAATGAAAAACAACTCACCAAAGCGCAAAAGGAGTTTGTAAAAACCTATTTTGAACAAAAAGTGCGCACGCAGGTTATTCCGCTCATGATAGAGACCATCCCGCAGATGCCTTTATTGCGCGATAAATCAATATACCTGGCATGTGTTTTGGGCAATAGCACCTCTTCCATGCTGCAACGGTATGCACTTATTGAAATACCTACCAAAGTATTGCCGCGCTTTGTAATTATACCATCAGAAAAAGGCACTACCGATATTATTTTACTGGAAGATATTATCAGGTTCAATATCCCTAATTTGTTTGCACCATTCGGCTTTAACCAGTTCATGGGCTACATTATTAAAGTAACGCGCGATGCAGAACTGGATATTGATAATGATGTGAGCACCAATATACTTTCAGAACTTGAAAAAGGGCTGAAGAACCGAAAGAAGGGGCGCGCCACCAGGTTCGTATACGACCGTACCATTGACCCGCCGCTACTCAATTTCCTTACCAAACGCCTTGGCCTGCTCAAAAAAGACCACCAGATACCGGGCGGCAGAATACATAATTTTAAAGATTTCATCGATTTCCCGAAAACTATTTTTAACGATATACCAGCCAGGCCACAACCCTTTGTGCATCCGCTGCTGCGCCAGCCCCTGCTGATTTTAGATGTACTGGAAAAGCGCGATGTAATGCTCCACTTCCCGTACCATTCATTCGATTCTGTAATTGACCTGATACGCGAAGCCGCTATTGACCCTAATGTACTCAGCATAAAAATTACCTGCTACCGCCTTGCTAAAAATTCAAAGATCGTAAACGCACTCATTAATGCGGTTCGCAATGGCAAGCATGTAACTGTGATACTGGAACTACGTGCCCGCTTTGACGAAGAAGCGAATATGCGCTGGAAAGAACACCTGGAAGAAGAAGGCGTAAATGTAGTTTTAGGCATCCCCAATATGAAGGTGCATGCTAAAATATGTCTCATAAAAAAACGCACTTTTAACAAGATAAAAGAATACGGCTTCGTATCAACAGGCAACCTGAACGAAAACACAGCCACTTACTACGGCGATCATTGCCTGCTTACTACGAATAAGAACATTATAGCCGACCTGAACAGGGTATTTAACTACCTCGAAAACCCCGCCAGGAAAACTGTCGTCCATAAAAATTGCAAAACAATTTCAGTGGCGCCGTTCAATATGCGGGCAGCCTTTTCAGCACTTATTGACCGGGAAATACGCAATTACAAAAAAACCAAGAAAGGCAGCATCACCATTAAGCTGAACAGCCTGGTTGATAAAGAGCTGATTGACAAATTATACGCCGCCGCCAAAGTGGGTGTTGATATAAAACTGGTTATACGGGGCATTTGCTGCGCCTATACCGAACAAAAGGTTTTTAAAGACCACATGCAGGCGATAAGCATTATTGACGACAACCTGGAGCACGCCAGGGTATTCATTTTCAATAACAATGACAGCCCGCAGGTATTCATATCATCCGCCGACTGGATGATACGGAATCTTGACCATCGTGTTGAAGTAGCCTGCCCTATTTTTGACGCCGAAATAAAGCAGGAATTGATAGAAATAATGAAGATACAGCTTGCCGAAAATGTAAAAGGTCGTATATTAGACAACGATCAGAGCAACCAGTATGTGCAGCGGGAAGACAAAGCCCCGGTTGTGCGGTCACAGGAAGCTATTTATACATACTTACGCAATAAAAAATACGTAGATTGATACTTGCCGCGATTGATATTGGTTCTAATGCCGCCAGGTTACTTATTTGTGAAACATCGGTATACAAAGATGGCTCCGTCGATTTTACTAAACTTACCCTGCTGCGCATTCCCCTTCGCTTAGGCTTTGATGTGTTTGATAACGGATTTGTATCAGACGAAAAGAAGCAAAAATTAATAGAGACCCTCAAGGCTTATAAGCTGCTCATGAACATTTATAATGTTGAAGCATATAAGGCCTGCGCTACTTCCGCTATGCGCGATGCCAGCAATGGCCCGCAGATAATGCAGGAGATACTGGACGAAACCGGTTTTGAGATAAAGATAATTACGGGTATTGAAGAAGCTAACATACTGTACGAAACCCATATAGCCGATAACCTGGGTGAAAGCAAATCGTATATGTATATTGATGTGGGTGGTGGCAGTACTGAGGTAACACTATATGCACAAGGCAAAACAATTTTCAAAGAATCGTTCAATGTTGGCACCATAAGGCTACTGCATAATAAGGTTACCGATGAGCAATGGGACCATGTAAAATGGTTCATTAAAACCCATACCAAAAACCACCAGCCACTGGAAACTATTGGCACGGGCGGTAACATCAACAAGATATTTTCTATCTCCAAACGCAAGGAAGGAAAGCCCCTGCCGCTTGACCTGCTTAAAGACTATTACAAAGAACTGAGCTATACTACGCTGGAAGAGCGCAAACACCTTTACCACCTGCGCGATGACCGCGCCGATGTTATTGTACCAGCGCTGCAGATATACGTCTCTATTATGCGCTGGGCACAGAGCGACGAAATTTATGTGCCCAAAATAGGCCTTGCCGATGGCCTCATAAAAATGCTGTATGAAGAACGCAGTGCCACTAGCGCTAAATAACAACCGCTGCTAATTTATTAGACTGGCCATTGATATGTTGCTATACTATTTTCGCAACGACCGTTCTTTTTTAATAATTAAAGACGTTGGTTTTTGCGAGTTTTTATTCAGCGCACTGCAATCCTCCTGCAATGACAATCAACATGGCAGATGCGGTTCAACACCTTCGGGGTTGGCCCCTTTTGTTATAGTTACCCCTGGTTTCACCAGGGGCTATTCATGTTAAAGTCCTCCGGACTTTTCTCAAACTGACGCACAACATCCACAAGCCCAAAGGGCTTGAACAATAATAGCCGGGAGTGAAACTCCCGGAATGGAAAAAAAACACGACGAAGCCTGAACGGGCTTCAACACATATAAAATGAAGCTACAAAACAC
>JBBRPD010000034.1:0-50877 GCA_038228575.1 Chitinophagales bacterium | reverse complement strand
GTGTTTTGTAGCTTCATTTTATATGTGTTGAAGCCCGTTCAGGCTTCGTCGTGTTTTTTTTCCATTCCGGGAGTTTCACTCCCGGCTATTATTGTTCAAGCCCTTTGGGCTTGTGGATGTTGTGCGTCAGTTTGAGAAAAGGCCGGAGGACTTTAACATGAATAGCCCCTGGTGAAACCAGGGGTAACTATAGCAAAAGGGGCCAACCCCGAAGGGTCAATGTCATTAACTTAATGGATTTTGCGTCATGCCTGCGACACGCCGTAGACATTAATCTCCCCTCTACCATTTCTGGAGAGGGGCCGGGGGTGAGGATATGTGCGCTAAGTTAATGACGTTGCCCGAAGGGTGTTGAACCGCATCTGCCATGTTGATTGTCATTGCAGGTTGATTGCAGTGCGCTGAATAGAAACTCGCAAAGACCCGGGGCTATAAAAAAGACGGTCATTGCGAACGCAGTGAAGCAACCTCACATCTCGTCCTTGCTGTGTATTGTATTTCCGCCGTTTTTGGTGTTCCACCAATAACCATCGGGAGGTATTCGTTTTGGAAAGGCAGGCGAAATAATTTCAAATCTCTGTTGGCGGTAAGCACAAAAAAATGGTCGCAGCGTCAGCTTTGACAACTTTTTAGTAAGTTGTCAATGCGGTTGGGCAAGCCGCTAAGTTTAAAAATTGCACTATTTCATTATTTCGATTTGACAACTTTCCAAAAGTTGTCAAATCTCTGTTGGCGGTAAGCACAAAAAAATGGTCGCAGCGTCAGCTTTGACAACTTTTTAGAAAGTTGTCAAAGCGGTTGGGCAAGCCGCTAAGTTTAAAAACTGCACTATTTCATTATTTCGATTTGACAACTTTCCAAAAAGTTGTCAAATCTTGTTGTTGGTGGGTACAAAAAAATGGTCGCAGTGTAAGCTTTGACAACTTTTTAGAAAGTTGTCAAAGCGGTTGGGCAAGCCGCTAAGTTTAAAAATTGCACTATTTCATTATTTCGATTTGACAACTTTCCAAAAGTTGTCAAAGCTTGTTGTGGGTGGACACAAAACAAGGGTCGCAGTGTAAGCTTTGACAACGTTTTGGAAAGTTCGCCATTATTCGTTTTGTACACTATGCCATAATCGCCCTGCTCATTGAAACTGCTAGCTTTGCATCGCTCATTTTTATTTCTGCAATACCGCTACCTCAATACTCCCTTCCCCAACAAGGTTATGCCGGCCTTTTATAGTAACGGTATAAGCACCGGCTGCCAGTTTGCATTTCAGGGTCATATCGTTGTTGGTAACGGTTAACTTTTTATTCAATTGGCTGGTGCCCTTGGCATCCATACAAGCTACGGTCATTTCCTGGCCTTTTAAAGCATCGGGGAAATGCAGTAGTAATTGTTTGTCAGCATACGCTATGGTAACTGCTTCTTTTGTTAGCACCGGCGCACCGGCTATTACTGGTTCCTCAGGGCTATTACCCGTGGTATTGGGGGTAACTTCAAGATCTATCATCACCGGGTATTTGTTTGACATTTGGTATAAAGCCTCTAAAACTTCAGCCGGTGCCGATGTGTTGGCGTGGGAGTTTTTGTTGAGTATTGATACCTTGAAGCGCTGCCCGTCATTACCTATGGTGCGGTAACTGTGCGGAATGTAATGGATGTAGTTAGTGTTATGCATGATCCATGACGAAATGAAAATATGATCGTACCAGTTTTTGCCACCACCACCTGAGCCGCAGCCATTGGGCACAGCAGCCGATTCACGTGTGGATGTGGTGAAATATGCGCTGAACTTACCTTCATGGTCCCAGTCTGCAGGATACTTAAAAACACCATCAGGATAGAACGGAGGGTCAAAAAATGCGAAGCCCGTATCTTCGGGTGCCGTTAGTATCTGGTAAAAGCCTTCTTTTGAATTCCGCACATTAAAATCGCCCAGATTAATATGGTTGCCTAATCTTTTAAAATGCTGCTTAATGCTGTTCATTTCACCGGTTATCTGCATTTCGCGCACATCTTCAAACTCGTCGCCCGATTTATCGTGGTTAGGTGTAATGTAGAGAAAGGTAGTATCATGTGTTATGGCCAGTGAGGGGTCTTTGTAATATAGCTTGTAGGTATTTATGTCAATGCCGTTTACATAACTGGCAACCAGTGCCGAAAAGCCCAGTTTATGCTGGTCGTAAAAAACCATGCAGATATTGTTAGAAGCTGCATTGTTTGTAAACGGACAATAGGCATAACGGGAACCGTAGGCGGCATTTAATGCGAATTGTAGAATAGAATCTGCAAAGCCATAAGGCGCAGCCCCGTTTTTATCGGTGGATGAGGTGGGTATGGAAGCCATTTTTTCAAGCGAAAGCACATTGGGATGGGTGTAGGTGATAATTGTTTTAAGGTAGTTATGGTAGTTGTTATTGGGCCCCTGGCAGCCATTGCCATAGTACAGTACATTATAGGCCATTACCCGCAGCGTATCTTTTTGCGCCATTACTGCAAGCGACGGTATGAATAACAATAAAAACAGAAAAAGTACCTTTTTGAATGAATGGATCATGCTGTTGTTTTAAATACTATAGTTACTGCTTTACGATCATTTGTTTGGCGAGCTGCCCTCCGCTACCTAATATTTCCACATAGTAAATACCCGGAGCTATATCAAAAGGGAGCTGCATGAATTGCGTAGATACGTATACCGTGTTTTGCACAACAAACCTGCCCAAAAGATCAACAACTTTCAAGTGGATTGCTGCCCCGAGAAAAGACGGATCAAAGTGGATAGATAGTGCATCGCTTACCGGATTGGTTATGGCAATTTGAGGGTTGATGGGATTAACGGAGCTTACACCAACAGGTGAAAGGTCCACAACCAAATCAACCATGACCGGATATTTATTCGACATCTGAAATAAGGCATTAATGACCGCAGCAGGGGCAGCTGTATTTGTAGGCATATCGTTTATAGAAATGCCATTGCGAAGCCCGTCATTACCCACGGTTTTGTAACTGTGTGGCAGATATGCTACCCGAAGTGTATTGTTAATAATAGCGCCTGAAAGAAAGAGGTGATCGTACCAAGATTTGCCACCACCACTCGTACCACAGGAGTTAGGCACACTACTTGATTGGCGGGTTGATGTGGTGAGGCTGGCAGCATAAGAAGATGGGTTAGCGTCCCAGTCAGCAGGATAGGTGTAGGTCGCATCAGGGTAAAACGGGGGGTCATAAAACCTGAAAGCGGCATTTGCTGGTGCCACCAGCGTTTGGTAGCAGGCTTCCATGCTGTTATGGGTATTAAAGTCGCCCATATTTATCATGTTCGGCAGCTGGGTGAATTTTGTTTGTAGGGCTGCCATTTCCCCGCCTATTTGTGCGGCCCTTGCGGCTGCATTACTGCTGCTGCTGCCCGATGCGGTATGGTTGAGTGTTACATACAAAAAGATGGTATCGTGCGTGGTGGCAAGGTTTGTAGAAAGGTAATATAGCTTATAAGTATTGAAGTCGTTTACGTTAATGTATGATGAAGTTATGCCTGCAAAACCCAGTTTCTGTTTGTTGTAAAACAGTATGGCCACATCATCGGCGGCGGAAGTATTGGTGTAGGTGCAATATGCATATTTATTCGGGAAGGCAGCGTTGAGCGCAAACTGTAAAACCGAATCGGCAAAGCCAGTAGGTGCTGAGCCAGAATGGTCGCCACTATACATAGGTATTGCAGCCATCTTTTCCAAGCCCAACACATCGGGGGTGGTATAGGTGATAATGGTTTTGAGGTAATTATGAGAAGTGCTGTGTGGCCCCTGGCATGCAGGCCTGTCGCCATAGTACAGTACATTATACGCCATAACACGCAAGGTATCCTGCTGTGCAATGGCGAGCCCTGTATTTAGCAAAGCACTCCAGAAGAGGAGTGCTTTTATTGTACTGTAAAATTTAGTCATGCTGTGCTATTGGTGATTGTTGTAGTTGAGTTGTTTTTCTATAATTGTGTTGTCCGTTAAGGAATGTCATTAAGCTTATGACCCTATATCACCCCTTCGGGGTTTTACCCATTTTATAACCTGTTCTCTATAATCATATCACCCATTCTGGGTTGTACTTTTGCTAACTTAATGACATTGTTCAGGTAAATCAGCAACTGTTGACATTCCACGTCATGACCTATATCACCCCTTCGGGGTTTTACCCATTTTATAACCTGTACTCTATAATCATATCACCCATTCTGGGTTGTACTTTTGCTAACTTAATGACATTGTTCAGGTAAATCAGCAACTGTTGATATTCCATGTCACCCGTTAAGGTCAGGTTCTTTTAGCTTCTATATCACCCCTTCAGGTAATGTCATTAAGTTAAGGGGAAAATCCCGAAGGGATGACATTATTATAGAAAATTAAAGTGTGTAATATGGTTGAACTCCGAAGGAGTGACATAACACAAAACACCATTTTAATGCTTTAATCCTTAACTTAATTACATTGCCCTTCGGGGTTTTACCCATTTTATAACCTGTTCTCTATAATCACAATAACCCTTTACCGGGTCTTCAATCAGCCATGCATTCATTTCCGTTTTTACTTCACAAATGCATCAACAGTAATATTATCGTACCTGTTATTACCGCCTGAAGTATCAGCAATGGAATTAGAGAACTTGATGGCGAAATGCGGGTTGTTATCTACCTGTGGAATGGAAGAAAAGTCAATAGAATATTGTGTCCAGGCTGTGGTTAGTGTAATGCTGGTTGCAGCAAGGCCGGTTGAGGTATAGTTGCTGCCATCAAGCGTGTAAGAGATACTGTTAGATGCCGGCCCGCTGTTTGATTTTTGCACAGTGAATTGCAAAATAGGTTGCTTGTAACCAACCGTAGGCACATGTAACACCCAGGAATAGAACGGGTTTCTCACCCTCAGACCCGTGCCTGAGTCTTTGCCGCTTCTTGTGTTTAATGTGGCACCCGGCGATACTGCATCAGCATAGCCATTAGGTGCAAAGCTGAAGGAAATATGGCCACCACCTATCGTGGTATCAGGCACAGCCAGTGATGCAGAATCAGCACCCGTATTGAAACTCCAGTAATGGATGAGCTTACGGTCGCCCAGTACCACGGGGCCTGTGGCAGCGGTTTGTATCCTGTCTTTAACGCAGGATGAAAATGATATAACCAGTAAGGAAAAAACTAACAAATATGATTTCATAAACTTGTTGTTGACGTTGAAAAATAATTGTGGAAGTGGATTAAAATACGATCTGATAACCAACACGGATCTGGTCGGTATAGTGCAGCGGGTTTTGTACTTTATCTTCAGTTAATGGTTTATAATATTCAATTTTGAAAACAGAATTGAAGCCGCTTATTTTATAGGCATAAGCAAGGTATAACCATTCCTGAGTGCCGGGGTACAGATCGTTAGTATTGAAACCTTCGTACATAGCTGAGAATACAGAATGCTTTTTCTCCCAGTTGTAGTTAAGGCCAGCATTAATACCACCAGCGTTTATGACATTATTGTTTTTAGACCGCGTGGTATTGTTGTACAAAGCGTCCAGCGTATCCGTTGGTTTAAGTTGCAGCATGTGTCCCTCAACAGTTGCGGAAAAACCCTTGTATTTAACAATACCGTCAAAACCGTAAGCCAGTCGTTGGCCACTTATAATACGGATACTGTAGGCACCCGGTGCATCTGGCGCATCAATGTTTATTGATGAACCTTTAGGTTGGGTTTTATCAGCATATCGCGCATTTGCAGCTATCCTGAATACTGGTGTTGGTGAATTTTCCTGGTCAATAATGTGGTACTTCATTTTTGCAGGATAAGAGAACTCGGCACGGCCTATATACTCAAAGGTGCCGCTGGCATCGTTACCATACTGGAAGAAGTTTTCGCCCATGCCGCTGAAGGCACCCGCATATAAGTTAATGCGGTCTTTCATAAAACGATAATTCAGTGCAAGTCCGAAATCTCTTCTTGAAAAAAGATCGCCACCGTAAAGGTTAGCATGGCTCCAGTATGGGGTACCCCATACTTCGCTCATAGAGCCTTGTGAATAAGGCACTTTGTCGTAGCCAAATTTAATATGAACCGGCCAGCCTTTATACTGTATGTATGCAGCCTTTATGCCGGGGTTAGCAGGGTTAGCGGTATTTTGTGTTGCAGCAGCACTCACCAGATCAATAAGGCTTACGTGAAATTCGTAAACAAATTTACTGGCTGTTTTGCCCAGGAAGTCCATATCAAAATCTTTAACCGCCCACCCATTATGTGCTTTCTTCAGGTAGTTGGAATCATTCTTGAGTATCCGGTTTTCGTAGTAGCCCGATACACGCCCGCCAATCTGCAATGTATTAGCTTCGGAGCTCAGGGTAAACTGACTGGCTGACGGATTATCAGCAAACTCTGAAAACTGCGCGTTGGCTGTAGTCCCGAAGGAAATAGCAACGAGGGTAGAAAGTAGTAGTTTCTTCATTGTTTATTGTATTGTTGGTAGTTTATTGAAAAAATAGAGGCGTTGCATGTCGTCAGATGTTATATTGATACGGTCACTGTCATCGAACGTAAACCCTTCCGGGTTCAGCACATTTATCTGGTAGTATTCTTTGGCTTCGTAAGTAGTGGGGTCGCATTTAATAATGCATGCATCCAGGTTGCTGAGCAGGTACATATTGCCGTTATGCCAGCGCGCGCCAGACATATCGCGTACCCCTTTGAACGGATAGCGGGCTATTTCTTTAAAATCGGTAGTGTATTCCACTATAACTATGGGTTGCTGCGATACCAGCACGAAACATTTTTTTGTTGCATTCCAGGTTATGGATTCAAAAGCCCTGTTCATGGCACCACCCCACGACACACTAAATACTTTTACCAGAGAAAGATCGCTTTTGCGATATTGGTAAACTTTGCGTGGTGTTTCATCAGAAACATACACAAAGCTGTCTTTAACTTCTACACCTTCAAAGTCTTGCCCTTCTTCCGTGGCCTTTCTTATAATATTGCCCTTCAGGTCGCACTCAAATAATTTGCCATGGTCGCTTACAATAAAGCAGTGGTTGGTCTCTCTATCATAAACAATATCTGAGGGTTCTGGTATGCCTTTAAGGCTCTTCCAGTCAGCGAATTTAAATTTTGTATGAGGCACCTCCTTCTTTCCTGCGGAAATAAGGAATACAGATGCAAATACCAAGCCTATAAGCGTACGCATTACAAATATTATGCGGTAGTGAGGATAGAAAAAACAATGGGTTGCCACCGGCAACCCATTGTTCTCATTTTTTTATTGCTTAATAAACCTCAGGTTGCTATTTAAACCTGTGTTACTATCATGAATGCTGAGGAGATATAAACCGCTTTTCAGGTCTGCAACATTAATGTTGAAATTTTGACCGGTAACATTTGTTGCTATAATAGCCTTACCTGCAACATCGGTTATGGTAACCTGCATTGCACCAGTAATAGAGGTAGTTACATTCAGTGTGTTGGCAACCGGGTTAGGTGCAATAGCAACAACCGGAGAAGAAACGGT
The DNA here is from genome assembly GCA_038228575.1 of Chitinophagales bacterium. Classification (GTDB taxonomy): domain Bacteria; phylum Bacteroidota; class Bacteroidia; order Chitinophagales; family Chitinophagaceae; genus Flavipsychrobacter. The sequence continues at coordinate 43,368 of JBBRPD010000034.1, read as the reverse complement.
ATTGACAACAACGCCTGCAGTTACCATGGTATCACCTTCAAGAGTAACATTATCGAACCTGTTATTGCCCTTGGTGCCGGTATCGTTACCGTTAAAAGTGATTTTGAATACCAGTTTCGCGTTATTGTTAACGGTGGTATCGGTAGTAAAGGTTAATGTAGTGCGGTGGTAAATTAACCAGGCAGAATCAGATGCCATTGATAAACCAGCAGTTTTCCAGGTAGCACCGCTATCTGTACTGTAAGAGAATATCTGGTGCAACTGGCCTCTGGTAAGGCTTGAAGACTGTGAAGCGTAAGTAAGCTTAATGTTTTTGTAATGCGTAGTAGGTAAATAGAACAGCATATTAATGCTATCGCTTGGGTTGCGAACGCGCAGTGCAATACCTTCCGGTGCGCTCATGCGCAGGTTTACGGTATCATAATCGGTAGACAAAGGATAGATGGAGTCGATTTTTGAAACCCACATATTAGATGTACCGGTTTTTTTCGCAACCAATATTTTAGCCTTATTTACATCTATCGTAGAAAAATCTGCGGCAATACCTGCAATATCGTGTGTTGCCGTAAAAGAATCGGCCATGGTATACCCATTAAAATGCCAATAGTGTATCAGCTTGCTTTGCGCATTGCTTTGGAATGATATAGAAGTAACTACGCAAACTAATAAAAGTAGAATTTTTGATTTCATTATTTTTTTCTGCAAAAAAACGATGGCTATGTTATGGCAATATTAATTTAATGTAAAGGAATAAAAACTGCAACTAAAAACAAACAATTCGTTAACAAGCAAATAACAAAATGCGTGCCAATAACAACTCAATAAGTAAATGGTTACAATTCCGTAACACCAAAATATGCTTGCGATAATATTAGAAATGGATTTTTGCACTTCAAAAGTCCCTTTTATGAATAAATTTTTACAATCGTTGGTTGGTAGGATGATGGTTATTACGGCTCTTTTCCTTCCATTTGTGTTTTCAGGAGGCAGGGTTTACGGGCAAACGAACCCAACTGCTCAGGCGTTACCATATTCGCAAACCTTTACAAGTATCAGTGCCTATCCCGCCGGCTGGCAAGGTTGGACTGCCGCTTTTTCGGTTAGCGGTGGCGATGGTTACCCAATACTTGCCTTCACTGCTGACAAAGCGTATGCGACGGGCACAAACGCAACCACAACCAATGGTGTGTATAATTTTTCAAATAATCTGGGTATCCTTAACTCTGGCTCGGCGATGAATGCGTTATGCCTGGCTGTTGTTACTACAAGTAGTTTCAATATCAAAGTAGTATTCGATGCTTCAACACAGGGGCAGACATCTGGTGGGAGAATTGATAAAATGGGATTACAATATCGGGTAGGTACTTCTGGCAACTTTACCGATGTGCCTGCATCATCTTACCTGAACGATGCGTCTGCAACTACTTCCGGTAGTGCCGCAAGCGGGACACAGACAATAACCGTTTTGTTGCCAGCGGCTTGTAACAATCAGTCAGTAGTGCAATTGAGGTGGCTTAGTCAGGATATCAGTGGTTCTGGCAACAGGCCATCTTTTTCAATAGATAACGTTTCAGTATCAGCGGTTACGTTAACGAACTTTTACTCCAAATCGAGCGGAAGCCTGGACGCTACCGGCACTTGGGGCACTAGCACGGATGGTACGGGTACCGCACCTTCTAATTTCACAACAGCTAATCAGGTTTTTCATATCGCGAATAATAACTCTGGTACTATAAGCGGCGCAAACTGGACTGTTTCTGGTGCTGTATCAAGAGTTGTTGTAGATTCTTCGGACCTCACAGTATCTTCTTCAAAACCAATTGTTGCAACTATAGATGTTACTGCCAATCGCACGTTAACAATTGCTAATACTACTATGCCAACATTGGGGATGCTTGATGTAGCAAGTATAGTAAAGTTCAGCGGATTGTCTTTTACGGCAAGTACAGTAGTGCCTATAGCCAGCATTTACGGTGGTATCACATTTGATAATACCAGCGTTTTGCCATCAACAAACCCCACGCCACTTATTTTTACCGGTAATTTCACGCTGCAAAATAGCGCATCATTTTATGGTGGCGACTCAACTACAACCGCTACCGGTTACAATTTAATTACATACGGAACCGCTAACCAAACCATAAATGGCGGCGGGCTTTTATTGGCTTGCAGAAATTTCAATATTAATGATAACACGCCAGGCGTTATTAAAACAGGTACCGTAAGCCTCAACAGCGGCAATACCAACATGTCGGTTTGTAACTCCATTACCATGAATCTTTCTACTTCAGGAAATGCTTTTTCTGATGGTGGCAATACTTTAAAAGTATATAACAACGTTTCAATGGGTGGTGCTGCAGCAGGTTACAACTTAACCGGTACCATTATTGCCAACATTATTACCAGCGGATCGTTGAATTTCAGGGGTTACGTTTCCGGGGCTGCAAGCAGTTCGGCTGCGGCAGTAGCAGTTTTTAAAAATATCCTCGTCCACACTACGGGTACCGCTACCGTAAACTTTCAGCCGGTGGCTGGTACGGCAACTTATACCATTGCAGGAAACTTTACAGTAGATACTGCGGGTACGGGTGGTGTTGTGTTGGGTACCAATAACACTATTGAAATAGGTGGAAATTTTTCTCACATAAATACAACGAACAGAATTACGTTTTCTGCCGGAAGTACAATAAAATTTAACGGTACATCACCACAAACCTATTCTACCAACGTTGCTGCCGGTCACACATTTATCAATATGATAATGGCTAACAGTGCGGGCCTTACTTTGAATAACCCGCTCACTGTTTCAGGCACGCTTACGCTTACTTCCGGTAAAATAAGAACAGGTAGCAATACCCTTGCGCTTACAAGTACTACAGCCGTAGTATCTGGTGGCAGCAGTACCGCTTACGTAAATGGTTCCCTTTCGAAAGTAGTTCCTGCCGCAGGTGTAACTTCGATGTTGTTTGAGGTAGGTGATACTACTTATTCACCAGTAAGGCTGGGACTTAACGCAAGTGCTACAGCGGGTACAATAAGGCTAAGGTCAACTTACGGTTCGCATCCGCAAATCGTTGGTTCGGGTATAAACCCGGCAACTATGGCCAATCGTTACTGGTCTGTTACATTAAGTGGGGTTACGGCAGGTGCATATCCTATGATCGATACCTTCAGCTACAGCACCGGCGACATTAACGGCGGCAGCAACACCGGCTTTATAGTGAGGAGGTATGATAATACCGCTACAACCTGGTCAACCGTTGCTACGGTTGGTAACTATACCGCACTGACTAGTCCGTTATTAGCGAACGGTACTTCAGCAGGTGGCCAGACAACAACAACGGCTACTATCGATTATGTGGCTGGTATAGTATACCCTACACCTACTATAACTTCGGTTAGCCCCAATACGGGTAACCCGGGTAGTAGCAGCACGGGTACAGCCATCACCATAACAGGTACAAACTTTAATACTACTGCAGCTAACAACACTGTTTACTTTGGCGCTACTGCTGCCATAGTAACGGGTGCAACCAGCACTGTTTTAAATGTAACCGTACCATTAGGTGCCACTTTTAATACTGTTTCTGTAACCAATGTTTCCGCTGGCCTGAGTGGATATTATAGATTCCCGTTCACGCCTTCATTTAACAATGCGGGTTTTATTAATAGCCAGATAAACCTTAAACCTAAAGTTGACTTCAATACCACAACAGCGAACAGCAGCCCTTATGGCGGTGCACTGGGCGATGTGGATGGTGACGGTAAAGCCGACATGATTGTAAACAACGTGGATAGCTCTACCCTTTCCGTTTTCCTGAATACAAGTTCAGGTGGAACAATAAATGCCGGTTCATTCTCACTATACAGCAAAATAACAGTTAGCTCAAAGGTTAACTATGTAAAGCTTGCTGATATGGATGGTGATGGCAAACTAGATATTGTTTGTGCATTAAATAACAGTACCAATCTTGCGGTAATAAGAAATACAACCACTACCGTTGGTGCGCCAACATTTGCTTCTGTAACAGGGGTAGCAGTAGGCGTAACCAATTCAGTTCTTGCAATTGCCGATTTTGATGGTGATGGTAAAGCGGATATTGCGGTTACTCCTGGTTCTTTATCAGGTAGTGCTAATGTGAGCCTTTTAAGAAATACAGGCTCAGTAGGTACTATCAGCTTTGCTTCAGCAACTACGGTAACAGCCGGTACTACGCCTTATGGCCTGGCAGCCGCTGACTTTAATAATGATGGCAAGATGGACCTTGTAGCATTGAATATAACATCAGGTAATGCTTCGGTTTTCCAGAATAACTCTTCTTCCGGTTCTTTCTCTTTCGCAAGTGCGGTTAACTTTTCAGCAGGTACAAGCCCGCTGGATATACAAACTGCTGACGTAGACGGAGATGGGATGATGGATATATTATTTACCAATTCCGGCGATGCCACATTCTCGGTGTTATTAAATACCTATACATCAGGTGCGATAACAACCGGCTCATTCGCGGGCAGAACCAACTTTACAACAGGAACTGGCCCAACCGGCTTAAATATAGCTGACCTTAATGGTGATGGTAAAGTGGACGTAGTGGTTTCCAATTCCGCAAACACCATTTCTGTACTGCGCAATACTTCAACTTCAGGCTCCGTTAACTTCGATACTAAGGTTGATTATACCACCGGCAACGGCCCAACAACAGTAACACTGGGCGATGTTGACGGCGACAAATTTACTGACGTTGTTGTGGGTAATAAAAATGACAGGACAGTTTCAGTATTTGAGAACTATCCGTTGCCTTATGTTTCAGCAGTAACAGGTGCAAGCGCATTGTGCATGGATTCTACGACTACTTTATCTGACAGCACTTCAGGTGGCACATGGACCAGCAGCAACACCTCGTTGGCTACAGTAGTTGCGGCAACAGGTGTTGTAACCGGTATTGCAGCAGGCACACCAATTATAACCTATACTGTAGTTATTGGTGGCGATACTAATTATGTAACAAGTGCAATAACAGTAAATGCGCACCCTACAGCGGGAACAATAACCGGCACAACAACAGTTTGCCCTACAACGTCATCAACTTTAGTCAACTCGACTTTTACCGGTGGTACGGGCACCTGGAGCAGCAGTGCAACAGGTGTAGCAACAATTGACCCGTCAACGGGTATTGTTACCGGTGTTACCAATGGCACAGCAACTATTACATTTACAGTTACCGGAACTTGTGGTACGGTGTTCACTACAACAACAGTAACGGTTTCATCAACGCCCTCGGCGGGCTCAATTTCGGGCAGCTCAACAGTATGTACAGGTGCTAGCATCACGTTAACTGACGGAGTAGCAGGAGGTGTTTGGAGCAGTAGCGCAACATCAATAGCTACAGTTGACGCTTCTGGCGTTGTAACTGGCGTTTCGGCTGGTTCCGCTACCATTACCTATACGGTAACGAATAGCTGCGGCATGGCTTTTGCAACAGCTTCAGTTACTGTAAATACGGTACCTTCAGCGCCTGGTGCCATAACAGGTATTACAACCTTATGCGCTACGGCTACCACAACACTTGCCGATACTACAGCCGGTGGTACATGGAGCAGCAGCAACACAGCAATTGCTACGGTTAACGCATCGGGCGTTGTTACAGGAGTAGCAGGTGGTACGGCAGTTATTTCTTATACCGTTACCAACAGCTGCGGAAGCACTTCGGCAACAACAACTGTTACAATAAATGCTTTACCAGCTACACCTGCCGCAATAACAGGCACTACCACATTGTGCACTGGCGCAACAACAACATTAGCTGATACTACAGTTGGTGGCGTATGGAGCAGCACGGCTACTGGCGTTGCCACAGTTGATCCTTCAACAGGCGTTGTTACTGCCATAGCGGTCGGTACATCTACTATATCTTACACAGTTACCAATAGTTGTGGCAGCACTGCAGCTACAACAACATTTACTGTTATTACTACACCGGCAACACCTGCAGCAATTACAGGGACAACAACAGTTTGTACAGGTGCATCAACACCTTTGGCCGACGCTACAGCAGGTGGTTCATGGGCAACCAGTGCATCTTCTATAGCATCTGTTGGCGCATCGGGCATTCTGTATGGCGTTGCCATTGGTTCAGCTACTATAACTTATACGGTTACTAATACTTGCGGTTCTTCATTTGTTGTTACTGGTGTTACTGTTATTACTACACCTGCAACACCGGCAGCAATAACCGGTACAACCACAGTATGTACATCAGCAACAACAACATTAGCCGATACATCGGCTGGCGGCACCTGGAGCAGCAGTGCTACTGGTGTAGCTACTGTTGACCCATCAACAGGCGTTGTAACCGGCGTAACCGCTGGTAGCGCAACAATAACTTATACTGTAAGCAATGCATGCGGCTCGGCTTACAACACAACAAGTGTTACCGTTATTACTACACCCGCAACACCCGCAGCAATTACGGGCACTACAACAGTAGCCGTAGCTGCAACTACAACACTCAGCAGCACCACAAGTGGCGGCACCTGGAGTAGTAGTGCAACAGGCACAGCAACAGTAAACCCATCAACCGGAGTGGTTTACGGTGTGGCCGCGGGTTCAGCTACAATTACCTATACTGTTACCAATACCTGTGGCAGTGCGTTTGTAATAGCTACGGTTACCGTTTCATCGGGTTCATACGGTGCAGGCAACCTGGTATTATTAAAGACGATAGGTACAACAAGTGTATCAACCGCTATCAGGTTGATGGAACTTTCTACCGGCGGTTCGGTAGTCGATTCGGTTTCATTACCAACAAGCGGCGGTTCACAAATAACCATGAGTGGCAGTGCAACATCAGAAGGCTTCCTTTCTTTATCAGGTGAAAAGGACAGGATAATAGTAACAGGTTATGATGCTACTACTGGCGTTACTTCTATTGCCAGTACCGCATCGGCTGCGAACAACAGGGTAATTGGCTCGGTTACTTATACTAAAACATTTGCGAGAAACTTTGCACAGAGCGTATACTCTGCCAATAATATAAGGGGTGGTACGGCTTACAATGGCTTCTATTTTGCGACTGGTTCTAATACCGGTGCCATCAGGATGAACGATGGTGCAACATTAAGCTCCACATCAACCAACCAACGTTCTATGGCCATATATAATGGCAGCCTGTACTATGCCGTTGCGGCAGGTACTGGTGTGCGGGGTATTTACCAGATAGGTTCAGGCATCTCATCGGCAACCGGCCAGACAGCTACACAAATAGCTAATCAGGCAAGTTCTGGTGGTGCAGAATCATTCTCAATTAGCCCGGACGGCAATACACTTTACATTGCCGACGGAACAAATGGTATTGTGAAATTTACCAGAACCGGTGGTGCAGGCAGTTTTACTGTAGCAAGCTATACCGTATATGCAACAGCTTGTGGTGGTATTGCAGTTGACTACACAACTACCAACCCAACAATATATACTACCCTGGCTTCGGGCACATCACTCATCAAATTCCAGGATGCAGGAAGTACTGTTTCTTCGGTTGCTACCATTTATACTGCACCAGCAGGTACCTTGCTTCGTGGTGTTGTTTTTGCACCAACTGCTGATGCAACTGTTACCGCTACTGCGGCTTCGGTTTGCAGCGGTGGCAGCACAACAGTTACCTTCAGGGGTAACCCGCACGCAACTGTTACCTATAATATTAATGGTGGCAGCAGCCAGACAGTAGTATTAGATTCTGCAACAGGTACTGCAAGCGTTTCAACAGGAGCCATCAGCTCACCTGCTACTTATAACTTAGTGAACATCATAGTGCCATCAGGAACCAAAACGCTTTCAGGTGCTGCAACTATCAATATACTAACCGCACCAACTGTACCGGCCATAACAGGTACTACAACAGTTTGTGCAGGTGCAACAACAACTTTGGCTGATACCGCAACTGGCGGCACATGGAGCAGCGCAACAACTTCGGTTGCTACGGTTGATGCGTCAGGTGTTGTAACCGGCATTGCAGGTGGTACAGCAGTTATATCTTATTCAAAAACCAACAGTTGCGGCACTACCGTTGTAACTACAACCGTTACTGTAACGCCGTTACCAACTGTTGCACCAATAACAGGCGCAACTACATTATGTTCAGGCGCAACTACAACCCTTGCCGATACTACCAGCGGCGGTACCTGGAGCAGCAGCGCAACAGCGGTTGCTACTGTTGATGCCGCAGGTGTTGTCTATGGCGTAACAGCAGGTTCGGTAACCATCAGCTATACCGTTACCACAAGTTGCGGGGCAGTTTATGCAACACGTACGCTTACTGTTAGTTCAGGTCCGGTTGTTGGTGCCATTACGGGTACAACAACTATCTGTACCGGTTCTGCTTCAACACTTGCTGATACTACAGCTGGCGGCACATGGACCAGCAGCGATACTACAGTTGCAACAGTTAGTGCAGCTGGAGTAGTAACGGGTGTTGCAGCAGGTTCTGCTACTATTTCTTATACTGTAACCAATGCATGTGGTGCTACTACACAAACTGCTGCGGTAACTGTAACGGCTACCCCAACAGTAGGTGCTATAACAGGCCCTACCACAGTATGCGTTACCGGTACAATTTCATTAAGCGACACTACAGCGGGCGGCACATGGAGCAGCAGTGCAACATCAATTGCTACAGTAGATGGAGCAGGTAGCGTGTATGGTAATGCTGTGGGCAGTGCAACCATATCATACGGCATCTCTACCTCTTGCGGAACTATTTATTCAACTTATACTGTTAGCGTTATCACTGCACCAACTATCGGGGCAATTACAGGCGCTACCCACGTTTGTACCACTGCGAGCATAACGCTCAGCGATACAACCATGTTCGGTACATGGACGAGCAGTGCGCCAACGGTAGCGAGCATTGACGCATCAACCGGCGTGCTTACGGGTGTAAGTGCAGGTACTGCAACTATTACTTATAGTGTAGGTAGTGCATGTGGTGCATCTATAGTTACTTATCCCGATACTGTTTTTGTTTCTCCTTCCGTTTCGGCTATAACTGGTGTTACACCAATTATAGTAGGCCAGATAATAACAGCGGCCAATGCCACCGCAGGTGGTACCTGGACTATTGCATCGGGCACTATCGCTAACATCAGCTCTGCTGGTATTATTACAGGTTTATCAGGCGGCACTACCACGGTATCTTATACGGTTACTAATGCATGTGGTTCGGCAGTTGCAACGGCATCATTAACTGTTACAGCAGCAATGGGTACAGGTAACCTTGTCGTTCTGCAGGTGAATGATACACTCGCTACAGGTTCATCAATATCAGCTGTGGAATATGCTACAACTGCAGGTTCCGCATTAAATACGTATACACTGCCATCAACCGGTGCAACCCCAAGGTTGGTTATGAGTGGTACTGCAACATCGGAAGGTAATATGTCGCTCGATTCTGAGCGCACACACATCATTTTCCCGGGTTATGATACTACATTAGGAACTACGTCGCTGGCTAGTAATGCGAATGTTTTCAGGGCTATATTCTCTATGTTACCTACGGGTGCTGCGAATGAGGTTGTGAAACTATCGCAAACATTTGTTTACAACACCAACAACTTCCGCGGCGCAACAGCGGCAGGTACAAAGTATTTTGGTGCCGGTACTGCCTCAACGGCTGCAAAGGGTGGTGTGCAATACATGGTGGGTACTACAGCAGCTACGCAGGTTACTGCAACAACAACCAATGTAAGGGCTGCACAAATATTTAACGGCCAGCTCTATTACTCAACAGGTAGTGGCACAGTGGGTATTTATGCAGTTGGTACGGGTGTACCAACCACCAGTGGAAATACATCAACACTCATACAGAGTACAGGCACACTTACCAGCCCTTATGGTTTTTCTATAAGCCCGGATGCGAACACGCTTTATGTAGCCGATGACGCACAGGGTATTTACAGGTTTACAAGAAGTGGTGGTACCGGTACTTTTGCTTCACCTACACAGATAAACGCTTTGAAGTGCCGCGGTATTACCGTAGACTATACTACATCTCCGTATACCATTTACGCAACAACAGCAACGGGTACTAAACTATGTACATCTTGTAACCCATACAGCGACTCCTTGTTAAAAATAGTTGATGCAGGTGCTGCTTCATCGTTTACCTTACTTGCTACGGCGCCAACCGGCAAAAACTTCAGGTCGGTAGCGTTCACGCCGAGCCCTAAAGCAAGCATTGCCGTTACTTCAAGCTTTGTATGCTCTGGTAATTCTGATACCGTTATTATATACGGTAACCCTGGTGCTACTGTTAACTATTCCGTTAATGGCACACCTACTTCTACAACAATTGACGGAACAGGAAGAAAGCTTCTTGCTTCAGTTTACACCAACGCTACCTCAACCGTTGCTTCGTATACTTATGTATTGAGCAGCATTGTAACATCGCTGGGTACATTCACAACTTCAGGTAGTGCCAATATAAATGTTAACCCTGCCCTGGTAGCAGCAATAACAGGCACTGCTACTATTTGCAGTGGCGACACTACAACAATTTCTGTTGCAGGTGGCACACCAGCTGCTGTAGTTACATTAAGCCCCGGCGGTTCAACATTTACATTAGATGGTTCAGGCAATGGCAGTGTGAGCATTGCACCATCAGCAACCACTACCTATACGGCTACAGTAGCATTGAGCGGCTGCAGCGCAGCGGCAACCGGCAGTGTGGTAATTACTGTTAATCCGTTAGCTACAGTAAGCATCAGCGGTACTACATCAATATACCTTGGCGCGAGTACAAGTATTGTATTTACCGGTACTCCAGGCGCGGTTGTTTACTATACATCAACAGGTGGTTCTACTACCGATAGCGTAACGCTGGATGGTTCAGGTAACTATTCATTGACTGTAACCCCAACTGGTACTACTACCTATTCCCTGATCAGTGTACGCTCTACACTTGGCTGCACATCGGCTGCTTCAGGTAGCGCGGTAGTTACCGTAACTGCACTGCCTTATGCGAATATAATAGGTACTGCTACAATTTGCGCTGGTTCTTCTACTAACGTTATTATAAGCGGCACACCAAGTGCGGTTGTTGTTTATACCTACGGTTCGTTTACCGATAGCGTTGTGTTAGCCGGTTCGGGTTTCGATACAATATCGGTTACGCCGGTGGTTACTACTACTTATACATTAACACACATCCGCACATCGTCATATTCAGGGTCACTATCGGGCAGTATTACTGTTACACTTGTACCCGTGGTATCGGCAGGTACGCTTTCGGGTGCTACGGCTATTTGCGCTGCTGATACCAGCGTTATCTACTCCAGTACTACGGGTGGTGGTGCATGGTCAACAAGTGCTGCATCAATTGCTTCTGTGAATAGTACAACAGGCCGCATCTATGCAGTAAGTGCAGGTACTGCAACTATCAGTTACATAGTATCGAACAGCTGTTTTGCTGATACCGCTACAAGAAGCGTTACCATTAACCCGCTGCCAACTGCAGCAATTAGTGGTACAACAACTATTATTTCTGGTGCCAGCACACCTGTTATATTTGCCGGTACTGCCAATGCAACGGTAACATATACGGTAAATGGCGGTTCGCCAGTTACTGTTACACTCGATGCATCAGGTGCCGATACATTAACGGTTTCGCCAACAACAACATCTACTTACGCATTGGTTAGTGTTACTTCAACTGCGGGTTGTACAGCTGCGGTGTCGGGTAATGCGGTTATTTCTGTTATTATTCCGTTTAGCAAGGGCAACCTGGTGGTATTGAGGCCGGAAGGCAGCACCAATAACGCAACTAATGTATCGGTAGTACAGTATGATACTTCAGGCACGTTGTTGGGCGTTACAACTATCCCTTCAACCGGTTCTTCTAAATTAACGATAAGCGGTACAGCAACGTCAGAAGGTCTTATTTCACTTTCTGCTGAAAGGGACAGGCTTATACTTGTGGGTTATGATGTTGCCCTTGGTACTACTGGTAGTGTTACCGGCTTATCAGCCAACAGGGTTATCGGTTCATTAAATCCGTTAACTGCATTTACCCGTAATTTCTCGCAGAACGTTTATTCTGGTAATAATATCCGTAGCGGTGTTGCTTACGATACTAATTTCGTGGCAGGTGGTGCTAATACGGGTCTTATGTTAATGAACAATGGTACTACCAATATTTCAAGTACCGTTACCAATACCCGTTACTTACAGGTTTATAACGGCCAGCTTTACTTCTCTACCGGTAGCGCTACATTAGGTATTTACCGTGTAGGTAGTGTACTGCCAACTACAGCTGCTACAACGGCTACCAATATAGCCCGCACGGGTACAGGTACGAGCCCTTATGGCTTCTCTATCAGCCCCGACGGATTGAGTCTGTTTGTGGCCGATGATGGTGCAGGCAGGGGTATACGCAAATTTACCAGAGCAAGCGCAAGCGATACTTTCTTACTGGCTTACACCGTACTTTCTAACCCTTGCGTTGGCGTTGCGGTTGATTATTCAGCTTCTCCGTTTATTGTATATGCTACAACAAGGGGTAGTGGCAGCGGTGCAACAGCCGTTGACTCATTGCTGAAGATGCGTGATGGTGCAAGTGCAACCATAACCAGGTTGGCTACTTCGCCTACCGGTAATCCGTTCCGTGGTCTTGCATTTGCGCCTGCCGCTTATGGTAGTGTTGCATTGGCAGGTGCAGCAGCAATTTGTAATGGCACAAGCAGCAGCATTAACTTCAAGGGCAACCCCTATGGCAAGATCAAGTATCACGTTAACGCGGGTACTATACAAACAGCTACGTTAGATTCTACTGGTTCAGTTACTATTACTACAGGTGCATTGAGCACTACTACGGGCACAGTTACAACTTACACTTATGCGTTAGATTCTATACTGAATCCATCAGGCTATACAGTACTTACTGGCAGCGCAGTGGTAACAGTTAATCCAACCCCGGTAATCACGGCAATCACCCCATCTTCCGATACGCTTTGTGCAGGTGGTACATTATCGTTCACGGCTACAACAGTAACAGGTTCGGGTGGTGTTATACAATATGCATGGAGCGGGCCATCGGCTTTCGCTTCTACATTGGCTAACCCTTCTATAACTACTACTCTGGCATCAGTAGGTGTGTATTCCCTTGTGGTTACAGACAGCACTACCGGTTGTGTGAGCGGCACTGATACAACCAACTACATAGTTGTTAACAGTACACCGTCGGCAGGTACTATTACAGCAACACCTGCATCAACATGTGTGGGTTCTTTAATTACACTTACAGAAACGGGTACAACATCGGGCACGGGTACATTGGTATCTTACAACTGGTCAGGCCCTGGTCGTTACAGCCATACCGGTACTACTACTACCGATACCTTTACAGCGCCTTCAACAACGTCTTCGGGTGTTTATAGCCTTACCGTTACTTACAGCGGTGCAGGTTGCACCAGCAGCCCTGTAACCAGTATGGCGATAGTAGTAAATGGTGCACCTACTGCTTACGCTGTAACAGGTGGTGGCAGCTATTGCGGTACTACTGGCCTACCTATAGGTTTAAGCGGTTCGGATACCGGTGTTAGTTACCAATTATACTTCGGTGCAAGTACAGCAGGTTCGCCTGTGGCAGGCACTGGTAGCGCAATTAGCTTTGGTTCTTATACCGGCATAGGCAGCTATACGGTAAGTGCTACAGGTCCAGGTGGTTGTGCCGCAGTGGCTATGACGGGCAGCGCTACAATTGCCGACTACACAGTAGGCATAACGGTTGGTGCTAACCCAAGCATCTGCCAGCCAACTACAAGCGCTACATTATCTTATACCTCGCCAACTGGCAGCCCTAACACTTACGATATAGTATGGAATGCAAGGGCCCTTGCAGATGGTTTCAGCAATGTTACCGGTGCAACTTTAGGCAGTACAATACCATTAACAATACCAACAGGTGCTGATACCGTTTATGGTGCAACCATTACCGTATCGAACGGTACCTGCACCAGCGTGGGCTATACACCAACCTTAACTGTATATGCGCACCCTACAGCTACCATAACATCGGCTGTTGCACCTTGTTCAGGTTATTCAACCAACGTTATATTTACCGGTACACCACGGGCAACCATCACTTACAGGATAGACGGTGGTTCATCGGCTACGGCAACGTTGTCAACAGCAGGTACTTATTCATTGGGCACTGGTGCTATAACAACAGCACATACTTATTACCTGCTTGATGCACACAACCCTGTTTGTTCTACAACGCTTACCGATTCCATTACTGTTACACCTATACCTATGCATTGGGTTGGTGGCACCAGTACCGACTGGAACACTGCCAGCAACTGGTCATGCGGTTTTGTACCGGGTGCGGGCGATGATGTGACCATTGATACAGGCACAGCCAACAGGCCGGCAATAGCTGCCGCAGGAAATGGCACAGTAAGGGATCTTACACTTATTGCTACTGCAAGAATAACACTGAATGCAGGCGCAACCCTTAACGTAAAGGGTAATACAGTTAACAACGGTACCGTTATCGGCGCAGGTATCATAAGCCTGAATAATACATCGGCGCAGACCATTGCTGGTATAGGTACGGTAACTAACCTTAATATCAATAACACTGCCGGTGTAACAATAGCATCAGCAAGCAGGGTAACCGTGAAAAGCGTACTGTCTGTTGCAACAGGCTCCCTGGCAACAAATGACAGCCTTGTATTGTATGCTGATTCTTCAGCTACAGCAAGGGTTGATTCCTTACCAGCCGGTGCAAGCATTACAGGTCAGGCCAAGGTGATGGTCTACATTCAGGGTGGCCGTCGTGCCTATCGCTTCTGGTCACATCCGTTCAGCAACTACATTGGCCTTAGCCAGGTACAAAACTATATTGATGTAACCGGTGCAGGCGGCACAGCTAACGGCTTCACAACCACCGCATCCTTTGCTCCTTCGGCATTCAGGTACAACCCGCTGGTAGGTAATTCCGCGCTGGCATCCGATCCGGGCTGGAGGCCATTTACGAGTGCATTTACTACGGCTGACACCAATAGGCTGCACCAGTATCAGGGTATCAGGTTGTTCTTCAGGGGCGCAAAAGACAGCGGCTTAGGTTACACTCCGTATACGCCACAGGCTGTGCAGGTGGCACAGTGGGGTAACCTGAACCAGGGCACGCAGACAGTTACATTACGTAAAGGTTCGTCATCGGGTCAGGATTATAACATGATCGGTAACCCTTATGCTTCTCCGGTGGATATTGGTACTGTTATACACAATGCACTAGTTGCCGGTACTGTTGTAGGCCCGTCTTACTTCGTATGGAATCCGTCACTGGGTGCTGCGGGTCAGTTCCAGGCGCAATTCATAAACACGACAACAGCAATACCATACTACATGCAGGCATGTAACTCCTTCCAGGTACATGCGGCATACAATGGCAGTACGCTTACCTTTAATGAGAACAACAAGGGCGCAGCACCAACATCAAACTTGTTTAAAGCAGCACCTGAATATATCTCCCTTAAAGTGTATGACGCAGGCTACCACCCGTATGATATGTTGTACGTTCAGTTCAATGATGATGCAACCGATGATGTAGACAGCAGCATTGATGCAACCAAGCCTTTCGGCGGTGCTGACCTTAACTTCTACAGCTTAACCAGCGATAACCACAAGATGATAATAGATGCCCGTAAGTATGCTGCTGACAAGGTGATACCACTGGGTATAACCGCACAGCATGCACAGGACTACATCATAAAAGCAGAATCTGTAACATTACCTGATGGCGGTGACCTGTACCTGCACGATAAATTGCTGAAGCAATATGTAAGGCTGCAGGAAGGTGCTGAATACAGGTTCGCAATAAACAGCGACCTGAATACACAGGGCAACAACAGGTTCGAATTGACCATGAAGCCGGCACCGGCCGCACAGCAGCTTGCAGCGCTCAAGGTAGCCATGACACCTAACCCGGCAACCGATGAAGTACAGATCAGCTTCACCCAAGCTGCCAGCGAAAGCGTTGCGGTTCGCTTATTGGACCTTTCAGGTGTTAGTGTTTACAACAAAGACTTAGGCATACAGCAGAATGGTTCTGTAACCGTACCATTAAGCAGGTTTGCAGCAGGTATTTATATGGTTGAATTGACTTCCGGAAGTCAGAAAGTCGTTCAGCGTTTAATTAAAGAGTAGGGTTTAAGTTTAAGTTTAGTGAAAGGGTGCTCCGAAAGGGCACCTTTTTGCTTTACAGGGCGTGTTAATCAATTTATATAATTTACGATTTATGGATTGTAAATCGTAAATGTCTGTATATTTGCATGGCAATACATACTATGCGACCACAAGACATTGTAATTCTTTTAAAAATACTTATCTATGGTGAAAAACCATGGTATAATAAAGACATTGCAAGAGATTTATTTCTAAGCGCTTCAGAGGTTTCTAATTCACTGGAAAGAAGTACAGTTTCTGGACTAATAGATTCTGACAAGAAAAAAGTAAGGGTTCAATCACTGCTTGAGTTTTTGGTGCATGGTATAAAATACGTATTTCCGGAACGGCCAGCAGGTTTCTCAAAGGGCATACCAACCGCGCACAGCCATCCATTTATGCAAAAGCATTTTGCTGCCGAAACACAATTTGTATGGCCCGATGCCCGCGGAGACCACAGAGGTCTTTCTGTACAGCCTTTATATCCTACAGTTATTGAGGCTGCAAAACACGATGAAATATTATACCTTATCTTGGGTCTGGTTGATGTTTTGCGACTTGGGAAAGCGAGGGAAAAAAAGGTTGCTATTGCCGAACTTGAAAAATTGCTGATGAGTGAATCATAATACCAATCTCGTAAGAATAAAAGGAATACATCACGCTCTTGCAGAGTTGAATGATACCATTGCTTTTGTAGGCGGGGCCACTGTATCATTGTATGCCGACAATCCAGATCATGCGGATGTAAGACCAACGGACGACATTGATGTGCTGATTAAAATTGGCACATACGGAGCATATATAAAACTACAGGAGAAATTGATCAGCCTGGGTTTTAATGTAGATCCCGAAGCAAACATTACCTGTCGGTACAAGTACCAGGGGTTTACGGTAGACATCCTGCCAACGGATGAAGCTGTACTTGGTTTTAGCAATATTTGGTATAAGGCAGGATTTGCAAATCTCCTAAAATACCAGATAGATGAAAACACGATAGTCAATATTTTTTCCGCACCCTATTTTGTTGCAAGTAAGTTAGAAGCGTTCAAAGGCCGGGGAGGAAAGGATGGACGAATGAGTCAGGATTTTGAAGATATTGTTTTCGTGATGGACAACAGGAAGTCGTTGTGGAAAGAAATGAGCGATGCAGACCAGGAGCTTAAAACCTACCTTTTAAATGAATTTGCAAATCTTATTAAACATCCTAATCTGGATGAATGGGTATCTGTTCATTTAGATTACGCAACTTCGGCAGCCAGAACACGTATTATTCTGGAGGCATTTCATGAATTTATGGTACAGAAGTAAGTCTTTCTACTAAAGCCACATCAGCATACAAAACCATTCCGCAACAAATTTCCCATTCCATGCAACCCTTTCCCCTAATGCAGCATTTACTATGTTGTGACGGGGATATGCGCTGAGTTTGTATAAAAGGCATTATTTTTAATATAGCAACCGATAAACCTGTTGTAGCAACATTTGAAACCAGAGGCATTATATAAAGCAGATGAGGAGTACCTGGTGCAACGTTGCCGGGATAACGACCCAAACGCACAAAAAATGCTCTACACAAAGTATGTGGAAAGTATGATGATACTTTGCCTGCGCTACGTGGTGAATCAGGAGGACGCTAAGGAAGTCTTGATGGATGGTTTTCTGAATTTTTTTAAGCACATTAAAACGTTTACTTACCAGGGCGAGGGAAGTGTAAGGGCATGGTTAAAGAAAATAGTGGTTAACCAATGCCTCATGCATTTGCGAAAGCGCCAGCCTTTTTTCATACAAGCAAAAGAGTTAGAGCATTATGATACTGCCGGAGCTGATGACGATGTGCTTGCGCGCCTGGGTGCAAAAGAAATAATTATGCTGGTGCATGGTTTGCCTGATGGTTACCGGGCTGTTTTTAACCTGTATGTTTTTGAAGGAAAGAACCACCGTGAAATTGGCGAGCTACTGGCTATATCGGAGAATACATCAAAGTCGCAATTACACAGGGCACGTACAATGCTGAGGGAAAAATTATTACAGGAAGCTAAAATCAATTACTAATGGCATCGGGTATCAATGAATCGCTGAATAAGAAAATGGAGCAGGTATCGCTTAATGAGCTGATGCCCGGTTTTGACAGGGATTTGGAATGGTCGAAACTGGCACACGAATTGCACCCGCCAAAGGTAACCAAGCGTAATGCCCGCAATATAGCGGCTGCTGCGGCCCTTGTTATACTGTTTGCCGGCGGTGGCCTTACATGGTTAATAAGGCAGCCTCATTTTGCGGCAAAAGACGTTATTGTATTGCATACCGATACCGTGAAGGACCCGATGCACGAATGGATAAAAAGTGCGGTAATAAGTGAGCCGGAAGACAGCATACAACTACCTAAACCAGTTGAAGAGAAGGCAATACCACTGAAGATAAAAACTATCCCCGCACCTAAACCGCAGGCAATAACCAAAGAGAGTATTGTAGTAAGTGCAACACAACCTGTAATAGCCAGCACAGCACAAGCTAAACGGCATATTGACAAGAAGCGGATGGACGAGCTTTTTGATTACTACCGCACCAAAGAATTTATATGCAACTGCACACCTTGTCCATTACAAATATGCATACTGCAAACCATACACTGCAAAGATGAAGCCCCATCGGAAGTAGCTACCTGCAGCACTATTGAACCCGATCAGGCAGGCCAGCTAAAATACAAAGTGAACAACAGCTCCCACGACTGTAATGTATCTGTCGACGAAATAAGGATAACCCGTGTAAACACCGGTGAAACTATAGTGCTCAATGCAAATTCAAAGCCCTCAACGGCGCAAGATCTCTTCGACTATATTACCTGCGAAAAAGAAGGCGATCTGCTTACCGGCATCTTCAAAACTGACTGCAATAAAAATACCGCAACTCAAAACATCACCATCGACAAAGGCTACGGCAATTTCATTATTAAGTAGCACGCGCTACACGCACTATTTCCATCATTTTATTAATAACCAAAATCAACTATCGATTATGAAAAGAGTAATCATGTCCGTACTATGCCTTGCCGTTACCATGGCTGCGGTAAAAGCGCAAGACCACAAGGCACCCATTGTAAATGCACCAACACCACAACAAGTGGAGCAACCAGTAGCGGTTAACGCGAATGCAGGGATATTCAAATTTAAAGAAGAGACACACGACTACGGTACTGTAGTGGAAGGCCCCAAAGCCGAATGTGACTTCGAATTTAAGAATACAGGTAAGAGCCCCATCACCATCAGCAATGCCGCAGGGTCTTGCGGCTGCACCGTTCCGCAATGGCCCCGTGAACCTATTATGCCCGGCAAAAAAGGTGTGATACACGTAGCCTACAATACACAAGGCAGAACAGGTAAAATAAGCAAATCCGTAACCATAACATCTGACGCCCAACAAAAGAGCATGACCCTCTTCATTACCGGCGAGGTTAAGCCCGCAGCTGTGGCAGCTAAGCCTAATGAGGTGTTGGCGAAGTGACAGTGTAGTAAATTATTCTGCGGAAATTATCAGATCCTGCAATGTTAATCGTTGCGGGATTTGCATTTTCTACCCCACCCTATCTATAATATCCACCTTATGCGTACTTTTAGCCCTATAATAAACACCAAGAGTAATGAGATCAATTTTTAACCGGTCAAAATGGGCCATCCCCGCTATAGCGTTTATGAGTGTCCAACTTCTCACCACAGGCTGTAAGAGCGGTGGTAATACTTCTGAAACGAAGACCGACAGTACCGCATCAGTTCCTGATGGTTACGACAGTACTTTTAAGGTGGAAGCGCAAAGCTTTGGCGATCTGCAGGTACTGCGTTACCAGGTGCCCGGTTTTAATGGGCTGAGCCTGCAACAAAAGAAACTCGCCTATTATTTATACGAGGCGGCGTTGAGCGGTCGTGATATCATTTATGATATGAAGAGTAAGCATGGCATATTGCTTCGTAAAACAATAGAAGCTATGTATGGCACTTATAAAGGCGATAAGAACAGCCCTGAGTGGAAAAAATTCGAAGACTATTGCGGTCGCTTCTGGTTCAGCAATGGTAACCACCACCATTACAGCAACGATAAATTTATTCCGGAATGCACTTACGAATACTTTGAAAGTGTTGTAAAGGCAAGCGATACCGCACAGTTGCCTAAAAATGCCGGTGAAAGTACCGATGCATTTCTTGCCCGGGTAAAGCCGCTTTTTTACGACATTAAGGTAGAGCCTAAAGTAGTTGACCTGCGCCCTAATGTGGATAACATAGTTACGTCATCAAATAACTTTTACGAGGGCGTTACCCAAAAGGAAGTAGAAGCATTCTATTCAAAATTTGATACAAAGGGCAATGCGCCTTCATGGGGACTGAATAGCAAGCTGATTAAAGAAAATGGCCAGATCGTAGAGAAGACCTGGAAAAGCGGTGGTATGTACGGTGCCGCAATTGATAAAATAATTGGTTGGTTGCAAAAGGCAGCTACAGTAGCCGAAAATGCGGAACAAAAACAAGCGCTCGACCTGCTGGTGAAATACTACCAGACCGGTGACCTTAAAACATGGGACGATTACAATATTGCGTGGGTGAAGGATCTGAATTCGCGTATTGATGTTGTAAACGGATACATT
The DNA here is from genome assembly GCA_038228575.1 of Chitinophagales bacterium. Taxonomy (GTDB): domain Bacteria; phylum Bacteroidota; class Bacteroidia; order Chitinophagales; family Chitinophagaceae; genus Flavipsychrobacter. Next base: position 22,519 of record JBBRPD010000034.1, on the reverse strand, counting down.
GAAGTGTATCTGGATGCTATTGGGAAAAAAGGCAGCTTCGAGAGTACGCTTTCCATGAAGGATATGGAAGAGACCAAGCGCATAGAAGCGATTGCTAAAGAAGCGCAGTGGTTTGAAGACCACTCGCCAATTATGGATAAGCATAAAAAGAAAAGCGTAAAAGGTATTACCGCTAAAGCAATTACCGTTATTGTAGAATGCGGTGATGCATCTCCAAGCACGCCTATTGGTATCAATCTGCCAAATGCAGAGTGGATACGTAAAGACCATGGTTCTAAATCGGTATCGCTCACTAACATTATTCATTCTTACAACGTTGTTGGTGCAAAGAGTGGTATGGTTGATGAGTTTGGGGTGAACGATGAGGTTAAAGCCAGGCTTAAAAAACATGGCGGCCTATCCAGCGACCTCCATACCGATATGCACGAGTGCATAGGCCATGCCAGCGGACAGATAGATTCAGGTGTAGAAACAACCGACAAAACACTGAAGAACTATGCCAGCTGCCTGGAAGAGGCGCGTGCTGACCTGGTGGGTTTATATTTTATTATGGACCAGAAGTTGATTGACATAAAAGTAATGCCTGATATGGATGTAGCCAAAGCTGCTTACGACAACTATATGATGAATGGCCTTATGACACAGCTTACCCGCATAAAGCCAGGGGGCCAGATTGAGGAAGCACACATGCGTAACCGTGCGTTGATAGCGCATTGGGCTTTTGAAAAAGGTGCTAAAGATAAAGTTACTGAACTGGTAAAGAAAGATGGTAAAACATACGTTCAGGTAAACGACTACAGTAAGTTACGCGTTCTTTTCGGCGAATTGCTTAAAGAAATTCAAAGGATAAAATCGGAAGGCGATTATAAAGCCGGTAAAAACCTAGTTGAAAATTACGGCGTAAAGGTGGATAAGGAATTGCATAAGGAAATACTGGAGCGTTTCGTTAAGTTGAATATTAAGCCATACCGTGGTTTTATACAACCAAGATTAGTACCTGAAATGAATGGTGCTGAAATTAAAGATGTAAAGGTGGAATACCCAGATAACTTCTTTAAACAAATGATGGACTATGGCAAGAGTTATGGTTATTTGCCAACGGTAAACTAAAACAACTAAAAAGACAAATACCGAAGGGTGCGGCAAACATGCCGCGCCCTTTTTTTATGCGTGATTTGGCGAGCTACAGAAAACTATATCTCGCCAAATCTGTACTTTTAAGGGGCATTTGGCGAGATATGAAAGTCCAGATGCCAATTTCATTTTTCGGTAAAGATGGCAATAAAATTGGGCGAAATTTTATGCAAAATAATGTTTATAAAAGTTTTACACATAAATTATATACGTTATTCTAAAAAGTGAATTGTATATTTGGTTTTGAAAAATTGAAAACGATGCTAGCCACCAAACTTATTGACGAGGAAATTGCCCGACATCTTGATCAACTTAATATCCAGCAAAAACAAATTGTGCTGGTAGTATTGAAAACCATGTCTGGCCAAAATGGCTACGCAGAAACCAACATGGTGCAGTCGGCCAAAGTAGCAGCGAAGAATAATTAGTGGTGATGGACGCGGCACGATTGGAGCGACTAATTCCATAATTTGTATAAGCCAAAACAATAGTAATTATGGATGCGGCAAAGTAACTGGAGAAGGAAATTAATAATTGCCTCGGGCAGCTTAATATGCACCAAAAGCAGGTGGTTTTAAGCGTAGTTAAAACGTTTGCAGGGCAGGAAGATGATTCACATGGGTCTTAGGAGATAAGAAGGCACCTGAAAATGTGCATTAATATTTTAAATATTCAAAAATTTATTTATTTCACGAAGTAAGTAAGCTTCTTTTTTAAAACTCAACTTTTCACCGTTCGGGAGTTGACTCACAACTTTTGCCCAACTACCATTTGCAGCAGGGGATGGATGGATGAATGGAATTAATGTGATATCGGTATAATCCGTAAGAATTTTGCTAATTTCAACATTTGCTACTAAACCGAAAGTGATGATGGCAACAGGTTGAATAATATTAATTTCTTTTAGAATACATTCCTGAAATCTTTGTCGAAGTTCTAGTGGAATTTTTATCGATTTTTTTTGAGGAGGAATACGCATCCATATTTTGGTAATATCGGTGTAGTAAAGAGCAAAATTATTGTCAAGTATATGTTTTGCCATCGTCCAATATAATTTACCATGACTTTCCTTATAGCTTTTATGGTGTCTACCGTTGCAGTCTTCGTAATTGTTATCATGCGTCGCATACGGAGTGCTGAAAATTATTTCCTGGTTGATATTCTGTGCGCCTCTTAATGGATCTTGACCAACAATCATAATCGTCTTACATACGCTTTTGCTTCTTTTTATAAATACAGGCAAATCTATACCAATGATAGCGGATGGATCGTTAAATGCGGCATTGAAGTTCGTATCTGAAGCTATTGGGTTAAGTTCATGTTTGGATATTGTCATTTGAACTGAAGCAGGTGATCTCTCATGGAAATTTTCGCTGAATTCCTTATATGCAGCTGTTATTTTTTCCTTTCCAGACTGGCTGATTGTAAACGCAAAACTTAAAATATCGTTTGTGATATCTATCCTGTTTTCAAAATTGCAATAGTCAAATTGTTCGTACATAAGTGTTCATTTGTTTTATTCTACCGATTTTTAAATTATACCCATATATAGCCGTTTCGTTTCATTGAATCGGTCTACTAAAGATATTCCTTTCTTTTTAAGTTTTTCTTCTGCGTTTACCAATTTCGTAATACTTATATTTGTCCGGTGAGTTTTCTATATCCTCTTTTTTTGGCTGCCGGGGCATTGCTGGCTATACCTGTACTGATACACTTGTTCAATTTGCGCAAGTACAAAACGGTATTGTTTCCACACACGCGTTTTCTTAAAAACATTCAGCTCAATAGCCGCAAGCAATCGCAGGTAAGGTATAAGTGGCTGCTTATTATGCGGCTGCTGTTCATGCTGTTGCTTATACTTGCTTTTGCACAGCCTTTTTTCAATAATAGCCACAAAGATGCCGGCAACAAGTTACAGATCATCTATATAGACAATTCTTACAGCATGAGCGTTAAGAAGGGCGCGCGCACCATGCTGGATATTGCCAAAGAAACCGCAGCTAAACAAATTAAGTATGCCAAGCCCGGCACGCGTTTTTTATTGCTCACCAACGATAAGCCTGCCAGCTTCCGTGCCGAGCCTGCCGATAAAGTGTACAATGCCATAAATGCGCTCGATTTTACCCCAGCAACCAAAACGGTTGGCCAGGTGGTAGCATTAGCACAAGGCATGGTGCAAAATGAAGCACTACCCGGCGGCGATCTGTTCTATTATTCCGACTTTCAGCAGAACTCATTTCTAGTATTGCCAGATAAAGCGCAAATGAAAAACATCACCTTTTATGGTTTACCTGTTCAGGCAGATGAACCGCAAGATGTGTATATAGATACGGCCTACCTGGCTATGCCGGTATTGCAGGTGGGTAAAAACAACAGCGTTGTGGTGCATACCCGCCTGGGTGGCAAAACAATAAAAGACGAAGTAGTACTGCAACTATCCATAAACGGACAGGTAAAAAGCGCGGCTACGCTCAATTTTACCGATAAGAAGGAAAGCATTGACACGCTGAACTTCCAGGTGAACGATGCCAATTGGCAGCAATTGAAACTTACCGTGAATGATGCCTTGGTTCGGTTCGATGATACGTTTCGTATAACCGCACGCAGCGCTTCCAGCCTTTCTGTATTGGTGCTGAATGAAGGGCAGATAAACCCTTATCTTCAAGCGGCATTCCGCGCCTACAACGGCTTTCGCCTTAACCAGCTCGATGTGGTTACTGCACCTAAAGAGTGGAATAACTACAACCTGGTAATACTGAACGGCATCACCAAAATTGATGAAGCCACCGCGAAGGGTATTAAAGAGGCTTTGATACAAGGGCAAAGCATTTGTATTTTCCCCGGCAAAACAACTAACATACAAGCCCTGAATGAGGGTTTAAAACAGATTGGCGATATTACCGTAACAGGTATTGATACCGCAGTGCAAACTGCCAGCAAACTGCAACAGGGCAGCGCATTGGTGAAAGACCTTTTCGAGAAGATACCGGATAATGTGCAACTGCCGGTGGCTAACTGGCACTACAACATTACAGCAGGCCTTAATGCCAATCAGCAATCGGTATTGAGTTTTCGCAATGGCGATCCGTTGCTGGCGCGCTATACGCCGCTTCGCGGGCAGTTGTATATCTGCGCTACGTCTGCCGACCTGCAATCAGGTAATTTCCCCGGAAGCTATTTCTTTGCGCCCTTTTTATACCAGATGGCCATGCAAAGCGGCAGCAGCAATATTTATGCGGTTACCGTTGGTGCACAGCAACCTGTTTACCTGCCAATGGCCGATGTTACAGAACGTAATACGGTGCATGTTATGGCTAAGGGCGTAGATGTTATTCCGCCGCAGCGCCCGAATGGTGCGGGTCTTGATGTGTTTATTGATCAGGCGGTGCAGCAGCCCGGTTTCTACAGTCTTTCAGCTGTAGGTAGCGATACCACTATAGTAGGCGTAAACCAGGACAAACACGAATCTCAGCTGGAATACCGCAATATAGGTTCACTGAAAAGTGAGTGGAAAGGCGATAATGTTAAATGGCCCGATATGAGCCAGGGAAGTAATATTAAAGCCAGTGCAGCCAGCGATTTCCCATTATGGAAATTATGCGTATTGATGGCATTGGTGATGCTGTTTGTAGAAACATGGTTACTGGCAAGGCAGCAGAAAGTTGCGGCAGCTTAATTAAAATTAGTATTCCATATCTCTGTAATCATGAACAATATTCGTAATTACTATTTGCATACTCAGTTTATCAATGTAAAAGTGAATGCTATAAGGAAATCTGTAAGGATGTGCAATGCGAATATTTCTATACCTTACCGCAAATGCTTCTGGGTTATGTTGAATCCTCATGATTGCTCCTTTTAAAGACACTGCAAAAATTTTATCCAGGCCAACTTTTTGATTTTTGTACCAACTTTTTGCTTCCTTTACACTGGCTTTAACCCCTGTTCGGTAAGTTACTGTGTAGGGCATATTTAATCTTCTTTATCAAGTTCTGCAAATAGCTCATCAATTGGCCGAAGACATTCAGGATGATCTGCGATCTCTTTAAGATTTTTATCAATGATGTTTTTTTGCCATTGTGGAAGCTCACCTTCAAGAGTATCTACACCAGGATATCTGCTTCTAATCCCATCCCATTCATCTATGGGAATGACCACTGCAGTTCTATTACCAAACGTGTCAGAAATGTATTGTAAAGACATACTATAAAGTTAGCATTTTTAATTAGAAACGACCAAAATTGAGCAAGCTAAATTAATTATATTGACTTATTCCGACAAGGCAAGAAACCTATTTCACGAACCACCCCCTGCGGTTTCAATAATAATAATAACTTTGTTACCAATAATTTTCCTCATTACGCATTAAAAATAAACACGCACAAAATGCAGGTGCTGATAAACAAGGCAAGGGTACTGGATAAGCAATCGGTGTTTAACAATAAGGTTGTTGATATTACTATTACCGATGGCGTTATCGCTGGTATTATAGAACAAAATAAGAAGTCAGCAAAGACCGCGGCATCAATAGTTGCCGATGGTAAAGAAGTCTGGAAGGGCAATGCTACTGAAGAGTTGCTGGTTTCAACGGGATGGGTAGATGTGTTTGCAGATTATCGGGAACCCGGTCTGGAACATAAAGAAACCATTGCCAGCGGCCTGGCCGCAGCAGCGGCAGGTGGTTTTACCCATGTACTGCTGTTGCCAAATACGCAACCGGCTATCAGTTCGAAGTCAGTTATACAATATGTACTGGGTAAAGCAGTTGGTAATACTGTATCCGTGCACGCATTGGGCACGGTAACCGCTAACGCGGAAGGCAAAGAGCTGGCTGAAATGATGGATATGCATGCCAATGGTGCAACGGCCTTTACAGATGGCTGGAAACCCATTCAGAATGCCAACCTGATGCTTAAGGCATTGGAATACGTTAAGGCATTTGGCGGCACCGTTTTACAAATGCCCGTTGATGCCCCGCTTGCGGCTGGCGGACTTATGAACGAAGGTGCTGTTTCTACCACATTAGGTATGCCTGGTATACCTTTGCTGGCCGAGACCCTGATGTTGTACCGCGATATTGAATTACTGCGGTATACCCACTCTAAATTACACGTTACGGGCATTTCCTCTGCTGAATCGGTTGCCATGATACGCAAGGCGAAAGAAGAAAAATTGAACATCAGCTGTTCGGTAACACCTTACCACCTGGCGCTTACGGAAGATATGCTCAATACCTACGATAGCGCCTATAAAGTAACACCACCACTACGTAGCGAAGCCGACAGGATGGCCTTAATAAAAGGGCTGGCAGACGGCACTATTGATTGTATTGCCACGCACCACCGCCCGCATGAATGGGACGCTAAAACCAAAGAATTTGAGTATGCTGCTGACGGTATGGCTGTGCAGGAAATAGCGTTTAACATTGTTTGGGATACGCTTAAAGACTACCTGACTATTGAAAGGATAGCAGAAGTGCTCGCCAATGCGCCTAAGCATTTATTTGGCTTACATGCCGGTACCATTGCAAAAGGCAATACCGCAACACTAACCCTGTTTTCTGCAACAGGAAAGCACACGCTTACTACCGCAACAAAAAAATCGGCAGCTATGAACAATCCGTTCATTGGCAAAGCACTGACCGGTGCGGTAATTGGTATTTTTAACAATAATAAACTCAACTTAAATAAATAATCATGGAAAAGAATCAGACGCACATTTCTTACGGCCTTGTTACCGGGCTTGTAATGGTTGTAGTAGGTGTTACTATGTATTTAACCGGTATCGCACTGGTAAAAGGTATGGCATACCTGGCTTACCTGCCCATGTTAATTGGTGTAATCATGAATGCGGTAGCGTATTCCAAAGCTAACGATGGGTATGTAACCTTTGGTAATGTTTTTGGCAGTTGCTTTAAAATGTCAATGATAGTGGGCATACTTATGGTGGGTTGGGGCATTTTATCTCTTTTCATTTTCCCGGAAATGAAGGATAAAGCATTGGAAATGGCACGTCAGGAAATGACAAAAAACCCTGCTATGACCGAAGAGATGATGGATAAAAGCCTGATGCTGGTAAAGAAGTTCTATAACGTAATATTGATCGCTGGTTCAATATTCGGTTCTTTAGCTTATGGTGCAGTCTTCGGACTTATAGGTGCAGCAATTGCGCCTAAGAAGGGCGAAAGACCAGAAACCGCAGGAGATAATTTTTAACGTTGACCCAATAGAAAAGCTAATAGTTAATGAGAGCTCAAGTATTTGGGCTCTTTTCTTTTTAGCACCCGTCTTATAAAAATTTCGTTAAAGGAACTATTTGCAAATCCAACCAGGCAAAGTCTTCGTTTATTATTTTACAAACAAAGAAAATCTATGAAAAGCACAAGTTTAATTTTATCGGTCTTCATTATGCTATTCGGTATCAGTTGCACCAATGCGCAGCAAACAACCATTAGCAAGGCCAACCACTATTATTCGCATACTGACAATAGTAAGCTGAATGTGAGCAATGCGGAATGGAAGAAAGTATTGCCTGCTGAAACGTATCACATACTCAGAGAAGAGGGCACTGAAAGGCCAGATACAGGCCCCTACGTGCACAACCCTAAAAAGGGAATGTACTATTGTGCGGCTTGCGGGCATCCGTTATTCAGTTCTGCTACCAAATTTGATAGTGGCACGGGTTGGCCAAGTTTCTACCAGGCCAATGATAAAACAAGTGTGAATGAAAAAACAGATAATTCAATGGGGAGTACAAGAACCGAAGTTGTGTGCGCCCGCTGTGGTGGGCATTTAGGCCATGTGTTTGACGACGGCCCCCAGCCAACAGGCTTAAGATATTGCATGAACGGCTATGCGCTTCATTTTGAAGCCAAGTAGTTTGTAAAAATTGTGTGTGTGTGAGATAGATAGCCTGCGGTTTATACTGCGGGCTATTTTTTTGTAAAAGGCAATAACCGTGTGCATAAGCGAAATGTTACTGCAAATTATTTTCTACTTTTGAAACTGCATTATGACAAAGAAAGAACGCTATAAGTTTGTAATAGAATGGTTTCAGGAGAACATGCCGGTTGCGGAAACTGAATTACATTATAGCAATCCTTACGAACTACTGGTAGCCGTTATTCTTTCCGCACAGTGCACCGACAAGCGGGTGAATATTGTAACACCACCTTTGTTTGAAAGATACCCGGAACCCGAATTGTTGGCTAAAGCAACTTTTGAAGATGTAGAGCCTTTTATACGCAGTGTAACCTTCGCCAATAACAAAACGAAGCATCTTATAGGCATGGCCAAATTGCTGGTAGAAAAATTCAACAGTGTGGTGCCTGATACCATTGAACAACTGGTGGAACTACCCAGTGTTGGTCGCAAAACTGCCAATGTAATTATATCGGTAGTATACGGCAAGCCCGGTATGGCGGTAGATACCCACGTGTTCAGGGTTTCGGAACGTATAGGCTTGACCAAAGATGCCACTACCCCACTGCAAACCGAACAGCAGTTGGTTGCCAATATTCCGGCAGCTTTATTACCCATTGCGCACCACTGGTTAATACTGCACGGCAGGTATATTTGTGTAGCCCGCAGCCCTAAATGCAATGAATGCGGTTTAAGACCTGCCTGTAAATTTTACCAGACAGATATGAGGCATATTTTTGAGCCAAAGCAAAAATAAACCCGGCAATTATTTGCCGGGTTATGACTCTTTTTATTTTCAATTAGTTGGTTGGTTTGGTACCCATAATGTTATCTATCTGGGTCATAATTTCGGGGGTTAACTGGGTGTACAATTCCACGGCTTTTAAGTTTTCAAGCAGCTGTGTTTCTTTGGTGGCACCGAGTATAGCAGTAGTAACATGAGGGTTGCGGATGGTCCAGGCGATAGACAATGTGGAAAGCGTAGTATTCAACTCTTTTGCTACTGCCGAAAGCTGTGTTACTTTATCCAGTTTTGCAGGGTCCATAACGCGCTCTTTTAACCAACTGTAGTTTTCCAAAGAAAGGCGGGAACCGTCCGGTATACCGGCATTATATTTACCAGTAAGCAAGCCCGAAGCAAGCGGGCTCCAGATGGTAGTACCCATGCCAACTCCGTTGAAAATTGGCAGGTAGTCGCTTTCCATTTTCTGGCGTTCAAAAAGGTTGTATTGCGGCTGCTCCATTGCGGGGCCTATCAGGCATAATGCCTTTGCAACATCGTGCGCTTCCTGTATTTCAGCGGCACTCCATTCGCTGGTTCCCCAGTACAATATTTTGCCCTGCTCTATAAGGGTATTCATGGTACGCACAATTTCTTCCATTGGCGTTTCAGGGTCGGCACGGTGACAATAGAAAAGGTCCAGGTAATCAAGTTGCATACGCTGCAAAGCGGCGTGGCAGGCTTCCGTAAGGTGCTTGCGGCTCAGCCCCTTTTGGTTGGGCTTATTATTAGCGCCATATAAACCAAAAAAAGCCTTGCTGGATACACAATACGAAGTACGGTCCCAGTTCTTTTGCTGGAGTACCCTACCCATTATTTCTTCTGATTTGCCACCTGCATAAGCCTCGGCATTATCAAAGAAATTAATGCCTGCATCATAGGCGATGCCCATCAGTTTATCGGCACTGTTATCGCCTACTTGTTGCGAAAAAGTAACCCATGAGCCGTATGATAATACACTTAGCTGTAACCCCGATTTTCCTAATCTTCTGTACTCCATATTGCATGTTTATTTTTATACTCTTTCTTTTGGTTGCAAATTTGCTATCGAAGTATTCGACTGTAGTGCCGTTAAATTGATTAATCAATTCTCTTTTTACTTCAGGGTATTTATCAAAGACAGTCATCCAAACCGACCAAAAGCCATAACCCTGAGCTGTCTCAATAATTCGTGGAAGCTTAACTTCCAAATTAGAATAATCTTGAAAAAAATTGGTCGCGATTGTCCATACTTTTTCGCGGGCCTCCCATCTATCATCTTTGTTAGAATAATTTTTATGGGAAGGATCCCTGTCAAGTCCGACCAAATCAATGAAATTTTGTGTTCTTATCTTTTCAGGTTCCGTTAAACCATCTTTTATTTTAATGCTGCCACCTTCAAGTATTTCTATACAATAAAAGATGTTATTCAGGTGCGGCATATACGTTTCTGCAATATCATAATCTTTTGCGCCTTTTGTGGGGTTGCAATTTTTGCAGCCTAATAAATAGTTATCCCATCTATAAATCAACTCTTTGTATTTTGGCAAATCTTTTGCGAAAATATGCTCTACATCTAAAGATGAACGGTAACCTTCCCTTTCACAAAAGGAACAGTAGCTGCCAATTTCATTTTGCAGGTCAATTTTTGCGTCGCCCCAATGTTTAAATGTCAATGGCGTGCCGTCAGCATTGGTTCTGATAGACTTAGTTACCGGCCGCATGCTGTTCTGCTTTTTCAAGTTGCGTTCTCAGCATAGCTACGTATGCGGGATCGTCGCTAAACTCAATGGTTAGCTTATCTAATTGTTTTTTTGCATCATCAATTTTGGCGCGCAAAGAGTCTTTTGTATCGTTTTGTTTTACAAGGGTAAAGTATTCCTTAGCAATGTTTTCCCTTTTTAGAAATTTTTCACTTCTGCGTACGTCAGTCACTTGCATTTCCTCCTCCGCAATTTCCTCAATGCTTTGTCTCCAGGGGTCAGTACCAGCAATTACACTTTCATCCAGAATTAGGAGTTCATCTTTCGAAACACTCTGAATAATAAAGGGCGAATGCGTAGTAACAATAAATTGTATTTTAGGGAATACGCGTTTTAAATCGTTGATAATATTTTTCTGCCACTCAGGGTGCAGATGCAAATCAATTTCATCAATTAATACCATTCCTTCCGTCTCAGATATAGCTTTTTCTTTCAAGCCTGGGTTTAGCTGAATACATCTAAACGCCATATCTGCAACCATGCCTATAACATTCCGGTATCCATCACTCAGATTAGAAAAAGGCAATTTATTGATTGGCCCATTTGTTTCTTTGAATATGCCAATGAGATCTTCATCCTTGAAACTGTATGCCATATCATTCCACTCAGGAACCATTGAAGAAATGGTATCTCGGAACAATTTTAGAAAAAGCTCGTCAATAGGCTGTTTAAACTTATTTACTTCATCTTCAAGTGTCTTATACCATGACAAAACGGATATGAACGATAAAGTACCTTTATTAATGTCTCTGGAATTTTTCCAACCTTCATATCCAATAAACACCCCCTCTTTTTGTTTAAAGTAGTTTATATGTCTGCCGCCACTATTATTCCATCCAAAAAGCCTCCCTATGCCATAATAAGCAATAAGTGGAAATTTCGTATTATTATTTGGTATTCGACTTTGTTGTAAATCACTTTGGGCGACAACTTCAATATCAGAGATAGTGTGTTCTGATATTTCTTCTACTATTGTATCATTCCTGTAGTATAAATCACTTAGAGTAATAGTGCTATTATTAATATCCTTGTCATGTAAAATAACGTCAAATACTATTTTTGCGGGTAACTGTGGTTTAGGTTGTCCGTCTATTAAAATCGTCCTTATCTCTAGAATAGTTCTTACCTCGCTCGAATCAATTAAAAATCGTCCTACAAAAACAGAGAGATAAGAATTGACGGCATGAGCGATTGCATCTAACAAACTCGTCTTCCCAATACCATTTTTACCAATTATTACATTGAAATGTGGGTTGAAATGAAAGGTTTCATTTTCAAAACATTTGTAGTTGGTTAGCGTAAGTTTATCTATTCTCATAAAACCTTGTTTTGGGAACATGACTTGAGCCACAACCTGAAATTGTGGCTCAACAGTAATTATATCGTATAAACCACAAGCCCATCCCTCAATTTTGGCTCAAACCAGGTGCTTTTTGGAGGCATTACATTGCCGCTATCAGCAACGGTAAAGAGTTGTTGTATGGATACCGGATAGATAGAAAAAGCGGCAGCCATTTCTTTACTATCAACTCTTTTCTGCAACTCAGCCATGCCGCGTATGCCGCCTACAAAATCAACACGCTTATCAACACGTTGGTCTTTAATGCCCAGCAATTTATCTAATACGTTTACGGAAAGTACACTCACATCAAGAATGCTTATTGGGTCGGTGGAGAATGTGCCTTCTTTCGCAACAAGTTTGTACCAGTTACCATCCAGATACATACCAAATTCATGCGCTACACCTGGCTTAAATGCGGTTACACCAATTTTGGTTACCGTAAATTCATTACCTAATTCAGCAACAAATTGCTCAGGTGTTTTACCGTTAAGGTCTTTCACCACGCGGTTGTAATCCAGTATTTCCAACTGGCTTTCAGGGAAGATGCAGGTAACAAAGTAGTTGAACGACTCGTCACCACCTATTGAAAATCCGTTATGCCTCATTTCCTTACACACCTTTGCGGCTGATGCGGCACGGTGGTGCCCGTCGGCAATATATGTACAAGGTACATTTATGCTGAAGTTGTGGGTAATACTGGCCACCTTCGCATAATTATCAATCACCCAGAAAATATGCCTTACGCCATCTTTACCGGTAAAATCATATTCGGGCGTATGCGTTTTTTTCCAGTCTTCAATAATGGTCTGTACGCTTTCGCAATCGCGGTAGGCGAGGAAAACAATACCCGTTTGTGCTCCGGTGGTGGTAATATGGTTAATACGATCCTGCTCTTTTTCAGGGCGGGTATATTCATGTTTTTTTATAATGCCTTCGTTGTAATCGTCAATTGATGAGCCACATACCAGGCCGGTTTGCGACCTGCCATTCATCACTAATTCGTATATATAATAACTAGGTTCTTTATCCTGTACCAGTATCTTTTCTTTAACGAAGCTTTCCAGGTTTTCTTTTGCCCTTTCGTATACTGCAAGGCTGTGCACGTCGGTATTGTCGGGCATATCAATTTCCGACCTTGTTACGTGGTAGAAGTTGTACTTATCTTTTTTAAATTCTTTTGCTTCGGCTACACTAACTACGTCGTAAGGTAGGGTAGCTACTTCAGCTGCTATTTCTTTCCTGGGCCTTAAGCCCATAAACGGGGTGATCTTTGCCATTTATATAGTTGTTTTTCTGTTTAATATTTTTGATAAATGCGGTTAGTATTTTGCTTCCAGTCTGGCCATTAAATCTACCAGTCTGTTTACAGAGTTAACAGTAACAGCATTGTATATTGATACCCTGAAACCACCAACCGACCGGTGGCCGCCAACGCCAATAACATCATTTTCAGCGCACAAGGTAAGAAATGCTTGCTCTATATCCTTATCGCGGGCCGTAAAGCATACATTCATGTAGCTTCGGTGTTCTTTAATAACTACATGCGGAACGAAGATTTTGCTACTATCGAGTGCATTATAGAGTAGTTGTGCTTTAAGTTCGTTATCCTTTTGTATGGCATCTATACCTTTAGCTTTTATCCACCGCAGCATGAGCAGCGCTGTATATATGCCCGATACATTAGCCGTATTGAGCACGCTGTTTTCTTTTACATAGGCTTTAAAATTGAGTATAGGGGGTAAGTTACTGAAACTTTTAGCCAGGAAATCTTTCTTTATTACCGCCAATGCCACGCCGGGTGTGCCCAGATTTTTTTGTGCCGCTGCATAAAACATACTGTACTTTGTATAGTCCCTGTGGCAGCTAAAAATATCGCTGCTCATATCGCCCACAACTGGCACGTCAAATTGGGGTGCCTCATGGTATTGTGTGCCGTAAATGGTATTGTTGGTAGTTAAATGCACATATTTACAATTGCTGGTAACGGAAGTGTCCAGTATTGGCAATTGATCATAGTTGGTTGCTTTTGATGAGCCGGGTATTATTATTTTACCGTAATGGCGACCATATTCAATGGCCTCGGCTGCCCAATTGCCACTATCAATATATGCGGCTGTGTCGGCCATGGTAAGGTAGTTCATGGGTAGCATGGCAAATACCATTCTGCCCCCGCCGTGCACCCAAACCACTTCATAATCATCTCCCAGGTTGCAAAGTTGCCGCACCAGTACTTTTGTTTCCTCAATAATATCCAGGAATGCTGTGCTGCGGTGTGGCAGTTCCAGAATGGAAAGGCCGGTATTTTTATAGGTTATCACAGCCTCAGCTGCCGCCTGTAATACTTCAGGTGGCAACGCGGCAGGCCCTGCATTAAAATTAATCTTTCTTGTGTTCATCCTCTAAAGTTGTTACACCACCGCTAACGGCAAATTTCATGGCTTCACCGGCAGTCATATCCTTCACCGGCTTTACGTATTTGTTTTCGGTAACAATTACCCAGCCGGAAATTGCGTAGGCATGCGGCATATAAACGGCCACTTTATCTGGCAGGCCTAAATGACCCATGTCGCGTTGTGTAAGGAAGCCTATACGCCATATTTCGGGGCTGGTATTTACACAAACCCAAACCGGCTTGTTGAACCGCTTTTTATCGCCAACAAATGAACTGATAATATCGCGTATGGATGAATAGATAAACTTTATGCCCGGTGTGTTTTCTAAAACGTGGCCAAAGGCATCGAATAGCCAGCGACCCACAAACAAGCGGGTACCCAGGTAACCCAGTAGCGTTACAAAAGAAATAATAATTACGAAACCTAAACCCCGTGGAATTTTAAACGGGAAAAGCCCGTCAACACTAAGTATGCCATCAACACTGTTAAATACGCTATAGAGTATGTAACCCGTGATAACAATGGGGCTCAGCAGGATCAGCCCTTGCAGAAATGACCTTAATAATATTGCCGTTAAACGACGCATGTGGGCAAAGGTAGGTAAAACAGATGTTTCAGTACAGTGCAACCTGCTTGTTAACTACAAATTTGCGTTAAAGAACTGCCCGAATCAATATATTGCAGTCAATAGCTTAAAGATGAAATTTTATGTCAGAAAAAGTAGTTGTTCGCGATGCTACCTTTAGTGATGCCCTTGTAATTACGCAATTGAGCGTCACGACCTTCGCAGAAACATTTGCGGCAGATAATAAAAAGGAGGATATGGATAAATATATCCGGGAAGAAATGAGCTATGATAAGATAGCAGCAGAAGTGGGCGATGGTGCCAACTCATTTTTTTTGGTTGAAGTAGCTGGTGTGGCGGCTGGTTTCGCAAAAGTGCGATCAATAAAACATCCCGCTGAACTGGAAGGCACACGAAGCCTGGAAATTGAAAGGTTGTATGCACTCAAAGCCCACCATGGCAAAAGAATAGGTGCCGCACTTATGCAAAAATGCCTTGACCATGCTGCCCGCAATAACTTCCACACCATCTGGCTCGGGGTTTGGGAACACAACCATAAAGCCATTGAATTCTATAAACGCTGGGGCTTTGAATTTTTCAGTTCCCATGTTTTCAAGCTGGGCGATGACGAGCAGACTGATTTGATGATGAAAAAGGAGATAAAATTTGATGAATGACGTTTATTTGCTAAGTTTGTTAAAAATATACTCATGAAAAAATTATCACTTTCAATATCCCTTTGCGGCCTTTTCTTATCATTTGCGGCAAATTTAGCTGCTCAAACTATTTCAACAATTGCTGGCGATGGAACTGCTTCCTTCGGTGGAGATGGAGGCGCAGCTACTGCTGCCCACATTAATATGCCAAGCGGTCTTTGTTTCGATGCAACAGGTAATATGTATATTACTGACGCAGGTAACCAGAAAATAAGGGCGGTAAGCGCATCAGGGGTAATTACAACGATTGCTGGTACTGGCACATCCGGCTTCAGTGGTGATGGTGGCCCTGCCACTGCGGCTAAGATTGATCATCCCGGCGATGTTGCGGTTGCGGCTTCCGGTAAAATATATTTTACCGATTTTAATAATAACAGAGTCAGGCAAATATCAGGCGGAGTTATTACTACCGTAGCAGGAACGGGTGCCGGAGCAAGTACTGGTGATGGCGGCCCTGCAACGGCTGCTGCTATTAACAGCCCATTGGGTATATACCTCGATGCGTCTTCTGGTTTAATGTATGTTGCCGCACTGTACGATATCAGGGTCATTAACCTGTCTACGGGAATAATAAAAACTTATGCCGGAACGGGTAGTATAGGGTTTGGCGGCGATGGTGGCCCTGCCACGGCTGCGCAGTTTAGCAACATCAACTTTATATATATGGACCCATCAAATAACCTGTATATATCGGACAACGGAAACCAAAGAATACGAAAAATTAACAGCGCCGGAGTAATAAACACGATTGCGGGGACTGGCGTAGTCGGTTTCAGCGGCGATGGCGGTCCGGCAACAAATGCGAAATTAAATTACCCAGCCGGTGTTATTGCTGATAATGCCGGTAACGTCTATGTTTCCGACGCCCTGAACTATCGTATACGAAAGATAAGTCCTTCTGGTATTATAAACACTTATAGCGGCACGGGCTCTGCGGGTTACGGAGGCGATGGCGGAGCAGCACTGGCAGCTTTGCTGAACTACCCCCAGGATATGGAGTTTAATGCAGCAGGGAATTTATGTTTTGCAGACCTGATTAATAGCAGGATCCGAAAGATCGGTGGTTCCAATTATACGCCCGTTTTTGTTAGCCAGGATATTGCCATATCGACTTGTAAGAATGGTGGGCCAACGTCGCTCAATTCTATGTTATCAATAGTAGATACCAATGCGGGGCAAACTGAAACATGGTCGATACTTACCAACCCTTCGCACGGTACCCTTACAGGCTTTCCTGCAACAATGGTGTCTGCAGGAGGTGCAACGGCAATAATGCCGACCGGACTATCATACACCCCAACAACCGGTTATGTAGGTCCGGATGCCTTCTCAATTAAGATATCAGACGGACAAGGGGCAGACACAGTATCAATTCCGGTTACAATAACCGATTGTCATTTAGGAGTTATGGAAGCTAATGAACAGCACAAAAATGGGCTTACAATTGTGCCCAATCCATCATCAGGTAGTTTCAATTTATTTTTTGAGTCAGACCTAAACGAAGACGTACGTGTGGTAGTGACTGATATCTTAGGGAAAAAGGCTGCGGAATTTATGATGCCAGCCAATAAGAATACGTCTGTAACATTGAGTAGGCCACCAGGCACTTACTTTATTACAATTACAGCAAAAGACAAGTTTTTTTCAGAAAGAGTAATAATTGATAAATAACTCATTAAATTTGTTGCAAATTAAAACACAAGTTATTATTCTAAACATACACCCATGAAAGATTTTGTTATTAAGACAATAGGCCTGGTCACCATTCTGCTGGCTACTTTTCAGGCTAATGCCCAAATTATTACAACAATTGCCGGCACCGGCACCGCAGCATTTAGTGGTGATGGCGGCATCGCTACGGCGGCTGATTTAAAAAACCCTCATGGTGTTGCAATCGACACCGCCGGGAATATCTACATTGTAGACCAACAGAATTATCGCATCAGAAAAATCAATACCTCGGGCGTTATCTCGACTGTTGCAGGTACAGGGTCGGCAGGTTATAGCGGCGATGGTGGACCTGCTACTGCCGCGCAAATCAATAGGGTAATGTCTGTGTTGCTTGACCATTCTGGTAATTTCTATTTTGCGGATATCAGCCTCCACATACGTAAAATCAATTCTTCTGGAATTATAACTACAATAGCCGGAAATGGAATTTCAGGCTATAGCGGTGACGGCGGCCCTGCGACCGCTGCTCAGTTTGGAGAGCCTCTGGGTCTTGCTATCGATGCGTCTGGAAATATATATTGTTCAGATGACAATAATATGAGAATCAGAAAAATTACACCGTCGGGTATTATTTCAACATTTGCTGGTAGTGGTGGCACAGGTTATGGTGGAGATGGGGGCCCTGCAACTGCAGCACTTTTTACGCATCCGAGCTATCTCTACATTGATGCTTCAAACAATTTGCTGGTTTCGGATAACGGGAATCATCGTATCAGAAAAATTACGCCTTCGGGCACAATTACCACAATTGCTGGTAACGGTACGCCATCTTATTCTGGAGATGCTGGTCAGGCTACTGCCGCATCGATACAATATCCCGGTGGAATCTGTCAGGATATTTCCGGGAATATTTATATCGCGGACTATAGCAATAATCGTGTCAGGAAAATTAATCCCTCCGGAATTATCAGCACTTTTGCCGGAACTGGTATGGCGGCTTTTGGTGGTGATGGCGGTCAGGCTACTGCGGCAAAATTAACATTGCCGGTTGACGTTGTTGCGAAGCCAGATGGCTCATTGATTATTGCTGACTTTGGCAATCATCGTGTTAGGAAAATTGCACCCGTTAATCGAAGACCACATTTTACAAGTGCAACAAATCTACTGAGTGTATGCAAAGACTCGTCTGCCAAATCAATTAATTCACTGCTTGCTATAGTAGATACGGATGCAGGGCAAACCGAAACCTGGAGCGTTACAACACCTCCGATGCATGGCAGTTTGGGTGGATTCAGTGCTATATCTACATCAACTGGCTCTACCCTTACCCCAGCAGGACTTACATACACTTCTGCCCTGGGCTATGTTGGTGCGGATTCATTCAATGTTGAAATAACCGACGGCATTGATGTCGACTTTATCAAAATTATTATTAACGTCCGCGATTGTCATTTAGGAATTGTTGAAGCTGCTGAACAACACAAAAACGGGTTCACAATTGTGCCCAATCCATCGTCAGGTAGCTTTAATTTGCTTTTTGCATCAGAACTAAACGAAGACGTACGCGTGGTTGTGACTGATATTTTAGGGAAAAAGGTGGCGGAATTTACAAGGAGCACGAACAATACTGTATCTGTAAACCTTGAAAAACCTGCCGGAATTTATATAGTAACAGCATTCTTGAATAATGCTGTTTATACTGCAAAGGTTCTCATTGAAAAATAGGATGCCGAGTTTGAAAATGCTACTAAAACCAAAGAAACACTGCTGTCGGTTGTTTGAAAGTGATGCCGCTAAAACAACCGCCTGCTCTTTTTAATATTTGCAATGTATTCAGTCAGGTCGGGGGACGGTTTTAACAGCAACAGCAATAGTAAATAAACGATTACTATAATACTGCTGCGAATTGCAACATCCAAAAATGTACCTATATACAGGTGGTGAATGTTTTTAAAGAAATTCGGCAGGAAATAACCTGCGGCCATTGTTGGTAGCCCCGCCAATAGTACAATGGGGGTATTTCGCGAGAACGGTTGCAGGCTTAGTCTTTTCCAGACGAAAATGTACTTTGCTATATTAAAGAGGATTAAGCCGATGGCGTTTGACCATGCCGCACCGTAGGCGCCTATACGTGGAATGAGCAGGTAGTTAAGCAATATAATAACTGCCACCAGTGCAACTGAGCCATAAAAGTTGAACCGGTAAAATTGGGAAATGCTCAATATCTGCCCGTTCATGCCCGATGCCATATCAGCAAAGGTTCCGAGAACAAGAATGGTTACAAGTGGTTTTATCATTTCGTAGCCGGCTGGCATCAACGCGATAGCATTATTTATATTGCAAAGTATGAGAATTGCCATAAATGTAGCGCCAATAAGTATATTAAGCGATGACCTATTGAACAGATCCCTGACTTTAGGCATGTCGTTGTCTTTGAATGAAGCAGCCATTATTGGGAATGTTGCACTGTACATTGCCTTGTAGGGCATTTGCAATATGGAGATGAAAAACATGGCATTGGCATATATGGCTACCGATACCAGTCCGTTCTTGTCTAGCTTACCTACCATCATTGTATCGAGTGAACCCATCAAGGTAACGGAAACGCTGAGAAGAGAATGGAACCATGTAAATTGTACAATGTCTTTTATTTCTTCTTTAGAAAGTGCATTAAAATCTAAAGAAAGTGCAAAGCCCTGTGTCTTCTTGGCAATAAACAGGTAGACAACCAATGGCACCAGATACATAAGCACTGTAGCAAAAATGAAAGTGTCAAAACTGATAATGCCAGCCCCATATAATAAAATGATAACAATGTTCCCGGCACGTAACCCAACTTCACGGACAAACGATGAAAGTGCAACAACAACCTGCGAAATAAGGAATTGTTCCAGAACCACCTGGTACATCATAAGTATGGTAAATACCGGCAGCCATGCGAAATACCTGACAATTAAAGGAAAGTCGTGAGGTTGAAAAAGAAGGTGAATGAAATCGATTTTGAAAATGAAATAAAAGATGCTGGAAACTGGTATTATTATTAATGGCAAGAGAAGGCTTGTAGCAAGCAAAATCCCTCTTTTCGATTTACTTTCGGCATATTTATGAATGTAAACAGAAACGGTGTTCTGCACACCTAGTAACAGCATTTGAGTACCTACCACGGCATAGCTTGTAAGCTGACGCACAAACCCCAACTCCTGTTTACCAATATAATTTGTCTGAAGCCAAATGATGAGAGCGCCTAATATTGCCCCTAAAAAAATGACTAGCGTTGTTTTAATCGATTGCCTGAAGACAATACCCATTATATGTTCTTTTTAAACGGTTTTGTTTAACTGGTGGATAACTGCGACAAGCATAGAGAGATTGCATCGCTTTGGTTAAATACAGTTAAAAAACACTACCTGGATACGGGTTTCTTTGCTGTCACTACGAAATTGAGTGTTGCACTATAGTCTTTATCAACTTTATCCAGCCATGAGAACAATGCGTTGATTATCCATTTTACCCTGAAAATTAAATACACGCCGCTAAGAACTTTGCGCATGACTGATTTTTTTTCGAACGAGGACCGCATACTATTCAGTGTCAACTGCCCAACCATTGCCCACTTCCCTCCATTGCCTTTTATTTCAATATCCACAAAACCGGCTTCTGAAAATATCCATTCAAAACCATATTTAGTAAACCTGAAAAAATCATAGGGTTCCTCATGGTGCTCCCACGCCATAGGGCCGGAAACAATTATTGATCCGCCTGGCTTTAAAATGCGGAACGCCTCCGATAACAATTTCCGGTGATCAGCAACATGTTCTATAACCTGGGTTGAAAAAACGGTATCTTTTACATTGTCTGGTAACGGTATTTCAGTGGCCGGGCAAATAATATCAACTTCGTTCCTGTCAGATTGGATGATATCACAGCCTGTGTAGCTATTTAATTTGTTTTCAAAAAAAGACTTGTATGGCTTATTGCCACATCCGATATCTAAAAGATCGCCGGTTGCAAATTTATCTATCACTTCTTTCAAATCTGCAAAAAGAAACTTATAACTAAGATAATATGCATGATTATAGTTTAGCTTTGTAGAGTTTAAACGTAACAGATTCTCCTCTCTCATAGTGTGTATTTATATGTATTTGCGCAACTTGCCTTTTTGAACCAATTTATTGAACTTAAGCGGAAAGTACTTTTTCAAGAGTAGCTTACCAATAAAACCAAGTGGGCTCTGGTCTAGCTTTTGTATGATATCTACGTCAATATATTGAGCTCCAAAGTAATCTTTATGCTTTTCAATAAGATAGTCAATATTCGCATCGCCTTTTATTTTATTCGCATTTAATTTACGAAGCATAGATGTGCCCAGCACCCTATAATCAAATAAAACTTCCTCCACATACCTGAACTTGAATCCAATAAAGGATGCATGCAACCACATTTCCCAGTCTTCAAACCCGGTTGCTGGCATATTTTTATCATATCCACCCACATCTTCCCAAACTTGTTTTCGATAGAACGCACAGGCATCAATATAATTGCAGAGCATAAGTTTCTGCAAATTATAAGTACCAGGGTTTAAAGGTCCAGTTTTTTCTCCGAATTGTTCTGCATTTCCATAAACGACGGATATATCTCTATTTTCGTCAAGTATTTTGATGCCTTTATAAATATAATCGGGTCGAATCATATTATCGGAGTCTAAGGGTAAAATATACTCCCCCTTTGCGATAGCGATGCCGTTGTTCCGGGCAGTGGCAAGGCCCTCGTTCTTTTGAAAAATGACGTTGTACTTTTGAGCTGCAAGATCCTTAAGCAGTTTGTTTGTAAATTCATCGGTCGACCCATCGTTAACAATAATAATTTCATATAAGTCTTTATCAGGAAATTTTTCAACACTCCTTATAGCATCTACAATATACTTACCGTGGTTGTAGCACGGGATAATTACTGAGACACGGGGTGTTTTACTGTTTTGATGCATCTTTTACAATAAATGACTAGTATACTATGCAAAGATGCATAAAATTCATCAAAGCAGGTATTGCCGGGTGCATTTCAAATTGTCGTAAATAGAAAATCGTAATTTTATGTAACTAAACCATAAAGTTATGACTAAGTGAAGCTAATTAAATAAAGTACACCATTAAGGATAAATTCTGTAATTGAGTTCAGGTAGTTTGCAATGGTAAGATATACGTTTGGGATCGACTTCCGATTTATCTATTTTAATTCCTGTTGTGTATTCTTTCAAG
>JBBRPD010000033.1:0-52527 GCA_038228575.1 Chitinophagales bacterium | reverse complement strand
TGACCGTGCAGCAATTAAATATTATATTTGAGGGGAGGATGCAGCAGATGCGATAAAAATTTTCACCCTATGTGTCCTGCCCGCCCCCGCGGGGGCGGGCAGGACACATAGGGTGGTTGACACAGTTCATTTTACACTCCCGATTAAATGCCGAATCAGCCCATAACAGGGTGCGAAACCTCATTAAAACCTCATTCCTAACCTATTCCGCGTCAATCCCAATTGTCGGAACCTCATTGAAACCTCAATTCGCGTCAATCCCCTGTCAATTCAAACTCCAGAAACCTTAATGAAACCTCATTTCCAGTCATTTCTTCATTTGCAGATTCAATCCCATTCATTTAAATTTGATTGGGCTTCTATTGTTTTGACATTCGAATGTTCAGTTGTTGACTTAGAAGTCAACGTGCAGTAAGATATTCCGATGAAAATTGAATCTCATCGTCCCCCCCTGTCCAACCTGTTTATGCTTAAAATACTATATACAATTGTGCCGTTTTCTTTGTAATTTTTTTACTCAGAATCTAAACAATTTGTTAAAGAAAAAATAAACCCTACCTAACTTTACTCAAACCTACCCAAACCTACTTAAACCTGGAAAGGTCACTTTTCAGTTGTCGTAGCTTTACTCCACGCAAAATATACTTTTATGAAAAACAATAATGTGCAGGTACATTCAGCTATGAGGATTGCTGACATTTCCCCCGAAGAAGTAAGAGAAATGGAAAGGTTTAAGGACTACTCCGATGAACAAGTCATCCTACTTATTGAAACAATCAAGAAATATACACGTACTATTTATGGCATATATTCTAAACAAAAGAAATCTGGCAGGAAATTTGCATTATCAGTTGAAAGTCAAAAAACTAAAATAGCATGAATAATAACATATTATTTTCGAAATTCTCAAAAGGAGCCCCGAAGGTTAAGATGGGTGGCAGCAACTGTGTAATATATACCAGAGTGTCTTCCAAAGAGCAGGCAGACAATAATCTGAGCCTGGACACACAAAAGAAAGCCTGTGAATTATTTGCACAAAAGAATAACCTGCAAATCAAAGGGCATTATGGTGGTACTTATGAAAGTGCTAAAAATGATGAACGCAAGCAATTCAACACAATGCTTTCATTTGTTAAGAAGAGCAAAGAAAAAATCTCACACATAATAGTTTACAGTGTTGACCGATTCAGCCGTTCAGGTGCCAACGCCATTTATATAGCCCAGCAATTGAAAACACAGGGTGTTGCAGTATGTTCAGTAACTCAGCCAACTGATGCCAATACAGCAAGCGGCAGTCTGCAACAGAAAATCCATTTTATATTCAGCGAGTATGAAAACGACCAGCGCAGGGAAAAAAGCATGGCTGGAGTTAAGGAAATGCTTTTACGCGGCGAATGGTGTACTGCACCACCTATTGGTTATGATGTCATCAGATGTAACAGGGATAGAAAGATAGTAGTTAATGAACAAGGCAAACTGCTGAGGAAAATGTTTCATTGGAAAGCAAAGGAGCAGATAACCAATGAAGAAATGCTCAGGCGGTTAGCCGCGCAGGGGTTAACACTCACAAATAAGAGAATATGCGAAATACTGAGAAACCCGTTCTATTGCGGTTTATTGGTTCATTCCACACTCGAAGGAAGGATTGTGGATGGCAATCATGAAAAACTCATAACAAAAGAACTGTTCCTTGAAGTAAATCAGATTATTTTGAGAAGGAAACAAGGTTACAGGTCCAATCCAGAAAACGAGGAAACACCACTCAAGCGTTTTATTAAATGTGATGAGTGTGGTCAATATCTTCGGGCTTATGAATCCCACAAAACCAACAAGCAATATTATAAGTGCAATACCAAAGGCTGCAAATGCAATAAAAGAGCAGATGCCCTTCACGAAGCATTCAAAAGGCAACTATCACAATACTGTCTTGAAATAGATGAACCGATGCAGTTGCTGATAAAGGAACAGATGACAGCTACCTATAACCAGCTGAATGAGGAAAAGGAAGGTGCAAGTAAAGACATAGAAAGGCAATTAGCAGAAGTTACCCGAAAGATAGAAAGGCTTGAGGAACGTTACGTGCTGGAAGAAATAACCAGAGAAATGTATGACAAGTTCCAGAGCAGATTCAGGCAGGAAAAAGAGGCATTTACAAAAGAGTTGGCAAAATACGGGAATAAGGTGTCGAACCTTGAAGAATACATCGATGCGGCTATCCATTTTTCCTCGAAACTGGCTACAGGATGGGATTTGGGCGATTATGCCGATAAGATGGCGTTGCAATTTCTGGTATTTCCTGAAGGAATGCTGTATAATCGCAAAAACGATGAGTGTCGAACCACTCGGGTAAACGAAGTATTCAGCTACTTCGCAAGACTGGTCAGTGTTTCAGGCGATGGAAGCGGAGGAAATGGCAACCGTATTTTACCTTTCCCCGCTCCGGTATGGGCAACGCCCATCGAAACAAACATGAAATGCGCCCTGCGTCTTCCGATGGGCGTTGCCCATCGCTAACGTATTTCGGGGCGTTGCCCCTTGCCTATTTTGTTGTAAAAATCGGTCTCGCCCTGAAGGTTATTTTGTCTGAACTATGATTTTTTTGATGGAATGATCGGCTATGATTACCTGTTGAGGAAGTGAAAAATGATGGGAGTAGATTCGCCAATCATGCTGGTAACGCCCTGAAAGGGCAAAATATATCAGCGATGGGCAGCGTCCATCGGAATTGTCAATGAAATACACCCGCGTCTTCCGATGGGCGTTGCTCATCAATGTTTTCACGGGCGGCTTCCTATGTTTACTTCGTACACCAACCCCACACATTCCCTAATCCTGCTTATCTTGCACCATGTTTTGGAGGTGCAAAAAATGGCCGGCAGTAATAGTGGTAATGATATTACTTATCCCTTCTCTTGCACACGCACAAACAACCGATACCCTTAAAGAAGCACAGGTAAAAGCAAAAACAAACCCAACCAACGACCCTAAAGTAAACGCATTTGCTCCCGGCCAGCAACTGGTGACTATGGATAGCCTCACCATGCAGCAATACCGCATGCAGACCGTAAGTAACCTGCTGGCACAGCAACTACCTGTATTCATAAAATCGTACACCTTTAGCGGACTTTCCACACTCAGTTTCCGCGGTTCTTCTGCCGCACAATCGCAGGTGCTGTGGAATGGCGTACCCATACAAAACTCAGCCCTCGGCATTGCCGATGTATCAACCCTGCCAGTGCTATTACTGAACCGCGTGAGTGTTTTATATGGTGGCTCCTCCGCTCTGTATGGCAGCGGCAATGTTGGCGGCGCGCTGTTGCTGGAAAGCGAAGTGCCCGTTTTCGATAGCGGTAAAAGAACGCTGGCCGTAAGCGGTGGTGCGGGCAGCTTCGGGCAATATTCTGGTGCTATTGATGGCAGCGTGGCAGGTAAACGTTGGTATCTGTCGCTAAAAGGATTGCTACAAACTGCTACCAACGATTTCACTTATACTAACGATACGGGGAGGCACCTAAAGCTTGCGAACGGCATTGCATCGAGCAAGGCATTAATGTTGAATAGCGCCGTTAAAACTGGCAGGCACAGCGTATTATCGCTGTCAGTGTGGGGGCAGCAATACAACAGGGAAATACCACTGGCACTTTTTGAAACTGCCTCACAGAAAAAACAAACTGACGGCTCCCTTCGGTTGCTGGCTGACTGGACAAAGCACACAGAAAACAACACCTGGTATGCCAAAACATCGTTCATACACGACAACATACAGTATGACGATGCAGCCATTGGCCTGCATTCCAACTCACGATCCAGCCAATACTACCAAGAGGTTGGCTTGCGCAGGCAGGGTCGTAAAAAAGGCCAATGGCTGGTGTTTATACCTGTGCAATTTACCTGGATGCGCGAACCCGTTACCAATGCCCATAAACAACAATTAAAGGCAGCGGTCGCGGCTGCTTATTCCATTAAATTCTTCCGTGACAAATTAGCGATAGCAGCTAATGCCAGGGGCGAGATGGTAGCGGAACATAAATATTTATTACCCGGTGCTGATGCCTCGCTGCTGATAACAAAATGGCTAACGCTGAGGGCTAATGTGCAGCGCACTTACCGTGTACCTACGCTCAACGAATTGTATTACAATCCCGGTGGCAACCCCTATTTAAAACCAGAACAGGGTTGGAATGAAGACGCTGGCTACACAGCAAAATTTAAACTGCACAACCTTACTATTACGCACGATCTATCCGCCTTTAACCGCAATATTGAGGACTGGATAATATGGATAGGTGGTGCAATTTTTACGCCACACAATATTGCAAAAGTGCACAGCCGCGGCATCGAAACCGATAACAAACTGGAGTGTACCATTGGCAAATGGAAGCTGCATCTCGGCCTCAGCACAGCCTATGTATTAGCGACAACCGAAAGCAGCTATATCCCTAACGATGGCAGCATAGGCAAGCAAATACCCTACACCCCACGCTACAATGGCAGGCTTAATATTGGGGCGGCCTACAAACGCCTTTACTTTAATTACAACCATTCCTATACCGGCTACCGGTTTAAGAATTATGATGAGTCTGACTACTTTGAGCCCTACCAAACTGGCAATATGCAAGCCATGTATACCACAACATTAAAAAAGCATACACTGCAACTAACGGCCCAGTGCAACAACATCTGGAACCAGTACTACGAGATCATAGCCTACCGCCCCATGCCTGGTATCAATTGGTTGGCAGGCTTCCGACTCGGAATCTGAGCCCCAGGAAATAACCACGCAGGTTGAGCTTTTCAAAATGCGACAAGCCTCAATCGGTAGGTATTGGAGAGCCTTGATAGTCTATATCATTAAATGAAGCACATGGCTACTATGTTGAACTCCACTCGGAGTTCGGATTATAGTTGTTTTATACGGCGGGTTTACACCCTCCGCTATTATTGTTTTGCCCTTTCAGTGCTTTACCTTTCTTAACTCAATAGTTGCCCTACGGGTGACACGACGTATCATTATTGCATTGGGAATACATCTACCCCCGATAGCGAACATTAGAGCAACAAGCTTCACACGAACCGACGGTGGCTTCTTTTACGCGCGGAGCGATGGGTAAAAGTGCCGCTTTCTTTTGTTACTCTTCTTTGCAGCGGCAAAAAGAAAAGTAAATAAGAAGGGATGACAAGCTTCATTGAAGCCACTTTCTAGCTTATGCTGTACAACCATTCTTGCGCTTAATGACAAGATAGGCGCTCCATTAATTACATAACCTCCCTACCCAAAACCTCCTTTAAATAACTATCAATATTCCCAAACAAAAAATCGGGGTATTCACTACTGAATTTAGCCTTAACAAACCCACCCAAAAGCGGCCGTGCAGCAGGCTGGTTCATATCAGCAGTAGAGATCGGTATCAGCTCATATTCAGCAGCTGGGAAATAACTCAGCACGCGCAATGCCAGCTCTACCCTGTTCATGTAGTCAGTGCCACCAATATTGTAAACACCGGTTTTGCCATCTCGCAGCAATACAAACATGGCCCGTGCAATGTCCCACGCATTAGCGGGCGAAGCATACTGGTCATAAGGCAATTTCAGGGTAAGCTTCTGGCCCTTCTGGCATTGGTCAACTATGCGCGCCACAAAATTTTTGCCACGCACCTCATCGCCATAAACATTCGTAACCCGCAGCACCAAGGCATCATTTAGCTGTGCAAGCACCATCTGTTCTGCCTCCAGCTTATGGCGGGCATAAACACTTAGCGGATTGATGAGTCCATCTTCTTTATAAGGCCCGTCCTTGCCGTCAAAAACATAGTCGGTTGATATGTATACCATCTTGGCATTACACGCCTTTGCGAGCGCTATAAGATTAATAGTACTTTGCACCGTCTTTTCGTAGCTTTCCTGCTCATGTGTTTCGCAATAGTCAACATGGGTTAGTGCACCGCAATGAACAATAACATCAGGCTTAAACTCTTCAACATTAAAATTCTTCGGGTGTTCAGGCACCAGTGTATCGTAGAACACAGTATCGCCCGTCTCAAAAGAGAAGTAAGAACCTACCGCTTCCAGACCCTGCTCCTTAAAATGCTTCAGGCAATTGCCGCCCACAAGACCCGATGCTCCTGATATGAATACCTTCATTATTTATGTAGTTGAGGGCGCAAAAATACAAAAGCAAAATAAATATGCACATTTCATTTTCCAGTGAACGTTTAGCTTTCATCCTTTCCTATCTTTATAAGGCAAATACATACCGATGCGTAAAATCCTTTTTAGTATCACAATTATTGCGCTAAGCTGTTTCCTGTTATTCCGGTATGCCATCGCGCAGTCCGCATTCATAAACACCAAGGGCAATATTATTGGCGAGCGCATCACCTGCCCGAAAAACTACGCCCGGTTGCCCGAAAATGAAGGCACCTTCGCCAACTACCTGCGTAACCTGAAAGTTAAGCCCGATGGCAGCCCGGTGCGCTATTACGATGGCACCACAAAATTCAACAACAACCTTTATGCCGCTGTTATCGATATGAATATAGGCAATAAAAACCTGCAGCAATGTGCCGATGTTATTATGCACGTGCGGGCCGAATACCTTTATTCTTCGCACCAGGAAACTAAGATACACTTCAATTTCACTAACGGTTTCCGCGCTGATTACAGCAAGTGGAAAGAAGGTTACCGCATCAGCATAACCGGCAATACTACCAAATGGGTTAAAACTGCCCGGGCCGATAATTCTTACAAAACCTTCAGCGAATTTATGGACCTGGTCTACAATTACTGTGGTACACTATCGCTATCAAAAGAACTCATTAAGGTTAAATACGAAAACATGCAACCCGGCGACATCCTCATAAAAGGCGGCAGCCCCGGCCATGCTGAATTGATTGTAGATATGGCCGAAAACAAGGCTGGCAAAAAGATATTCCTGCTTACGCAAAGTTATATGCCCGCGCAGGAAATGCAACTGCTCACCAACCGCGGCAATCGCGACCTGAGCCCATGGTATGAACTTAACGCAGCCAACCCAAACATTACTACCCCGGAATGGGATTTCACAACCAGCCAACTCATGAGGTTTGCTGATAACTAAACAACAATGCGCCGACTCCTGTATACGCTTCTTATCTTTACCGCTACCTGCTTTGTTATAGGTGTTACCAATGGTAACCCCTTCCGTAAAATGTATGTTGATACGCCGTGCGATGAACTCAATAAACTAAATAATAAAGTACGCGATGGCCAAATAACAAAAAGAGAGGCACAACAACGGTTGAAAACATTACTCCCGAAAGTGAAAGATTTCTATTACGGCCACGGTGGTAAAGACTTTCCCAAGACTTATAAATTTCCCCTGCAAGGCTATAACAGTAAAGCTATCGGTGGCAAAAATGGCAATGGGTATATTGCTCAAGGCTACGACTATTTCGCGGGCAATAAACACGGCGGCCACCCTGCACACGACATTTTTATTAAAGACAAAAACCAGGATGATATTGATGATGCCACCAACGAAAAAGTAAACGTATTAAGCGCGACGGCGGGTATTGTTGTAGCTACGGAAACAGAGTGGGAACAACCGGATGACCAGCGCGGAGGCAACTACATCTGGATATACGAGCCACGCGCCAACCGACTCTATTATTATGCCCATAACAGCCGGGTGCTTGTTCGCCCTGGCTACATTGTAAAACCGGGAGATGTTATAGCCGAAGTTGGCAGAACAGGTTTCAATGCTATTAAAAAGCGCTCGCCTACGCACTTACACTACATGGTGTTACAACTGGATAGCAACTGTGCCCCTAAGCCAATAAACAGCTATGCCGAATTGAAAACAGCATCGTAATGTACTGTGTTTTAAACGCACCTAATCTGCCCTTCTTACTTCAATTTTTTCAAGCCCCTTCAGGTGGCGGGATCCGGTATTTTTATCATCGAGCGACATAACCATTATGGCACCGTTCATATCTTCTATGCCCTTGCCATCCATGGCGGTAATTAAGTAGATATGGTTACCTACTTCAGTATTAAAAATCTCGTTCCAGGAATATACATTTTTGTAGCCATCGGAAGCGATGAGCACTACGTATAGCTCACTGAGCTGCTTCAGCTTTTCTGTTGCAATTTTAGCCACGTCAAAAAACGATTTCAGTAAAACCCCGCTTACACCTTTCGCTGCGTACTTTTCTTCCCCGCGGTGATTTTTAATGCTGATATCACCGAGGTTATCCTGCTTCATTTTCTTTATAGCAGCAATGTCGAATGCCACCGGTTCCTTTTTGCCTTGCAGGTATATACTGAACGATTTCGTTGGCGGTACATCGTGCTGTGCAAATGCTGCATGGCTTGCCACTAATAACAGTGCAATTATAATTTGTTTCATAGGTGCTGTGCTTCTATTTCCTGATGAATTTCCCTGCGTCAATTATATCACCCATCTCGCCCTTTCCTTTCAGGAAGTAGGTGCCGGGCGCAAGTGGCGCAATATTGAATTCTATTACGTTTTTGCCGTCCTCACACACCTGCGAAAGCAATTTGTCTACTACCCTGCCTTGCACGTCACAAATCACAAAATCCAGCTTTTGCTTTCTCGCAATAGTGAATTCAAACTTCACGTACTCAGTGGCCGGATTAGGGAATAACGTTGCAGGCATGCTTGCCTTTACCTCTTTAACACCAGTAAAATTTGGCGAATACAATTGCGCCATATAGCAACCATAACGGTATAAATTTTTGCCGTAAATACCTTCGCACCATACCGAACCTACAATGCCCCAATCGGGCTGTGAGCCGCTGTAGTCGCCCCAGCGTTGCTCTTTCTGTGCCAGTTGGTGAATGTTCGCCTCGCCCGATTTTATGTTCAGCATATTGGAATAAGAGCTCCCATCGAAGTAGGTTGCACCGAAACCGGGATTGGTATGCGGGCCCGTATAATTAAACGTGATAATGGCCTGGTTTGTAGTGCCGGAATAACCGGTATAAGATATATTGGGGTAGCCAAGGTCGAGCGTATCGAAACTATAAATGTGGCCCGTAAGCGTTGGACTGGTAGCGTAGTTGGCAATAATGCCATGATAAACAGATGAAGACCCGTTAAGCGGGTTCACTGATGTGTTCACGAACTGAATTTCATTACCCGATACGAAGGCGCCCAATATGCGGCCATCGTTAGTCGCCAATGTGTAATTGGTATCCGTTTGCCTGCCATTGGGCGGCACACCATACGAAAGGCTGGACACGATAGGTGTTACTGTCAGTGCCCCGCTACCGCCAATTGTATCTGGCACCTTCACCAAAAATACGGTATCATTCAGCACATCAAAATTCCTGTTACTGAGAAAATACTGCGCCGGGCTTTCCAGCAGGTAGCCGGGCTTTACAGGGTGCAGGCAGCGCAGGTTTTTGCCATTATAACTGATACTATCCCAAATGGTGTAAGTAACGGTAGCATTGCCGCTATAGCCATCTTGCTTGCGCAATTGATATATCAGTGTTTGCTTGAACCCTGCCTGCCAACTGCTATCGAATTTAATTTTATTACCGGTAAGGAAAAACTCGTTCTTGGTCATTGAAATCGCCGGGTAATCAAACCACGTTGTATCGCTGGTGTAATCGCCATAAAACTTATAGAAATGCCATGTACCAGCCGGGTCGTTGGTAGCCGAAAAAGCAATAACTATGTAGTTATATTGGTTAACGCCATTCAGCATTACGCAAATAAACTTATCTGCCTCCGGGTCATACATCACCTTCGGGTCAAACTTGTTATCGTGGCTGGTGTTGAGCCCTGCGGCTGAAGAAAAATACCCCAGTGTCTTTTTATATAAATAAGTGCCGGTATTGCCATCATGCACCGCAATGCTTTGGTTAATAACGGAGACCGCTTTTTTGCCAAGGCTTATGGCCATGTAGTTGTCGGGTGGTATGCCAGAAAAACTATCAGCCACGAAATTTGCAGCCAGTATGGGCATTGCCGCGGTCGTTGTCTTCATCGCTTGCCCGCTTGCCTTGCGTGGAAACCGGGCACCTGTGCGTTCCTTAATTTCATTCAGCTTTACCTGCTCTGCATCACCTTCTATTTCCGGCATTTCAAGGCTCTGTAAAGAAACATTGTATTTATCGGCAACATCTTTCAGCACCACACTGCCGCAATACTTTGCTGTATAGGTTTTTGAATGCTGCGCAAAACCGCTATGAAATGCTAAAAGAAAAAAAACGATAAGGAAGCTGCGACTGTTCATGACAAATATTTCCATAAAAGTAAAAAACCTCCGCAACTTATTGTGCGGAGGTTTGTAATTCGTTTATAGAACTAATTATTTTATCGTATTAAATTTTATTACCAACTGCCCCATTAAGCCATCTCGCAACGGAGCAATTCAGCCATTATCATCACTATCCCTGCAACGCAGCCGCACCGCTCACAATTTCCGTAAGTTCGGTAGTAATCGCAGCCTGACGGGCACGGTTATAGCTGATCTTCAGCGACTTGATCAGCTCGTTAGCATTCTCACTTGCCTTGTCCATTGCCGTCATACGTGCGCCATGTTCTGAAGCGTTCGCATCCAGCACAGACTTGTAAACCTGCGTATTCAATATTTTAGGCATCAACTCGGTTAGCAATGAAGCCATTGAGGGTTCAAAAATGAAATCAATATTCTTCCCACCCTTCTTCTGCTCTACTTTTGGTATCGGCAGGTAAGGCTCCACAATAAATTCCTGAGTAGCAGCATTCCTGAACTGGCTATATACAATTTCCACACGGTCAAATTCCTTGTTCAGGAAGCCTTCCTGTGCATAAACTGCAGCACGGCGCACATTATCGAATGTAAGATCAGAGAAAACAGGCCAAAAATCGGCAACCACTTTATAGCCGTGACGGGTAAAATATTCAAAACCTTTTTTACCTAGTGGCAGTATAACCACGTTACCCTTGCTTTTCTGTGAAGCGTACTCCTCATTAATGCGCTGAACAGCCAATTTAATAACGTTAGCATTATAACCTCCGCAAAGGCCACGATCGCTGGTTACCGGTATTATTAATACCCTTTCCACCGGCCTTACATCTGCAAGCGGCAAACTCACATCTGACGATACACTGCTTACTATGTTACTCAGCATTTCCTGCAGTTTCCTGGAGTAGGGGCGCATCTGTTGGATAGCATCCTGAGCGCGGCGCAATTTTGCGGCACTCACCATTTTCATGGCCTTAGTAATCTGCTGTGTAGATGTTACTGACTTTATACGATTCCGAACCTCTTTGAGCTGCCCCGACATATTATTTTAAATAAGTATGATTAATTTGGGTGCAAAGTTATTGGTTTAACCGCAATTATACAAAAGTGATTCAGGTTTTTTAATTTCCAGGCGCACACACAACATTTAATTTATAAACCATAGGTTAAAAAGCACTTTAAAAATTCGCCGGACCAACTCTTTATATTAGCTTTGTTTTTCCAACCGTAAGCATCACCACTATTTTTATTTTATAAAAAACATCCCTTATGTTTTTTAATTCGTATTTATTAAATACCAAATTACCTGTACAATAAAGCATTCGCATGAGATTATTTTTACTTTTATTAATTATACTAGGTTCGTCATCAATAACCTTTGGCAACAAAATGCTGATACCTATGGATGCCGAGGGGCAAACCAACCATCTTAAAGCCTACGGCATTGCATTTGCTGCTATGAAAGAAGGTCCGGTCGATTGGCTGCTCAACTACAAGGGCGGCAGCTTTGGCATGACGTATTCTAAAAATCTGGAAAAACTATGCAAAGACCGTGGTGTTAGCTACACCACCCTGAAGGACAAAGAATATACTGATATAACGAAGGAAGTAAAGGGTTTGAAATATGACGGCGCAGTAGTAAAACTGGAAAAACCGCCCCGTATAGCCGTCTACACGCCATTAAGTAAGGAACCATGGGATGATGCGGTTACACTCGCGCTCAGCTATGCCGAAATTCCTTTCGACAAACTTTACATTGATGAAGTTTTAAATGGCAAACTGGATAATTATGACTGGCTGCACCTGCACCACGAAGACTTTACCGGCCAATATGGTAAATTCTGGAGCCAGATGCGCGGGCAGCAATGGTATATCAATGACCAGAATGCAGCGGAACGCGCAGCGGCAAAGCACAACTTTAAAAAAGTATCGCAAATGCAGCTTGCCGTGCTCAAAAAAATTGTTGCATTCGTGGGTAGCGGAGGCAACTTATTTGCAATGTGCTCCGCGACGGACACCTATGATATAGCACTGGCAGCCGAAGGGGTTGATATTTGTGAAACACAATTCGACGGCGACCCTATGGACCCGGATGCACAAAGCAAGCTGAATTTCAGCAAGTGCTTTGCATTCAAAAACTTCAACCTGGTAACCAGCCCTTATGAATACGAATATTCAAACATTGACAATACCACCTTTCGCAAGGTGGAAAAAGACAAGGACTTCTTTACACTCAATACCTTCCCGGTAAATCTGGATATCATACCCGCTATGCTTACCCAGAACCATACAAACTCCATTAAAGGCTTTATGGGCCAGACTACCGCATTTCGCAAAGAAACCCTGAAGCCAACTGTATTGGTGATGGGCGAAAGCAAAGGCGCCAACGAAGCCCGTTATATTCATGGCGACTACCAACGTGGCTCCTGGACATTTTATGGTGGCCACGACCCTGAAGACTACCAGCACAGTGTAGGCGCACCACCCACCAATCTGGCATTCCACAGTTCATCGCCGGGTTACAGGCTTATTTTGAATAATGTACTTTCGCCAGCGGTTAAAAAGGTTGCCGTGCCTACTGTAATAGTAAATGAAACCCCTGCAAAAAATGGTGGCAAGCCCGTTGATGAGGATTTTGTTTTCGGCAGTTCCGAAAGTAAGATCCGCATAGAACCCGACCCTGCCACCAGCGAAATAAAAATAATTATGCCAAACGGCTACAGCGAAAAAACTGTAGAAGTAACCGTTACAGGCAGCGATGGCAAGCAAACCCTGAAGCAAACTTCCAGCACCAACAATATCCGCATTAACCTGCAAAACCTGCATTCGGGTGTTTACCTTATTCAGGTTAATGGCCAGTATGCAGGTAAAATAATGAAGGACTAATTGCTCGATAGTGTTCCCTTCTTATCTCGTGTTTGAATCAATAAAATGGTTAAATTTGTTTTATGATTTCCAGCAACAGAAATACTGACCCTAAATTGAAAGAAAACAATGGCAACAACAAGCTATTGGCTTTGATCATAAAAAAAGGGAAAAGAGACGTTTCAGGTTTTAAAAAAGCGTTCGGGCAGGTACCGGACTTCCCATCTATTGAGTCAGTCAGGGAAAAAGCGTGGCCATGAACGTATTATTCGACACCGATGCATTAATCGAATTTTTCAGAGGCAATATTGAGGTACAAAACTTCATTGATGCGATTGGCGGGGAAGAAAAGATAATTATTTCGGCTATCACCTACGCGGAGATCCTACTTTTTGCTAAGGATAAAGTACTGTTGAATCGCTTGAAAAAGACTATGGAGGAACTGATACTACTTGAGTTCAATGAGGAGGTAAGTGAACAATTCAGGAAGCATATGGTTTTATATTCCCTGAGCCATCGGCCATCGTTGCCAGATATGATCAATGCCGCCTTTGCTAAATACTACGACATCGATTTATTCACGCTCAATCTATCTGACTTTAAATTTATTAAAGATCTTCGCCTCGTGCAGCATGAAATAAAGCCACTACCCCGACAAAAGGGATTTTGGTAACTATTGCATTGCTATTACATCTACATGCCCAGGGCATGTAGATGTAATAGCAATGCATCAAACGCTTATTATCAACATTTGTTAAAAAAACTGGGTTCGTCCCGTACATTCGCACCTAATAAGTAAATTACAGTCATAATTATTTTTATAAATGAAACTACGGTTATTGGTTGGTTGTTGGTTGTGCATACTGCTGGGCACTAACGCGCGGGCCTCAAAGTTATTTATACCTATGGATGCTGATGGCCAGGCACAACACCTTAAAGCCTATGGCGTAGCCTATGCCGCCCTTAAAGCCAATGTATCTATCGACTGGTTGCTGAATTATAAGGGTGGCAGTTTTGGGATGGATGATGTGGAAAGCATTGTAAGGCTTTGCAAACTGCGGGGTGTTACTTATGAGATCATCAGCGATGCACAATATCTCGGCATCATCAACGATATTGCGAATCCCGATTTTAACGGCGATATCATTAAGCTGGAAAAAGCACCGAAAGTTGCCATCTATACCCCTGCCAACAAAGAACCATGGGATGATGCCGTAACAATGGCCCTTACCTACGCCGAAATACCTTTCGAAAAAGTGTATGATGATGAGGTGCTTGATGATGCCTTGCACAAATATGACTGGCTGCATTTGCACCATGAAGATTTTACCGGTCAGTATGGTAAGTTTTACTCCCAGTTCCGCTTTGCTGAATGGTATCAGCGCGATCAGAAAGCTGCCGAAGCCAGTGCCGCAAAACATGGTTTCAAAAAGGTATCTCAGTTAAAATTGGCCATAGCCAAAAAGATACGTGACTTCGTAACTGGTGGCGGCTATTTGTTCGCTATGTGTTCGGCTACCGATAGCTATGATATTGCTTTGGCCGCAGAAGGCACAGACATCTGTTCTGAAATGTTTGACGGCGACCCGCAGGACCCTAATGCACAACAAAAACTAGATTTCACGAAATGCTTCGCATTTAAAGATTTTACGCTCGTAAATAATCCGCTGCACTATGAATATTCCAACATTGACAATACCGAATTTCGTATGGGTTTAAGCCCTAAGCTGGACTACTTTAACCTGTTTACATTCTCTGCTAAATTCGATCCGGTGCCGGCAATGCTTACACAGAACCATACCACTACCATTAAGGGTTTTATGGGGCAGACAACAGCCTTCCGTAAAGAAACACTAAAATCGAGCGTATTGGTTATGGGTGAGTGCAAGGCTGTAAACGAAGCCCGCTACATACATGGTGAATATGGCAAAGGCACCTGGACTTTTTATGGCGGCCACGACCCCGAAGATTATCAGCACCTTGTTGGCGACCCAAAAACTGAGCTCAGCCTACACCCCAACTCCCCCGGCTACAGGCTGATACTGAATAATGTACTTTTCCCAGCAGCAAAAAAGAAACCAAGGAAGACGTAGACGTTACTTTATGCATCACAGTCGCATCCGCATTGACAACTTTCTGAAAAGTTGTCAATGCTAAACCTAGTGCATTTTTTTCTGCTTCGTTCATCAATAATTACCCCACCCCAAACAGCCATAATTGCAGTTAGGCGCACATTTTCAAGACATTATGTCCTGCGCATTTGAAAATATATGACAATTATTCCGAAAGTTTGATTTGGTATACTTTTTATGCGTAGTTAGGTGTACGAAAAAACCTAACGAACATGAATTTGAACAACTTCACCATCAAGGCCCAGGAAACAGTGCAGCAAGCACAGCAACTGGCTTTTAATAATCAGAACGCCAACATTGAAACAGAACATCTGCTTCAGGCATTAATTGACGATAAGGATGGTCCCATCACTTATCTGCTTAAAAAGAACAACGTAAACATATCGCTTGTTGAAAGCAAACTAAAAGAGCAAATCAACAAATTACCTAAAATACAGGGTGGCGAACCAGGACAAAACATAGGCCGAGACGCCAATAATGCCATCTTGAAATCGGGTAACATCCTGAAAACATTTGGCGATGAATTTGTAACACCGGAGCATTTACTGATAGCATTGTTACAGGTGAATGACAATACCGGTAAAATGCTGAAGGATGCCGGGCTTACCGAAAAGGGCCTTATTGCCGCAATAAAGGAATTAAGAAAAGGCAATACCGTAAACTCACAAACCAGCGACCAGCAGTACAACGCCTTGCAGCGTTATGCCAAGAACCTGAATGAAATGGCCCGTGAAGGCAAACTTGACCCGGTTATAGGCCGTGACGAAGAAATAAGGAGGACATTACACATCCTTTCTCGGAGGTCTAAAAACAACCCTATTTTGGTTGGTGAGCCCGGTGTAGGGAAAACCGCAATAGTGGAAGGGCTGGCACATCGTATTTTGAATGGCGATGTACCCGACAATCTGAAATCCAAAATAATTTTCGCACTGGATATGGGTTCGCTCATGGCCGGCGCAAAATACCGTGGAGAGTTTGAAGAGCGATTAAAAGCAGTGGTGAAGGAAGTGTCAGAAAGCAATGGAGACGTTATCTTGTTCATTGATGAGATACACACCTTGATTGGTGCAGGTGCAATGGAAGGCGCAATGGATGCTGCCAACATTTTAAAACCTGCCCTTGCCCGCGGTGAGCTAAGAGCAATTGGTGCCACCACGCTGAATGAATACCAGAAGTACTTTGAAAAAGACAAGGCATTGGAACGAAGGTTTCAACGTGTATTGGTTGATGAACCGTCGCCTGAAGATGCCATTTCTATATTACGTGGCCTGAAAGACCGTTACGAAAGCCACCACCAGGTGCGCATTAAAGACGAAGCGATCATTGCTGCCGTTGAGCTTTCGCACAGGTATATTACCGACCGCTTCCTGCCCGATAAGGCAATTGATCTTATAGATGAAAGCGCAGCTAAATTGAAGCTGGAGCTCAATTCCATGCCCGAGGCATTAGATGAGCTGGAGCGCAGGATAAGGCAACTGGAAATTGAACGTGAAGCTATTAAACGCGAAAACGATGATGTGAAGCTGAAAGAGTTAGGTCAGGATATTTCCCTGCTCACCGTACAGCGTGACACCTTGAAGGCTAAATGGCTGGAGGAAAAAGATATAGTTGACAAAATAAACAAATCGAAAAATGCCATTGAGCACCTGAAACTGGAAGCTGAAAATGCAGAGCGTGAGGGTAACTATGGTAAGGTAGCAGAAATAAGGTATGGCAAAGTACAGGAACAGGAAGCCATCATCACTGAAATGTCGGCGCAACTGGATGAGATAGGTGCCAACCACAAACGCCTGCTGAAGGAAGAAGTAGACGCAGAAGATATTGCTGAAAATGTAGCTAAAGCAACGGGCATACCGGTGCAACGCATGTTGCAAAGCGAACGTGCAAAACTCATGCACCTGGAAGATGAATTGCACCGCAGGGTTGTGGGCCAGGATGAGGCTATTGAAGCAGTTTCTGACGCTATTAGGCGTGGCCGTGCTGGCTTGCAAGACCCGCGTAAACCAATCGGTTCATTCATCTTTCTGGGTACGACGGGTGTGGGTAAAACCGAACTTGCAAAAGCGTTAGCTGAAATATTGTTTGACGATGACAGCATGATGACCCGTATTGACATGAGCGAGTACCAGGAAAAGCATAGCGTAAGCCGCTTGGTAGGTGCACCTCCGGGATATGTAGGTTACGATGAAGGTGGCCAGCTAACAGAAGCCGTGCGCAGAAAACCCTATTCAGTTGTACTGCTCGATGAAATTGAAAAAGCGCACCCCGATGTGTTTAACGTGCTGTTGCAGGTACTGGACGACGGACGCCTTACGGACAACAAAGGCCGTGTGGTGAATTTCAAAAATACCATCATCATCATGACCAGTAATATGGGCAGCCATATTATACAGGAAAACTTCGCGGAGCTGAAGGACGAAAAGGATATTGAGCATGTGGTGGACGCAACAAAAGAGCAAGTGATGAACGTATTGCGGGAAACATTGCGCCCCGAATTCCTGAACAGGGTAGACGACATTATCATGTTCCGTCCGCTGATGAGGAATGATATTAAGAGCATCATAAAAATACAATTGCAGCAACTGCAGCACCAGCTGAAAGCACAGGATATTAACCTGCAGTTTACTGACTATGCGCTGGACTACCTTGTAAAACGTGGCTTCGACCCGCAGTATGGTGCCCGCCCGTTAAAAAGAGTAATACAGAAGGATATTATCAATCTGCTCAGTAAGAAAATAATTAACGGGGATGTTGACAAATCGAAACCTGTTCTGATCGATGTTTTTGATGGCGTTGTGGCCATGAGAAATGAAGCAGAGCAGCAATAAAAAATCATTACTGTCCGGCAAACCGGTTGACCACCTTCTGAAATCCGGTGGCTGCAATTGTTGTAGCGTATTTTATATTATTACACCATGCTTTTTACATTACCATATATAGCAATACAGGCAGCCTGTCATCCCCTCTTATCTACTTTCTTTTTTCGTGGCGAAAAAGAAAGTAGCAAAGAAAAACGCCACTTTGGGGCCATCGCTCCGCTGCCCAAAGGAGCATCCCTGCGTATTATGTCGAAGCTTGTTATTCTATTTGTCTGCGCCGGGACGGCGGCGCAGGTGTGCCACACTCCTTTTTTACCGTCAACCTTTGCCGGACAGCAGCAATAAAAAATAGTTTTTATTAGTATAGCGTAAAGCGATAAGGGTGTGCAGGTGCACACCCTTATCGCTTTTATTGCAGGTCCGCCAAATCGAAACGGATGGTAAACCGGGTGCCTTTATTTACCTCGCTGGCAACACTAATTGTGCCACCCAATGATTCTATATGTGTTTTAACCATGAACAACCCTATTCCTTTACCCTCTGCCAGTTCGGTATGAAAGCGCTTGTACAGGCCAAACAGCATGCTACCCTTTCGGTGCAGATCTATGCCTACCCCATTATCTGTAAACACAAGCTCAGCATAGCTATCGTATACATGGCTCGTTATTTCAATTACAGGTTGCCTGCCGGGTTGCCTGTATTTAATACTGTTCGATATCAGGTTGTAAAAAATACTGTGCATGAAACTCCTTATCGTCATTACCGTATCTAATTCGCCAAACGAATATTTTATTTGCACACCGCTGGCCGTTATAACGTTATTGATTACGATCTTAATATCTTCAACAAGCTGCGAAAATTTCAGCAGTTCTTTTTTCTCGCTAAGCCCCTGCTTTAGCTGTATTATCTGGTTAAGGTCGGCAATTACACCATCCAGTTTTTCAACCGAGACCCTCATGCCGTCTAGCAATGACCGCTGGTCATCTCCGTACTCAAAATCGTTACCCAGTATAGCAGTTATACCCATAATATTGGCTACCGGGGCTCTAAGGTTATGCGATATGATGTAGGTAAATTGTTCCAGTTCA
The DNA here is from genome assembly GCA_038228575.1 of Chitinophagales bacterium. GTDB lineage: Bacteria > Bacteroidota > Bacteroidia > Chitinophagales > Chitinophagaceae > Flavipsychrobacter. The sequence goes on along the minus strand of JBBRPD010000033.1, from coordinate 33,385 downwards.
TTTTTCCGCTGTATAAGGTCACGCGTAATTTTCTTCTCCTGCAGTTCCAGTAACTTGCGCGGAGTAATATCGGCTTCTGAAATTATTACTCCCAGCGGGCCACTATCCCCGCCCCATACAGGATGATAGTAAATATGGAACCAGCTCAGCGAATCATCAGCCTGACGAATTGGTACTTCGTAACCCGCAGCCACATTCTTCAGGGCACTGTCAATAGCCGCCTGTAGCGCTTGCTTAGCGTCGCCTTTAACATACCCAACCACCGGGGTGCCTTCAACCAGAGGCATCCCTAATTGCTCTTTTGCAAAAATGTCGAATATCTTGTTGAATGATACTATCCTGCAATTTACATCCAGCAATATGTAACCGGTATCAGAATGGTCAAAAATTGTCCGCAGGTTTGCTTCCGATTGTTTCAGCCTTTCTTCAGCTTGCTTAACAGCAGTAATATCTTTGTTAAGTCCGTTTATCCGTATTATTTTGCCCGCTTCATTTCTTGTTATGGCAAGTTCGCATTTTACATGCCTTATGTCGCTATCCGCTGCCAGTATCTTACAATCAAAATTATGCTTGTCCATTCCTTTCATGGCCCTTGCAATTTCCTGTTGCACAAACTCCATACTGTCAGGATGCACCCTGGCAATAAAATTGCTGTGGTTTGCTGCAACTTCTCCAGGCTCATAACCCAGTATCCGGTAATACTCTTCCGACCATCTTACGGTATCTTTTTCCCGGTCTTCTTCCCAACTGCCGAAATGTGCCAGACTCTCTGCTTTTTTCATCAGTGTTTCACTCTTGAGCCGCTCGTCAATATTCCTTTGCTTTTCGCGCAAAAGTTCCGATTTGCTATAAGCACTGATTACCGCGTTGGGCAGCCGTCCCAGCCTGTCTTTTAGTATATAATCCCACGCCCCGTTTTTCATTATTTCCACGGCAAACTCTTCTGACATGGAGCCGGTAACCAGTATAAACGGAATGTCGAGGTTGAGTGCATGCATTATGTCAATGGCATGCGTGGCATCAAACTGTGGCAATGCATTATCTGCCAGTATCAGGTCATAAGCGTAGTTTTCCAGTTCGCTGGTGTACTCGGCTTCGTAACAAACAACTTTTATATCACAATCAATTCCGGAACGCTTAAGCATTTGTATAACCAGCTCAGCGTCATCTGTGCTATCTTCCAGCAGTAGCAGATTCAGTTTCTTCATACTCCTTGTTTTCATGGTGGTGAATGTTGGAGTAACCCGTGCCAATGTGGTGATGCAAAAGCAGGTCGTGATCTCCAAAAAAGTAAGCAATAAAATGCGGGCACGCCTATCTTTGAAACGAATTTACGCGCCGCAGCCAGTGCCATAGTATCAGGTATATTTCACCCCTGGGTATGGTTGAGTAGTAACCAATAAATTCCCAATTGCGCCACCGACTGTGTGAAATTTTCGAAGCCTACCGGTTTTACAATATAACTATTCACACCCAGTTCATAACATCGCTTCACGTCGGGGTCTTCTTTCGAAGAGGTAAGTACTACTACGGGTATCGATTTCGTTCGGTCGTCGGTCTTAACCCTTTGCAGCACCTCTAAGCCATCTACTTTAGGCATTTTTAAATCAAGCAAAATAACCTTCGGGTGCACTGTTTTGGGCTTATCGGCCCATTCCCCCTCATTAAAAAGAAAGTCCAGCGCTTCGGCACCATCTTTCAGGTGCACAATATTGTTTAAAATATTGCCCTTTCTCAGTGCATGAATGGTGAGTTCTGCATCGTATACATTGTCTTCAACCAATAGTATCTCTATTTCATCTGCTTTCATGGTCTGTCGCTATTTATGAGTAGTAATTAATTGCGGTTATGTCGCCGGTAGCGAAAATGAAAACCGCGCACCTTCATTGGGTTTGGCATCTGCCCAAACACGGCCCTGATGCTTGGTAACTATGCGTTGCACTATGGCCAGCCCTACCCCACTCCCTTCAAATTCATCGGCACGGTGCAGCCGCTGGAATACACCAAATAGTTTGTTGCTGTACCGCATATCAAACCCCGTACCGTTATCGCTTATGGTGTATATACACTCCTTGCCTTGTACCTGTCCGCTAATATTAACTACCGGATGATCTTTTTTCGAAGAGTATTTTATTGCATTGCTTAACAGGTTGATCATGACTTGGCATAGCAGCATAAAATCGGCCTTCACTGGCGGCAATTTCTCTACATTTATTTCGGCTCTTATCTCGCCAGTCTTGGCAATTTCCGCAATGGCCCAATCGACCAACTGATTCATGTTTACATTTTCTGGTCTCAGGCTTTTTTTGCCCAGCTTTGAAAACATAAGCAGGTCATCTATCAGGCAGCCCATATTTTCAGCATTACTGCTTATTTTTCTGAGTTGTTGTAAAATATCGCTGCTTACTTCGCTGCCCAGGTCGGACTCCAGTATTTTTGCAAACCCAGTAATGGCCCGCAAGGGCGCACGCAGGTCATGCGCCACGGAATAAGAGAAGGCTTCCAGTTCCTTATTCAATTCCAGTATCGCATCCTGCTGATTTTTTTTATCCGTTGTGTCCTGCGATATGCTCAGCAAGTATTGTGGCATACCGTTTTCATAAACCGGTATTTTCCTGGTGTAGAGCCATTTTGACCCACTTTTTAATTTCAACTGCTCCTCCATTTGTTGCAGCCCACCAATGGTCAATGTAAGTCTGTCTTGCGCTGCATATAAAGCCGCATCTTCCGCCGGCAGAATATCTATCGTACCTTTCCCCAGCAGTTCCTCCCTGCCCACACCCAACATTTCTTCCGCCGCCTTGTTCATCCTTATCAGCTTCAGGTCTTTGGCATCCCTCACCAGAACCATGCTGGGCATGTTTTCCAGAATATTATCTAAGAAACGGTTAGTCGCCTGCAAGCGTTGGGCTGCTGTTTTTCGCTCCGTAATGTCTACCATTGCCTTCAGGAAACATTCCTGCCCATCAACATCAATAGCTTCTGTTGAAAGAAAAACCTGCCGGGCATCGCCGTTGGCTGTGTGCACTTCAATTTCCATCTCTACACTGTGCCCGCCTTCATCATGCACATGCTGGGCCAGTTGCGCGCGGTTATCGCTATCAATAATACCTAATTCAATAACCGTTTTCCCTATCGCGTCTTTGCTGTTAAAATGAAACAACCGCTCAAAGGCTTCGTTTACATATTTCAACCGGCCATCAGCCGCATTCGTAATAAAAAGAGCAACAGGGTTCAGATTGAATATGGTACGGAACCTGTTTTCGCTTTCCTGCAAGTTTTGTTCATGTATTTGCACTATTTCGGTTTGTCGCAGTTGCTGCCGTTCTATGGCCTTTTTTGCGTGCGCCAATTCGGTTACATCTTCCACCCTGTGAATAATGAAAGCCACCTCGCCCTGCTCTCCGGGCACCGGTGTATTGAGCGGGCTCCAGTAGCGTTCCTCAAACGTACCGTCAGGTTTCCTGATGTCATATTTCTGCACCTGCATTTTATGTGGTAAGCGCGTACTTAATACCGTCATCAGCGACAACCTTAAATTATCCACTCCATCGGCTGCCGCATCGGCAGGGTTGTCAGGAAAAATATCAAACAGGTATTTGCCCGTAATATCCGTCCGCTGTGTAAGCGTTGCGCTCAGGTAAGCATCAGAAGCATCCAGAATATCGAGAGCCGGGGACAAAATAAGATAGAGGTCCGGCGCAAAAGTCACCAGGCTGCGGTAATCGATCGGTGTATGTGGCTGGGTCGCCTTCACAAATTAGCATTTAGTGTGTATCGAAAAACAAATGAAAGGGCCGCAAGTATTTCAGGCGACATGAAGAAACGGGGCTGCAAAATGGATAGCTAACTGATAGTCCTGAAGCTGGTAAGGGGTATACCTGTTGCAAAACCCGAGCATTTGCCCTTATTTAACCCATTACAAATAACGGCTCATAATACAGCACATTATTGGCAAGCATTTGCAACGCTTCAGAAATGCAAAAAACAATCAAATTCGTGACCACAGCTTCAACACTTTTCCTTAATCAAGTGTTAATACCCCTACTAAGATAAGAAAAAAATATTTAGCCACACAACAAAATATAATAACTTGATATTTTGAATATTCAATGACAATTGCGTCATTAAAATAGACAAAAGCGAAAAAAAAACTGCTACCCTCTTCTGAGTATGATTTCCACCCTGCGGTTTTGTTTCCTTCCATCTTCGGTGTCATTTGGTGCAATCATTTTGGCTTCGCCCCACCCTTTGGCTATTACAGACAGTGCGTCTATCCCCATATCTACAAGCACACTTTGAATGAAATTGGCGCGCTTGGTGGACAGTGCTTCATTCAGCAGAGGATTGCCGGAATTGTCCGTGTAACTGTTTACGTAAAGCATCACTCCCCGAGGGTCTTGCAGGTAAGGATAAATTACATTATATATCATTAGTTTATCAGAATCGGTCAGTTCCACCTTCATCACATTGAAGTGAATGGTGGCTATAAGGCTATCGTGCACCGGCCTTACATAGTCGGCAGGCAGCATAGCCACATTATGCTCAAAGGGTTTCTGCATATATTGCTTGTCAAATGCGAAGGTATCCAGCACTTCGGTATAACCAGGTATCGCCGTGAATAAAGCATATTGTATATTAGCTGCAATTGGCAACAGGTAACTGGCATCGCCGCGATTACTATGAAACTGGTAAATGGTGTCGCCAGTCTTTGCATTCATCAGCAACATGAATGCCGAATTGAGCCTTGTTTTGCCGATGCTGTCGTATACGTAACCAGAAAGAAAATTCACCGGCGAAGGCTGCATATCCAGCGGTAGCGGTGTTTGAAAAATATCGTAATTCCCGGCAGGGCCTTCCCTATCGGAAGCCAGCAATAAGCGATTGCCATTCATTACCACCCAGGCGCTCTGCTCGTCATAAGCGGTATTTATAGGGTAACCTAAATTAACGGGTGCCGACCATTCGCTGTCGTTCTTCAACACCGACTTGTATATATCGGTACCACCAAAACCGGGATGCCCATCACTGGTAAAGAACATGGTTTTATTGTCGAGGCATATATGTGGCGCGCTTTCATTGCCTGCGGTATTAATTGCAGGCCCGGCATTGTAAGGCAATTGCCACAAGCCATTTTCAAAGTTCGATATCCAGATATCCATGCCGCCGTAGCCGCCCAGTTTGTTACTTACAAAATAGAGCTTCCGGTTATCGGGCGAAAGGCTGGGCATGCCTTCGTAGTCGGGCGTATTAATGGTTGCCCCAAATGGCTGCGGCTGTGTCCACGGGCTATCAACGGCTATACGGTAAGCCATGTAGAGGTCTGACCCTCCGGCCGCCCAGCCGTTCTCGCTGCGGTTATCGCTGCGCGAAAAGAAGAGATAATGACCATCAGCCGAAATAAACTGCGCCGACTCATCGCTAATGGTATTCGGGGGCGCTCCCATATTGTCAGCACGTAGCCATTCGCCGCAGCTATCTTGTTTTGCTTTATAAAACTCCTCGTCAATATTCTTGAACCTCCGGGTAAAATACAGCACACTGGTATCAACCGTCATGGAAGGGAAGAGTTCCGGATACCTGCTGTTGATCCTCGGGCCCAGGCTCATGGGCCATTGCTGATATATAACCCTTAATTCCTTGGTTATGAAAAGTGCCTGTGTGCGCATTTTGTTCCATGCAGCACTATCTTTAATGGTTGCGTAACAGCTGATGAGCTGTAATGCACTATCGGGCCGACCAGCCGAAATAAGGCACCGTGTTAGCGGCTTGGCAAATTGCATTTTACCATTGGGGCACTTGCCTGATGCATCCCTTAAAACGTTCACCGCATCCTGAAACAAATGCTGCGAAAAATACCATTCGCCCAGCATGCTGTAGGCTTCCGGGTACTTGGGTGCCAGGCTGATCGCCTTTTTCATATGTTCGTAAGCTTCCTTACGCTCAAAGTGCGACCAACTCTTTACGGCCTTATTATAATACTTGGCTGCCTTCTTGTTTTGCTGCCCTAAAACAGAACAACAACACACCCAGCAACAAAGTAATATGATTATTTTAAGACGCATTAATCCGAAATATACGCCAAAAAATAAAAACCTGCTATTATCCGCCAGAAATCAGAAATTTGCGTCCAATCATAACCAACCTCCAACAGATGTCAGCTACTATAATTTGCCCCAACTGCAATACCCAGTTCGAACCCACGGAAGCACTGGCCCAAACTATAAGGGAAGAAATGAGGAAAGAATTTAACCAGAAATGGGCAAAAGAAAAACAAGATAAGGACAAACAGGATAAGGATAAAGAAGCCGTATTTCAGCAAAGAGAACAAAAGCTGTTGCAGGAACAGCAACTCTTAAAAAGCCAGAAAGAAGCACAGGAGCAGGAACTCGCTAAAAAGCTGGAAGGTTATAAACGCACCATGGAAAGTGAGTTGGCGGAGCAGCTGACCGGTAAAATTCAGCAGGATTTTGAAAATAAATTGCGCCTGCTGGAGGATGCCAACAAAACCAACGAAAGTAAGCTTACAGAAGCCCGCGAAAAGGAACTGAAATTTTTGAAAGAAATGCAGAACCTGCAAACGCGCGAGCAGGAACTGGAACTGGAAATACAACGGAAATTAATGGACGAACGCCAAAAATTGGGCGAGCAGATAAAGAAGGAAGAGGAAGAAAAAAACAAGCAGCGCGATGCCGAGTTCCAGATGAAACTGAAGGAGAAGGACAAGCAGCTGGAAGACCAGCGCAAACTGGTGGAGGAGATGAAACGCAAGGCAGAACAAGGCTCTATGCAATTGCAGGGCGAAGTGCAGGAACTGGCATTGGAAGAGCTGCTGAAGGCATCCTTCCCGTTCGATATTGTAAGCGAGGTGGGCAAGGGCGTTAGAGGCGCCGACTGCACACTTACGGTTCGCAACAGTTATGGGCAACAATGTGGCAAGATCATTTTTGAAAGCAAGCGCACCAAAGATTTCAGCGAAGACTGGATTGAAAAATTAAAGGCTGACATGCGCGCATTGGGGGCTGACGTGGCCGTGATAGTAACTCAGGCTATGCCCAAAGACATGGAAACGTTTGGCGAAAAGCAGGGTATCTGGATCTGTAATTTCAGCGAAGTAAAACCAGTGGTGCATGTGCTGCGCGAACTGGTGATGAAGGTTTACAATGCCACCAAAAGCCAGGAAAATAAAGGCGATAAAATGACACTGCTCTACCAATACCTGGTAAGCGGTGAATTTTCCGAACAGTGGAACGCCATCCGCGAAGGTTTTATGACTATGAAAATATCTATACAACGCGAACGCGACCAGATGGAAAAACTCTGGAAAGCCCGTGAAAAATCGCTGGAAAAAGTTCTGCTGAACGCAGCACACATACGCGGCTCAATTGAAGGCATATCAGGCATGGATGTTGACCTGAATTTACTGCCGGAAGGCAATACGCTGGAACTGGGCGAAGGTTAAGCAAATAACCGATCGCCCTGCAGCTAACTGCTCTTACCCAGGTTCTTGATAGTGATATAATCCAGGTAATAAATCAGCTTTACCGAAAGGCTGTTGCTTTGCGGGGAATTCAACGTTTGGCTGAGATTATTCAGGTAACTTTCAAACACATTTATACCCCTCGTGTAAATGCTGTTCTGGTAAACAACGCTTATTTCACTGCCTGGCTTAAACTGCCACACAAAGCCTGTGTACACGTTAAATGAGTTAAAATTTACATTCTGATTAGGGTATATGGCTGAAACTGCCGTGGTTACTAATGTGCCGTCTTTATCTAAAAGCGAGTATTTAGAATAAGTGGCTTGCGACCAGTAATGCCGTGCACTCACCTTCATTGACATCCTGTTGGTGAAAATGTATTTCGCATCCAGTGTATTTATCAAGGTCAAAACGTTTCGTGTACCCAGATAAATGGAATCGGTATTGCTGCCGCCTACATAACCTACATTGTTGCCGAATGACGTAATGTTGGTGTTATAAACCATAGATAGTTTATTCCCGATGCGGTAACGCGGCGAGATGTTGGAATACAAAGTTCTGCGGCCACTTTCGGCATACCATCTGTTATTCAGCTCAAAATCAAACGCAAACTTTTTGCGGTAGTCGCTGGACAAAAAGCCTCCCGCCATAGTGGATACCGGTATGAGGTAAAAGCGCCCTGCTGTGCGGGGTTCCAGATAGTCATTAGCCGCAACAGGCTGGTTATCCCAATAAGCACCGACGGTTAAAAAATTACGCAACGTTAGCCGATGCGACCCATAGATGGTTATGGACGAAAACACATTAGGGTTATATACCCGGTTGTACCCCGCCCCAACATGATTGTAAGTGGTGAGTATGCTGCCAAACGGTTTGTAGGTATTGTAATTCGTACTCAGGTTATAATACACCACATTATTCCTGTCAAGGTAACCCAGGTCGTTAGGGTTAAAACGATCGCTGATAGAGTTGGTGTTTACATAATACTGGAAATTCCCCTTGGTTTTCGCCACCTGTAAAAAATACCGGTATCCTACATAGGCAGGTGTACTGGTAAATAACTGGCTCACATCTCCCGACCCATCTATTGAATAATTATTGGCTTTGTTGGCAAACTTAAACAGCAACGCACTTACGTTGGCATTATAACTGTTTTGCTTGCGGTATACATTGGTGTTAACGAAACTCACCGATGAGTTATTTTTCAGGGCCTGATCAAGCACTACCACATTGTAGTTGGTTAACGGCGACGTTTCCTCACTTCGGCTCTCTTGGGTAGCTTTATTGTAGACAGTGGCGTAAACGGGCTCTGAAATGGCATTAAAGAACCCTATACCCAGGTTCTTCTTGGTCCGGCCCGATATTTTGGTTGCATTAATAAGCTTTGTGGTAAGCGGGTTTTGTACAACTGAATCATCGGCACCCAGGCTGTTGTAAAGCGAACCGTATTTAACCGGCGTTCCGCCCACCCTGCGGCTGTAAAAGAGGTCATTCTTATTAAACAGGTCGGTGCCTTCAGTAAAGAAATAACGCTTTTCATTATAACGCACTTCGATAGGGGAAAGGTTCAGCACCTGATTATCGTAGAGCGTCTGCCCAAAATCAGGGATTAGTGTAAGGTCAAGTGTAAAACTTTCGTTGATGCCGTACTTCAGGTCTAACCCTCCATTGATGGTCTGGGTCACTTTGCCATTGTCATTTTCGGCATAAGTAGAAACATAGGGCAGAAACGTAAGGCGCAGCGGCGATTTAATATCCTTAATTCCGTTGAGCGTACCTGCCTGCCTCAGGAAATTGGGTACATTAGGCAGTACCGTATTCCAGTATGATGATTCCCTTATGCGGCGTATAGACCTGTAAAAATTTACCCCCCATTTTTGTTCACTGGTGCTCGGGAAACGCAAGGAGGCATAAGGTATCTTCATCTCCAGGCTCCAGCCATCTTTGTTCAGGCTCACTTTTGAGTACCATGCTGCATTCCAGGAATAATCTGACCCATCCAGCTTCATTTTGGCATCTGCTTGTACACCTGCGGCGGTCACAGCAAATACAAACCCGTTCTGTTCATCATCATAAGTGTCGAAGGTAACCATAAACACATCAGCCCCATCGCCGAATTCATCCCTTGGCGTGAGTTGCCTGAGCACGCTATCCGGATTATCGTACATGAAAGCACCTATATAAACTGCATCGTTATCATAAAGTATCCTTACTTCCGTTCTCGATACCGATTTTTCTCCGGGGAAAGGCGAGTTCTGTATAAAACCTGTGGCAGGCTCGGCAGTATTCCACATCGGCTCCAGCAATTTACCATCTAAAACCATCTGGTCGGCAATGCGGCTGGCGGTTAGTTGCCGCTTGGCCTGCTGAGCAAATAGCGGATGGGTATATCCCGGTACACAAAAGTAGAGTATTAATAAAATGTAGTAGCAGAATTTCATAAGGATGCTGATGTAATTGTTAAATGGTAGTTCATTTTTACAATGGGTATACTGTCACTAAAATTTTGTCTACCAAGACACACATTACACTATTAAAAACTTGTCGTAAACGTACTCCTAACGCCACTGAAAGCCGGTTCGTAACGGCAAACACCACCGGTACAGTTAATGCCCGCCACCTGCTTCACATAGGCCAAAGATAGGCGATGCGGACCTTTTGTGAAAGCCCCGTAAACACAGGGGTAATGAATAGCCTCTTTAACCAGGGTGTTATCATAATTAGGGGTTATGTTATACATATCAGACACCGAAATAGAGAAGTACGGCACAAAGTTATATTCCAGCAATGCAAATGCCCATGAGCCAAAATCCTGCTTGGTGTTCATGTACTGCAGTTCCATACGTAACGACTTGGTAGCATTAAAACGGTAGGTAACTTCGGTATACGGAGTTATTGCATACACAATTGGCTGGTCCACTTTCGCACTCTGGTACTGTTGTATGTTATATTCCATATACTGTAAACCCAACTGGAAACGCCATGATTTCAGACCTATATAGTAAACCTCAGCCAATCCCTCGCGATAAAGTTCTGTATTGTCCAGCTTATTAATGTGCGTGTAGGTAAATGTGTAGTTGGCAACATCGTTAGGGGAATACAAACCATCGATAGTGTAAGCCAGTTCAGACAGATCTTGCGACGCCGGCGTATAACGCGACATTAACCTTTGCGGGCGTTGCCTCGCAACAACGGGTTGCCAGTTCATCATACCATCGAGCAGGGTTTGGTTAGGCGATGTGCGCATTACAAAATTTTCAGTACGCTTTGCCGATAAATTAATAGCCAGGCCTTTCTTCGCAATACTCAGGTTCGAATAGGTAATATTCCCCCATTTATTGATCATCTTACCGGAATCGCCATTGATGGCTTCATGCGTTTTAAAGGCGTCTTCTATGTACCAGGAAAGGCTTTTATAGGTAAGCGTATTATAGCCGGTAACGCCATACATGTTCCAGCGTGGTAAAAATCGGTCGGCAGTATCGGCATAGCCGTTAATGGTGGCTGCAATAATATCCATCGACTCTTTATCAATGGTTCTGTTCAGCACACCAACACCCGGTATCAGGTGCGTTTTGCCTACACTGTAATCACCTTCTGCATTAAAGCCCTTTATAATAGGGTTGTAACGGGTGAACAGAATTTTCTGCTGCCCGGTAAAAGCCTTCAGCATTACGTTATTGCCTAATTTATATTTCAGTTCCAGCCCTACCAGTGCGTTATCTATTAAAAGCCCCCTGTCTTCATAAGCCCGGAATAATGCACCACTGCCTATCTGGTCGTAGATGTAACCTGCCGTAATGGTAAGGTCGTCCATTTCGCGGGTAATGCTGTAAGCACCCAGGCCATAGGCAGAAAGTGCCTGTGCAGGTGCTTTGAGATTTGAATTATTAAAAACATCGACCCTCGTGTTGAACGTCCAGCCTTTAATATTATACCTCAGGCTCAGCCAGCCTTCCCCTCCGCTCAACGCATTGTCATAAAGCGGATTATTAGAAGCACCAATCTTCGGATCTTTCATAAAGAAATTTATGTTGGTCTGAAAATCGCCAGATAGTGTACCCTGTGCAAATAAACCCGCTGGAATAAAAATTAGCAGAAATAAAAGAATAGCTTTGCTCATTAAAAGTGCCTGATTGTTAAATTTTTTCCGAAATTAGTCGCAAAATACAATTTTGGCAAAGTTTTCGCTTATTATTTTACAAAAACAAGTATTTATGAGAAAATTAGTTTTAGCAGCTGCTGGTTTGTTTTTAGCATTAGGCTTGCATGCGCAGGAGTTGCCTAACACCCAGATCAAGGATCTGGAGTCAGGAAAGAAGGTACCTTTCAATAGTATTATTGAAAAAGGCAAGGTAAATGTTATCAGTTTCTGGGCTACGTGGTGTATACCTTGCAAGAAGGAAATAAAAAATATTGCTAATGCATTGCCAGCCTGGAAGAAAGAAGCAGATTTTAATTTCATAACTGTTTCTATTGATGAGTCGCGTGCTGAGGGTGTAGCCAGAACCTATGCCAAACAACAAGGTTGGTCGTTCCCGTTCTATATTGACCCAAATTCTGACCTGAAACGTTCATTGAACTTCCAGTCAGTACCGTACACGCTTATTATTGATAAAAACGGCAAAGTTGCCTTCACGCACATTGGCTATGAAGAAGGTGGCGAAGCTCAGGTATTGGCCAAAATAAAAGAACTGGCTAAGTAATTGTTAATTGTCAATTGAGTTGATACAGAACCGTGGGCTTTAAGCCTGCGGTTTTTTTGTGCTTTGGCCGGAAGCATTATAATAGCAGGCACGAATACATGTATGATTTTACACTATGGTTGAAGCACCTGTAATCATCTCCCCTTCCACCCACCCGACAAAATTACCTGCGTTTAAAAAACACAAATCCGTTCTGCTCGCTAACTTTTTCCAACTGCGGTAAGGCCATATATTGTTTGGCATCTTGCACCTTGGTAATAAAATAAGTGGGTTTATCCACTACACCATTCATCAGCCAGTCTTCATTTATCCCACCCTTAGTATAGTATTGTGCATTAGCAAAAGGTTGCTTTTTTGCATAGAACAGGTAGGCATAGCTTTTATAACCCAATGTGCGTATGTACACGTCTTTGCCCTCAAAACTCTTGAAAAAATCAATGGCAGCCCTTTGCGAATACGCTTCAACCTTCGGCGTAAAGTGCAATACCGTTACCTGTATTATTACCAGCTGCACCACACAAAGGGTTATTATACCCTTTCTGAAATCTTTATTCATCAGGTAAATGGCTGCACCAATGGCCACCATGTAAACAATACCCCACGCACATTCGGCATACGACCAGGGTACGTTGGCGCTGAGGTTGCCAACCGCGAATGGGTCGTCAATGAGCGGTATGATCTTTGCTTTATTGATGCCCACTATTGGCAGTGCGGTTATGAGTATAGCCAGCAACGCCCCGGTAACGGCCAACACTATTTTTACTATTTTTTTCACCTGTGCCCCTTCGCTGGTAAAGCGGTATAATTGTAATGCAGCCAAATACGTTAGGGGGAAATAACACAGCGAAGAATAGTGTACGATCTTGGTCTTAACTATGGAAAACAAAATGAGCACTACCCAAAACATGATCCACATAAGGCGGGTAAAGTCGCGGTTATGTTCGCTATCGGTGCCCGGCTTTCGGCTATATTGGAATAAAAATGCAGAGGCAGGGAAACAACCTATGAGCAATACAATAAAATGGTACACGAATGGCCCGCCATGGTCAGCATCTTCGGTTGAAAATAGCCGCACCTGATAGGTAATAAATTCTTGCAGGAACCAACTGCCATAGGCCATACCGTAGCGGGCGGTAGCAGCCCCTATCCAGAGCAAAAATGGCAGGGCTGCAAATAATGCTATCAGTAACAAATGCTTGATTGCGAATACGCCCTTACTCCTGCCCACCAGCAGGTAAACAGCAAACGAGAGTATAGCTACAATAATTGCAGCAGGGCCCTTGGTAAGCACCGCCATGCCCAGGAACAACCCCGCGAGCACCGCATGCGTTGCCTTTTCAGCCTTAAACTTGAGCAGGTGCAACTGAAAGAAAGCCAGGAAAATAAAGAAATTAAATGTAGGGTCAATAATGCCCGACTTAAAGTAAAAATGAGGTAGCCATGTAGCCGCATATAACACCACCCACCAGGTAGCCATACGCTCATTGACTACCTTTTTACCTACATAAAATAAGGTAAGCAATGTAACTACCCCCATAAACGCATTAGGGAAGCGTGCTGCATAGTCTCCAACGCCAAATATTTTCATGGCCAATACCTGCATCCAGATGAATACCGGGGGCTTTTCCCAAAAAGGCATAAAGTCGATCTGGGCACGCAAATAATCTTTGGTAACAATCATTTCGCGGGCGCACTCGGCAAAATTTATTTCGTCCCAGTCAAACAAATGCACATTACCCAGAAAAGGTAAAAAGAGCAATGAAGCTACTACCGCAATGATCAGGTATTTTAAATAATTCGGCATTTGCTGTCCTGTGTATGTTTAGTGGCTATTGAACGCGGGGTAAAATTAACCAGTTTTTGTGGCTATTCGGCTACTATCGGTTTTTGCTTTTTTATGGGGCGATAGCTGCTTACCAGCGAAAACAGGAGTGTTGTGGTGGTGGCACCAATTATGCTACCGGTATACACGTCTTCAAAAAAATGTGCGGCCAGATATAACCGTGAATAGCAAACCATTAGCGCCAATACAAAAAACAAAAGCCCGAATTTCCTGTACTTGTCCGGTAGCAGCAACGTAAGAAAGCAGAAAAAGCTGAATGCGCCCTGACTATGGCCCGAGGGGAAACTGTTACGCGTTAGCGCCGGCCATTGTTGCAGATAGTGTATCCACGTATCGCCATTAAAATAAAGCAAGGGGCGCGGGCGGTGAAACAACCGTTTCAGCAACTGCTGCACTATCAGGGGCGCTATATTAGCCAGTACTGCCGCTGTGAAATACCATTTTGTACGAAAAGCTGGTATCAACATTAGGGCTAGTAGTGTGGGGATAATCACCTCTGGCTGACCCATGTAAGTAATATGATACATGAGGAAGTCGGCAACTGGGGTATAATGGGTATTGACCGCCGCAAACAATTCCTTTTTATTGAAGGTATAGGCAAGCACGCCACCCACTACCACCCAAAGCAGGAATGGTATATGGAAATACGGATTGTAGGCGAGTTTGAATTTCTTAAGCAATGGCATCTTTTTTGGAGGTCAAAAAGTTCTTCATCACCCTCCAGCCCCTAAGATACATTTCCTTCGAAAATATCTGCGAATCGTTACGTGCTTTTATAATTAACCAGATTGCGATTGGCAATAGTATAATGGTGCATAACCACATGCCTATCCAACTGGGGTACGATGAGGTTTTTGCCATGTTCTCCCCTATTTTATTCAACATCAGGAACGCAATGAAGAAGGCCACAGCTACTATCATGGGCAAACCCAAGCCGCCTTTACGGATGATGGCACCCAATGGCGCACCAATTAAAAACAACAGCAGGCAGGCAAATGATAACGAGAACTTACGGTGAAACTCTATGGAGTATTTCAAAAAATTATCCTTCGTAAGCTTTTCCTGCAGCGAAACATTATTCATTAACGATTTCAGATTGCGTAAATTGTTACAGGTGGCCTGCAACATGATCACCTTCTTATCCGCAGGTATCATTTCCAGATAGCTGGCGGCGTAAGGCCTTGCAGTATAGTGGCTCGTATCAATAGTTGCCCCTAGCGCATCAGCCTCTTTAGTGCCGTTGGCAAGGGTAATGTAGGGTGCCATATAAGTGCCTGCCGTAACCGGAATGCTTTTGACCGTTTTAGCAAAACTATCTATACCATCAGAAAGCTGTTTCACATCCATCATCTGGTAGGCCGTTTTAAAAAGATCCTGGTTTGCCCGCGTAAAGTTGAAGGCAGAAAGATCAAAAACCTTGTCCCAGGTTGCAAAGTGCGTGCGGGTCTGGGGGTATTCCGGCGTGCGGCCATTGCGCTCTACACCTTCATCATACAACCAGCCATCTTTCAGTTTAAATATCAGCGACTGTTTATCACTCGTCGGCATCATTTTACCTTCCTTGGCAATAATTACTTTGTTGTTACCAACAAGGTCAGTGTGGTCGTAAATAATAATGTCATGTATGGTATAACCATCTTCATCCTTACTCCCCACTTTTATAGAAAAACCCGGTATATCGCTGTTGAACCTTTCGGGCTTTATGTTAAGTGTTGGTTTAGCATTGCGCACATCATACAACAACGAAAGTGCTTTAAGGTTGGCAACCGGTATTACATTATTATTGAAAACAAATGCCAGGCCGCAAACCACGGTTATAAAAATACCCAGCGGCTGCATAAAACGGAGTAGTGAAATGCCGGACGACTTGATAGCCACCAACTCAAAGTTTTCGCCCATGTTACCGAATGTCATGAGCGAGGCTAATAGCACGCTCAGCGGCAATGCCAACGGAACCAATGTTGCCGACATGAGCAGCAGTAATTGCATGATCATCCAGGTACTGAGACCCTTGCCTATCAGCTCATCCATATACAGCCAGAAAAACTGCATAACGAGAACAAATAATGCAACAAAAAATGTGACGATGAATGGCCCGATAAAACTACGGATAATTAATATGTCGAGCTTTTTGAACAATATGGCAGTGTTTACTGCAAACCTACAAATTTAATGCCTGAAAATATTGTTAATACCGTGGGCAGCAATGTTGTTATAAGGCTAACGATTTCAATTGTATAGATACACCACATTTTGTGCGCGACAATACACACAAAAAGGCACCCATAATAATTAATTTTTGGAATGTTATGGAGATTGACCTACGCGTCGTGCTTTACTTGATTTGCTCTATATCGTCAATATCAATAAGGCCGCAGGTATCGCCAAACCTGGGGTGCCAGTTGAGCCTTACGCTCATGGGCAACTGAATATTGCGCAGGTCGAGCCCGCTTTTAGCTGGCAAAGAATCGAATGTAGTAATGGAATCGTGCGAATAATCGTATCCGTTTATTATTATCCAGTAACCACCGCCGCATTTACGGGTAAAGGGATTTTCACCTTTAATAGTGCCCTCATACCGGTACACCAAACCGGGGTCTTTTAAACAAGAGCCCATAGTCAGCGTAAAAACCAGTAAACATAAAAGCACTCCCTTCATAATAATACTATCGCTTTTGTATGCAAGATAAGCAATTACCTCAATTATCTTGCCAATATTGAAGGAATGCCCACTTATAAGGAAACATTGCAGCTGCAATGCCATAATGCTGGTTCTTTATGGTAATCGCATTATACGGCGAGCAAACGTAATAATAGTAAAAGGTCCGGTAGCGTGTTTACAAGCTACCGGACCTTTCTATTTGCGGTATATATTAAGATTTCAACATCCCTTCAACAGAATCATCCATTGTTTTACCCGTGAGTGCCCCTAAAACCTCCTGCACAAATTCTACGATCATGCCATGCTTGGTATCCCAGTAATGCCCTGTTTCCAAATCGAATTTTATTACAGTTATTCTAGGGTCATCAATACCCCCGGTGAACCAGTTTTTGATCATCGGATTCCACAGTTCTTTGATCTTTGCTTTATCGGTCGATATGGTGGCCTTGCCATATAAGCTCATAAAATCGCTGTGCGAGCTGCCCTGAAAAAACAACTGAATGTTCGGGTCGGCTTTAATTTCCGCATTTTTATGGCTGTCATTGGCACTCATGAACCATAATGCGCCAGCCTCATCAACCTGCAAAACGGCCATCGGGCGTGTAGTTACAGCTTTGCCTTTTTGTAAATTGGTGCAGAAAAAGCAGGAACCCGCAGTATCTGCCAGTTCTTTTATTTTTGCTGCCGCTTCTTTACCGCTAAGGTCTTTCTTTGTGTCTTGCTGTTGTTCTTTATCAATGCTGTTCATGACAATGTATTTTGGTGGTGAAAAATTATTTGTTCAACAAAGTTGCAGAATAGCTCAACAAAGCATTTATACAATTCGGCTGGTTATTTATATTTTACCTGCATGTGCCACTTGCCCGTACTGCAGTTTTTAGTGGCCAATTATGTTTTTTAACCACTACCTTTGCACCCCGTAAACAATAACCGTGAGTGTATTCAAAAAAATACTGGATAAAACCAATACAGACCCTAATGCCGAAATGGGCTTCCTTGATCATATTGAAGCATTAAGGTGGCACATTGTTCGTTCAGTAGTGGTTATTATTGTTGCAGCAATTGCCATCTTCCTAAAAGTGGAATGGATATTCGACCGCATAATAATGGGGCCGGCGCACAACGACTTCATTTCTTATAAATGGTTTTGTGCCTTGGGCAGGGTATTTCATTATGAATCTTTTTGCCTTGGCGAAATAAAGATGGAGTTCCAGAACACCGCCGTTACGGGTCAGTTTATGATGAGCATGTCGGTATCTATGATGCTGGGCTTCATTTGTGCCTTCCCCTATGTATTGTGGGAACTGTGGCGCTTTATAAAACCAGCCTTAAAACCGATAGAAATTAGATATGCCAGAGGCATTGTGTTCTGGTGTTCTTTATTGTTTTTTACGGGCGTTTTGTTTGCGTACCTTATAGTTGCCCCATATACTATTAACTTTTTTGGCAGCTACCAGCTGAGCCCGCAATTCAAAAACATCATTACCATTGAAAATTACTACGATACCATGAGCAACCTTATACTGGCACTGGGCCTGGTGTTTGAGCTGCCTATTATTGTATTTTTCCTTTCTAAAATAGGCATACTTACCCCGCAATTCCTGAAGGAAAAACGCAAGTATGCAGTACTTATCCTGTTCCTGCTTTCGGAGATCATTACCCCGCCTGACCTTTTCAGTTGCCTGTTGGTATTCTTTCCGCTATACACCCTGTTTGAAATATCAGTATTCATAAGCGCCCGCGCCTTGAAAGCTAAATTAAAAAACGAACAAGCCTAAAAAACGTTAAACAGTTATAATATGCAAACTACTTTCAACCGCGACTTGCCCCTTGCTATTGGTTGCGACCATGCCGGCTTCGAATACAAAGAAGAGCTTAAAAAAATATTGGCGGCCCAGGGCTGGGAAATAAGCGACAAAGGTACTTACAGCACTGCAAGCACCGACTATCCTGACTATGCACACCCGCTGGCCACCATGGTTGAAGAAGGTAAGGCAGCAGCAGGCATATTGGTTTGCGGTAGCGGAAATGGCGTTTGCATGACGGCCAACAAGCACCAGGGCATTCGCGCAGCACTTTGCTGGACCCCGGAAATAGCATCGCTTGCCAGGCAGCACAATAATGCTAATGTTATTTGCATCCCCTCCCGCTTCGTTTCATTTGATGTAGCCCAACAAATGACCGAAACCTTTTTAACCGTGCCCTTCGAAGGTGGCAGGCATGAAAAAAGAGTAGAAAAAATAAGCTGGTAACAATAGCTATAGCAACATTTCTACAGAGTGGGATTCATGTGTGAATCCCACTTTTTTGTTTACGGGTAATTGGAGCCCTGTAATAGGATTGTTTGTTTATACAGGACGGAAGGAATGTGTTTATAGTAGGTGTCCTCACCCCAACTCCCGAAGCGAGTTCGGGACAGGCCTCTCTCCATAAATGGTAGAGGGGGAGATTGATGTCTGCGGCGTACCACAGGGATAAGGAACAAACCACACGTAATGATATTGCACTTTATGACAAGGGTATTTGCTGCCATAACATTAGCCTTCAAATACCACTATTATCATCCCAACGTATCTACCACGCAAGTCCTCCGCTACCTATAACGGTATATCTATCCTTATTTGCTTTGAGAATATTTTACCCGATGGGTCTTTGCCGTCTATCTTATACATAAGGGAACGTAGGGTAACCACCAGTGGTTTCTGATTACCGACTTTGGCACCATTCAGTGCGGCAAGCCACTCCTGTGTCTTTTTGCTGCTGTAGCGGCGTATGCGGCACGATTTCATTACGGCACTTTTAATATCGCTGGCATCAGCATCAGCAAAATGCATTTCATTTTCGGTAAGCCCCATAATGGGGTACGATCCGCTTCCGCCTTTAACCAGCGCCCAATCGGTAGTCTCGGTAAGCTCCTCGAGCGGCAGCGATCCATTTTTAGTCTTGAGCACTATTATGGACTGGTAGCGTTGCGCCACCTTAGTTACATTGCCAGTGGTGCGCAATACATTGCCCTGTAAATTGCCACTTATCCAGGTGTAAACAGCGCCATTAGCTTTGGTGAGGTCGGCCTTGCCTGATAGTTTTGCATTCAGGTTGGGTATCAGCACCGCAACTTCTTTAAACTCGGCCTTGAGCCCCGCCCCTGCCGGTAATGTAGCCGGGCCGGGTACTGGTGCACTTGCTGCTGCAACCTGCTTCTTTGCAGTATCGGCAGTTGTTGCAGCAACCGTTGGTTTAGGCGTATCAACAACCTGGGTACTTGAGGGTATTTCAGGTTTAAGATCAGTAACCAGATCCTGCAATTTATGCGGGTCAGTTTCCGTAACAATAGTAGAAGAATCGCCCAGTTTTATTGGACCATGAGTTTTGGAGGGCATATTGTTACAAGACAATACACCAAAGCAAGCCACCCAGATAAAGCAATATTTATTGCGAAAATTCATGCAACCCGATTTTGCTCACGAAAGTAAAAGATATAAATGAATAATACCGTATCGTAGCATCAATTATTGCTAATATGTAACTATAAAAGGGGAAAGAAGCACCATTAGTGCTTTTTACACACCTGCTCTATATACTCCTCTGCCTTTGTATCGCCAATGGCCTTGGCTTTATAAAAATCTTCGCACGCACCGCGAAAGTTGCGCAGCTCCGCCCTTATCTGCCCCCGCAGCGTTAATGCATTAGGCAAGCGAAAATCGAACTTAACAGCACTGTCAAGATCTGGCAAGGCATCTTCATGATTGCCGGTGGTGAAAATTAAATATGCCCTGCTGAAATATCCTTTCGCATACTTGGGGTCAACCTCTATTACTTTGGTAAAATCGGCACTTGCCTCTTCAAAGTTTTTCAACTCCATCTGTATGGTGCCCCGGTTAAACAATGCATCCCGGTAATTGGGAATAATTTTAATGGCCTTATTATATTCCTTTATGGCACCTTTATAGTCTTTATCCTTATGCTTTTTGAGGCCGTCTTTAAAATAGTCCTGCGCGGTTTGTGCGCCGGCGGTAAAAGAAACCAACAACAAGAACGTGCAGCATATTTTCCTCATAGTAGTCATAATTTTAGTGGCAGAACTTTGATGCTGCATAAAGATACATATTGTTAGCCAATGCGGGGCGCAGGTGCAACGCTCCTGCGGCAGCACAATGCCGGAAGGCGCCATTCATAAAACATTCACAAATGGAGTGGTATTAATTGTTGCAGCTTTACTAACTTTATGCTGTTATTATAAAATATCACTTGCAAAAAATGGGGAAATATACAGGGCCTGTTATAGGGGGCGTTCTTTTATTAATGTTCGGGGCAAATATGTGGGCACAACAAAAGGGTGCAAAAAACACAGCTAAGAAAACCGAAACAGTTGCCACCAAAACAAACAAAAAGGTTGCTTATATGCCCACGGTAACATTGGGCAAATCAGACTATAGCGGCGGTGCTATTACTGCACCTCGTTTCGATTCCCTGTTAAAAAGAGGTCTGCATGCCAATGACGCTGCCGGGCAGCCATTGAAGATCATCAGCTTTTATTTCAACTATTTCGAGCGCAATTATTACGAAGATTCTGCCGGCGACCTGCACATGATGTATGACATTTCGAAAGAATTTTGCCAGGGCGATACTATATCGTCTAACATCAGTGGCATTATTTACGACCGCGCTAAATGGGGCGACACTGTTTACATTGACCAGATACTGGTAACCCATAACCTCCCCGGCCAAAATAAACAAGATACTTTTTTGGGTAAATCCATTAAATGCGGACTTATAAAATAGGCTGATTAATTACACCATTGAGCGTATAGTTATCTGACCATTTTTTATGCCATCTCTGCCGTACCGTAGGTTTTGCCTACGGCTATTGTTGTTGTAGCCTTTCAGTCCAATAGTCTATTTTTAGCAGTTGGTGTTTTTCATTGGCGTGGGTTCACTTTTGGGGGTTGCCTGCTTATTGCCAGGCGGCAATTGTAATGTAAATGAGTAGACAGGAGGGTTGCAGAAACGCAAATAACTCCATAACGGGAAAAGCAATATTGACCCAAAAAATCCTCATTCAATAATGCTCAAAACGCCCAAACCATTAACCCCGTTTTATCGTTCAAAAATGCGTTAATTTTAAGTAAGCAAAATACAATTTATGTCATTTGTAAAACGACTACTAATCTTACTACTCCTTTTACCGCAGCTGGGTAAGGCGCAGGTTATTACTACTGTAGCTGGCAGTGGGACTATTGCCTATTGTGGCGATGGCGGGCAAGCTACGGGTGCCTGTTTGAACCATCCGTACGATATCGCATTGGATAGTAAGGGTAACATCTATTTTTCGGAACAGAATAACAATGTGGTGCGTAAAATTGATCATGCCGGTGTCATTACGACAGTAGCTGGAATGGGTATTTCAGGTTACAGCGGTGATGGCGGACCAGCTAATACTGCACAGCTTTTTTACCCGCTGGGGATTGCATTTGATAGAACCGATAACCTCTTCATTTCGGATTATGGCAATAATTGTATTAGAAAGGTAGATACATTCGGGATAATAACGACCGTGGCGGGAACTGGTATCGCAGGATATAATGGAGATAGCATTGCCGCCACTAATGCGCTTCTTAATGTTCCAACTGATGTAGTTGTTGATTCTATTGGCAATATATATATATCAGATGGATATAATTTTAGAATTAGAAAAATTGATACAGCAGGAATAATTTCAACCATCGCAGGGATAGGGACACTCGGCTATTCGGCAGATGGAGTTGCTGCTTCGGCTGCGCAAATTTTTCCAATAGCCTTAACATTGGCCAATGATAACCTCTATTTCTCAGACAGCGATGTTTGCATTCGTGTAATTAGTAATACAGGAATAATATCAACCGTTGCAGGCACGAGAACTGCCGGTTTTAGTGGAGATGGACTTCCGGCAACAGTAGCAAAGTTAGATCTATCTGGCGGAGCATTTGAAGTTGAGCCCAATGGAGTTATGCTAATAGCGGATTGTGGTAACGACAGGATTAGAAAGGTGGATAATCTACATAAAATATCTACTATCGCAGGAACAGGTGTGGGCGGTTATAGTGGCGATGGCGGCGACCCGCTACTCGCAAAATTTACATTCCCAAGTTGTGCTGTTACTGACAGCAGCGGACACATTTATATTGCAGATATAGTGAATGGACGAATTAGGTGCATAGGGTGTGATTCACGGCTTAGCGTAACATATATTGATCAGAGCCAAGGCGCTACATTATCCATTAATCCCAATCCTGTATTTGACGGGAAGGTTTCTATTTTTTTGGCTTCACCTGAAACAACAGAAACCGATCTTACGATAACCGATATGGTTGGGCGCAGGTTGTTGCAAATACCCATAACTACCAACGCTTCAACAGATATTGAATTGAAGCTGTCAAAAGGACTATATTTTATTTCCGGTACCATCCAAAACACAACCTTAACTCAAAAAATAGTCATACAGTAATGCTCAAAACGCCCAACTTTTTTACCCGTTTTATCGTTCAAAAATGTGGTAATTTTAAGTAAGCAAAATGCAATCTATGTCATTTGTAAAACGATTACTACTACTCCTAATACTTCTTTTACCATTGCTTGGCAAGGCGCAAATTATTACTACTGTAGCTGGTAATGGTACACCTGGGTATACAGGAGATGGTGGTGACGCAACTGCCGCTTACATAGACCGCCCTATAGGCATATGTGGGGATCAAAAAGGCAATATTTACTTTACAGAGTCGTTCAATCATATTGTGCGTAAAATAGATACTGGAGGGGTGCTCACAACATTTGCAGGAATTGGCAGTCCCGGCTTTACCGGCGATAGTGGGCCAGCAACAGGAGCCCAATTAAATAGCCCCTTAGCCATCACCTTCGATCCAAAAGGTAATATGTATGTTGTTGATATCGGTAATTCAAGAATTCGGAAAATTGATACAGCGGGTATTATTACTACAATTGCGGGGAACGGCACTAGCGGTTATAATGGAGATAGCATTGCCGCTATTACTGCGATTTTAAATAACCCACTAGATATTGCGTCTGATACTACAGGAAATATTTATATAGCAGATCTCAGGAATTACCGGATCAGGAAAATAGATATTGCCGGAGTTATCACAACAATAGGCGGAAATGGGACAGCTGGTTTTAGCGGAGATAGCGTAAGTGCAACTGCTGCACAAATGACGCCTTTAGGAATAGCTACTGACAAGCAAGGAAATATTTTCATTTCTGATAGTTCGGATAGAGTACGGAAAATAAATAGGTCTGGCATCATCACTACAATTGCGGGAACCGGAATTTCCGGGTATTCGGGCGATAATGGGGCTGCAGTATCCGCTACATTATCTGGTCCTCGAAGTTTGGCAGTTAATGATTCGGAGGACCTTTTTATATCAGATATTTATAACACGAGGATTAGAAAAATCAATAATTTAGGTATTATTACAACTTTTGCAGGAAACGGAGCAGGTGGCTATAACGGCGACGGCGGGTTAGCCACTGCGGCCCAGGTAAATTCAGTAAAGGGTCTATTTGCCATGCCGTCGGGTAAAATATATTTTTCTGATGAGGGAAATTACAGGGTCAGATGCATAGGATGTCGCAATAGTATGGGGTTAAACGATTTGAAGATTACGTCTACCTCACGTTTTCTGGTTATGGGTAATCCGACACATGATGGGAACATACGCCTTATGGTGAAATCTCTAGTTACTATTTCGCTAAATATTACAATATCTAATGCTCTAGGAAATATAGTGAAAAAAATAGAAGGTATGACCAATACTTATATCACTACTGATTTTAGTATTCCACCCGGTGTCTATTATGTAAAAGCATCTACGTCTAGCGGAATTTTTTTTGAAAAAATTGTTATT
Source organism: Chitinophagales bacterium (assembly GCA_038228575.1). Taxonomy (GTDB): domain Bacteria; phylum Bacteroidota; class Bacteroidia; order Chitinophagales; family Chitinophagaceae; genus Flavipsychrobacter. The sequence continues at coordinate 8,796 of JBBRPD010000033.1, read as the reverse complement.
GAATGACGTCTTAAAACAAGTTTATAAACATTTTAAATTTATATTATGCAAAAAAACAGACTCTTTTTTGTTGGGCTTGTTATTGCCTGTATAGCAATGCCGCCCTGTACCCTGTAAAATGGCGCATGTAGAAGATGCTTCCTGCGTCAGCAGTACAAAGTTAGAATGGGCTAAGTGTCTCACACTTCAAAAGTGTGCCACACCCGTTTAACGCACTTTACAAATGGTGCTTGTAGAAGATGCTTCCTGTGTCAGCATGACAAAGTTAGAGGGGGCTACCCCAGCCTTATTGTTTACCCAAGCTTAAAACGGATAACCGATGGATAAATTGAGGATAATATTATTGGTTCGCCAGGTGGAGTTTTTAAAATCGATCTCATCAAGTACCCAGCCATTGTTGGCGGTTACGTAGGGCTTCTTGATGGGCATGGCTACATCTAGCCGCAAGGTGAGGAAGGAGGCTATTTCAAAGCGGGTGCCGGCGCCAACATCCATGGCTATGTCCTGCCCCAATTTGTAAAATGCGAATTCACTACCCTTGCGGCTGGTATCTTCGCGCGCCAACCATATATTGCCGGCATCGGTAAACAGGGCACCATTCATCTTGATAAGTCCGGCAAATAATGGCACGATCGGGAAACGGTATTCTCCGTTAAACTCCAGCTTTATATCTCCGGTACGGTCAATGGTATTCAGCTTGCCAGCGCTCGATGAATCGTAGTAACTACCCGGCCCCAGCGTGCGTATACGCCAGCCACGCGTGCTATATGGGCCGCCAACATAATACTGCTTCACATACGGTAAAGAACTGGTATGCCCGTTAGGCAAGCCTATGCCACCATAAAAACGCAGCGCAAATGAAGAGTGTGGCAATGAGATAAAACGCTGCAGGTCAAAATCGAATTTCACATACTGGGCATATGGGTTTTTACTGAAGTCAATAATGGTGGGGGCTATGCTGTTAATGCCCGCCAGCAGCCCGCCGGCTTCTTCCATTCCCAGCTTCAGCCTGAAGTAGTTGCGGCCCTTCTTCTTGTCAATATTGCTGTAGGTATAGCTTATGTTTTCCCCTTCAATAAATATCTCTCGGTAGCTGTTGCTCAAAAACTGGCTGCTCCTCAGCTTTTCCTCAAAGGCGGGTGTAAGGTGGCCCAATTTAATAATGTTTACAAAAGCAGGTGAAAGCTCCCATATCTGCGTTTGCGATTCCCGCCAGTTATACTTAAAGCTGGCACTGGTATTGGTGAGCGTAAAGTACTGCACCCTGTTAATTACATTGCTACCTGCACTTATAATGGTGTGCGGTAGGTTGGAATTATCGAATAAACCTTTGGGAAGCGGGGCGATAAACTTAGGGAAATCGAGGCTTGTGTTGAATCCGTAATATTGCGTCAGCAATGTTATGCGCTTAAAATCGCGGTTACCTAACGAATCGCCCAACTCAATGCCGGCATTCAGCGAAATGCTCAGCAGGTTAGCTCCCTTGGCAAAATTCTTATTCTGGAAACTCGCACCTAGCGAATTACCCAGCGAATAGGTAGAGCCGCCGTTCGATACTTCAAAATTGGTTTTGAAATCGAGCTTCTTGGTCCGGCTAAGGAAAATGTTCAGGTGCAGCGTGCTATCGGGCCGCTCAATGGTCTGTATCCTTATGTATTGGAATATACCCAGTTCATTCAGTTTGGCAATGGTCTTATCCTGGTCCTCCTGCGAATATAATTGCCCTGGCTGCAGGTAGATACGGTCAGCTAAAACCCGTGCATGCACATAGTTTTCATGATACCGGAAAAGAATGCTATCCACAATAGTTTCCAGTTGCGAACTGTCGCGCGTATCTGCCGCACCTTCATAATCGGGATAGACCGTCACTTTACCAATATGGTAAGGTATGCCCGTAGTATCTTCCCCCGTTCTTACAATTATCTTTACATCAATAGTTGGCTTTTTGTTGGTTTGGGCAAGGGCAATAAAATTGATGGCGCTTTCCAGTGGGTTGTCCACATCCCGCAAAAAGGCCTTATCCATAGTATCTATCTCGAACCGTATATTTTCAAGCGAAAACTTATAATAACCCGCATTGCGAATAACAGACACCAACCTGCCGCGCTCCTCATCGAGCTGGCTATATGAAAATACCTTGTTCTTTTTTAATGCGGAACCAGCCATAGCACTATGCATTAAATTGGCAATACCACTATCATCCACATCATGCTGAATACGGTTAATGAGGTAATTGATGCCGGCGGTAATATTATAATTAACGTAAGCCTTCTTCTTTTTATAGATAATGGTATCTGTTATCTTAGCATAAAAAAAACCTTGGTTAAAAAGGAAGCTACGCATGTTCAATATTGTTTTGGGCAGCAGCGTAGTGTCTAACACAACCGGCCGCTCCACCGTTTTGGGCAGCAGGCTATCTGGCCTGTTGTGCATGGTTGCGTAGCGGGCGTTGTACGACCATAATTTTAGCGGAAAACTGCCTAATATCCTGTAAGTATTGGGGCGTTGCACCACGAGGCGGGAAAGGTAATCTCTGGTTTCGCCTTTGTTTATGGCAATGCCATTGGTCTTTAACTTCACAGCATTGCGCCTCAGCAGGTACTTGCCATCATCAAGATGTTTGGTACTGCTGCATCCCGCTGCTGCCATCAGCAGAACGGATATGAAAAAGTAAAGAATTAAGGCGCCAGTATTTTTCATTATAAAATTTAATTCCCTGCACTCCCCCGCCGCACAAACCGTGCCACCTGCTGCCAATTATTAAAATTTCGACAGATGGCTATTACTACATTAAAAATAATAGTTTTGCAAAACCATGTTATCTAAAGCACAAAATAAATACATTCGGTCATTAACACACCAAAAACACCGAAACGATAACAAAGTATTTATTGCCGAAGGCGCCAAAATAGCCGGAGAGTGGCTGCTGAGTGCATGGAAGATACAGTATATTATTGGCACAGCAGCGTGGATGGCCGCGAACAATACGCTTATAAACCGGCATGCTGAGGCGCAGGCACACATGGTTAGCGATGAAGAACTGCATACCTTATCGCTGCTGCCATCGCCCAACCAGGTAATGCTGGTGCTGCACCTGCCTGAACCACCGGTACTACCCAAACTACAAGAATGGTGTATTGCGCTGGATAATATTCAGGACCCCGGCAATATGGGCACTATTATACGTATCGCCGACTGGTTTGGCATCAACCATATTATTTGTTCCGCCGGCTGTGTTGATGTTTATAACCCCAAGGTAGTGCAGGCTGCCATGGGTGGCCAGCTAAGAGTAAATTGCTATACAGCCGACCTGCCCCACTTTTTGCAGCAGACTACCCTTCCGGTTTATGCTGCAACGCTGGACGGGGCCAACGTATATACCATTGAAAAAACTAAAACCGGGGTGTTAGTGATTGGTAATGAGTCGAAAGGCATTTCAGAACCGGTGATGGAATGCGCTACCCAAAAAATTATGATACCCCGCACAGGCGGCGCAGAGTCGCTCAATGCAGGGGTTTCAGCAGGAATTTTATGTGCTTTACTGCTGCCGGTAAACACATTATAATTTTCAACCTGAAAAATGGCACAAGAATTGAATAGCATTTTATACCCGTACTATCCTCAAAATCTCAAAACACGCAGTTAACATGAAACAGGTATTCAGTATCTTATGCATTCTTGCTACAGGCGCTCTTACAACACAGGCACAATCGATGCTGAAGGTGAGCCTTGCTGACAAAACACCTATAAAGGTGGCTGTTGATGGCCGCTATTTTAATAACCGGGGGCAAACGGTTACTGTAGCCGATCTGCCATCTGGCAGGCACTACCTTAAAATATTTGCACTCACCACAAGCAGAAGAGGTACGCAAATTGACGAGGTGATTTTTGAAGGCAAAATTAAAACCTACCGCGGCCAGATAACCCAGTTCGTCTATGACAGAAATTCAGGAATGTCAGAAGAAAGCGATCAGGATATGGACCCGGGCAATATGGGCCAGCGGCCAGATAACCAAGGCGATGCCGAAAGCTTTAATAATCGTAACCTGAACAATTACGATACGCGGGATAATGGCACTAATAATAGCCAACAGAATAATACCACAACAACTGAAAATACCGATGCCCCACCACCCCTGCCTGCGGGAACGCCACTGGTATCGCCCGAAACCGCAAATGCTGAACTAGATGCACTTGAAAAAGAAGCAGCCAAGGATAGCAAGCCGGTAGTGAAAGCCAACCAACCACTGAAGGATGCAAAGCTGGAAAAAGCCAGAAAGAAAATTGCCGCCAAGGGAACGGATACTGATAAGTTGGAAACTGCCAAAACCATCTTTAAAAACGAAAAGCTGACCACCGCTAAAGTAATGACCATCATAGGCTGGTTCGACTTTGAAAACAGCAAGGTTGACTTCGCAAAGTGGGCCTACACCAACACAACTGATAAGGCAAACTATAAGAACGTAAAGACAAAACTATCCATGAAAAGCTATCGCGAAGAAATGGATAAATTCCTAAAAAACAACAAAGGCTAAGCAGGGGAAAATCGAAAGATCAGAAGCCAAATTTCAAAACACTTTTAGTCGTTTTCAAGGCAGCTTATGCGGCCCGAAAACATACCTGCCGCAAAGCTTACCAACAGATAAAAAAACCTTTACTAACTGCTTCTACCTCCAGGTACAGGCGCTTCAATGCCGTGCAATTGATAAGCGGAAAATAGCTACATCCACCCCAATACGACATTTCAACTCCTCACATACAAAACACAAATTGCAATGAAAAAACAGATTACTACTGTGGCTATAGCAGCAAGCACAGTATTGGTTACGCTTGGCGTATTTTCGTTTAAACCAGCTAACGATAACAACTATCAGCAGCCGCCAGTTTACATGTATAAACAAATAACGGCGGTAGAGTCCGTAATACCGGGCGGCATGGGCAGGTCGCGTATACTCACTACAGATGACAATGGCCAAATGATTGAAAAAGACCTGAAAAATTTCTACAGTCTGGTAGGTATAAATTTTGAAAACATAGCCAATAACGACCGCTCCATTGTTGACAGATTGAATGAATACAGCAATCAGGGCTGGGACCTTGTACAAGTGACCGCAGGCAGCAACCAGCAAAGTTCTAACGGCAATAGCAATGGTGGTTTATTCATCACCCGCTATATTTTCAGAAAAGCAAAATAACTAATCGATAAACACAAAAGTACGCAGAAAGCAGCACCTGAAAAATGCTGCTTTTTCATTTGCACCCCAGTAGTAAATTACCGTATAAAAAAGCTAAACTGATAGCTGCCGATCTAATGTTAATAACCTCGTCCGCTCCGGCTTTTCGGCATGTATCATCTGCAAGATCAGTGTTACTAAGGCACCTGCATCCACCCTCAGGTTTTCGAGGTTTATATTATATTCCTGGAAGCCCAATGACTTGTTGGCAGAGGCCATCATTTGTTTGAATTTACTCTTTTTCAATTGCAGATCAAACGACGCATTTATGGAGAGGCAGATGAATTCAATGCCGTGTACCTGGGCTATATATGCGTCGTTGATCACCTCCCAATTAATGGTTTTGTTGCCCAAACTGCGGTCAAAAACACCCAATTCATTAATGATCAAGTGCGGCCTGCGGTCCAATATTTTATACAAACCTATAGGATATCCCCAGCCAAAAAAGCAAATAGACACCCAAGAAACCGTGCTCATTTCCGGTTCATGAGCAGCTATAAAATAGATAGAAGGCACAACAAAAAGAGAGGCAAGCCCTATCAATTTAAAGCCTGATCGCATTGATTTATATAACCTGATTTCCTTCATTTGGGTGTATTTTTTGAACTAAAAAAGCAGTCGTTTGTCAGCCATTTTCAGCTTTCTATCAAGCATTTTGCAGCGCCTTAGCAGCCATTGATATTTCGTTTAGCTGCCTGCTGAAAAAACAAAAAACCGACCACGCAACCACTGACCAAACCACCAATATGTGCGGCAGTATCAATACCCACAGTGGCGCTTTTAATCAGGTTGTAGGCTATATAGGCACCTGCACTACAAAGAAAAATTTTATTCAGGCCGCGTGGCAAAATATTACCGAAAAGTAATGCCAATACCACACCATACAACCCGAAGATAGCACCCGATGCCCCTACACTCACCGTATTGCTATGCCACAATAAACTGGTTATACTGGCACCAATACCAGTTACCAAATATGCTAAAGCGAAGCGGCCTCTACCCAATATTGGCTCCAGGATAAGCCCTACGAAAACAAACGCCACCATGTTTGAAAAAAGGTGCATAATGCCACCATGCACAAACACACAGGTCACCAATCTCCACCATTCACCGCTCAGCGTCAAGGGCCGTATATTACCACCCCAATGCACCAATGTATCCGGCTGAAAGCTGTAAATACTCAAGTTGGTAATAGCCATCAACACAAAAACGCCGGCATTCAAATCAATAATGAGCTGCGTAATAAAGGTTGCACCCTGTGGTACAAACAGGCGGGATACTAGCCTTGATAACATACTTTCATTGGTATTTGTAGTATTCATTTGCAGCCAGTATTATTTTAAAGGCCCAAATAAAATTAGCTATTAATTGCGACAAAAGCTATTGCACTACCTGCCCGGCAGAACGATATCTTTGAAAATGGTCAGCCCTCTTTAAGGCGGGGGCAAACATAAGCCCAATAACAATGCCGCTCACCAACCCGCCGATGTGTGCAGCATTGTCTATGTTTCCGGAAACACCCATTGCCAGATTGTAAATAACAAAAATGAGCGTCATTCTTAAAAACTGTTTCCTGAAATCTTTCGGGAAAACTTTAGCCAGCAGCAGGGCAACAAAAACACCATACAAACCAAATATAGCACCAGATGCGCCTATACTAACCGTAGCATCATGTTGCCAAATACTATTCAAACTGGCAAAAATCCCCGTCAGAAGGTAGGCCAGGAAAAACTTCCACCGACCCAGTACCGGCTCTATCAACGAACCTATAAAAACAAGGCTGATCATATTTGACACCAGATGCGTAACGCCACCGTGGAGAAATGTACAGGTTAGTAACCGCCACCACTCCCCAGCTGATGTGAGCGACCGTATGTTGCCACCCCAACGGACGAGAGCGGCAGTACCAAAATGTTTAAAGCCAAGCCCCGCAGTACACATGGCAAGGAAAACAAGAATATTCAGATTTAAAAATACCGGAGTAAAAAAGTATTTACCTTTCGGAGTAAAAAAACTAAACAAAAAATTGAGCTCATGTTCGGAACCCGACTGCAGCCCTGCCCTGTAGCGGGCCAACTCCCATTGATCGATCGTAACAAAAAACAACAACACTAACATAGCGAGCGCACCCAAAACAAGGGTACTGAAGGTTAACGCAAACAACTCATTAGCTGTTTGCACATAACCAGTGCCAAGTTGAGAAAGCAAATAATCCCACTTTGTAAAAGTACCTATTGACTTAGCCAGATAAAACTGGACAAATATAGTTGGCACGGCAACAGCAACCCACACTAATAATTGAAAAATAAATCCGTCCTTGTACCTGCCCCCATATCGTATTAATTTAGCCCGGCCGTTATAGACCAATATTATAGGCACCCATGCCAGGCATAGCGGCAATAAGTAGTCAACAATATCTGGCCTGATTGCAAAAAGATTCCAGTGTTGAAAAAGCAACCAATGTAAAAATGTATATGCAGAACTAAATACCAAAACTATAACCAGGTATGGAATATAAAGTAGCTTGAACTTTTCCTGAAATGAATTCATATTATAGCGTAAACAATTAAAACAGTAAAGTTCGGCAGAAACCCGATGATATCGCGGACTTAAAGTTTATGCAGCTATAAAGAATACAAATGTTTAACGGTATGGAATCGGCGGGAAATTGAGTCAGGTAAAGGCAAACAAAACTATTAACGTTTATGCAACATCGCTTTTACGTGTTTTAACGCACATTGGGTGCAGAAACGTTGGTAAGGCAATGAAAATACAGGGGCCAGCAACTTCGTAAGCAGCATAGCAGGTTTTGAAAACGTGTGGATGGTAAAGAGAACTTTTCCGTCGCCACATTTTTCAATAAGAAAATTTGAGATACCCCGCTCAACATGCCCTTCTAATGTTTCGTAACTAAAGCCTTTTCTGTCCGGTTCATCAATAACAGCACAAATACGAACTGCAAAAATTATCTTCTGCGAGAAAAACCTATTGGGAGGAATAAAAACCTGTTGAACAATTGTGTCACCTGTTTGCATCGCCCTGCTCTCCTGCTTCCACTGGGTTAGAAACGACATGATGTCTGGCGGAAAAATACCGTAGTTAAAGAAAAAATTGAAGTCCAAATCCTCAAATGGTATTTCCACGTCTATCTCTATTGAAGAAACTACTTCTTTCAATGTCTTCTGGTCGTAACTCATGACCTTCGCCCTGCAAAGCAGCCCGAGATATTTATCAAAAGTACCAGTTTGATCAGTAAGAAATATTTTCACGACATAAATGTACGGTGAGATTTTGGCTCCTGATAAGAAATCCGGTCAGATGTTGGCTTTTGAGGCACATAAAAACCAGCGCGTTCGCCAAATGCCTGGGCTGGGAGGATTGGTGTAAATAAAAAATGCCTTTACAAGTTAATGTAAAGGCATTTAAAGGAATATGGCAACTACCTACTCTCCCGCATTGTTGCGCAGTACCATCGGCCATGGGGGGCTTAACTTCTCTGTTCGGAATGGGAAGAGGTGAACACCCCCGGTAAAATCACCATAAGATCTTACTGGGTAGTCTA